>NZ_JBWKMT010000005.1:0-595309 GCF_059415185.1 Acidovorax sp. GW821-FHT10E04
ACAGTGAAACGACTTTGCGCCGATGATAGTGCGGGTTCCCGTGTGAAAGTAGGTCATCGTCAGGCTCTTACAGCCCAGAAAACCCCAGTCAGCAATGACTGGGGTTTTTTGCTTTGGGGGCGGCGAAAAGCAAGCATCCATTCAGCTGGGTTCTCTGCAGGTCTGGACCTTGGTGAGCTCTATGAGCGTCTGGATGGGATGGACTCACCCTCGTCTTGTGCTCCCGCTTCGCGAAAAATCCCGCCACGCGTCTTCTTCATCACTCTGCGGCACCTGCCTATACGCGGGTAGCGCCTTTCCACCACTGCGCCACCCACACGCATGGCGAAGGCGCCTGAGCTCCAATTCACCGGCGGTTCGCGCAAGTTCAATGCTTGCGTGGGGGGGCAAACCTGTGAACGCCAGCGGCGTCGAGAACCCGATGCAGTTGGCTGTCAAACCACAGCAGGTGCAGATGGGCCAGCGCCTCGCCCATCGCAAAGGTCATCTGGTGGGCATCCAGCTTTCGCTTGAACATGATGGACAGCACATCCGCCGCTGACAAAGGGCCCGATTTCGCAGCCTCCAGGATTTCTGCCAGCCGATCCCGGTGATGGTTCTGCAGTTGCTGGATGCGTTCATGCAATCCCTGGAAGGGTTTGCCATGAGACGGCAGGACAAGCGTGTCAGCCGGCAATGCGAGGTACCGGAGCAGGGAGGCCAAAAAAAGCCGCAGAGGGTCCGATTCGGGTTCTGCCGCGTGGACGCTGACGTTGGTGGAAATGCGCGGCAACACCATGTCGCCACTTATCAGGGAGGACAATTCTGCGCAATACAGGGCAATGTGCTCAGGCGCATGCCCGTACCCGCTGATGCACTGCCAATCGCGGCCACCGATTTCGATGACATCACCTTCCATAAGCCTGCGGAAGGTCGGAGGCAGGGCGGGCACCAGGGTTGGGAAGTACGACACGCGTCCCCGGACATGCTGGAGAAATTCCACATCCTGCATGCCATGCAGGGCATAGAAGTCGGCGCTGGCCTCGCCACCGAATCCATTGCGGTCGTATACCGCGGTTCTCGCCACGTTGTAGTCGGTGGCGCTGATCCAAAGGCGTACTTTCCATCGGTCGCACAGCCAATGCGCTAGCCCGATGTGGTCCGGATGCATGTGGGTCACGATCACGCGCAAAATCGGCAACCCTTCCAGGCTGCTCGCAAAAACCTGCTCCCACTGTGCACGCGTGGTCGCACTGTCGATGCAGCAGTCCACCACCGTCCAGCCGCTGACCATGGTGCCGTCGGCGTCGGGTTGCCGGTCGCGCAGCAACCACAGGTTGATGTGGTCCAGCGCGAATGGCAAGCCCATGCGGATCCACTTGACGCCAGGTGCGACTTCCATGGTGCCCCCCTGCGGAGGGAGTGCATCGCCAAGCGGGTAGTGGATCTGGTGTTCGAGTGGGTTCATGGCGGTCGTGGTATGGGTTAGCATTGACGTTAACGTAAACGTCATGCATCCGATGCATTGTAGGGAGCTGCGGCCGCGGGGCTGTCTCCTGTGCGAAACCGACCTTGCTGCACGCAGTACCCACCATGGCCAACACCTACACCATCAGCGATCTCGCCAAAGAGTTTGATCTCACCACGCGGGCGATCCGCTTTTATGAAGACATGGGCCTGCTGCAACCGGAACGCACGGGACCAGCGGGCCGAAACCGCGTCTACAGTGCCCGTGACAGGACCCGATTGCGCCTCACGCTCCGCGCCAAGCGACTGGGGCTGTCGCTGACGGAGGCCAAGGAGATCATCGACCTGTACGACAGTCCCCGCGACACGGGCGTGCAGCTGCGCAAGTTTCTGGATGTGCTTGTCGTCCATCGCAAGCAGCTCGAGGAACAGATGGCTGACCTGCAGGCCAATCTGGAGGAGGTCCAGGAGCATGAAAACGAGGCGCGGGCACTCCTGCTGAAGGTCGAAAAGCAAAAATGATTCATAATTGACGTTTACGTAAACGTAAATGCTGATCAGGAGATTGCCTTGAGCACGCCCCCCCTTGAGCCCCGGTGCGCTGACTACGCGGAGCGCGTGCGCGCCAGCTTCGCCCTTCAGGGCGCCATGCAGACGTTGGGCGCGCGCCTGGCCCGCGTGGCGGCGGGGGCGGTCGACATCGAGCTCGAATGGGCTCCGGCACTTACCCAGCAGCATGGCTTCCTGCATGCCGGCATGGTGGCCACCGCCCTGGATTCGGCCTGTGGCTATGCCGGGTTCACCCTGATGGGCCCCGACGCCGCCGTGCTCACCATCGAATTCAAGATCAACCTGCTGGCCCCCGCCAAGGGCCAGCGTTTTCGCATGGAGGGACGGGTGCTGAAGCCCGGCCGCACCATCACCGTGTGCGAGGGCCGTGCCTTCGCCATAGAAAACTCCCAGGAAAAGCTGGTGGCCACCATGGGGTGCACCCTCATGGCCGTCACCGGGCGCGACAACATCCAAGGCTGAACAAGCCACCTTCCACAATCTGTTTTGAGGAGACATTCACCATGAGCATTCCCGCCAACCTGCCTGGCCTCAACTTCCAACTGGGCGAGGATATCGATGCCCTGCGCGATGCCGTGCGCGACTTTGCGCAGGCCGAGATCGCGCCGCGCGCGGCCGAGATCGACCGCAGCGACCAGTTCCCCATGGACCTGTGGCGCAAGATGGGCGACCTGGGCGTGCTCGGCATCACGGTGCCCGAGCAATATGGCGGCGCCGCCATGGGCTACCTCGCCCACATGGTGGCCATGGAGGAAATCTCCCGCGCCAGCGCCTCCGTGGGCCTGTCTTACGGCGCGCACAGCAACCTGTGCGTGAACCAGATCAACCGCAACGGCAGCGAGGCACAGAAGGCCAAGTACCTGCCCAAGCTCATCAGTGGCGAGCATGTGGGTGCGCTGGCCATGAGCGAGCCGGGCGCGGGCTCCGATGTGATCAGCATGAAGCTCAAGGCCGAGGACAAGGGCGGCTACTACCTGCTCAACGGCAACAAGATGTGGATCACCAATGGTCCGGATGCCGACACCCTCGTGGTGTACGCCAAGACCGAACCCGAAATGGGCGCGCGGGGCGTCACGGCCTTCCTGATCGAAAAAGGCATGCCGGGATTCAGCATTGCGCAAAAGCTCGACAAGCTGGGCATGCGTGGCAGCCACACGGGCGAGCTGGTTTTCAACAATGTCGAAGTGCCCGCCGCGAATGTGCTCGGTGGCCTGAACCAGGGCGCCAAGGTGCTGATGAGCGGCCTGGACTACGAACGTGCGGTGCTGACCGGCGGCCCGCTGGGCATCATGCAGTCCGTGATGGACAACGTGATCCCGTACATTCACGACCGCAAGCAGTTCGGCCAGAGCATTGGCGAGTTCCAGCTCATTCAGGGCAAGGTGGCCGACATGTACACCGTGCTGCAGGCGGGGCGCTCGTTTGCCTACACTGTGGCCAAGAATCTCGACATGCTCGGCACCGACCACGTGCGCCAGGTGCGCAAGGACTGCGCCAGCGTGATCCTGTGGTGCGCGGAAAAGGCGACCTGGATGGCCGGCGAAGGCGTGCAGATCTACGGTGGCAATGGCTACATCAACGAATACCCGCTCGGCCGCCTGTGGCGCGATGCCAAGCTGTATGAGATCGGTGCCGGCACCAGCGAGATCCGCCGCATGCTGATCGGCCGCGAGCTGTTCGCCGAAACCTGCTGAGCTTCACTTCTTTCCCTGACTCTCCAAGGACAACATGCCCTCCTCGATCGACGACCTGTTTGTTCACAACCGCGCCTGGGCGGCCCAGATGGAGCGCGAGCGGCCCGGGTTCTTCACCAGCCTGCTGGCCCAGCAAAAGCCCAAGTACATGTGGATCGGCTGCTCCGACAGCCGCGTGCCCGCCAACCAGATCACGGGCCTGGAGCCGGGCGAAGTGTTCGTGCACCGCAACGTGGCCAATGTGGTGGTGCCCACCGACCTGAACTGTCTTTCCACCATCCAGTACGCGGTGGACCAGTTGCACGTCGAGCACCTCATGGTGGTGGGGCACTATGGTTGTGGTGGCGTGCTGGCGGCCCTGGAAGGCACGCGCGTGGGCCTGGCCGACAACTGGATCCGCCATGTGCAGGACGTGCGCGACCGCCACCGCGACCTGATTGCCGCCACCGCCCCGGAGTGGCGCCACGACGTGCTGTGCGAACTCAACGCCATCGAGCAGGTGGTCAACATCGCCCAGACCACGGTGATGCTCGATGCGTGGGGACGGGGCCAGAAGGTCACGCTGCACGGCTGGTGCTATGGGCTCAAGGACGGTCTCATCAACAACCTGCACATGTCCGTGGGCAGCACCGAAGGCCTGGACTCGCTGTACAAGGCGGCGATCGCTGGTGTGGCTGCCGTCAAAAGGCAATAGCCCGCCTCTGGCCTGACCGCATTGCGATGCCTGCGCTGAAAGACTGCCATGTTCCCGCAACGGCTTGATGCTCCCCAGGCCTACGGTATTGCCAAGGCCATGATGGACGGTTTCAACCGGCACTACCGGCTGTTCCGCACCGAGTCGGCGCGGGCCAAGCACCGCTTCGAAACCGGCGACTGGCACGGCCAGCAGCGGGCGCAGCGCGAACGCATCGAGTTCTATGACCTGCGCGTGAAAGAATGCGTGCGCCGGCTGGAGAAGGAATTCAGCGCGGGCGCGCAGCCCATGGACGTGTGGCACCAGATCAAGCTGCATTACATCGGCCTCTTGGTCAACCACCACCAGCCCGAACTGGCCGAGACCTTCTTCAACTCGGTCACGACCAAGATCCTGCACCGCACGCATTTCCACAACGACTTCATCTTCGTGCGGCCCGCGGTCAGCACCGAATACATCGAGAACGAAGAGCCCGCAGCGCGCCCCACCTACCGCGCGTACTACCCCTCCCGCGACAACCTGCACGAGACGTTCCAGACCATCATCGAGAACTTCCAGTTGCAGCGTGAGTTTGCGGACTTGGCGCGAGACAGTGCCTGCGTGGTGGCCGCCGTGCGCGGCCGCCTCGACAAGGTGCGGCTGCGCGCCAACTTCCAGATCCAGGTGCTCACCAGCCTGTTCTTCCGCAACAAGGGCGCCTATGTGGTGGGCAAGATCATCAACGGCTTCAACGAAGTGCCGTTTGCGCTGCCCATCCTGCACGACGATGCTGGCAGGCTGTTCATCGACGCCGCGCTGTTCGGCGAAGACGATATGCAGATGCTGTTCAGCTTCGCCCGCGCCTACTTCATGGTGGACATGGAGGTGCCCAGCGCCTACGTGCAGTTCCTGCGCAGCCTCATGCCCCGCAAGCCGCGCGCCGAGATCTACAACGCGCTGGGCCTGGCCAAGCAGGGCAAGACCCTGTTCTACCGCGACTTCCTGTACCACCTGAAGCATTCCAGCGATCAGTTTCGCATCGCCCCCGGCATCAAGGGCATGGTGATGCTGGTGTTCGACCTGCCGAGCTTTCCGTTCGTGTTCAAGCTCATCAAGGACTATTTCCCGCACCAGAAGGAAACCACGCGCGAGCAGATCAAGGCCAAGTACCTGCTGGTCAAGCAGCACGACCGCGTGGGCCGCATGGCCGACACGCTGGAGTACAGCGAGGTGGCCTTTCCCCGCGACCGGTTTGACGATGCACTGATTGCCGAGATCGAGAAGTTCGCCCCCAGCCAGCTGGAGATCAGCGACCGCGATGGCGACGGCCAGACCGAAGTCATCATCAAGCACCTGTACATCGAGCGGCGCATGATCCCGCTCAACATCTACCTGCAGGAAGCCTTTGACACCGGGCTCTCCGACCCGCGTGCGCGCCAGCAGATGGAGCACAGCGTCATCGAATACGGCAACGCCATCAAGGACCTCGTGGCCGCCAACATCTTCCCCGGCGACATGCTCTGGAAGAACTTCGGCGTCACGCGCAATGGCAAGGTCGTGTTCTACGACTACGACGAGATCGAATACCTCACCGACTGCAACTTCCGCCGCGTGCCCACGCCGCGCAACGAGGAGGAAGAGATGAGCGGCGAGGTCTGGTACAGCGTGGGCCCGCGCGATGTGTTCCCCGAAACCTTCGGCCCTTTCCTGCTCGGCAACGATGCCGTGCGCGAGGTGTTCATGTCGCACCACGCCGACCTGCTCGACGCCGCGTTCTGGCAGTCGCACAAGGAGCGCATCCAGGCGGGCCACATGTTCGACGTTTTTCCCTACGACACGGACCGGCGCTTCGCGCAGGGCGCGCCGGCCCGGTAGTCCATTTCATTCAACCCCCGACTTTCGTCTGAACCCTTCCCAGGAGATTTGCACCATGTCCGCATCCACCCAAGACCCCATCGTCATCGTCGGCGCCGCGCGCACCCCCATGGGCTCGCTGCAGGGCGACTTTTCCAGCCTGGCCGCGCACGACCTGGGCGGCGCCGCGATCCAGGCCGCCATCGAGCGCGCCGGTGTGTCACCCGACGCCGTGGGCGAGGTGCTGTTCGGCAACTGCCTGATGGCCGGCCAGGGCCAGGCGCCCGCACGCCAGGCGGCCTTCAAGGGCGGCCTGCCCAAGGGCGCTGGCGCGGTCACGCTCAGCAAGATGTGCGGCTCGGGCATGAAGGCCGCGATGATGGCGCACGACATGCTGCTGGCCGGCACGCACGACGTGATGGTGGCCGGCGGCATGGAGAGCATGACCAACGCCCCCTACCTGCTGCAGAAGGGCCGCGGCGGCTACCGCCTGGGCCATGACCGCATCTTCGACCACATGATGCTCGACGGCCTGGAAGACGCCTATGAAGCAGGCCGCAGCATGGGCACCTTTGGCGAAGACTGCGCGGCCAAGTACCAGTTCACGCGCGAGCAGCAGGACGCGTTCGCCACGGCCAGCGTGCAGCGCGCCAAGGCCGCCACCGAGTCCGGCGCGTTCGCGGCCGAGATCGTGCCCGTCACCGTCAAGACCCGCGCGGGCGAGACCGTGGTGTCGGTGGACGAAGGCCCGGGCAAGGTCAAGCTGGAGAAGATCGCCACCTTGAAGCCCGCCTTCAAGAAGGACGGCACCATCACCGCCGCATCCAGCTCCAGCATCAACGACGGCGCCGCCGCGCTGGTGATGATGCGCGAATCCACCGCGAAGAAGCTCGGGGCCAAGCCGCTGGCGCGCATCGTGAGCCACGCCACCCACGCGCAAGAGCCCGAGTGGTTCGCCACCGCCCCCCTGGGCGCCACGCAGAAGGCGCTGGCCAAGGCCGGCTGGGAAGTGGGCGACGTGCAGCTGTGGGAGATCAACGAGGCCTTCGCCGTGGTGCCCATGGCGCTGATGAAAGAGCTGGACCTGCCGCACGACAAGGTCAACGTGAACGGCGGCGCCTGCGCCCTGGGCCACCCCATCGGTGCCAGCGGTGCCCGCATCATGGTCACGCTGATGTATGCCCTCCAGGCGCGCGGCCTGACCAAGGGCCTGGCCACGCTGTGCATCGGCGGCGGCGAAGCCACGGCGGTGGCGCTGGAACTCGTTTGATGCGGGAGGGAGATGGGATGATTTGGCTCTTTTCACAAGGACAGTGATGACCGCACCCTCTCCCGAGATCACCGCCTTCTGGCGCGCGTTTTCCGATGCCCAGGCATCGCTCCAGGCCCAGCCGCTGCGCGAGCGGGTCGAGTCCGCCAACGCGCTCATCGAGTGCCACCTGGGCGGCCTGGCGCTGGAGATGTCCGGCGGCGACGGCGATGCGGTGGTGGACCTCATCGTCACCGCCCACGGCAGCACCGAAAAATTTCCACTGCTGATGCAGGCGGTGGCGGCCGCGCCCGCGCTGCAGAACTACCGCGTGCGCGCGTTCCGCGAGCGCACCACGCAGCCGGACTTTCCCATCGGCATGGACGGTTTCCAGCTGGCCACGTCCGAGGTGCTCATCGCCCTGGACCAGGATGGCGGGCAGGCCGCGCTGGAGATCCGCTTTGGCCGCGAGATCCCGAGCGACTACCAGGACCATGCGCGCAACATGGCGTTCATCATGCTCGACCATGTGCTCGGCGAGTACGACTTCGCCGTCAAGGTGGGGGCGGTGGATTTTGTCGGGCAGGCTGGCGACCCGCAGGCGCAGTGGGTCCCACTCAGCCAGTTGCCTCCGGTGTTTGATCGCTACTGGGTCGAGACGCTGGGCCGCACGGGAGACTTCCCGGCGGGTGAACACGACTGGTCGGGCATGACGATGGCGTTCGGCGGCGAGCCCGGAGATGGCGACGACGACGAAGGCCCCGGGGGGCGCGAGGACACCGCCATTGTCATGGTCAACCGCAGCGCCAGCCCCGTGGCCATGCGCGCCGACCTGTCGCACGCGCTGGTGCTGGACCTGGCCGTGGGGGACCGCGATGAGCTGGCCGCCGTGCAGGCGCTGCAGGACCAGGCCGCCACGCTGCTGGAGCTGCCCCAGCTGGGCATCCTGGCCTACACCCTGACCCGTGCCGGGCGCCGCAAGGCCGTCTACTACGTGGGCGACGAGCAACTGGCCAGGCAGGCGCTGGCACCTCTGCTGCTGCGGGAAGAGGCCGAGTCGCTGGTGCTGTCCACCACCTATGACCCGGCGTGGTCGGGCTACTTCGAATTTGCCGTGCATTGACCTGGACGCGACCATGATCGAAACCACCGAGCAGCTGCGCGCCCTGTATGCCGCCCCAAGCGAGCGGGCCCTGCACAAGCAGCAACCGCAGCTGGATGCGCACTGCCAGCGCTTCATTGCCCTGTCGCCGTTCTGCGTGGTGGCCAGTGGTGGTCTCCATGGCGCATTGCTCGATGCCTCGCCGCGCGGCGGTGCGCCCGGTTTCGTGAAGTCGCCCGATGCGCACACCCTGCTGCTGCCCGACGCGGGGGGCAACCACCGGCTCGACACCCTGACCAACCTGCTCGATGACCCGCGCATCGGCCTGCTGTTCATGATTCCGGGCGTGGACGAAACCCTGCGGGTGAACGGCACCGCGCGCCTGCGCGACGAGGCGCTGTACACCGACTTCTTCACGGCCGGGCGCCAGCGCCCAAAGATGGTGATCGAAGTGCGCGTGGCCGAGGCGTATCTGCACTGCTCCAAGGCCTTCATGCGCTCGCGGCTGTGGTCCGCCGATGCGCAGGTGGACCGCGCCGCGCTGCCCACCATGGACCAGATGATCCACGACCAGATGGGCCTCGCCACCGAGCCTGAGTCGCAAGTGGCGATGCTGCAGCGCTACCGCGCCCAACTGGCGCAGGAGCAGCAGCTCGGCGACGCCTGAGGGTGTTGAGAGTGATTGCTACTATTTTGATAGCTATTGGCGCTTGATACATAGGCGCCAGGGCCCAATTCAATCCAAATTTCAACCATGAAATCCATACTTGTCATCGGCGCATCGCGCGGCATCGGTCTGGAGCTGGTGCGCCAGTACGCCGAGGCGGGCCGCCGCGTGATCGCCACCGTGCGCGACGAAGCGGGCCGCGAACGGGTGCAGGCCCTGGGCGCCGAGGTGCTCACCGTGGACGTGGCCAACCCCGCCAGTGTGAGCGCGCTGGCCTGGCAACTGGACGGCGAAAAGATCGAGACCGCCTGGTACGTGGCGGGCGTCATCCGCCGTCCCAACGCGCTCACGCCGCCCACGCAGCAGGACTTCGATGCCGTCATGCACACCAACGTGCTGGGCGCCATGCAGGCGCTGCCGCAGGTCGCGCCCCTGGTGGCCGACGCGCAGGGCGTGTTCGCGTTCCTGTCCTCGTCCATGTCGCAGATTGGCAGGGCGCCGGGCAGCGGCTCCTGGCTGTACCGCACCAGCAAGGCGGCGCTGAACATGGCGGTGGCCGCGGCCCAGCATGACTACCCAGGCGCCACGCTCATCACCATCGACCCCGGCTGGGTGCAGACCGACATGGGCGGCGAAGGCGCCGCGCTGACGGTGCAGGACAGCGTGCGCGGCCTGCGCGCCACCGTGGCGGGCGTCACCGCCGCCGACAAGGGCCGCCTGCTGCACCACGACGGCCGCCGCGCCACCCACTGGTAACCCTTTCGACCGAACCCACAACGACTTCTGGAGACAACCCCGATGCTGCTGACCCAAGACCAGGAAATGATCCGCGACGCGGTGCGCGACTTCGCGCAGGAACAGCTGTGGCCCCACGCCGCGCGCTGGGACAAGGAACACCACTTCCCCAAGGAGGCGCACCAGGGCCTGGCTGCACTGGGCGCGTATGGCATCTGCGTGCCCGAAGAATTTGGCGGCGCACACCTCGACTACGTCACCCTCGCGCTGGTGCTTGAAGAGATCGCGGCCGGCGACGGCGGCACCAGCACCGCCATCAGCGTGACCAACTGCCCGGTCAACGCCATCCTCATGCGCTATGGCAACGCCCAGCAAAAGCGCGACTGGCTCACGCCGCTGGCCCGTGGCGAGATGCTGGGCGCGTTCTGCCTGACCGAGCCGCATGTGGGCTCCGATGCCTCGGCACTGCGCACCACGGCAGTGAAGCAAGGCGACGAGTACATCATCAACGGCGTCAAGCAGTTCATCACCAGCGGCAAGAACGGCCACGTGGCCATCGTCATCGCCGTGACCGACAAGGGCGCGGGCAAGAAGGGCATGAGCGCCTTCCTCGTGCCCACCAGCAACCCGGGCTACGTGGTCGCGCGGCTCGAAGACAAGCTGGGCCAGCACAGCAGCGACACCGCGCAGATCAACTTCGACCACTGCCGCATTCCGGCCGAAAACCTGATCGGCGCGGAAGGCGAGGGCTACAAGATCGCCCTCGGCGCGCTCGAGGGCGGCCGCATCGGCATCGCCGCGCAAAGCGTGGGCATGGCACGCAGTGCCTTCGACGTGGCGCTGGCGTATTCGAAAGAGCGCGAGAGCTTCGGCACCGCCATCTTCAACCACCAGGCCGTGGGCTTTCGCCTGGCCGACTGCGCCACGCAGATCGAAGCCGCGCGCCAGCTCATCTGGCACGCCGCCGCGCTGCGCGATGCGGGCCGGCCCTGCCTGAAGGAAGCCGCCATGGCCAAGCTGTTCGCCAGCGAGATGGCCGAACGCGTGTGCAGCGCCGCCATCCAGACCCTGGGCGGCTACGGCGTGGTGAACGACTTCCCGGTGGAGCGCATCTACCGCGACGTGCGCGTGTGCCAGATCTACGAAGGCACGAGCGACGTGCAGAAGATCATCATTCAGCGCGCGCTGGCTTGATGCTGATTGCTATGAATCGAATAGCTGTTGGCGCAGGATGGGAAAGCGCCAGGGCCTGTTTTGTTCAAATTTCTTGCTGCGGCAGCCACTGGGCCAGCACCGCATGGAGCGCGTCCACATCCACGGGCTTGCGCAGCACCAGGTAGCCCTCGGCATCGGCCTCGTGCAGGGCGGGTGAGTCAAACTCGCCGCTCACCATGGCTCCGCGCGCGGCGGGGCAGCGCTCCAGCAGGACGCGCAGCACGTCAAAGCCGCTATCGCCCGACGACAGGTGCTGGTCGCACAGGATGGCCTGCGGTGCAAAGCCGTTGTCCAGGTGGGCGTGGGCCTCGCCGGGGGTGCGGGCGGTGCGCAACGCGATGCCCCAGCCGCCCAGCAGGGCCGACCAGGCCCGCAGCACGTGGGGATCGTCGTCCAGCACCAGGCACCGGCCCTGCAGGCGGGGCCAGGTGCGTGGCGCGGCGGTGCCACGTGCGTCGGGCGCCAGCGCAGGCGCGGCCGTGGCCGGCAGCTCGATCCAGAAACACGACCCCCGCCCCGGACACGAGGCCATGCCCTGGCGTGCACCCATCAGCGCCACGCAGCGCGCCACCACGGCCAGCCCCAGGCCGTGGCCTTCGCGGTGGAGGTGCCCCGCGCTCTGCGGGCGGTAGAAGGCCTGGTAGATGGCGGCCTGCTCCTGTGGTGCCACGCCTTCGCCGGTGTCCCACACCTCCAGCCGCCAGTGGCCACCGCGCTGCCGTGCGCCCACCAGCACCCCGCCCCGCAGTGTGTAGCGCAAGGCGTTGTGCACCAGGTTGGCCAGCGACTGCCGCACCAGCGCGGGGTCGGCCAGCACCGTGGCGTGCGCCGGGGGCGGGCGCATGCGCAGGGCCAGCCCGCGCGCGGTGGCTTCGGTGACGAACTGGTGGCGCAGGTCGTCGAACAGGTGGGCCAGCGGCACGGGCGCGGGCCGCAGCTCCACCGTGCCTGATTCGATGCGCGACAGGTCGAGCAGGGCGTCGAACATCTGGCTGAGCGAGTGCATGCTCAGCCGCCACTGGCCCAGCAAGGGGCCGATGTGCGGGTGGTCCTGGCCCTGCAGCGCAATGGCTTCGGCCAGCAACGCCATGGCGTGCACGGGCTGGCGCAGGTCGTGGGCGGCGGTGCTCAGAAACCGGTTCTTCTCGGCCAGCGCGGCTTCGGCCGCGTCGCTGGCCTCGCGGTAGCGCTCGGCCAGGTCGCGGCTGCGCTCTTCCAGCACCACCTGGCGCACGAAGAACCGGTGCGAGTTCATGGCGCTGCGGTAGATCACGGCGGCCATCACCAGCGTCATGGGCAGTACAAACGGCCACTGCGCCGGAAACGCCCAGGGGATCATCGCCAGCCCGCCCACCGCACCCACGAAATACATGCGGTAGACAGCGAGCGTGGCGGTCATCTGCGCTGCGTTGGCGGCCAGAATGCCCGCCAGCGTGATATGCAGCAACAGCATGTATTCGTAGCTGGCGTGGCCCAGCGACAACGCTATCGAGAGTGAAACGCCTACCCCGTGCGCCAAGGCCAGGTAGCACACGCGGCGGGTCCAGGGGGGCAGCAGGGCTTCGGGCGGCCGCAAGGCGCGTTCGTGCCGGTACTGCCGGTGGCCCCACCCCACGAACAGCAACACGGGCAGGTATGCGCCTCCCCACGCCAGCAGCGGCATGGCCTGCCCACCCTGCCAGCCCAGCAGCAGGCCAAACAGCAGCCCCATGGCGGGCATGACCGACATGCCCAGCCGCAGGCGCGCAAAAGAGGCTTCGAGCAGCAGCAGCCAGCCTTGTGCGCTGGGCGCGCCGTGCGCGTGGCCCGGGGCCTTGGTGTTGGGCGTCATGTGCCTGCGAAGGTGGCCGCCGCCTCCCGGCGGCGCCGCAGCCGGCGCGCCTGCCGCCACATGCCCAGGGCCGCGCGGGCGTGGACCGCGGTCCAGGCCGGGATGCGCACCTGGCCGCGCTCGCCCGGTCCGGTGCCGGCGCGGGGATGGGGGTGGGGAAACCAGCGGCGCGGCAAGAACTGGAGTGGCATGGGGCGCGGGCGGGCCGGTGTTCAGGCGGGTGGATCGGGCAGGACCAGCCGGCGCCCGCGCAGCCCCGTGATGGCCTCCACGCGGGTGCGTGCGCCCAGGCGCAGGAGGATGGCGCTCATGTGCTCCTTGACCGTGCTCTCCGACAGGTCGTACTGCAGCGCGATGCGCTTGTTGGGCAGCCCCTGCAGCACCAGCGCCAGGATTTCGCCCTGGCGTACCGACAGGCCCAGTTCGGCGGGCGTGACCGGCAGGTCGCGGCTGCGCGGGGGCTGGTTGCCGGGGGGGGCGGGCACAAACCAGGCCAGGCCGCCCAGCAGGGCCTCCACCGCCTGGGCGAAGATCTCTGGCGGAGCCTGCTTGTGGATGAAGCCGTGCGCACCCGCCTGGCGCACGCGCTCCATCATGGCCGGGTCGTCGTCGCCGCTGACGACCGCCAGCGCGGTGCCGGGGCAGTGCTCGCGCACCAGCGCGATCAGGCCCAGCGCGGCACCTTCGGCCAGCCAGAAGTCGACGAGCGCGATGGCGGGGGCACCCCGCGTGGCCACCAGCGGCAGAAAGTCATCGGCGCACCCGGCCACGGCCACCTCCAGGTAGGGCAGGCGCAAGCGCAGGAATTCGGCCACGCCGCGTGCTACCAGCGGGTGGTCGTCCAGGATGAGTGCATAGGGTGACATGGGGGCCGGGGGGGCGCTGCGGCGCCGGGCGCCAGGATGCCGCAGCAAAGCAAATTCTGCCAAGTGTGGACCGGAAGGGGCGGCGCGCAAACCCTACCTCGGTAGGGTTTTGCGGCGGGCGGCGTGCCGCACAGAATCCGCCCCTCTTTCATCCATTCATTCCTTCACCACCCAGGAGGTTTCCGTTCATGACCCCCACAAGCGCAAAGTTCACCCGGCACCACGCACGGCCCGCAGTCCGCTGGGCCCCTCTTGGGCTGGCCGCGGTGTTGCTGGCGGGCTGCGGGGGCGGCGATGGCGACGGCGGCACCACGCCCCCGCCCACGGCCGGGGCCTTCACCGTGGGGGGCTCCGTGGTCGGCCTGGGCGCCGGCAAGGCGCTGACCCTGCAGAACAATGGCGGCGATGACCTGGCCGTGAGCGCCAACGGCGGTTTTGTGTTCGCGGCCCGGCTGGACCGCGGCGTGGCCTATGCCGTCACCGTCAGGACGCAGCCCGGCGGCCAGCGCTGCGCCGTGGCGCAAGGCACGGGCACCGCCACCGCGAACGTGGGCGATGTGCAGGTGCGCTGCGAGAACCTGGCGGCGGCCACCTTCACGGTGGGGGGCTCGGTATCGGGCCTGGCGGGCGGCGCAGTGGTGCTGCAGAACAACGGCGGCGATGACCTGTCCCTGGCCAGCAACGGCGGCTTCGCGTTTTCCACGGCGGTGGCCACGGGCAGCCCCTATGTCGTCACGGTGAAGACCCCGCCCGCAGGCCAGAACTGCGCGGTGCGCAACGGCAGCGGCACGGTGGGTTCGGCCCATGTCGGCTCGGTGGAGGTGGCCTGCGCCACGGCCGTGGCACTGCCGCAGGGGGACTGGAAGCAGGAGCGTTGCACGCCCATCGGCCCGGGCCAATGGGGCCGGTCGCTGTGGCGCATCGTGCGGCAAGGCGAGACCCGGGCCACGGTCAGCCTGGGCGTGGCGACCTACTCCGACGCGAACTGCACCGCCGCGGGCGCGGTCATTGGCGGGCAAGGGGGCGATGGGGGCAATTTCACGTTTGACCGCACGGGCGCGACGCCCACGCTCGCCGCCTTCTGGGGCAGCTGGGCCCAGGTCACGGGGTTGACCTCGCGCACCGTGTGGGCGCGCAAGGGCCCCTATCTGTGCCCGCTGGGCGACCAGAACCCGAGCCTGTTCGGCTCGGCCGCCGCCGTGGAGGCCTCGGCCGACATCTCCATCCAGAACAAGGCCTGCTACACCCAGAACTGAACCCCCGTGCTCCCTGCGGGCCGTGGCGGCCCGCGGGCACGGCCGGGCGGCTGGACGGGGGCCGGGGCGGAATTTCAGCCGCCACTGCCCCGGCGCCGCAGCACCACCGTGATCTGCCCATTGGTCTCGATGGTCGCGCGCTCCACCTCGTGCAGGTGCAGGCATCCGCTGGCGCGCAGCGCGGCCTCGAGGTCGTCCGGTGAAAGCAGCTCCTTGCGCAGGAGGTCGGCGTTCACCTGTCCCTGCTCCACCAGCACCCGCGGCGTGCCGTCGATCAGCCGCTCCATCCACGCGAAGCGGAACGTCAGCTGCGCCAGCACCACGTGGCAGCCGATGAGCGTGGTGGCCGAGACGAGCCCGCCCACCAGCGAGTTGTCGCCCGCGTTCATCGAGTTCTGCACCGCGTTGGACAGGATCAGCAGCAGCACGAGGTCGAACGGCGCGTACTGCCCTGTCTGCCGCTTGCCTGTCAGGCGCAGGAACACCAGCAAAAAGACATAGACCACCACGCCGCGCAGCACGAACTCCCACCACGGCACATTCATTTCCCACATTGCAGGCTCCTTGTTGGAGGGTTGTGTCGCGTGCCAGTCTACGGCGCTGAGCGAAAATCCCGGACATGCCACCTGCCAGGCCGGCCCACGCCCCGTGCGGTCCCGGTCCCTTCACAGAAAGAAAACACCTCCATGCAACGCCGCCAATTCCACCAAGCCAGTGCCCTGGGGGCGCTGCTGTGCGCCAGCTGGCAGCAGGCCTGGGCCCTGTCGCTGGGCGATCTCTCCAATGCCGATGCCACGGGCGGCCTCAAGGCCGCGCTGGGCCAGGGCGCCCAGGCCGCGGTGTCGCTGCTGGGGCGGCCCGACGGTTTCCTGGGTAATCCCAAGGTGCGCATCGGGCTTCCCGGCTACCTGGACGACGCGGCCAAGGTCATGAAATCGCTGGGCCAGGGCAAGCGCGTCGATGAGCTGGTCACCTCCATCAACCGCGCCGCCGAGGCCGCCGTGCCCATGGGCAAGGACCTGCTCGTGGGCGCGGTGCAGAACATGACGGTGACGGACGCCAAGAACATCCTGGCGGGAGGAAGCACCTCGGTGACGGCCTTCTTCGCCGAGAAGACGCGCGTGCCGCTGGGGGAGCGCTTCCTGCCGGTGGTGGACCAGGCGACGGAGAAGGTGGGCCTCACCCAGAAGTACAACGCCTTCGCTGGCAAGGCCGCGGGCTTCGGACTGCTCAAGCCCGAAGAGGCCAACCTGGCGCGGTACGTCACCGGCAAGACGCTCGATGGCCTGTACACCATGATCGGCGAGGAAGAGCGCCGCATCCGCCAGGACCCGGCCGGCGCGGGCAGTGCCATCGCCCGCAAGGTGTTCGGCGCGCTGCGCTGATCGCCGTTCACCGCGATGCGCACCCCGCCCATGGCCCTGGCCGACAGCGCACCCTGCCCGTGCGGACGCACCGTGGCGCCCGCGGGCCGGCGCGCCGGCGGCACGGCCGCCGTGCTGCGTTATGCCGACTGCTGCGGCCGCTATGTGGACCATCTGGAAGCGGCGCCCGCGCCCGACGCCGAAAGCCTCATGCGGTCCCGGTACACCGCGTTCGTGGGCGAGCGGGCCGAGTACCTGCAGGCCACCTGGCACCCCACCACGCGCCCCGCGTCGATGGATTTCGATGCGGGCGCGCGGTGGCTCGGGCTTGCGGTGCGCGGCCACCGCGCCACGGGCGAAGGCCGTGCGGAAGTCGAGTTCGTGGCGCGCTACCGCGTGGGCGGCCGTGCCGTGCGCCTGCACGAGACCAGCCGCTTCGTGCGCGAAGGCGGGCGCTGGTTCTATGTGGATGGCGATGTCCACGGTTGAAATTTGCATGAAAATAACCTCAAGCCCTTTATCCATAGGCGCCATAAGCTATGAAATTTGAAGCAATACTGTTCGACTGCGACGGGGTCCTGGTGGACAGCGAACCCATCACCAACGGCGTGCTGCGCGACATGCTCGCGGAGGCCGGCTGGGCCCTGAGCGCCGAGGAGTGCATGCGCATCTTCATCGGCAAGACCGTGCGCAGCGAGGCCGCCCGCATCGAGACCCACACCGGCCGGCCGCTCACCGATGCATGGATGGCCGATTTCTATGCGCGGCGCAATGCCGAGCTGGACCAGCGCCTCACGGCCATCGAGCACATCCACGGCACCATCGAGCGCGTGCACGCGCACCATGGCGGGCGCATCGCTTGCGCCTCGGGGGCCGACCGGCACAAGGTGGAGATGCAGCTGGCCAAGGTGGGCCTCACGCCCTTCTTCGAGGGCCGCATCTTCAGCGGCCACGAAATGCCGCGCACCAAGCCCGCGCCGGACGTGTACCTGGCGGCGGCCGCCGCGCTGCAGGCGCAGCCCCTGCGCTGCGCGGTGGTCGAAGACACGGTGACGGGCGTCACTGCGGGGGTGGCGGCGGGCGCCACGGTGTTTGCGTATGCGCCGCTGGACGATGGCGAGGCCCTGCGCGCGGCGGGGGCGTCTGAGGTGTTTCGCAGCATGGCCGAGCTGCCGGCCTTGCTGGGCTGCTGACCGCTGCTGTTCGCACCAGGACACGCCATGCCCAAGCACAGCAGCCAGCTGCCACGGTGGCTACGCAACTGCGCCGCGCTCGCGGCCCTCGGCGTTCTCATGGGCTGCTCGTCGGTGCGCCCCTGGATCAACGAGCCGCTGCCGCCCGAAGACCGGGACATCCCCGTGCGCAAGTCCGAGCGCGATCCCACCATCCTGGTGGCCGTGACGCTTTCGGGCGGCGGCGCGCGCGCGGCCGCCTTTGGCTTCGGCGTGCTGACCGAGATGCAGCAGACCCGCTTTCGCTGGAACGGGCGGGACACCACCCTGCTGGACGCCACGGACGTGGTGAGCGGCGTGTCGGGCGGCAGCATTGTTGCCGCCTACTTCGCGGCGCATGGCATCGAGGGGCTGCCCCGGTTCGAGCACGACTTCCTGCGGCAGAACTTCCAGAACAGCCTCATCACCCAGGCCCTGCGGCCCGGCAACCTGGTGGACCTGACCTCGCCCTGGCTGGGCCGCACCCACCTGCTCGCGCGGCGGCTCGACGATCTGTACGGCGGGCTGACCTTCGGCGATGTGGAGCGGCGCCCGCGCCACCCGCAACTGTTCATCACAGCCACCGACATGTCGCTGGGCACGGGCTTCGAGTTCACCTGGGAGCAGTTCACTCTGATCTGCTCGGACCTGCGCAAGGTGCCGCTGTCGTTTGCGGTCGCTTCCTCGTCGGCCGTGCCGCTGCTGCTCAGCCCGATGACGCTCAAGAACTACGCCGACCAGTGCCCTGAACGCCGCACCGGCTCCACGGCCAGCGCGCGCGCCGCGGCCGCCGGCGACTACCGCGCCCGGCTGTACCGCGCGCACGAACTGAGCTACACCGACGCGCAGCGCAAGCCCTACATCCACCTGGTGGACGGCGGCCTGGCGGACAACCTGGGCGTGCAGCGCCTGCTGGACCGGGCCCTGGCGGGCGGCGGCCTGCGCCAGACGTTCAGCGAGGTGGGCATCCCGCCCGCCACCATCCGCAAGCTGGTGCTGATCACCGTGAACGCGGAGCGCGATCCGTCGGTCAACATCGACATGAGCGACCAGGTGCCCAACATGGCCCAGGTGGTGGATGCGCTGCTGTTCGGCACCGGCGCACGCGCCACGCGCGAGACGCAGGAGTTCCTGCGCGACATCACCCAGCAGTGGCGCCAGGCCCTGGCCGCGGGCTCCACGGGCAGCGGCGATGCCTTCGCGCCCGATGCCGAGATCCATGTGATTCCCGTGAACCTGCGCGACGCGCCGGACGACGTGGCGCGGCGGCGCCTGTTGCAGGTGCCCACGGCGTTCTCCATCTCCCACGAAGAGGTCACCGACCTCATCGAGGCCGGCGGCAGCGTGCTGCGGCATTCGCCCGAGTTCCGCGCGCTGGTGCAGTCATTGCTGCACGGCGCACCCAGGCCGCCGCAGCCGTCGCAGTGACAGAGGCGCGGGGCCGGTAGGCCGCCAGCCCGCGCGGGCAGGCCTTTCGTCCCTGGCTCAGGGCCGCGTGTCGGGCGCGGGGGTGGTGGGCACGTCCTGGTCCTCGGCCGCTTCGATCTGCGCGGCCAGGGCCCTCTGGTAGCCGGGGCGCTGCTGCAGCCGCTGCCAGTAGGCGCGCGTGGCCTCGCCGAACTGCGGCTCCAGGTCCAGGTGCTGGGCCAGCAGCAGCGCATAGCCCACCGACACATCGGCCGCCGTGAAGCGGCCCGCGCACAGGTAGTCGCTGCGTGCCACGGCGGCCTCCACCGCGCGCAGGCGCGCCAGGAACCAGCGGCTGTAATCCTCCACCACCTGGGGCTGCTTGCGGTCCGCGGGCTCGAATCGCCCGTAGCGCAGCACCAGTGTCTGCGGAAAGGTGAGCGTGGCCTCGCCCAGGTGCAGCCAGTTCAGGTAGGCGCCAAAGGCCGGGTCGGGGGGGCGCACGTCCAGCCCGGCGTCCGGGTGCGCGGCGGCCAGGTACTGGCAGATGGCGGCCGATTCGGTCATGCGCACCTGGTGTGGCGCCTTGCCCTGCACCAGCAGTGGCACGGTGCCCAGCGGGTTCTCTTCCAGGAACCAGCGGGCGTGCGCGCGCGGCGGAAACGGCAGCATGTGCAGCACGTACGGCAGCCGCAGCTCTTCCAGCATCCACAACGGGCGGAAGGAGCGGGCGCTGACGCAGTGGTACAGATGGATCATGGGTGCGGTGGGGGCATGGCGGTGTGGTGACCGGGCCCGCCAGTGTAGTGGCGGGTGGCGAAAGTGCGCTGGCCGGTGCCGTCCTGGCGACGCTCGTCACGCAGCGCCGCAACGCTTCATGCGGCGTTGCGCGCCTTGCGCCGGAACTCCGCCGGCGAGTCCCCCGTCCAGCCGCGGAACGCGCGGATGAAGCTCTTCTCGTTGACGAAGCCCGCCGCCTCGGCCACCTGCTTGATGGGGCGGTCCGTGCGGTGCAGCAGGTCCACGGCGCGGCTTTGGCGCACCTCGTCCTTCAGGCCCTGCAGCGTGGCGCCTTCTTCCTTGAGCTGGCGGTGCAACGTGCGCGGCGACACATGCAGCAGGCCCGCGAGCGATTCGGCGCTGTGCTGGGGCAGCGCATGCGCCAGTTGCCCGGCCACGGGGGCGCCCAGCAGCTGGCGCACGCGCTGCACCAGCAGCCGGTCGCGCCGGTACTGCAGCACCGTCAGGGGCAGGGCGTGCTGCAGCATCTGGCGCAGGGCCTGCTCGTCGCGCCGCAGGGGCAGGCTGAGGTAGCGCGCATCGAAGTGGATGGCCGTCCGCGGGGCGCCAAAGGCCACCGGGCCGCGGAAGAGCACCGCGTACGCGTCCGCATGCGGCGGCGCGGCGAACGCGAACTCGGCGGCGATCAGCGGTATGCGCGAATCCACCAGCCAGCAGGCCAGCCCGTGTGCATTGCGCAGCACCGAGACCAGGCAGAACTCGCGCAACGCGCCCAGGTCGCGTGCTTCGGCGATGCCCAGGGTGGCGGTGCCGCCCTGGACCGTGAGGTGCAGCGCGATATCGTCCGCGAGCAGCCCGTGGTGGCGGCACCAGCGTGCCAGCGCCACCTGCAGGTTGGGCGAGCTGATGGACGCGCGCGCCAGCATGCCGTAGCTGCCCCAGGGCAGGCGCCGGCTGAACCAGCCCAGGGCCTCGTCGTCCAGCTCCTGCATGGCGGCATCGGAGATCTGCTCCATCTGCCAGGCGGTGATGCGGGCATGGGTATCGTGCAGCAGCTCCGGCGCGATCTGTGCCTGCGCCAGGGCGCGTTCGGGGCCCATGCCCCGGCGTTCGTAGGCCAGCGCGATCGCCCGCACGAAGGCCATGGGCGTCACGGCGGGTGCGCTGGCGGGGGCCAGGGCCTGCCAGGCTGGCTCGGGGGTGGGGGCAACGGGTTTCACACAAGGCAGTGTGCCCGATGCGTGGCACGATTTGCAACCTTTGTGGCAACCAGGGCCGGACCAGGGCTTCTATGCTTACGGATCGCCGCCCCCGCCGCCGCACGCGGGAGGAAGAGCCATGCAAGGAGACACAACATGACGACGACCCCTGCCGCCTTTGCCGCCGCAGCCCCTCTCACCGGCAGCCACGCCCGTGGCGCCAGCGGCGTCCCGCTGATCGAGCAGACCATCGGCGACTTCTTTGCCGGCATGGTGGCCCGCCAGCCGGGGCGCGAGGCGCTGGTCAGCGTGCACCAGGGGCGCCGCTACACCTACGCCGAACTGCAGGTCCAGGCGCAGCGCCTGGCCAGCGCGCTGCTCGGCCAGGGCCTGGTGCCCGGCGACCGCGTGGGCATCTGGTCGCACAACAACGCCGAATGGGTGCTGATGCAACTGGCCACCGCGCAGGCGGGCCTGGTGCTGGTCAACATCAACCCGGCCTACCGCACGTCCGAAGTCGAATACGCCCTGAACAAGGTGGGCTGCAAGCTGCTGGTGACCATGGCGCGCTTCAAGACCAGCGACTACCTGGGCATGCTGCGCGAGCTGGCGCCCCAGTGGCAGCACCAGCAGCCGGGCCAGCTGGGCGCGGTGAAGCTGCCCCACCTGCACACGGTGGTGTGGATCGACGAGGCGGGCCAGGGCGCCGACGGGCCCGGGCTGCTGCGCTTTTCGGACCTGATCGCGCGCGGCGATGCGGCCGACCCGCGCCTGGCCCAGGTGGCCGCCACGCTCAAGGCCACCGACCCCATCAACATCCAGTTCACCAGCGGCACCACGGGCTTCCCGAAGGGCGCCACGCTCACGCACCGCAACATCCTGAACAACGGCTTCTTCATCGGCGAATGCATGAAGCTCACGCCCGAGGACCGCCTGTGCATCCCCGTGCCGCTGTACCACTGCTTCGGCATGGTGCTGGGCAACCTGGCGTGCCTGACACACGGCGCCACCATCGTGTACCCCAACGACGGGTTCGACCCGCTCACCGTGCTGCAGACGGTGCAGGACGAGCGCTGCACCGGCCTGCACGGCGTCCCCACGATGTTCATCGCCGAGCTGGACCACCCGCGGTTCGCCGAGTTCGACCTGTCCACCCTGCGCACCGGCATCATGGCGGGCTCCCCCTGCCCCACCGAGGTGATGAAGCGCGTGGTGGAGCAGATGAACCTGCGCGAAATCACCATCGCCTACGGCATGACCGAGACCAGCCCGGTCAGCTGCCAGAGCAGCACCGACACGCCGCTCGGCAAGCGCGTCTCCACCGTGGGCCAGGTGCAACCGCACCTGGAGGTCAAGATCGTGGACCCCGACACCGGCGCCGTGGTGCCCATCGGCCAGCGCGGCGAGTTCTGCACCCGGGGCTATTCGGTGATGCACGGCTACTGGGGCGATGATGCCAAGACCCGCGAAGCCATCGACGAAGGCGGCTGGATGCACACCGGCGACCTCGCCACCATGGACGCCGAGGGCTATGTGAACATCGTCGGCCGCATCAAGGACATGGTGATCCGCGGCGGCGAGAACATCTACCCGCGCGAGATCGAAGAGTTCCTGTACCGCCACCCGCAGGTGCAGGACGTGCAGGTGGTGGGTGTGCCCGATGCCAAGTATGGCGAGGAGCTCTGCGCCTGGATCATCGCCAAGCCGGGCACGAAGCCCACCGAAGACGACATCCGCGCCTTCTGCAAGGGCCAGATCGCGCACTACAAGGTGCCGCGCTACATCCGCTTCGTCACCAGCTTCCCGATGACGGTGACGGGCAAGATCCAGAAGTTCAAGATCCGCGATGAGATGAAGGATCAGCTCGGTTTGGTCGAAGCCAAGACCGCGTGAAACACACAAGAAGCAACACAGCATGACCATTCTCGACACCCAACTCAACGCCCGCTCGGCGGACTTCCTGGCCAATGCCGCCGCCATGCGCACGCTGGTGGACGACCTGCGCGCCCAGCTCGACAAGGTCGCCCAGGGCGGCGGCGAGGCCGCCCGCGCCAAGCACACCGCGCGCGGCAAGCTGCTGCCGCGCGAGCGCGTGCAGATGCTGCTGGACCCGGGCACGCCGTTTCTGGAACTGGCCCCGCTGGCCGCGCTCAACATGTACAACAACGATGCGCCCAGTTCGGGGCTGATTGCCGGCATCGGCCGCGTGAGCGGCGTGGACTGCATGATCGTGTGCAACGACGCCACGGTGAAGGGTGGCACCTACTACCCGCTCACCGTCAAGAAGCACCTGCGCGCGCAGGAAGTGGCGCAGCAGAACCACCTCACCTGCATCTACCTGGTGGACTCGGGCGGTGCCAACCTGCCCAACCAGGACGAGGTCTTTCCGGACCGCGACCACTTCGGCCGCATCTTCTTCAACCAGGCCAACATGAGCGCGATGGGCATCTCGCAGATCGCCGTGGTCATGGGCAGCTGCACGGCCGGGGGCGCCTACGTGCCGGCCATGAGCGACGAATCCATCATCGTCAAGAACCAGGGCACCATCTTCCTGGGCGGCCCGCCGCTGGTCAAGGCCGCCACGGGCGAGGTCGTCACGGCCGAGGACCTGGGCGGTGGCGACGTGCACACGCGCCTGTCGGGCGTGGCCGACCACCTGGCGCAAAACGACCTGCATGCGCTGCAACTGGCGCGCAATGCGGTGCGAAATCTGAACAAAAACAAGGCTCCAACGCCCGCCGATCAAGCGCCAGTAGCTCCTAAATTTGTAGCTGAAGAGCTCTACGGCGTGATCCCCGTCGACACACGCAAGCCCTTCGACGTGCGCGAGATCATTGCCCGCATCGTCGATGGCAGCGAGTTCGACGAGTTCAAGGCGCGCTATGGCACCACGCTGGTCACGGGCTTCGCGCGCATCGAAGGCATGATGGTCGGCATCATCGCCAACAACGGCATCCTGTTTTCCGAGTCGGCCCTGAAGGGCGCGCATTTCATCGAGCTGTGCTGCCAGCGCAAGATCCCGCTCGTGTTCCTGCAGAACATCACCGGCTTCATGGTCGGGCGCAAGTACGAGAACGAAGGCATCGCGCGCAACGGCGCCAAGATGGTCACGGCCGTGGCCACGGCCAGCGTGCCCAAGTTCACCATCATCATCGGCGGCAGCTTTGGCGCCGGCAACTACGGCATGTGCGGCCGCGCGTACTCGCCCCGCTTCCTGTGGATGTGGCCCAACGCGCGCATCAGCGTGATGGGCGGCGAGCAGGCGGCCGGCGTGCTCGCCACCGTCAAGCGCGATGGCATCGAGGGCAAGGGCGGCCAGTGGAGCATGGAGGAAGAAGAAGCCTTCAAGGCACCCATCCGCCGCCAGTACGAAGACCAGGGCCACCCCTACTACGCCACTGCCCGCCTGTGGGACGACGGCGTGATCGACCCGGCCGACACCCGCCGCGTGCTGGCGCTGGGCCTGGCGGCCACGCGCAATGCGCCCATCGAAGACACCAGGTTCGGCCTGTTCCGCATGTGACCGTGCCGGGAGCCGCCATGGACGCCGTCGCCCACTTCACCCAGCTCGCACGCTACAACGTGTGGGCCACGGCGCGCCTGCTCGATGCCGTGCGGGCGCTGCCTGAAGAGGCCTACCGGCGCGATGTGGGCCTGTTCTTCAAGAGCATCCACGGCACGCTCAACCACCTGCTGGTGGGCGAACACCATCTGTGGTTCGTGCGGTTTGCCGAAGGCACCTCGCCCAAGATGGCGCTGGACGCCGAACTGGAAAGCGACCGCGCGCGGCTGGATGCCCGCCTGCGCGAGGGCGCGGCCCGCTGGGCACCGCTGATCGCTTCGTTCGCCCCAGGCCGCTGGGACGGTACGCTGGACTACACCACCATGCGCGGCACGGCGGCATCGCTGCCGTTCGCGGCCACGCTGGCGCATGTGTTCAACCACGGCACGCACCACCGGGGCCAGATCACCGCCGCATTGACCGCCCTGGGCCAGTCCAGCCCCGAGCTGGACCTTGTCTACTTCCTGCAAAACCCGCCCAAGCCATGAGCCAGAACCTGTCCATCACCCACACCGGCGCCGTGGCGCGCATCACGCTCACGCAGCCCGAGATCCGCAATGCCTTCAGCGACGAAGTCATCGCCGAGATCACCGCCGCCTTCATGGAGGTGGGCGGGCGTGCCGATGTGCGCGCCGTGGTGCTGGCCGCAGAAGGGCCCGCGTTCTGCGCGGGCGCCAACCTGAACTGGATGCGCCGCATGGCCGACTACACGCGCGACGAAAACATCACCGACGCCGGCAAGCTGGCCGAGATGCTGCGCGTGATCTACGCATGCGAGAAGCCCACCATCGCCCGCGTGCAGGGCGATGTGTACGCGGGCGGCATGGGCCTGGTGGCCGCGTGCGACATGGCGGTGGCGGTGGACACGGCGGGCTTTTGTCTCAGCGAGGTGAAGCTGGGCCTCATCCCCGCCACCATCAGCCCCTATGTGATCCGTGCCATGGGGGCGCGCGCCGCGCACCGCTATTTCCTGACGGCCGAGCGCTTCGGCGCGGCCGAGGCGCTGCGCATCGGCTTCGTGCACGAGGTGGTGGCGGCCGACCAACTCGACGCCAAGGTGGACGAACTGCTGAAAGCCCTGACCAGCGCCAGTCCCAACGCCGTGCGCGTATGCAAGAAGCTGGTGATGGATGTGGCCGAGCGGGAAATCAACGCGGGCCTGATCGCCGCCACCGTGCAGGGCATTGCCGACATCCGCGCCAGCGACGAGGGCAAGGAGGGCGTGCAGTCCTTCCTGAACAAGCGCAAGCCGAACTGGCTATGAAACACCCCCTGAGTCGCTTCGCGCCTTCCCCCTCTCTCGCTTCGCGGCAGGGGGACGATGCCATCGCTGCGGGGCGGCCCTTGCTCGGCATCTCTGGCACGGCGCCGTGGCGGTCTCTGAGGCACGAGGCAGTGCAGAGCGCAGTGGAGGACTGATATGGACACCCTTTGGCTCAACATCGTGCAGTGGCTCCACACCCTGGGGCTGCATGTTGACGCCGGCACCGCGCGCGAAGTGGCCGCGGGCGCGGCGCGTGCCACGGCGCAGCTGGACATGCCCAGCCTGCTGGCGCTGGCCGCCGCGCTGGGCTGGGCCAGCGGCTTTCGGCTGTACGCGGTCGTGTTCCTCGTCGGCGGCATGGGTTCCATGGGCTGGATGCCCTTGCCCCCCGGTCTGCACGTGCTGCAGAACCCGCTGGTGCTGCTGGTGGCGGGCGGCCTGATGCTGGTCGAGTTCTTTGCGGACAAGGTCCCGTGGATCGACAGCGCCTGGGACGCCGTGCACACCGTCATCCGCGTGCCCGGCGGCGCCCTGCTGGCCGCGGGCGTGTTCGGTGCCGACAACGCCACCATGGGCGTGGTGGCCGGTTTGCTGGGCGGGTCGCTGGCCGCCACGTCGATGGCCACCAAGATGACCACGCGCGCAGCGGCCAACACCTCGCCCGAACCGTTTTCCAACTGGCTGCTGTCGTTTTTCGAAGACGGCCTGGTGGTGGCCGTGGTGTGGCTGGCCACGCAGCACCCGGTGGCCTTCGGCATCGCACTGGTGCTGATGGTGGCCGTGTCGGTGTTGCTCCTGGTGGTGCTGTTCAAGTTTCTGCGCGCCGTGGTGCGGCGCTTGTCTTCTTTCTTTTCTGGTTCTGCCAAGGTGGCTTAAAAATGTTCAAAAAGATTCTGATTGCCAATCGTGGTGAGATCGCTTGCCGGGTCGCCGCTACGGCTAAGCGCCTGGGCGTGAAGACCGTTGCGGTGTACTCCGATGCCGACGCCAAGGCCAAACACGTGGCCGTGTGCGACGAGGCCGTGCACATCGGCGGCAGCGCGCCCAAGGAAAGCTACCTGCGCTGGGAGCGCATCATCGAGGCCGCCCAGGCCACGGGCGCACAGGCCATCCACCCCGGCTACGGTTTCCTGTCCGAGAACGAGGACTTCGCCCACGCCTGCGCGGCCGCAGGCCTGGTCTTCATCGGCCCGCCACCCTCGGCCATCAAGGACATGGGCCTCAAGGCCGAGTCCAAGCAACTCATGGAAAAGGCCGGCGTGCCCCTGGTGCCCGGCTACCACGGCAGCGACCAGGACCCGGCCCTGCTGCAACGCGAGGCCGACCGCATTGGCTACCCCGTGCTCATCAAGGCCAGCGCCGGCGGCGGCGGCAAGGGCATGCGCGCGGTGGACCACAGCGGGGACTTCGCCGCCGCGCTCGAATCGTGCAAGCGCGAGGCCATCAACAGCTTTGGCGACGACGCAGTGCTGGTCGAAAAATACGTGCAGCGCCCGCGCCACATCGAGATCCAGGTGTTTGGCGACACGCACGGCAACTGCGTCTACCTGTTCGAGCGCGACTGCTCCGTGCAGCGCCGCCACCAGAAGGTGCTGGAAGAAGCCCCCGCCCCCGGCATGACGCCGGAACTGCGCGCGCAGATGGGCGAAGCCGCCGTGGCCGCCGCCAAGGCGGTGAACTACGTGGGCGCGGGCACGGTGGAGTTCATCGTGGAGCAGCCCGGTGGCTACGAGCGGCCCGACCAGATGAAGTTCTACTTCATGGAAATGAACACCCGCCTGCAGGTGGAGCACCCGGTGACCGAGGCCATCACGGGGCTCGATCTGGTGGAGTGGCAACTGCGCGTGGCGTCTGGCGAGCCGCTGCCTTTGACACAGGACGCGCTGCGCATCACCGGCCATGCGATCGAAGCGCGCATCTGCGCCGAGAACCCCGACAACAACTTCCTGCCCGCCACCGGCGCGCTCAACGTGTATGCGCTGCCCGACTGCGTGACATTCGAGCGGGGCGCGGTGCGCGTGGACTCCGGCGTGCGCCAGGGCGATGCGATCAGCCCGTTCTACGACTCCATGGTGGCCAAGCTCATCGTGCACGGCGACACGCGCGAGCAGGCGCTGGCGCGGCTGGACGAGGCCCTGGCGCAAACGCACATCGTGGGCCTGGCGACCAACGTGCAGTTCCTGCGCCGCGTGGCGCGCACCGGTGCGTTTGCCAGCGCAAAGCTCGACACCGCGCTGATCCCGCGCGAGCAGGCGGTGCTGTTCCACCAGGAGCCGGTGGGCCTGCCCCTGGCCGCCGCAGCCGCCGTGGCGCAGACGGTGCTGCATGAACGCGCCAGCGAAGGCGTGGACCCCTTCAGCCGCCGCGACGGTTTTCATTCGCACGCGCTCACGCGCCGCCGCTTCGAGTTCGAGTTTGGCGGCGAGCACGCCAAGGCCTGGCTTACCTATGAACGTGACGGCGCGCTGCACCTGGCGGTTGGCGAGGGCGATGCGGCCGTGGCAGGGCCGCTGGAATTCGCGGAACAAGGCGGCGCCATCGAACTGCAGTTCGCAGGCCAGCGCACCCGCGCTGCGGTGTACGCCCAGGGCGAGGTGGACCATGTGTTCACCCCGCGCGGCGCGACGCAGATCACCGCCATCGACCTGCTGGCCCATGCGGGCGAGGCAGCGGCCGAAGGCGGGCGCCTCACGGCCCCCATGCCCGGCAAGGTGGTGTCTTTTGCCGTCAAGGCGGGCGATGCCGTCACCAAGGGCCAGCCGCTGGCGGTGATGGAAGCCATGAAGATGGAGCACACCATTGCCGCGCCCGCCGACGGCGTGGTGCAGGAGCTGCTGTACGCCCCGGGCGACCAGGTGACCGAAGGCGCGGAGCTGCTAAAACTCGTTGTGTAGTACCCACACGGAGGGTTGATTCAGAATAGAGGCATGCTGAATCGCTCTCCAGTCCCCAACAAGCGCCTCGCGCCCCCTCAAAAAAAACTGCATTGTGGTAGGGGCTCCTACGTGAGGTTCGAATGAATCTTCCTGTTTTTCTTAATCGGATAGTTTTACGAAACTACAAGAGCATTGGTAGCTGTGATGTTCGTTTAGGCGCGCTGACCTATCTAGTCGGTGCGAATGGCTCTGGGAAAAGTAATTTTCTAGATGCGCTGCACTTGGTACGTGATGCACTGTCAGGATCGTTGGACAACGCACTGAATGAACGCGGAGGATTGACGGAAGTCCGTAGGCGGTCGAGTGGGCATCCAACCAATTTCGGAATTCGACTTGAATTTACCCTTGCCGGGGGAGTGCCAGGCTACTATGTTTTTAACGTGGGCGCGCTTCCAGGACGCGGGTACGAAGTGCAGGCAGAAGAGTGCGTCGTCAACGCGAAAGGCAAGGGGCCATATTTTCGTGTTGAACGGGGCGTATTGCACTCGAGCAGCGAAACTACCTTCCCTGCGATAACTTCCGACAGACTGGCATTGGTCAGTGTCTCGGGTATGTCTGTGTTTCGGCCGGTTTTTGATGCCCTGACTTCTATGGGGTTCTACAACTTAAATCCTAAGCTAATGCGTGAACCGCAGAAACCCCAAGATGGCAGGTTGCTCAAGCCGGTGGGTGAGAACATTGTTAGTGTCTTAGGCCACTTGGAGCGTGTTGCTCCGGACAGGATGGAGGAAATTCAGAGCTATCTGCAGACAGTCGTGCCTATGGTGCATGGTGTAAAAAGGAAGCAAATTGGGCCACTGGAAACGTTGGAGTTTCGTCAGGATATGGCAGGGTCAAAACACCCTTGGAGCTTTCCTGCTCAGAATATGTCTGATGGCACCCTACGCGCGTTAGGCGTACTTACAGCACTTTTTCAAGGCAATAGGGACTATGCGCCAGTGCTCATTGGTATCGAGGAACCTGAAACTGCACTACACCCGGCTGCTAGTGCAGCCCTTCGCGAGGCACTATCGAAAGCAGCCGAGCAAACGCAAATTATCGTTACCAGTCATAGCCCTGATCTTCTTGATTCACCACACATTTCGCCGGAGCAATTGCTTGCTGTGGTCTCAGAAGGAGGTGAAACGAGGATAGCGCCATTGGATGAGGCGTCTAAGTCAGTTATGCGGAACCATCTCTTTTCTGCTGGAGAGTTACTGCGTCTGAACCAATTGGCTCCTGACCGTGCATTTCTTGAGGCCCAGCGGCAAACAGATCTGTTCGGAAGCATATCCTCATGATCTCTCTGTCCGCAATTGTTGAGGGGGACGGCGAGGTTGCCGCATTGCCCGTGCTTCTACGACGGATAGCCGAGTGGCGTACCCCTGGTGTTTATGTCGATGTCCTAGCTCCCATTCGTGTTTACAAAGATCGTTTTCTCAACAGGGAAGATGAGTTCAATCGACATTTAAAACTTGCTGCTGCTAAAGCAGGTGAAATGGGCTGGATACTGATTCTGCTGGACGCTGATGATGACTGCCCAATGTCGAAAGGCCGTGACATTGCGCAACGTGCTTCCCTAGTGGTTCCTTACAGGGCTGTTGGAGTGGTGTTGGCTAATCGCGAGTACGAAGCGTGGTTCATTGCAGCAGCGCAGTCCTTAGACGGAGTACGATCGTTTGTGTATCGGCAGGGTGACGGAGCAGTAGAGCCCGAAGTGCCGCGCAATGCAAAAGGTTGGTTGCGTGAGCGGATGGCGAATGGGTCATATCGCGAAACAACTGATCAGCCCGGTTTCTCTGCGCGGATGGATTTGCAGCAGGCCTTTGATCGAAGCCGGTCGTTTCGAAAGCTCTGTACAGAGTGGTCTCGAAATTCCGAAATTTTGCTGCAGGCTGTGAAATAGTGAAAATCACCTTCTGCTGTACCGACACCAAGGCCGACCCCTGGCTCCAGGGGCTTTCCGCCGCATTGCCCGGCGCTGATATTTCCGTGTGGCAGCCCGGTGCGCCGCTGGCCGACTACGCCGTGGTCTGGGCGCCGCCCCAGCAGTTCATGGACGAGCAGCCAGGCCTCAAGGCGCTGTTCAATATCGGGGCGGGCGTGGATGCGCTGCTCAAGCTGCGCCTGCCGCCCGGTGCGCTGGTGGTGCGGCTCGACGATGCGGGCATGGCCGTGCAGATGGCCGAGTACGTGTGCCATGTGGTCATCCGCCACTTTCGCGAGTTCGACGGCTACGAGGCCGACATGGCGGCCGGGCGCTGGGGCTACCGCAAGCCGCGCCTGCGTGGCGACTACCCCATTGGCGTGATGGGCCTGGGCGTGCTGGGCGAGCGCGTGGCCAAGGCGCTGGCGCAGTTCGAGTTCCCGGTCAACGGCTGGAGCCGCAGCCCCAAGGCCATCGAAGGGGTGCGCGCCTTCAGTGGCGTGGAGCAGTTCCACGACTTCCTGGCGGCCAGCCGCGTGCTGGTCAACCTGCTGCCGCTCACGCCCGACACGGCCAATGTCATCAACAAGGAAACGCTGGGCCGCCTGCTGCCGGGCGCCTACGTCATCAACGTGGCGCGCGGCGCGCACCTCGTGGACGAAGACCTGCTGGCGGCCATCGGCAGCGGCCACGTGGCCGGCGCCACGCTCGATGTGTTCCGCACCGAGCCGCTGCCCGCGGGCCACGCGTTCTGGAGCCACCCGCGCATCACCGTCACCCCCCACACCTCGGCGCGCACGCTGCGCGAGGAGAGCATTGCCCAGATCGCGCGCAAGATGGCCGCGCTGCAGCGGGGCGAGGCGGTCGCGGGCGTGGTGAACCCCGGGCGTGGGTACTGAGGCCGCTGGCCGGCGGTGTCTCCAGCGTTGAAAATGGGGGCATGAACACGTCAACCTTTCGCGGCTTGCTTGGCTTCCTGGGCTGGTTCCTGCTGGTGCCCGGTGCCCTGACCGTGCTGGGCGCGGCGTGGCTGCTGGCCTCGGGCATGAGCCTGCTGGGCGGCACGCTCACCGCCCAGGGCCGCGTGGTGGCGCATGAGGAGACCTTTGTCGGCCCCTCCCACCGCAAGGCGCTCGCCCGGAAGAGCATCGTGGAATTCGTGGCGGGCGACGGGCGAACCCTGCGTTTCACGGACTCGGTGGCGCGCCAGCTTCAGGCCGTGCACAAGGTCGGCGAGGCGGTCACGGTGCGCTATCCCGCCAAGGACCCCGCGCAGGCCGAAATCAGCAGCTCCACCACGATCAGGAGCTTCATCGGCGTCGTGATGCTGCTGTTCGGTGCCGTGGGCATGGCGGCGGGCTGGCTGTTGCTGCGCCTGCGCCCGAGGGCCGCGGCCCCACCGCCCTGAGCCCCTGGCTGGCAGCCCGTCAATCCATCGTCACGCCCGCATCGCGCACCAGCTTGCCCAGGCGCTGCGCGTCGGACTTGATCAGCGCGCCGAAGTCTGCGGCCGTGCCTGCCACCACCGGCGTGCCGATGGCCTCCCACTTGGCGCGGAAGGTGGGGTCCTTGAAGATCGCATTCACCGTGGCGTTGAGCTTGTCCACGGTGGCCTGCGGCGTGCCCGCGCGCACGGCGATGCCGTGCCAGCCGGTGATCTGGTAGCCCGGCAGGCCCGCTTCGGTCATGGTGGGCACGTTGGGCAGCACCTTGGCGCGCTCGGCCGACGTGACCGCCAGCGGGATGAGCTTGCCCGACTGGAGGTGCGGCAGCGAGCTGCCCACGATGTCGAACATCACGTTCACCTGCCCGCCCAGCAGGTCGTTGAGCGCGGGGCCCGCGCCGCGGTACGGAATGTGGCCCATCTTCACGTGGGCGGTGGTGTTGAACAGCTCACCCGCCAGGTGCTGCGGCGTGCCGTTGCCGGCCGATGCAAAGCTCAGCACCGGCTTGCCCGCCTTGGCCATGGCGATGAGCTCCGGCAAGGTCTTCACGCCCAGCGAGGGGTGCACCTCCAGCACCAGCGGAAAGGCCGACAGCTGCACCACGGGCACCAGATCGGTCAGCGGGTTGAACGGCATGCTGGCGTACAGCGACGGGTTGACCGCCATCGGGCCGCTGGCGGCCAGCAGCAGGGTGTGGCCGTCGGCGGGCGCCTGCTTGGCCACCTCGGCGCTGCCGGAGTTGCCGCCCGCGCCGCCCTTGTTGTCCACCACCACGGTCACGCCCAGGCGGCTTTGCAGCTCGGGCTGCAGCATGCGCGCCATCAGGTCGGTGGGGCCTCCGGGCGGGTAGGGCACCACGAAGCGAATGGTCTTGGTGGGGAAGGCGGCCGGGGCCGTCTGGGCCACGGCGTGGCCTGCCATGCCCAGGGCCAGGGCCCAGGTGGCGGGCAGGGCAAGCGCCAGGCGGATGGCCGTGCGTCGCGTGGCCTGGCGGGCCTGCGGTACGGGGGCGTGGGCGGTGGGGTGTTGTTGCATGGTGTCTCCTGCGGATGGATGAAGGCCCGTCTGGCGCGGGCTGATGGGTTTGATGGCGTGATGAGAATGGGCAGAGGCGGGCCGAGGCTCAGCCCGCGCCGAACCGCTGGCGGATGTCCTGCGCCGTGGCCAGCGGCCGCCCCAGCGCGGCCGCGGCCTCGACCGCCTGGCGCACCAGCGCCGCGTTGTCGGGCGCGGTGCTGCCGTCCTTGCGCAGCAGGTTGTTCTCGAACCCCACGCGGGCATGCCCGCCGAAGACCGCGGCGGCGGTGATGCAGGTGTTCTCGGCCGCGCCGAACGCGCACACGGCCCAGGGTTCGGGCCCGTCGTGGGCGGCCAGGAAGGGCAGCAGGTCGCGCGGGCTCGAGGTCTGGCCCGCGCTGTAGCGGCCCAGCACGAACAGCAGGAACCACGGCGCATCGGGCACCACGCCGCTGGCGCGCAGCGCCTGCCAGCGGCGCAGGTCGGCCACGTCGTACAGAATGACCTGCACCATGCAGCGCCGCTCTGCCAAGCCGGTGAAGAAGCGCTGCAGGCCGGCCTCGCCGATCTCGGGCTGGTCGATCTCGCGCAGGCCGATGGACACGGCCTCGGGCTGCAGCGCCTCGACCATCGCGATCTGCGCCGGGGCACGGTACACGCCTGCGGCTTCGCTCGTGACCTGCACCACCATCGCATCGCCCACCGCGTGCTGCACCACGCGCCGGGCTTCGCGGTAGCCTTCCACGTCCAGGCTGTGGCGGCCCTGGGCGTCGCGGATGTGCATGTGGATCATGGCCGCACCCGCCTCCAGGCAGGCCTTGGCGGTGGCGGCCAGCGTGGCCGGCGTGGTCGGCACGGCGGGGTGGTCGCTGGGCAGCTTGTACGCGCCGTTGGGCGCCACGGTGACGATCAGCGGGTCGGGCCATTGGCTGGTGGCGCTCATGGCGTGGCTCCCGGCGTGGTGTGTGTGCTGGCGGGCTCGATGGCAGGCAGCTCGCTGGCCAGCAGGGCCAGGCCCTGGCGCAGCAGCGTGTCGTAGCGGGTGCGCTCGGCGCGTTTGCGGTCCTCGGGCCAGTCGAAGAAGCCCTTGCCGGTCTTCATGCCCAGCTCGCCCTTGGCCACGCGGTCGCGCAGCGCCTGGGCGGGCACGTCGGTGTTGGAAAGCGTGGGATACATGGTGGCCGCGGCCGCGCAGTGCACCTCGATGCCCGCGTGGTCGCGCTGCAGCACCGGCCCCGCCGCCAGGAAGCGAAAGCCAAAGCCAAAGCGCACGGCGGCGTCCACGTCTTCCGGAGACGCGATGCCTTCGTCGATGAGCGCAAACGCCTCGCGCGACAGCGCATGCTGCATGCGGTTGGCCAGAAAACCCGGCTTGTCCTTCTTCACCAGCACCGGCACGCTGCCGCAGCGGCGCATGAAGCCGTGCAGCCACTGGCCCAGCGTGGGGTCGCTGCGCTCGCCCAGCACCACCTCCACCAGCGGCACCAGGTGCGCCGGCATGAAGAAGTGCAGGCCCAGCATGCGCCGCGCGGTGGGCAGGCCCTGTGCGATGGCGCTGATCGGAAAACCCGAGCTGTTGCTGGCCAGTACCGCGCTGGCCGGGGCGATGGCTTCCAGCTCGGCAAACAGCTGCTGCTTGGCGGCCAGCTGCTCGGTGATGCATTCGACCACCAGCACCACGCCGTCCCAGGCCACGTCCTGCAGGCTGGCGCACACCTCCACCGGGCCCGCGCTCGTGGCCAGGCCGGCGGCGTCGAGTTCTGCGGCAATGTGCGGCAAGAGCAGATCGCGCCGCGCGGTGTGCGGGTCCACCACCGTGACCCGGGCGCCGCCGCGGGCCAGGACCACGGCCACGTCGGCGCCCATGGTGCCCCCGCCCACGACCACCGTGCGTGCATTGCGCGGCGAACTGATGTCCATGCTGCTGTCTCCTTGTGTCGTCTTGCGGTGCAGTCTAGGCAGGCGGCATTGCGCGGTCCAGACGTATTTTTCGATAGACTGATCGGCCATGAAGATCAATTGGTCGGCCCGCGAGGTCGATATGTTCCTGGCGCTGGCCGACACGCTGAGCTTTCGGCGCACCGCGCTGCAGATGCACCTGTCGCAGTCGGCGGTGTCGGGCACGCTCGCGCGGCTCGAAGAGATGCTGGGCGCGCGCCTGTTCGACCGCACCACGCGCACGGTGCAGCTCACGCAGGCGGGCGAGGTGTTTGCCGAGCAGGCCCGCTTTTTGCGCCACCAGATGGATGAGACCGTGCGCCGCGTGCAGGCCGTGGCCCAGGTGCAGGTGGGGCGGCTGGCGCTGGCGGCGCTGCCGTCGCTGGCGGCGGGCGTGGTGCCCCGTGCGTTCGCGCGCTTTGCGGCGGGGCACCCGGGCGTGCACCTGGAGCTGTTCGACAGCCTGGCGGGCCCGGCGTTCGACATGGTGCGCGCAGGGCGCGTGGACTTCGCGCTCACCGCCGCCAACCCGGCGTATGCCGACCTCGACTACACCCCGCTGTCGTCCGACCGCTTCGTGCTGCTGCTCGCCCGCGCCCACCCGCTGGCGCGCGGCCGCGGTGCCCTGGGCTGGGCCGACGTGGCGGACCTGCCGCACATCTCCATGCCCGCCGGCACCAGCGTGCGCCAGTACGCCGACGAGGCGCTGCTCACGCACCGCATCCGCTTTGCGCCGCGCTACGAGGTGGAGCACCTGGCCACCATCGCTGCCATGGTGGCCGCGCAGCTGGGCGTGAGCGCGCTGCCCGAGCTGGCCGCGCAGGTGGTGCGCCGGCCCGAGGTGGTGACCCGGCCGCTCAAGCAGCCGTCGCTGCGCCGGCCCATCGGCCTGGTCACGCTGCGCGGGCGGCGCCTGTCGCTGGCGGCGGTGCAGATGGTGGCGCTGCTGCGCCAGGAGATGGAGGAGGGGGCTGCACGCTGAGGCCCCGGACGCCGGCGCCGCAATGGCAGGAGCGGGGAAGGGTCTGGCAGGATATGGGGTGGTGCCGTCCCCGCGAAGCCCGGACAATAGAAGGCCTGTTCCCGGCCGTGGTGCCCGGGCTGCAGCGGCGCCGCCCGGGCGCTGCCGCCGCCAGGGCCCGGCCTGTTTCCCGTTTCCCTTTCTTTCAGGTAGCCGCCCATGAGCATTCCTTCCCGCGTCAAACTCATCGATGTCGGTCCGCGCGACGGGCTGCAGAACGAAAAATCGCCCGTGCCCGCCGACGTCAAGATCGCCCTGGTGCACCGCCTGCAGGACGCGGGCCTCAAAGAGATCGAAGTCACGAGCTACGTGAGCCCCAAGTGGGTGCCGCAGATGGCCGACAACCACGAGGTGATGCAGGGCGTGAACCGCGTGGCCGGCGTGCGCTACTCGGTGCTCACGCCCAACCTCAAGGGCTATGAAGCCGCGGTGGCGGACCGGCCCGACGAGATCGTGGTCTTCGGCTCGGCCAGCGAGGCGTTCAGCCAGAAGAACATCAACTGCTCCATCGCCGAGAGCATCGAGCGCTTCGCGCCCGTGGTCGAGGCGGCGCTGGCGGCCGGCATCGGCGTGCGCGGCGCGATGAGCTGCACCGTGGGCTGCCCGTACGAGGGCGAGATCGCCCCCGGGCGCGTGGAGTACCTTGCCGGCCTGCTCCAGGGCATCGGCGTGCAGCGCGTGGACGTGGCCGACACCATCGGCGTGGGCACGCCGCGCAAGGTGCAGCGCGCGCTGGAAGCGACGCTGAAGCATTTCGGCATCGACGATGTGTCTGGCCACTTCCACGACACCTACGGTCAGGCGCTGTCCAACACGCTGGCCGCGCTGGAGCTGGGGGTGTGGAACTACCAGTCCTCCGTGGCGGGCCTGGGCGGCTGCCCGTACGCCAAGGGCGCCACGGGCAACGTGGCGACGGAAGACGTGGTCTACATGCTGCACGGCATGGGCATCGAGACCGGCATCGATCTTGATAAGCTCATCGATGCGGGGGCCTACATCAGTGGCTTCCTGAACCGTAAACCCAATTCCCGCGCAGCGAATGCATTGCTGACCAAACGCGCGGGATAGCGCCATCGGCGCAGGAGAAAACTACCGTGTGCGGAGCTGAACTGAAGAATTTGCCGGACGGCGTGCAGCGCGTGGCCGCGGCGCTGCAATCGCAGGGCCATCCCCACATGCCGCAGATGCTCGACGACGCCGCGCGCACCGCGCAGCAGGCGGCCGATGCGCTGGGCATCCTCGTGGGGCAGGTGGCCAAGAGCATCATCTTCCGGCGCAAGAGCGACGACGTGGCCGTGCTCGTGGTCACGTCGGGCGACCGGCGCGTGGACGAGAAAAAGGTCGAGGCCCATGTGGGCGGCAAGATCGGCCGGGCCGACGCCGAGTTCGTGAAGTCGCGCACCGGTTTTTCCATCGGCGGCGTGTCGCCCGTGGCGCATGCCACGCCGCCCGTCACGCTGATCGACCAGGACCTGCTGCGCTTTGACGTGGTGTGGGCCGCGGCCGGGCACCCGCACAGCGTGTTTGCGCTGCATCCGGGCGACCTGCAGCGCCTGACCGGGGCGCCCGTGGTCGACGTGGTGCAGGCGCCCGTGGACACCAGCGTGCAGCCCGCCGCATGAATGCTATTGATTTGCTAGCTGATCGCGCCCGCCAGTTGGGCGCTGGCGGCCATTTTGATGCCCAGAGCATGGAGCCCGTGCCCTCGCCGTGCATCTCGGTGTGCCGCATGTCGCCCGACCGCAGCCATTGCGAAGGCTGCTTTCGCACGCTCGACGAGATCCGCATCTGGTCGCGTGCCGACGCCAGTTTGCGCCGGGGCATCTGGGCGCAGCTGCTGGGCCGCGCTGGCATCCCGGCCGCCCCGCAGAAGGCACAGGAGACATCGCCGTGAAGCGCATCACCTTTTACCTGGACTTCGTGTCCCCCTACGCCTGGCTGGCGTTCGAGCGCCTGCCCGAGGCGCTGCAGGGGCTGAGCTACAGCGTGGCCTACCAGCCCGTGCTGCTGGGTGCGCTGCTGCGGCAGCATGCCAACCCCGGGCCGGCGGGCATCGCCCCCAAGCGCGACTGGACCTACCGCCATGTGACCTGGCTGGGCCACGCGCAGGGCACGCCGCTGCAGATGCCCGCGCGCCATCCGTTCAACCCCCTGCCCCTGCTGCGCACGGCGCTGGCCTGCAGCGACGACGGCCACATCAACCGCTTCGTGGCCGGCACGGTGCTGCGCCATGTGTGGCAGGGCGGGCACGATGCGCTCGACCCGGCGCGCCTGGCCGATCTGGCCACGCAACTCGCGGACCAGCTGCGTCCCGGCGAGGATGCGGCCAGCGATGGCCCCAAGGCCCTGCTGCGCGCCAACACCGAAGCCGCGCAGGCGGCGGGCGTTTTTGGCGTGCCGGCGTTCGAGGTGGACGGCAAGCTGTTCTGGGGCCTCGACGGCCTGCCGATGCTGCGCGCGTACCTCGACGGCGACGCGTGGTTCGACGGTCCGGGCTGGGAGGCTGTCAGCCAGCTCCCATCGGGTTTACCCGGCAAGGTGTGAGCGATTTCCGGATGCTGAAAGGGGCGCTGCGGGTTTCACCCTAAGTTGTCAGAGAGCGGTCAGTTTGGTGAAAGCTCGTGTTGGTTTCGCGTCAGAGCGTGGTCAGTGCCATCTCCAAGAATGCGTGCAGCCCGCCGCAGCGCGGTCTGAACAACCAACAGGAGACACACACCATGGCAACCGTTCATCCCGCACCGCGGCCGATGTCGCCCGAAGAGAGGAAGGTCATCTTCGCGTCGTCCCTCGGCACCGTTTTCGAGTGGTACGACTTTTATCTGTACGGCTCGCTCGCGGCCATCATCGCCAAGCAGTTCTTCAGCGGCCTGGATGCCGGCTCGGCGTTCATCTTCGCGCTGCTGGCGTTTGCCGCGGGCTTCATCGTCCGCCCCTTCGGCGCCATCTTCTTCGGCCGCCTGGGCGACATGATCGGGCGCAAGTACACGTTCCTGGTCACCATCCTGATCATGGGCCTGTCGACCTTCATCGTGGGTATCCTGCCCACGTATGCATCGATCGGCGTGGCGGCTCCCGTCATCCTGATCGCACTGCGCCTGCTGCAAGGCCTGGCGCTGGGCGGTGAGTACGGCGGCGCGGCCACCTACGTGGCCGAGCATGCCCCGCACGGCAAGCGCGGCGCCTACACGGCCTGGATCCAGACCACGGCCACGCTGGGCCTGTTCCTGTCGCTGATGGTGATCCTGGGCACCCGCACGGCCATGGGCGAGGAAGCCTTCGCCGACTGGGGCTGGCGCATCCCGTTCATCGTGTCGATCCTGCTCCTGGCCATCTCGGTCTGGATCCGCCTGTCGATGAACGAATCCCCCGCCTTCCAGAAGATGAAGGCCGAAGGCAAGACCTCCAAGGCGCCGCTGACCGAGTCTTTCGGCCAGTGGAAGAACCTGAAGATCGTGATCCTGGCGCTGGTGGGCCTGACCGCCGGCCAGGCCGTGGTGTGGTACTCGGGCCAGTTCTATGCGCTGTTCTTCCTGACGCAGGCGCTGAAGGTCGATGGCGCCACCGCCAACATCTTCGTGGCCGTGTCGCTCTTGATCGGCACGCCGTTCTTCATCGTGTTCGGCGCGCTGTCGGACAAGATCGGCCGCAAGCCCATCATCCTGGCGGGCTGCCTGCTGGCCGCGCTGACGTACTTCCCCGTGTTCGGCGCGCTGACCAAGGCGGCCAACCCCGCCCTGGCCGAAGCACAGGCCAAGAACCAGGTGATCGTGACGGCAGACCCCAAGGAATGCTCGTTCCAGTTCAACCCCACCGGCACCTCCAAGTTCACCAGCTCGTGCGACATCGCCAAGCAGGTTCTGGCTGGCGCTTCGGTGAGCTATGAGAACGCCACGTCCGCCGCCGGCACGCCCGCCTCGATCAAGATCGGCGAGACGGTCATCACCTCGTACTCCAGCAAGGGCCTGCCCGCTGACGAAGCCAAGAAGAAGGACGGCGAGTTCAAGAAGGCCGTGGCCGATGCGCTGAAGGCCGCCGGCTACCCCACCAAGGCCGATCCCGCCCGCATCGACAAGGTCATGGTCACGGTCATCCTGACCTACCTGGTGCTGCTGGTGACCATGGTGTACGGCCCCATCGCCGCCATGCTGGTGGAAATGTTCCCCACCCGCATCCGCTACACGTCCATGTCCCTGCCGTACCACATCGGCAACGGCTGGTTCGGCGGCCTGCTGCCCACCACGGCATTCGCCATCGTGGCCCAGACCGGCAACATGTACAACGGCCTGTGGTACCCCATCATCATCGCGGGCGCCACCGTGGTGATCGGCGGCCTGTTCGTCAAGGAAACCAAGGACGTTGACATCTACGCCAACGACTGACCATTTCTGATCGGTGTGCAGGGCCCGCCCCGCAAGGGTCGGGCCCTGTGTTCCATCAAGGGGCTTGTGCTGCACCAGTACAACCTACAACGCCGCGCTCCAGGCCCCTTGATTGAACAAACCCATCCAAGGAGATATTGATATGTGGAAGATTGTTGTTGGTTTCGTCCTGTTCGCCGCGTTGTCGATGTACGTGATCATCAAGGCGGGCGACAAGGCCGACATGGGCGGCGAGAAGCACGGCGCCGATGCCGTGCATGCGCCCGAGCCTGCGGCCAGCGCGCCGGCGGCGGCTGCGCCCGCGTCGGCGCCGGCTTCGGCCGCCAGCGCGCAGTGATGCGCTGAGTCCATGGCGGCCCCGGAGCGCGGGGTGCGTGCCCCGGGGCGCCTGCGGGCCTCCATGAAAAAGCCCGAAGCCACTGGCTTCGGGCTTTTTCTTTTGCGGGGGCCTTGCTCAGCGCTTGAAGCGGCCGTCGCTTCCGATGATGGACAGGTCGGAGAAATCCAGCCCGCTGTGGTCCGTGGCGCTGTAGCTCAGTTCCAGCCCGCCCAGGTCCCATTTCCGGATGCTCTCCAGCCCGGCCTGCAGCCTGGCACGGTCCGGCTTGGCGCCCGCGCGCTTCAGGCCTTCCACGAGCACCTTGGCGCTCACGAAGCCTTCCACCATGGCGGGGGTCAGCTCGCCCAGGTTCCTGGCGCGCACCAGGTCCATGGCCTCCTTGATCACCGCGTAGTTCAAGGACCGCTCCGACGGGAACACCTGCGTGACCACCACGCCCCGGGCCTGCTCGCCCAGCGCCTTGACGAAGCCGCCCGAGGCATTGTTGGACAGCGTCACGATCTGCCCGGTCGCGCCGGCGGCGCGCAGCGCCTTGATGCCGTCCACCACGGCCGCGCCCGTGCCGATGAAGATGATGGCCTGGGGCTCCTTCTGTGCCACGCGCGGGGCGATGGCGCTGTAGTCGGGCTTGGCGCGGTCGAACTTCTCGACGAAGAGGGCTTCCAGCTGGTTGGCCTTGAACCCGGACTGCGCGCCCGCCAGGCCGTCGGCGCCAAAGGTGTCGTCCACATGCACCACGCCGATGCGCTTGATGCCCAGGGTGTTGAGGTGGGTGATGGCCTTTTCCACTTCGCGCTGGTAGGGGGCGCGCACGTTGAAGATGTACTTGTTCACCGGCTGGTGCAGCGCGATGGCGCCCGTGGAGGGCCCCACCAGCGGCACGGCATGCTGTTCCAGCAGCGGAATGATCCCCTGGGTGTGGGGCGTGCCGCGCGTCATGAACAGCCCGATCACGCCTTTTTCCTCGATGAGGGCGCGGGTGTTCTCCAGCGTCAGCTTGGGGTCGAACTTGTCGTCCATCGACACGACCTCCACCTTCTGGCCGCCCACGCCGCCCTTGCTGTTGACGTGGTCGAGGTAGAGGGCGGCACCCCGCATGGATTCGGCCACCGTGGCGGCGGCGGAGCCGGTGATGCCCACCGTCTGGCCGATGAGGATCTGCGCGTGGACCTGGGCCGCGCCGAACGCCAGGGTGAGCAGCGCGGCGGTGCATTTCGCAAGGGTGCCAGGGACTGTCATGGTGCTCCTCTCTTCATTGAGGTGCCCGAGTTTAGGGACTGGGCACCGCAGGGCATCCGTAGAAGTGCGTAGCGGCCAGGGGGTGTTTTCACTGATTTGTCAACAATTTCTTCCCGGGTTTGCGGGTATTTCGCAACACCTCAGCGGCGGAACTTGCCGTCGGTGCCGATGATGGACAAGTCCGCGAAGTCCAGGCCCGTGTGGTCGTCCGGGCCATAGGAGACCTCCAGGCCGCCCAGGTCCAGTTTCCGGATGCTCTCGAGCGCCGCATGGATCTTTTCGCGGCTGGGCTTGGGGCCGGCGCGCCTGAGCCCTTCCACCAGCACCTTGGCCGCGGCAAAACCCTCCAGCATGGCGGGCGTGATCTCGGTGAGGCCCTTGGCCCGCGCGAGTTCCTGGGCCTCCTTCACCATGGCATAGGTCACCGCGCGCTCATTGGGATACACCTGCGTCACGATCACGCCGCGCGCGTTGTTCCCCAGGCTCTTGATGAAGCCGCCCGAGGCGTTGTTGGACAGCGTCACGATCTGCGCGGCCGAGCCCGCGCCGCGCAGCGCGTTGCCCGCGTCCACCACGGCTGAACCCGAGGCGATCATCAGCACGGCCTGGGTATCGGCCTTGGCCACCTTGGCCGCGATGGGCGCGAAATCGGGCTTGGCGCGGTCGAACTTTTCCAGCACCACGGGCGTGAGCTTGGCGGCCGCCAGGCCCTTCTGGGCGCCGGCCACGCCGTCGGCGCCAAAGCTGTCGTCCGCGTACACCACGGCGATGCGCGAAATGCCCATGGAGGCCAGGTGGGTCATGGCCTTTTCCGCCTCGCGCTGGTAGGTGGCGCGCACGTTGAAGATGTACTTGCGCACCGGCTGGTGCAGCACCATCGCGCCCGTGGACGGACCCACCAGCGCCACGCCATGCTTCTCCAGCAGGGGGATGATGGCTTCGGTGTGGGGCGTGCCGCGCGTGAGGAACAGCGCGGACACGTTGTTCTCCTCGATCAGCTTGCGCGCGTTCGCGGCGGCCAGCTTGGGGTCGAACTTGTCGTCCAGCGAGGTGAGCTCGATCTTCTGGCCGTGGACACCGCCCTTGGCATTGACGGCCTCGATGTGCAGCAGGGCGCCATCGGTGGTCTCCTTCACGCCCGCCGCCACCTGCCCGGAGAAGCCCGCGGTCTGGCCGATCAGGATCTGGGCATGGCCGGTGCCGCACAGCGCGGCGGCCAGGGCGGTCGCGGCTCCCCATTGTGTCCATGTGTGCATGTTCGTCTCCTTTGAATTGTCCGGCCACTCTAGACAAATGTCCTCGGTTTGCGAATCGGCATAACCCGAAGGTGTGACAGGACTTGTCAGCAGATGTGCGATCAGGGGCTATTGCGGCATGGCCGGACGGGGTCCGTGGCGGTGCCTAGAATGTCCCGCCTCACCCTCGAAAAAGACTGCCTCCATGACCCAGGGACTGATCCGTATCCGCGGCGCACGCCAGCACAACCTCAAGAACCTGGATCTGGACATCCGCACGGGGGAGCTCACCGTGGTCACCGGCCCCAGCGGCTCGGGCAAGTCCAGCCTGGTGTTCGACACGCTGTACGCCGAGGGCCAGCGCCGCTACGTGGAGACCTTCAGCGCCTACGCGCGCCAGTTCCTTGACCGCATGGACAAGCCGGCGGTGGACAAGGTCGAGGGCGTGCCGCCCGCCATCGCCATCGACCAGACCAACCCCGTGCGCTCCAGCCGCTCCACCGTGGGCACGATGACGGAGCTCAACGACCACCTGAAGCTCCTGTTCGCGCGCGCCGGACAGCTGTTCGACAAGCAGACCGCCCAGCCGGTGCGCCACGACTCGCCCGAGACCATCTACGCCGAGCTGCAGCGCCGCGGCGCCGAGGCCGGCGACCCCCGCATCGTGCTGACATTCCCCGTGGAGCTGCCGGGCGGCACGTCGGCCGAGCAGGTCGAGCAGTGGCTGTCCGCCAGCGGCTTCACCAAGGTGCAGGCCGAGCGCGAGGTGGCCACGCCCACGGGCCCGCGCAAGGTGCTCGATGTGGTGGCCGACCGGTTCCGCCTGGGCCATGCCGAGAAGGCGCGCGTGGTCGAGGCCATCGAGGTCGCGCTCAAGCGCGGCACGGGGCGCCTGAACGTGTACCGCCTCGTGGACGAGGGCGAGCCCGAGCTGTGGCGCTTCTCGACCGGCCTGCACTGCCCCGACAGCGACCTGCGCTACAGCGACCCCATTCCCTCGATGTTCTCGTTCAACTCCGCCGTGGGCGCCTGCGAGAGCTGCCGGGGCTTCGGCCGCGTGATCGGCGTGGACTACGGCCTCGTGATCCCCAACGACAGGCTCACGCTGCGCGCGGGGGCGATCAAGACCATCCAGACCCCCGCCTGGAAGGAAGCGCAGGACGACCTCATGCGCCATGCCGAGGCGGCCGGCATCCCGCGCGACACCCCCTGGTACAAGCTCACCGACGACCAGAAGAAATGGGTCATCGGCGGCACGCCGGGCTACAAGGACGGGCAGTGGAGCAAGCAGTGGTACGGCATCAAGCGCTTCTTCGAGTACCTGGAGAGCAAGGCCTACAAGATGCACATCCGCGTGCTGCTGTCCAAGTACCGCAGCTACACGCCGTGCCCCACCTGCGCGGGCGCGCGCCTCAAGACCGAGAGCCTGCTCTGGCGCGTGGGCAGCAAGGACGACGCGGACGCCGCGGTCGATCCTGCCCGCCGCTTCATGCCCGAGGGCGTGTTGTGGTCGCGCGAGCAGCTCGAAGCCCTGCCCGGCCTGTGCCTGCACGACCTGATGCTGCTGCCCATCGACCGGCTGCGCCGCTTCTTCGACCGCATGGAGCTGCCCGTGGGCGACGCCGCGGCCGGTGGCGATGCGCAGGCGCTGAAACTCCTGCATGAAGAAATCACCACGCGCCTGAAGTACCTGTGCGACGTGGGCATCGGCTACCTGACGCTGGACCGCCAAAGCCGCACGCTCAGCGGCGGCGAGGTGCAGCGCATCAACCTGACCACGGCGCTGGGCACCTCGCTGGTCAACACGCTGTTCGTGCTGGACGAGCCCAGCATCGGCCTGCACCCGCGCGACATGCACCGCATCACCGAGGCCATGCTGCGCCTGCGCGACGCGGGCAACACCCTGGTGGTGGTCGAGCACGACCCGGCCGTGATGCTCGCGGCCGACCGCATGATCGACATGGGCCCCGGCCCCGGCCGCCTGGGCGGGCAGATCGTGTTCGACGGCACAACGGCCGACCTGCGCCATGCCGACACGCTCACCGGCGCCTACCTGGGCGGGCGCAAGCACGTGGGCTTCGGCTTCAAGCGCATGGTGACCGAGTCCACGCCGCGCCTCATCCTCGAAGGCGCGCGCGAGCACAACCTGCAGAACGTGTCGGTCGAGTTCCCGCTGCAGCGCCTGGTCACCGTCACCGGCGTGAGCGGTTCGGGCAAGTCGAGCCTGATCCAGGACGTGCTGGCCCCGGCGCTGCTGCGCCACTTTGGCAAGGCCACCGACTCGCCGGGCGCGCACGACCGCATGCTGGGCGCGGACCACCTCTCGGACGTGGTGTTCGTGGACCAGTCGCCCATCGGCAAGACGGCCCGCTCCAACCCCGTGAGCTACGTGGGCGCCTGGGACAGCATCCGCGAGCTGTACGCCGTGGCGCCGCTGTCCAGGCAGCGCAGCTACACCGCCAGCAAGTTCAGCTTCAACAGCGGCGACGGGCGCTGCCCGACCTGCGGCGGCTCGGGCTTCGAGCATGTGGAGATGCAGTTTTTGTCGGACGTGTACCTGCGCTGCCCCGATTGCGACGGCAAGCGCTACCGGCCCGAGATCCTGGAGATCACCATCGAGCGGGGCGGCAGGGCCCTGAACGTGGCCGACGTGCTGGCCCTCACGGTGGCCGAGGCCGCCGCGCTGTTCGCCGCCGACCGCGACGTGATCCGCGCGCTGCAGCCCATCGTGGACGTGGGGCTCGAATACGTGGCGCTGGGCCAGCCCGTGCCCACGCTCAGCGGCGGCGAGGCGCAGCGCCTGAAGCTGGCGGGCTTTCTGGCGGAAGCGGCCCGCGTGCAAAGCAAGTCGCGCCAGACGATAGCGCGCAAGGGTACCTTGTTCCTGTTCGACGAGCCCACCACGGGCCTGCATTTCGACGACATCGCCAAGCTCATGCGCGCGCTGCGCAAGCTCATCGACGCGGGGCACTCGCTCATCGTCATCGAGCACAACCTGGACGTGATCCGCGCGAGCGACTGGCTCATCGACCTGGGCCCCGAGGGCGGCGACGCGGGCGGCCTCGTCGTGGCCGAGGGCACGCCCGAGGACGTGCGCCAGCACGCCACCTCGCACACGGGCCTGGCGCTGCGCGACTACGAACTCACGCTGGGCATCGGCGGCCACTCGGTGCACGAAAAAGCCGCGGCGCTACGAAAACAGGAGCGCTCTGCGCTCATGGATAAAGCGCCAGCGGCCAAAAACGCCATTGAAATCGTCAACGCCAAGGAGCACAACCTCAAGAACCTGAGCGTGAACATCCCGCGCGGCCAATTCAATGTGGTCACGGGCGTGAGCGGCTCGGGCAAGTCCACGCTCGCGTTCGACATCCTGTTCAACGAGGGGCAGCGGCGCTACCTCGAATCGCTCAACGCCTATGCGCGGTCCATCGTGCAGCCGGCCGGCCGGCCCGAGGTGGATGCGGTGTACGGCATACCGCCCACCGTGGCCATCGAGCAGCGCCTGTCGCGCGGCGGGCGCAAGTCCACCGTGGGCACCACCACCGAGGTGTGGCACTTCCTGCGCCTGTTGTACGTCAAGCTCGGCACCCAGCACTGCGTGAAGGACGGCGCGGCCGTGCAGCCGCAGACGCCCGAGAGCATCGCCGCCCAGCTGCTCACGCAGTTCCGGGGGCAGCACATCGGGTTGCTCGCGCCGCTGGTGATGAACCGCAAGGGTGTGTACACCGAACTGGCGGACTGGGCGCGGCCGCGCGGCTACACGCATTTGCGGGTGGACGGCAATTTCCTGCCCACCACCCATTTCCCGCGCATCGACCGCTTCAAGGAGCACACCATCGAACTGCCCGTGGCCAGCGTCGAGGTGTCCGCAGGGAACGAGGCGCTGCTGCGCGCCTCGCTGGCCGAGGCCCTCACGCACGGCAAGGGCGTGGTGCACGTGCTCAGCAGCATCGGCGACCTGCGCGCCGCCATGGAAAGCGGCCAGCCCACGGCGGGCATCGGCCAGCTGCAGGCCTTTTCCACCAAGCGCGCCTGCCCCGTGTGCGCCACCAGCTATGCCGAGCTGGACCCGCGCCTGTTCAGCTACAACAGCAAGCACGGCTGGTGCCCCGATTGCGTGGGCACGGGCGTCAAGCTCACCCGCGACCAGCGCAAGGTGTTCGACGACTCGGTGCAGGACGACAAGGAAAAGGGCCGCGAGCAGACCTTCGCCGAGCCCGAGGTGGAAGACCTGGCCGACACCGCCTGCCCCAGCTGCCAGGGCACGCGCCTGAACGCCACGGCGCGCGCGGTGCGGTTCGCGGGCATCGGCATCACCGACATCGCCGCGCTGTCGGTGACGGACGTGCGCCGCTGGATCGAGACCCTGCAGATCGAAGGCGGCATGAGCCGGCGCGAGGCCGACATCGCCCGCGACCTCGTGCCCGAGATCCAGAGCCGGCTCGAATTCCTGGAGGAAGTGGGCCTGTCCTACCTCACGCTCGACCGGGGCGCGCCCACGCTCAGCGGCGGCGAGGCGCAGCGCATCCGCCTGGCCGCGCAGCTGGGCAGCAACCTGCAGGGCGTGTGCTACGTGCTCGACGAGCCCACCATCGGCCTGCATGCGCGCGACAACCAGATCCTGCTCAACGCCCTGCACAAGCTGGGCGACAAGGGCAACACGCTGGTGGTGGTGGAGCACGACGAGGACACCATCCGCCGCGCGGACCACATCATCGACATCGGCCCGAGCGCGGGCAAGCGCGGCGGGCGGCTGGTGGCGCAGGGCAGCGTGGACGACATCACCGGCGCGCCCGAATCCCAGACCGGCCGCTACCTGCTGCACGCCATGAAACACCCGCTGCAGCTGCGCCGCAGCATGCTGCCGAGCGAACTGAGCGCCGAGGCCCTCGCGCTGGGCGAACCCGCCGACGCGCCCAAGGGCCGGCAGAGCGCCGCGGTCAAGAAGCGGGCCGCGGCGGCGGCGGCGCTCACGGCCGATGCGCTGGCCGATGCCAAGGCGCGCGCCGCGATCCGCTGGCTTACCGTGCACGGTGCGCACCTGCACAACCTGCAGGACGTGACGGCCACCGTGCCGCTGCACCGCCTGGTGGCCGTCACGGGCGTGAGCGGCTCGGGCAAGTCCACGCTGGCGCGCGACGTGCTGCTGGCCAACGTACAGGCCTGGGTGCAGCAGCGCGCCACCAAGGCCGGGCGCGACGCGATGGACGCGGGCAAGGCTCCGCCGCTGGTGGGCTGCACGGGCCTGTCGGGCTTCGAGAGCATCGACCGCGTGCTCGAAGTGGACCAGACCCCCATCGGCAAGACGCCGCGCAGCTGCCCGGCCACCTACATCGGCTTCTGGGACACCATCCGCAAGCTGTTCGCCGAAACGCTGGAGGCCAAGGCGCGCGGCTACGCGGCCGGGCGCTTTTCCTTCAACACCGGCGAGGGCCGCTGCGCGAGCTGCGAGGGCGCGGGCGTGCGCACCATCGAGATGAGCTTCCTGCCCGACGTGAAGGTGCCCTGCGAGACCTGCCACGGCGCGCGCTTCAACCCCGAGACGCTGGCCGTGACCTGGCGCGGCAAGAGCATCGGCGACGTGCTGCAGATGGAGGTGGACGAGGCGGTCGAGTTCTTCGCCAGCATGCCCTCCATCGCGCACCCGCTGCAGCTCCTGAAAGACGTGGGCCTGGGCTACCTCACGCTGGGCCAGCCCTCGCCCACGCTCTCGGGCGGCGAGGCGCAGCGCATCAAGCTCGTGACCGAGCTGACGAAGGTGCGCGACGAGGTGGGCCGCCGGGGCCAGAAGGTGCCGCACACGCTCTACGTGCTGGACGAGCCCACGGTGGGCCTGCACATGGCCGACGTGGACAAGCTCATCCGCGTGCTGCACCGCCTGGTCGACGGCGGCCACAGCGTGGTGGTGATCGAGCACGACCTCGACGTGATCGCCGAGGCCGACTGGATCATCGACCTCGGCCCGGAAGGGGGCAGGGAGGGCGGCCGCATCGTGGCGGCCACCGTGCCGGAAGAGGTGGTGCGGCTGGGCACGCACACCGGCAAGGCGCTGGCGGCGGTGCTGGCGCGGTGACCGGAGGGCCCGGCGGTGGCGCACGCCACTGTCGGCCCATGTCCTACGCACGGCGCGGAACATGGCGCACGCGCGGCGCGGGGTGAGGTTTCTAGGATTCAGTGCAGGGGTTGGCGCCAGGCGCAGCGGCCCCGCACATCTCCACCAACTCCTACGGACCCATCACCATGAAATCACTGCTCAAGACCTGCGCTGCCCTTGCAGCCACCTCCGTTCTGCTGGTCGCCTGCGGCGGCGGCAATGACGACGATCCGACGCCCAGCAATGAGCCCGGCGTGCTCACCGTGAGCAGCGCCACCCTGGACGGCCTCAACGGCGTGTATGGCAACGGCACGCTGAACCTCACGGACGTGGACAAGGAAAACCCTGTCGGTTCCGTGCCCGAGCTGTGCGCCTTCCGCTTCGACGGTGCCAACAAGGTGGGGTCGTCGGCCACGGCCTTTGGCGACATCCGCTACCGCCCCGACGCCACCGGCCTGCACCAGGTGTTCCTGACCTTCGACGGCAAGGAATACGCGAGCGGCGAGCCCACCGACACGGCCGTGGTGCGCGAGAGCAACCAGGTGCGCTTCACCGGCAAGACGCTCACCGCCACCGACGGCTCCAGCGCCACGCTGCGTGTCTCGGGCATCGTCCCCATGCGCCCGAACCGCCCGCTGGGATGCTGATGCGGCCTTGCTGATTCCGGGGCAGCTCGCTCCCCCTTGCTTGTCTCCCTCTCCCGGTCCTCTCGACCGGTTCAGCCCCAGTGGCCCCGGCCGCGCGGGGCTTTTTTGCGTGCATGCCCCTGCGGCCGGCCTGCGGGCGCGCCACGCGCCCATGCGTGCATGGCGCCACAATGCAAGCCTGAGCGCTGCGGCCCGAGGCCGCTGCGCGCGGTCCATTCGATCCGCTTTCTCCATGCCCGCACAATCCCCTGGTCCGCACGCCGTGGTGTGGCTGAACACCCAGGCACCGCCCAAGCCCCCGGAAGGCGCGCCCTGCAATGGCTGCGGGCTGTGCTGCCTGGCGGAGCCCTGCCCGCTGGGCATGCTGGTGTCGCGGCGCCGCACGGGGCCGTGCACGGCCCTGCGCTGGAGCGATGCCGACCAGCGCTACTGGTGCGGCATGGTGGCCGACCCCGGCGGCGTGACCGGCCTGGCCCACCCCTGGGCCGTGCGCGCGCTGTCGGCGCTGGCGCGGCGCTGGATCGCCTCGGGCGTGGGGTGCGATGCGCGGCTGCACACGCAGGCGTTGCCGCCGCCTTCCCGGGATTGAGTTTGCTATTGAATATGTAGCGCGCCGCGCTTGTTCATCCGGCGCTGGTGGCCATTTCGATGTGAATTCCCGTGGGTGCGGGGGCATGGCGCCGCGCCAGATGGATGCCCGCCAGCATGCAGCGCACCGAGCCCCCGGCCAGTTCGATGGTGGGCACGGCCAGCGGCAGCAGGCGGGCGCTGCGCTCGATCACGGCCTTTTGCGCGGGCGCCAGGCTGGCCGCCGCGCGCGACGACAGGGCCAGCACGCGGCCCTGGGCGCCCGTGAGTTCCAGCGCGTTGCCTGCGAAGTCGGCGATCTGCGCCGCGCTCAGTTCGATCACCTCGCGCCCGGTTTCGCGCAGGCGCTCGCGCACGGCCTCGCGCCGCGCCGGGTCGGTGATCATGTGGAACCCGCCCAGCGCGAAATCGGTGCCCACGCAGAGCATCACGTTGGTGTGGTAGCAGGGCTGGCCCCGCGCGTCGGCGGTGGCGAACACCATGGGCTCGTAGTTGAAGTGGGTGCAAAAGCGCTCCAGGGCCACGGGGTCGGCGCGGTTCGACTGCGCGGTGTAGGCGACCCGGGAGATGTGGTCGAGCACCATGGCGCCCGTGCCTTCGAGGAACATGCCGTCGGCCTCGAGGCCCGAGTAGTCGATCACGTCCTGCACGCGGTACTCGGCCTTGAGCAGGTCCAGCACGTCGCTGCGGCGCTCGCGCCGGCGGCTCGCGGCGTACATCGGGTACATGGCCACGTGCCCGCCCGCGTGGGTGGAGAACCAGTTGTTGGGAAACACGGCGTCCGGCGCGTGGCGCTCGCCCCGGTCTTCGAACAGGTGCACGCGCACGCCCGCGGCTTCGAGCCGCGCGGCGGCCTGCGTGACTTCGGCATGGGCTTGGAGCGCCGTCTCTGCCGCGGTGGCGTTCCACGGCCGGGTTTGGAAGGCGTTGTCGTGCGCGGTTTCCGGGTTGGGGTGAAAGTGGTGCGGGCGCACCATCACGACGGCGCGGGGGGCCTGGACGGAAGCAGGTGTGGGCATGGCGGTGGATGGGTGCAAGGGAGGGGGTGGGAGAATTTTGCTGGCAGCCCACGCCAACCAATAGCCTTAGAACTGGTCAAAATGCTGCAAAATCTGCCACTCTGATAGCAATGAGGCCCATTATGAACAGGCTGGACGACACCGACCGGGAAATCCTCAGCATCCTGCGCGCCGACGCGCGCACCCCCGTGGCCACCCTCGCGCAGAAGCTGCGCGTATCGCGCGGCACGGTGCAGAACCGGCTGCACAAGATGGAGGAGGGCGGCGTGATCGTGGGCTACACCGTGCGCCTGCGGCCGGATTCCGAACCGCAGCGCATCCGCGCGTGGATGAGCATCGCGGTGGAGGGCAACGCCGCGCCCGAGGTGATCCGCGCGCTGCGCGGCGAGCCCATGGTGGGCACGCTGCACACCACCAACGGCCGCTGGGACATCGTGGCCGAGGTGCGCGCCGAGAGCCTGGAGGCGTTCGACGCGGCGCTGGGCCGCATCCGCCTCACGCCCGGCATCGCCAACACCGAGACCAGCATCCTGCTGTCCACCTACAAGGCTTGAACCCCGGGGTTGGCGGACAGCCCCTTCCGGCCCATGCTCGCCCCACCGGCGCGGCGCGGGCGAGCGGTGCCGCGTTGGCGACAGCGGCTAGGGGGTTTCCGCATGCCCTGGCCGCCGTGGCTGCAGTCCAATGAAGGGGTCTTCGTTTTGCCTTTTCAGGAGCCCTCCATGCAACGCCGCCAGATCATCCAATGGGGAGCCGCCAGCCTCGCCGCCCCCGCATTCCTGGCTCAGGCCCAGAGCTTTCCCAACAAGCCCATCAAGCTCGTGATCGCCTTCCCGGCGGGCGGCCCCACCGACATCACCATGCGCTCCCTGGCCGACAACGCCAGCAAGATCCTGGGCCAGCCCGTGATCGTGGAGAACAAGCCGGGCGCCGGCGGCACGCTGCCCGCGCAGGCGCTGCAATCGGCCGCTGCCGATGGCTACACGGTGGCGCAGATCCCGCTCGGGGTGTTCCGCCTGCCCTACACCACCAAGATCAACTGGGACCCGGTCAAGGACATCAGCTACGTGCTGAACGTCACGGGCTATGCGTTCGGCCTGGTGGTGCCCGCCGACTCGCCGCTCAAGACCTGGACGCACTTCGTCGCCTGGGCCAAGGCCAACCCCGGCAAGCTCAGCTACGGATCCACCGGCACCATGACCAGCCCGCACCTGACCATGGAGCTCATCGCGCAGCAGCTGGGCATCGAGCTGCTGCACGTGCCCTACAAGGGCAGCGCCGACCTCATGCAGTCCATCCTGGGCGGGCAGATCATGGCGGCGGCCGACTCCACCGGCTTTGCGCCGCAGGTCGAGGCCGGCAAGCTGCGCGTGCTCAACACCTGGGGCGCCGAGCGCCTGGCCAAGTTCCCCGATGCGCCCACGCTCAAGGAGCTGGGGCTGAACCTGGTGCAGAACTCGCCCTTTGGCATCGGCGCGCCCAAGGGCACGCCCGATGCGGTGGTCAAGCGCCTGCACGACGCGTTCAAGCAGGCCATGGAGCAGGAAAGCTACCGCACGGCCCTGGCCCGCTACGACATGGTGCCCATGTACATGAGCACGGCGGCGTACAAGAAATTCGCGCAGGACACCTTCACGCGCGAGAAGGCGCTGGTCGAAAAGCTGGGCCTGGCAAAGCCGAGTTGAAGTGAGCTCCCCCTGAGCGGCTGCGCCGCTTCCCCCTCTCTCGCTGCGCTGCGCTGGCGGGAGGGGGACGCCTCCAGCGCACGGAAGTGAAGCGCCGCAAGCGGCTTGGCGGCCCTTGCGCGGGGGCACGAGCCTGGGGCGCGCCAGTTGCGACGTTCGCTGGCGAGCCGTTCGCAGCGGACAATGCCCGTTGACCACGCTCATGCACCATGGCGCGGCGGGTTCTCATGAAGGGCCCGGGGCGTTCCGTGTGATGATCCGTCCCAACATTGAACGGAACACCGCGAGCATTTATGGCATCCCCCTCCGACAGCATCAGCATGGCCCTGTTTTGCGACTTTGAAAACGTCGCCCTGGGCGTGCGCGATGCGCAGTACGAAAAGTTCGACATCAAGCCCGTGCTGGAGCGCCTGCTCCTCAAGGGCTCCATCGTGGTCAAGAAGGCCTATTGCGACTGGGAGCGCTACAAGGGCTTCAAGGCGACCATGCACGAGGCGAATTTCGAGCTGATCGAGATCCCCCATGTGCGCCAGTCGGGCAAGAACTCGGCCGACATCCGCCTGGTGGTGGACGCGCTGGACCTGTGCTACACCAAGTCGCACGTCAACACCTTCGTCATCATCAGCGGCGACTCGGACTTTTCGCCGCTGGTGTCCAAGCTGCGCGAGAACAACAAGCAGGTCATCGGCGTGGGCGTGAAGCAGTCCACGTCCGACCTGCTGATCGCCAACTGCGACGAATTCATCTTCTACGACGACCTCGTGCGCGAGAAGCAGCGCGCGCTGGCCCGGCGCCAGCCCCCCGGCGCGGCACCCGCACCGCGCCGGTCCCCCGAGGAAGAGCGCCATCGCAAAGAAAGCCAGGAGGTGCGCCGCGCCCAGGGCGTCGAGCTGGCGGTGGAGACCTTCGAGGCCCTGACCTCCGAGCGTGGCGACAGCGGCAAGATCTGGGCCTCGGTGCTCAAGGAAGCCATCAAGCGCCGCAAGCCCGATTTCAGCGAGGGCTACTACGGCTTTCGCACCTTTGGCAACCTGCTCGAAGAAGCGCAGGCGCGGGGGCTGCTGGAGTTCGGGCGCGACGAGAAATCGGGCGCGTATGTGTTCCGGGGCCACGGTCCCGCGGCCACGGGGGCCGAGCCCGCGGGCCGAGCCGACGCGCCCGCCGAGCGGCAGGGCGGGGCGGGGTACTTCCGCCATGATTTCCATGCGGTCGCGTCGGTGCCGGAGGCATCCGCTGGCGGCAGCGAGGGCGGTGGGCGTGGCGGTCGTTCGCGCGGGCGCCGGGGCGATGCCGCTGCGCGCGCCGGGGCGGTGCCGCCGGATGCGCGCCAGGACATGCCGGCAGAAACCCGTGCCGAGCCGCCGGCTTCCGGCGCGCGCGACGATGCGCTGCCGGAGCGCCCGGCGGGCAGCTACTTTCGCCCGCAGCTGCCGGCGCCCGTGACGGCCCAGGCGCAATCCGGCCATGAGACGGCGCAGGGCGAGGACCTCGCGGACGAGGAGCCCGTGCACGTGCCCGTGCAGGCGCCCGTGGCGGCGCCGGCGGCGGAAGGGACCGCGAGCGATGCGCTACCCGATGCCCCTGCGCCGGCACCCGCGCCCCGCAGCCGCCGCCCCGCATCCACTCCGCGCAAGAGCAGCGGCGGGCGCAAGGCCGGCGCAGCGGGCGCCGCAGCGCAGGCCGAGGCCGGGGCCCCGGCCGCGCCATCGTCCAAGGCGGCGGCCCCTGCGGCCGCGCCCGCCAGGGCAGCGGCAACCCGCGCGCGCAAACCGCGCGGGGCGGGCAAGCCGCCCCAGCCCGCCGAATAGGCCTGCGACGCTTGCCAAGCCTGCCAAAGTTGCCACGGAGCCGCCGGGCCGTGCAGCAGCGCATGCCGACGCGGCACGGCGCCCGGGCGCCTTGCGGCGCGGCCTTCGGTACATGTCCTGGCGCGCCGCCTGCCCGCGCACCCGCGTGGGGTCGGGTGGTTAATTTGCTATAAAATATATAGCTATTGGCGCTTGCCTATCAAGCGCCAGGCGGCGTTTTCATTCAAGCCCAGGGGTGGCTCGCTGGGCGCTCGGCGCCTGGCCGCGCCCGTGGCCCGACAGGATGGCCCGCGCCACCTCGGCAAACCCCGCGCCGCGTTCGCCCTTTGTCACATAGCGTGGCAGGTGCCGCAGCTGCGGCACAAAGCGCGCGATGTTGGCCACGCCCACGCTGTGGGTGAAGTGTTCGAACATCGCCTGGTCGTTGCCCGAATCGCCCACGAACACCCAGCGGTCCAGCTCCTGCGCCAGGTCCCGGCCCCACAGCGCGCGCACGATCCAGTTCGCGCCCTGCCACTTGTTGAAATCACCGAAGCAGCCGTGGATGTGGATGCTGCTCACCGTGGTCTGCATGCCCACGCGCTGCAGCACGGCCAGCACCCGCTGCACGGTGTCGGGCGTATGCCGGGCGAACTCGGCGTAGTCGAACGCGATGTCCGTCTCGCGCCCCGCGCTGTCGCTGCTCAAGTCCACGCCGGGCACTTCGGCCGCCACCAGGGCCGCGATCTCGCGCATGCGCGCCTGGTTGGCGCTGCGCGTGGCGGCGTCCTGCTGGTAGCGCTTGGCCAGTGGCTGCCCGGAGCCCGGGCCCCGCGCAAACGCCACGGCACCGTTCTCCGCCACCATCGCATCCACGGGCCAGGCCGCGCCCGCGCCTGCGGTCATGAAGGGCTCGCACCAGCCGATCGGCCGGCCGGTGATGGGGATGACCACGAGGCCCTCCGCCTTCAGGTCGGCCAGCGCCTGCAGCGCGTCGGGCGTGATGGCGCCCTCGGTGGTCAGGGTGTCGTCGATGTCGGTGAAAACGCCCACCAGGTCGCGGCGGGCCTCCGGGGGCCAAAGGTTCAGGGCTTGCATGCGGTATGTCGTTATGCTGCGGCTCTTGCGCAAGAGAGCGCCATTGTCCGGGAGATAGTTGTCGTGCAGCGTGGGGCCTTGATCTTCTTCTTCTTCATGTGGGCGGGGTGCTGCGCTGCGGCCCCCGCCATGGCGCGGGCGCACGGCGATTCAGCGGCCGTCTGCCAGCGCGCGGCCGGCAAGCTCGATGGCCTGGTCCCGGAGTGGCGCGACCTCGTCGTGGAGTTCAAGGCCGAAGCGAGGAACCCGTCCGTGCTGGCCCTGGCCGAAGAGCACCGCCAGGGCCGCCTGAAGGCCAGCTTCCTGCACCACTGCCAGCGCGAGTGGGGCACCCACCAGGCCACCTTCGTGTGCTTCAACGGGTCGGTCACGGCGCTGGGGCTGGCGCTGTGCCTGCAGACGGACACCAATCCCCATGGGTGGGAGTACCGGCCCTGAGGCCGCCCCGCAAAGCCGCTCAGCCCGCCTTCTGCAGGGCCAGGCCCGCATGCTCGCGCAGCGGGTGGAAGTGGATCTTGGGAAACCGCTCCTGCGCCAGGCGCACGTCATAGGGGCTGGTGCACAGGTAGGCCAGCGTATCGGCCGCGTCGTGCGCCAGGCGCAGCGGGTAGGCGTCCGTGAAGGCGCGCAGGTCGGCCGCGTTGTCGGCCGTGATCCAGCGGGCGCCCGTGTACTGGCAGCCTTCCAGGCGCACGTCGGCGTCGTACTCGGCCTTCAGGCGGTGCTGCACCACCTCGAACTGCAGCTGGCCCACGGCGCCCAGCAGCATGTTGCCGCCGGCGTCGGGCTTGAAGACCTGGATCGCGCCTTCCTCGCCCAGCTGGGCCAGGCCCTGCTGCAGCTGCTTGGTGCGCAGGGGGTTCTTGAGCACCACGGTCATGAACATCTCGGGCGCGAAGAACGGCAGGCCGGTGAACTGCAGGTTGGCGCCGTCGGTGATGGTGTCCCCGAGCTGCACGCCGCCGTGGGTGGTGAAGCCGATGATGTCGCCCGCGTAGGCTTCTTCCACCGCCTCGCGGCGCTGGCTCATGAAGGTCACCACGCTGGTGGGGCGCAGTTCCTTGGCGGTGCGCTGCACCTTGAGCTTCATGCCCGGCATGTACTTGCCCGAGGCCACGCGCACGAAGGCGATGCGGTCGCGGTGGTTGGCGTCCATGTTGGCCTGCACCTTGAAGACCACGCCGGCGAAGCCCTCGTCCTCGGGCTGGATGGTCTTGACCACGGGCTGCTTGTTGACCTCGAGCGTGCTCACGCGCGGGCCGGGCGGCGGGGCCATGTCCACCAGGGCGTCGAGCACTTCCATCACCCCGAAGTTGTTCACCCCCGAGCCGAAGAACACGGGCGTGAGCTTGCCGGCCAGGAAGGCCTCGTGGTCCCAGGCGGGCGATGCGCCCACGGCCAGTTCCATGCTCTCCAGCGCCGCATCGAACTCGGCGCCGAAGCGCGCACGCAGCGTGGCCTCGTCGGACAGCGGGATGGCCTCGAAGTCCTGCGGGCGGCGCTCGCTGCCGGACTCGAACACCGTCATCGTCTGGGTGCGCAGATTGATGATGCCGCCGAAGGCCTTGCCCTGGCCCACGGGCCAGGTCATGGGGCAGCAGGGCATGCCCAGTTCGCGCTCGACCTCGTCCATGATGTCCAGCGGGTCGCGCACCTCGCGGTCCATCTTGTTCACGAAGGTGATGATGGGCGTGTCGCGCTGGCGGCAAACCTCGATCAGGCGGCGTGTCTGCGCTTCCACGCCGTTGGCCGCGTCGATCACCATCAGCGCCGAATCGACGGCGGTGAGCACGCGGTAGGTGTCTTCCGAGAAGTCCTTGTGGCCGGGCGTGTCGAGCAGGTTGATCACGTGTTCGCGGTACAGCATCTGCATCACCGACGAGGCCACCGAGATGCCGCGCTGCTTTTCGATCTCCATCCAGTCCGAGGTGGCATGGCGGCTGGCCTTGCGGCCCTTGACGGCACCGGCGATCTGGATCGCGCCCGAGAACAGCAGCAGCTTTTCCGTCAGCGTCGTCTTACCGGCGTCGGGGTGGGAAATGATGGCAAAGGTGCGGCGGCGCCGGGTTTCTGAGGCGTAGGACACAGGGGGTGGTTCCAGAAGGGGGTCAGGGCGCGCTGCGGCAGGGTTCTGCGGCAGTCGGCGCGGCAGGCGCAGCGGCGCCCGGAAGCGGCGATTTTACCGGCGCCCGCTGCGAACCCTCTTCCGGCCGTTCTTCAACGCCCGTTTCCGTTCAGCTGGCCTGTGCCTGCGCCTGGGCGTGCCGGGCATACATCTTCTGCATGCCGCCCAGCCAGCGCTCGTAGTCCTGCCCCTTGTTGCGGAAGTATTGCGCCACTTCGGGGTGGGGCAGCACCAGGAAGCGCCCGTCCTGCATGGCGGCCAGCACGTCGCCCGCCACCTGTTCGGGCGGCAGGATGCCGTCGTGCGAGGCCGAACCGCCATCGCCCGTCACCATGGCGGTCTGCACCGACTGCGGGCACAGGCAGGCCACACCCACGCCCTTGCGGCCATAGGCGATGCGCAGCCACTCGGCGAAGGCCACGGCGGCATGCTTGGTGACGGCGTAGGGGGCGGACTCGACGATGGTCAGCAGCCCGGCCGCCGAGGCCGTGACGAGGAAGAAGCCCTCGCCGCTCTCCACCATCTCGGGCACCACGGCGCGTGCGGCCCACACGTGGGCCATGCCGTGGATGTTCCACATGGCGTCCCACAGTGGGTCCTCGAGTTCGATGCCGCCCGGGCGGCCCAGGATGCCGGCGTTGGAGATGTAGGCATCGACCCGGCCGTAGCGCTCGCGCGTGGTGGCCACCAGCGCCTGGATGTCGGCCTCCTTGGACACATCGCAGCGCACGGCCAGGCCACCGATCTCGTCGGCCACGGCCTGTGCGGGCGCGAGGTGCAGGTCGGCCACGACCACGGCGCGGGCGCCTTCCTGCGCAAAACGCCGCGCGATGCTGCGGCCGATGCCGCTGGCGCCGCCGGTGACGATGATGACCTTGTCCTTGGGGTCCATGCAGTGCTCCGTTGGTGTTTTTTGGTGAGGGCGCCAGTGTCGGGCGGCCCGCGGGGCAAGGCAGCCGCGCAGGTGACAGGGCTTCAGCCCGGCGCGCTGGCGGCCTGCACGATGGCGGCGCAGCACAGTTGCTCCACACCGTCGGCCCACTGCCGCATGGCGGCGGGATCGAGCTGCAGCAGCAGCGCATAGCGCCGCCCACCCCAGGCCGAGAGGTGCAACGCCTGCAGCAGTGCTTGCCCGGGCGGGCGGGGCAGGTCGGTGCAGGCGGCAATCACCCGGCCCCAGGCGGCCACCAGTTCCTCGTGCACGCGGCGGTGGTGCCGGGGCTCGGCCATCTGCGCCTCCAGCGCCAGCATGTCGGGGTGGAAGGGCGGCAGCCCGGGCGCATCCACGCCGCACACCAGGCGCACGAGATGGTGGATGCGCTGCGTCCATGGCAGGCCCTCGGGCTGCACGGCCTCGCGGTCGATGGCGGCGAGCAGGGCCTCGACGCAGTGGCGCACATAGCCCGACAGCAGCGCTGTCTTGTTGGGGAAATAGTCGTACAGCGTGCCGACGGAAATGCCGGTTTCCAGCGCCACGTTGCGCGTGGTGAGCTTGTCCCAGCCGTCGCGTTGCCAAATCCGAACAAAGGCGTCGTAGATGGCCTGCACCGTGAAGCGCGCCCGGGCCTGGAGGGGGCGCTTGAGCGGCCTGGGGGCCGCGCTGGAGCTGGCGGCAAGGGTCTTGCGCGGCGGGTTCACCGGTTTCCGAACCCACGCGGCGGCAGGGCGCCATACAGTGCCCTGAGTGTTTTCTCACCCTTGAAACGGAGACTTTCCATGACGCTGCTCACCCGCCTGTTGACCGACAGGAATGCATTGAATCACACCCGCACCGAGGAGCTCCCCCTTGCTCCACTGCAGCCCGGCGAGGCCCTGCTGCGCGTGGATCGCGTGGCGGTGACCACGAACAACATCACCTACGCCGCCTTTGGCGACGCGATGAAGTACTGGGACTTTTTCCCCACGGGCGAAGCGGGCTGGGGCCACATGCCCGTGTGGGGCTTTGCCGACGTGGTGGCCTCCGGCGTGCAGGGCGTGGCCGTGGGCGAGCGCTTCTACGGCTACTGGCCCATTGCGAGCCATGTGCGCATGGCGCCGGTGCGCGTGACGGTCCGGGGCTTCTACGACGGCGCGGAGCACCGCCAGTCGCTCACCTCGGCCTACAACCAGTACACGCGCACCAGCGCCGACCCGGCATACCGGGCAGGCGATGAAAACTACCAGATGCTGGTGCGGCCGCTGTTCATCACGTCGTTCATGCTGGCGGACTTCCTGCAGGACAACGGATTTTTCGGCGCGCGGCGGCTGCTGTTCTCCAGCGCATCGAGCAAGACGGCCTACGGCACCGCGTTCTGCCTGGAGGGGCCCGGGCAGATCGAGCGCCTGGGGCTCACCGCGCCGCGCAACAGTGCCTTCGTGCAGGGCCTGGGCTGCTACCAGCGCACGGTGGCGTATGGCGAGCTGGAGGCCCTGGATGCCGGTGTGCCCACGCTGTATGTCGATTTCTCGGGCGACGAGGATCTGCGCTCGCGCGTGCACCACCACCTGGGCGATGCCCTGGTGTACGACTGCTATGCGGGGTCGGCGCAGAACACGCACTTCCTGCGCGACACGGCCCTGCCGGGGCCCGCGCCCGTGTTCTATTTCGCGCCGGTGCAGATCAGGAAGCGCAATGCGGACTGGGGCCCCGAGGTGGTCAACCAGAAGTTCAATGCCGCCCAGCGCGCGTTCATCGACCGCGTCGGCAGCGCGCACCAGCCCTGGATGCGGGTGCGCGAACACCAGGGTTTCGCGGCGGCGCAGGCCCTGGTCGAGGACCTGCATGCGGGCCGCATCGATCCGCAGGAAGGCCACGTGGTCGTGCTGGCGCCGTAGCGCGGCCCAAGGCACCGAGGCGGGGCGCTCCCTCGCCTCCCGCACTTGCTTTTATAATCCGCCGATCCGAGGAGCGTTGCAGCGTCCCCAGCACTGGCGGGGCGTGAGGCTCGGAGTCATCTAGCAACGACGCTCATCCACTTCTCGTGTGGTGAGCCTTCCGTCTCATCCCCGCGCTGAATGTGGTCTTTCAAACATGCTTTGGAGCACACCATCATGAACGCACGCGTCAACGCCCCGGTCAACACCGACTGCATCATTGCCGACATCGGCCTGGCCGCCTGGGGCCGTAAAGAGATCCGCATCGCCGAAACGGAGATGCCCGGCCTGATGGCCATCCGCGAGGAATTCGCCGCCAAGCAGGCGCTCAAGGGCGCCCGCATCACCGGCAGCCTGCACATGACGATCCAGACCGCCGTGCTGATCGAGACGCTGCAGGCCCTGGGTGCCGAGGTGCGCTGGGCTTCGTGCAACATCTTCTCCACGCAGGACCACGCCGCCGCCGCGATTGCCGCCAGCGGCACGCCCGTGTTCGCCGTGAAGGGCGAGACCTTGGCCGAATACTGGGACTACACCCACCGCATTTTCGACTTCGGCCCCGCCGGCACCGAAGGCGAAGGCCCCAACCTGATCCTGGACGACGGCGGCGACGCCACGCTGCTGATGCACCTGGGCAAGCGCGCCGAAAAGGACGCATCGCTGATCGCCAACCCCACCAGCGAAGAAGAAACCTGCCTGTTCGCCTCCATCAAGGCCAAGCTGGCCGTGGACCCGACCTGGTACAGCCGCAAGAGCGCGCAGATCATCGGCGTGACCGAAGAGACCACGACCGGCGTGCACCGCTTGAAGGAAATGTCGGCCAAGGGCTCGCTGATGTTCCGCGCGATCAACGTGAACGACTCGGTGACCAAGAGCAAGTTCGACAACCTGTACGGCTGCCGCGAGTCGCTGGTGGACGGCATCAAGCGCGCCACCGACGTGATGATCGCCGGCAAGGTGGCCTGCGTGGCCGGCTACGGCGACGTGGGCAAGGGCTCTGCCCAGGCCCTGCGCGCCCTGAGCGCCCAGGTCTGGGTGACCGAGATCGACCCCATCAACGCCCTGCAGGCCGCGATGGAAGGCTACAAGGTCGTGACGATGGAATACGCCGCCGACAAGGCCGACATCTTCGTGACCACCACCGGCAACAAGGACGTGATCACCCACGACCACATGAAGGCCATGAAGGACCAGGCCATCGTCTGCAACATCGGCCACTTCGACAACGAGATCCAGGTCGCGACGCTCGAGCAGTACGAGTGGGAAGAGATCAAGCCCCAGGTGGACCACGTGATCTTCCCGGACGGCAAGCGCATCATCCTGCTGGCCAAGGGCCGCCTGGTGAACCTGGGCTGCGGCACGGGCCACCCGAGCTTCGTGATGTCGTCGAGCTTCGCCAACCAGACCATCGCCCAGATCGAGCTGTTCACCCACAGCGACTACTACGAGAACGGCAAGGTCTACGTGCTGCCCAAGCACCTCGACGAGAAGGTGGCGCGCCTGCACCTCAAGAAGGTGGGCGCGATGCTCACGGAACTTTCCGACGAGCAGGCCGCCTACATCGGTGTGCCCAAGCAAGGCCCGTACAAGCCCGACACGTACCGCTACTGATCGTGCGGGTGGCTGTTGCTGCTCCTTTTTTGGGAGCAGCCAGCGCTTGTGGATAAAGCGATAGAAGCCATTTTGGCTATGAAATCCATCGTCGATTGACGAGAGAGTGACGCATGCGCGCAGATGTTTTTTTGGTGGAGTCCGGCCATGCGGCCACGCGTTCGCAGGCACAGCGGCTGATTGCTGCAGGCGTCGAGTGGCGCCTGTCGCCGCTGGCGCCCTGGCAGAAGGTGGCCAAGAACGGCGATGACATCCCGTCCGTGGCCGAGGTGAAGCTGCTGGACGATGCCGAGGCCAAGTACATCTCGCGCGGCGGGCTCAAGCTGGAAGGCGCCTTGCGGGCCACGGGCCTGCCCGTGGCCGGGCTGCGCTGCCTGGACGTGGGGCAGAGCACCGGCGGGTTCACCGATTGCCTGTTGCAGCAGGGCGCGGCGCAGGTCGTCGGCGTGGACGTGGGCCACGGCCAGCTGCACGAGCGGCTGCACAGCGATCTGCGGGTGGTTTGCGTCGAGGGCGTGAATGCGCGCTCGCTGACCGCCGAGGCGCTGCAGCAGGCGTGCGAGGACGCGCTCTCCGAAGCCGTCGATGTGGACGAGGACAACGAGACCCAGCCCGAGGCGCCCTACAGCTGGATGCGCAACGGCGGGCTGGTGGACGACGCCTACGATGACAGCGGCGACGCCAAGGACCAGGACATCGAAGCCTTCAAGTCCGAGCGCGCGCAGCGTGCCGAGGCGCGCGCGCTGGGCACGCTGCCCGTCCAGCGCCGGCGCCGCGCCGAATGCGCGGGCGTGGACACGACCCCGTTGTTCGACGTGGTGGTGGGCGACCTGTCCTTCATTTCGCTGACCCTGGTGCTGCCTGCCATCGCCGCATTCCTGCGGCCCGACGGCCACCTGCTCATGCTGGTCAAGCCGCAGTTCGAACTGCAGCCCGGCCAGGTGGGCAAGGGCGGCATCGTGCGCGACGAGGCGCTGTACGCCGTGGTGGAAAAGCGCATCCGTGACTGCTGCGCCGAACTGGGCCTGGCGGTGCACGCCTGGCTGGACAGCCCGATCCAGGGTGGCGACGGCAACCGTGAATTTTTTGTTTATGCGAGGAGGGCCACATGATTGCTGCCAATGCCCAGGGCATCGGTTTCCCGGTGAGCTTCGAGTTTTTCCCGCCCAAGACGCCGGAGGGGGCCGACAAGCTGCGCACCGCGCGCCAGCAGCTGTATGCGCTGCACCCTGATTTCTGTTCGGTGACCTACGGCGCGGGCGGTTCCACGCAGGAGGGCACGTTTGGCACGGTGCGCGAAATCCTGGCCGAGGGGGTCGGCGCAGCCTCGCACTTCTCGTGCATTGGCGCCACGCGCCAGTCCGTGCGCGAGCAGCTCGCCATGCTCAAGGACATGGGCGTCAAGCGCCTGGTCGCGCTGCGCGGTGATCTGCCCAGCGGCTATGGCGCGGGCGGGGAGTTCCACTACGCCAGCGACCTGGTGGCCTTCATCCGTGCGGAGACCGGCCGGGACTTCCACATCGAGGTGGCGGCCTACCCCGAGGTCCACCCCCAGGCCAAGTCGCCCGAGGCGGACCTGAAGGCGTACATCGCCAAGGTGCAGGCCGGAGCGGACTCGGCGATCACCCAGTATTTCTACAACAGCGATGCGTACTTCCGCTTCGTGGAAGACACGCAGCGCCTGGGCGCCGATGTGCCCGTGGTGCCCGGCATCATGCCCATCGGCAGCTCCACCCAGCTGATGCGCTTCTCGGACGCCTGCGGCGCCGAGATTCCCCGCTGGATACGCCTGCGCCTGCAGTCTTTCGGCGACGACACGGCGAGCATCAAGGCCTTTGGCCTGGATGTGGTGACCGACCTGTGCGACCGGTTGCGCAGTGCCGGCGTGCCGGCCCTGCACTTCTACACGATGAACCAGAGTGCCGCGACGCTGGAGATCTGTCGCCGGCTGGGGATCTGATGCGCCAGCCGCGCGGCGATGCCGCGGTGGCGGGCCCGGTGGAGGGCCGCCGGGCCGCCCTGTGGTGGAAGGTGCTCGGGGTGGTCTGCTGCGGTGTTTCGGTGTGGGGCTGCTCGTCCTGGGGGCGTGCGCAGGGGCTGTCCGCCGAGGCCGACGCACTGGCCCCGCACCTGCTGAGCGTGCCGGGCGAGGCCATGCTGATCGACCCGCCGCGCCCCGGTGGGCGGGAGGATGGCACCGAAAGCCCGCAGGCCCCGCAGCTGCGCCTGCCCGCCGACGAGGTGGGCCTGGCCTCCTGGTACGGCGCGAAGTTCCACAAGCGCCGCACGGCCAGCGGAGAGCCCTTCGACATGAAGGCGCTCACCGCGGCGCATCCCACCTTGCCGTTCGGCTCGCGCGTGTGCGTGCGCAGCCAGGCCACGGGCCGTTCGGTCGTGGTCCGCATCAACGACCGGGGCCCGCACACGGGCAACCGCGTGATCGACCTGAGCCGGGGGGCCGCCGAGGTGCTGGGGATGGTGGGCCTGGGGCTCAAGCCCGTGGAGCTTTTTGCGCTGGACGAGGGCGAGCGGGACTGCCCCGCCCCCTGACCGCCGCCGTCAGCCGCCGGATTCGAGCGTGTGCGTGGCGTGCTTGTCTTGCGCCAGCAATTCCACCATCTGCGGCAGCGCGGTCTTCAGCGCCGCCTTCAGGGTGAAGGGCGGGTTGATCAGGAACATGCCGCTGGCCGGCAGGCCGGGGCGCTTGACGTCGCCCGCGGCGTTTTCAGTGAGCTTGCTGTTCTTGACCGTGAGCGTGGCATGCAGCCAGCCCTTGCCGGCCTTGGTGGCCAGCGTCTTGAGGCGGCGCGGCAGGTCGTGGGCTTCCGGGCGCGGGATGATGGGGTACCAGAACGCATAGGTACCGGTGGCAAAACGCTTGAGCGAGTCGGCGGCCATGTCGAGCACCTTGGCGTAGTCGCTCTTGATTTCATAGCTGGGGTCGCAGAGCACAAGCGCGCGGCGGGCCGGCGGGGGCAGGAATTTCTTGATCCCCTCAAACCCGTCTTCGTGCAGGACGGCCACCTGGCGGCCTGCCTCCAGCTGGGCCACGTTGCCCGCCAGCGCCCGCAGGTCCGTGGGGTGCAGCTCGAAGATCTTGAGCTTGTCGTGGCCGCGCAGCAGGCGCTGGGCGATGAACGGGGAGCCCGGGTACACGCGCAGCGCACTGCCCTGGTTGAAGGCGCGGACCATGTCCACATAGGCCTGCAGGGCGGGCGTGAGGGCGGGCGCGGTGGGTGCAAAAAGCCGGACGATGCCGTCCGCGGCCTCGCCGCTGGTGCTGGCATAGTCGCCATCGAGCCGGTACAGTCCCGCGCCCGCGTGGGTGTCCAGCACGGTCAGTGCCGCGTCTTTCTCGGTAAGGTGTTGCAAGGCGGCGATCAAGACCGTGTGCTTGAGCACATCGGCATGGTTGCCTGCGTGGAAGGCGTGGCGATAACTGAACATGGCCCTATGGTAACGAGTGCGCCCCCGGCGCAGCGCAGTCGATGGGGCCATGGCCCGGCGGCAGGCCCCGGGCGCGCGGTCATGATCCGATGCGAATTTGTCATGGGCCCGGGCGCTGCCTGTCCCCATGGCGCGGCACAATCGGCGCTTGTCTGACCAGGGTGTGTAACTTTTTTGGCAGACCGGAAGCCTTTTGTTTCTGTCATGCATGCTGGCATGCTTCATGATTGCGATGAAAACGGCCTTGGCACCCGTTCGCTCACAATCCCCGCCGAAGCCCGCATTCACGCCCCATTCTCTTCACCATGATCGCAAGTTCCAGCCAAGCCTCTGCCAGTGGTGTCAGCCATGTGGATGCGCTGCCCCCCGGCACCCGCCTCGCGGAATTCGAGATCCTGGCGCTCCTTGGCGTGGGCGGGTTCGGCATGGTCTACAAGGCCTTCGACCATTCTCTGCACCGGGCGGTGGCGATCAAGGAGTACATGCCTTCGGCGCTGGCGGGCCGTGCGCAGGGCCAGTCGCTGTGGGTGCGGTCGTCGTCCGACCAGCAGACCTTCCATGCCGGGCTGGCGTCTTTCGTGGGAGAGGCGCGCCTGCTGGCCCAGTTCGACCATCCCTCGCTCGTGAAGGTGTTCCGCTTCTGGGAGGCCAACAACACCGCGTACATGGTCATGCCGCTGTACACCGGCATGACGTTCAAGCAGGCCCGCGCCCAGATGCGCACCCCGCCCCCCGAGATCTGGCTGCGCAAGGTGCTGTGGTCGGTGCTCGGCGCCCTGCGGGTGCTGCATGACGGGAAAACCCTGCACCGGGACATTTCGCCCGACAACATCTTCCTGCAGGACAGTGGCCCTCCGGTGCTGCTGGACCTGGGCGCCGCCCGGCATGCGATCAATGACCAGGACCGCAAGCACACGGCCGTGCTCAAGGTGAACTACGCACCCATCGAGCAGTATTCCGACGGCGACGAGGAACTGCGCCAGGGCCCCTGGAGCGACCTGTACTCCCTGGCCGCCGTGGTGCATGGCTGCCTGTGCAACGACACCCCGCTGCCCGCGACCCTGCGTTCCATCCGTGATCGCATGGTGTCGTTCTCCCGGGTGGCAAGAACCGTCAAGCGCCAGTTCGGCGTGGAATATTCCGCGCCCTTCGTGGCGGCGATCGCGCAATCCCTGGCGCTCAAGCCCGAGGACCGGCCGCAGAGCATCGATGCGTTCCTGCAGCTCATGGAGATGACGTCCGCGCCGGAAGGAAGCGAACATTTCGATTTCCGTGCCGATCTGGGCGACATCTGGGTCGAGCCCGCCGACCAGCCCGGCCCGGGCCTGCTCACGCCCACGGTGGATGTGACGTCCGCGGCCAGCAGCGTGGTGGAGATACCGCCCCAGGCGCCGCGCGCCGTGGCGCAGGCGCCCGCCCGCGATGCGCGCGAGGACGACCCCTCCGGGGAGGAGGCCGCGGCCGGCGGCGACACCGTGATGCTCGGGGGGCCGGACACGGTGGCCGCCGAGGCTGGAGACACGGTCTTCATCGACGCCGGGGATACCGTCGTGGCCGACGACTCCCGCTATGACGACCCTGCGGCCGGCCACCGGCACGGGGCCGCCGCGCGGCATGCGCACGATCACCGGCCGCGGCCGATGGAGCGTGAGGTTCCCCGTGCCGCAAGCAAGACGGCCAGAACGGCGCGGCGCTCCCCCGTGGTGGTCTGGCTGGGCGTGGCCGTTTTTGCCGTGGTGGCCTCGGCGGCAGGACTGCGCTGGGCCCAGAGCAGCAAGGCGCCGCACGACGACATCATCACCGAGATGGCAGAGCGGCCGGCTGCCACGCCGCCCGCCCTGGTGGAGACCGCGCTGGCCGACATGGCTGCGAGCGCGCCGGCTGCGGTGGCTTCCCTTGACGGCGCGGCGGGCGCTGCGGTGGCTGCATCCCTGCCTGCGCCTGCCTTTGTTCCGGCCTCCGCGCCGCGCACGCCGCCCCGGACCGCGAAGCGCGCGGCGCCCGAGCCCGCACCCGTGCAGGCCGTGGTGCACGAGGAACCCCCGCCACCGCCGCCCCCGGTCGTGGCCGAGCCCAAGCCTCGCCCGCTGCCGCCGCGCGTGCCCAGTCCGCAGGAGGCCTGTGCCGACGCCAATTTTCTGGCGCGGCCCATGTGCATCCACCAGGAATGCCAGAAGCCGTCGCAGGCGGGGCAGGCCGTGTGCGTGGAAAACCGCCGCCGCTACGAGGCCGAGGAGCAGCGCCGCCGCCAGACCCCCAACTGAGGGTGGCCGCCGGGGCCTGGAGCACTGTGCGCACGGGCGGCTTGCGCCCCTGGCACGCAAATTCGTATAATCGAGGGCTTCGCAGCGCTTTGTGGTCCCGCGGCGGAGACATTTTCGCCACCTAAGAGGCTTCCTTCAGAGAAGCACCGACCGTGGAAAAGGACCCGCCAAACCCTCTTCATAAGAGAAAACTCATGACTACTACTTTCAGCGCCAAGCCCGCTGAGGTTGTGCACGAGTGGTTTGTGATTGACGCGACCGACAAGGTCCTCGGACGAGTAGCCAGCGAAGTTGCTCTCCGTTTGCGCGGCAAACACAAGGCCATTTACACGCCTCACGTCGATACCGGTGACTTCATCGTCATCATCAACGCCGCCCAGCTCAAGGTCACCGGCACCAAGTCCCTGGACAAGGTGTACTACCGCCACTCGGGTTACCCCGGCGGCATCACGGCCACGAACTTCCGCGACATGCAAGCCAAGCACCCCGGCCGCGCGCTGGAAAAGGCCGTCAAGGGCATGCTGCCCAAGGGCCCCCTTGGCTACGCGATGATCAAGAAACTCAAGGTGTACGGTGGTGCTGAGCATCCCCACACCGCCCAGCAGCCCAAAGTGCTGGAAATCTAAGGAGCCTTGAGATGATTGGTGAATGGAACAATGGCACCGGCCGTCGCAAGTCCAGCGTCGCCCGCGTGTTTCTGAAAAAAGGCTCCGGCAAGATCACGGTGAACGGCAAGGACATCCAGTCCTACTTCGGCCGCGAAACCTCGATCATGATTGCCAAGCAACCCCTGGCGTTGACCAACCATGTCGAAACCTTCGACATCCAGATCAACGTCCACGGCGGTGGTGAATCCGGCCAGGCCGGCGCTGCCCGCCACGGCATCACCCGCGCCCTGATCGATTACGACGCATCCCTCAAGCCCGTCCTGAGCCAAGCCGGCTTCGTGACGCGCGATGCACGTGAAGTCGAACGTAAGAAGGTCGGCCTGCACTCCGCACGCCGCGCCAAGCAGTTCTCCAAGCGTTAAGCTGGCTGGGCACTGCCGGACACCCGCCCCTGGGCGGATGTCCAACCCCTGCAAAGCGCTCCGTCCTGGATTGCTTTACAGAGCAAAAACCGCCTCCGGGCGGTTTTTTCGTTTAAGGTGCGCTCTTTTCTCCCGGGTCTCCCCGATGACTCCCCTGTTTTCACCATGCGCCTTCGCCTTCTGCGCCGCCGGCTGACGATCAGCGCCCCCCGGGTAGCCATCCGCAGCGCCTTGCCCTGGCCCCTGCGCTGGCTGGCCTTGGCGGTGGTTTTCGGGTTCTGCGCGGCGGTGGCGCTGTGGGCCTTCGAGTTCGGCAAGTCGATCGCGGGCCTGGACTCCGTTTCCCGGGACGAATTGCTCCAGTTGCGCGCGGAGGTGGCCCGCCTGCGCGGCGTGGGCCAGGAGCAGCAGACGGTGGCCCATACGGCCGAGAGCCTGCTCGTGACCGAGCGGGCCGCCAAGGAAAGCCTGATGGCTCAGGTGCGACAGCTCGAGGCGGACAATCGGACGCTGCGCGAGGACCTGGGGTTTTTCGAGAAGCTGATTCCCGCGGCAAAGACCGAAGGGCTCGCGATTCGCAGCCTGCAGGCCGAAGTGCTGGGAGGGATGCAGCTGCGCTGGCAGGTCCTGGTGATCCAGGCCGCGCGCAATGCGCCCGAGTTCAATGGCCGGCTGGAACTGGTGCTGGCAGGCACCCAGGACGGCAAGCCGTGGACGCAGACCCAGCCGGCCCAGGGGCAGCCCCTGCAGGTCAAGCAGTACCGGCGCATCGAGGGGGTCCTCGATCTGCCGCCCAGCGCCGTGGTAAAAACCGTGACCGCCCGCGTGCTGGAAGGCACAACAGTGCGCGCCGTGCAGGCCATGGCCATCGACTAGTAGGAGCACCCGCAAGGCGCACGCGATGGCCCCGGCCAGGCTGTCGTCGTCGAGAGGCCCCCGCCGCAAGCGCCGGGCCCGCGCAGAGGCCGCGCCGGTACGCCGTGGGCCTGGCATCCCGTTGTTTCCCATCCGCACGCTCCTTTCGGCCGGAGCGTGTCCTTTCAGGAGTTCTCACCCATGTTTTCCCGCAAAAAGCAGCCACCGATCAAAAGCCTGGTCGCCCAGGGCACCCGGATCGAGGGGGATGTGCACTTCGCAGAAGGGATGCGCATCGATGGCGAGGTGGTGGGGGACATCCGCGCGGGATCGGAGCAGTCCAGCATCCTGGTGATTTCCGAGACGGCCCGGGTGGAGGGTGCGGTGCACGCCGACCATGTGATCGTCAACGGGCAGGTGGTGGGTCCCGTGCATGCCGCGGAATTGCTGGAACTGCAGCCCAAGGCCAAGATCACCGGCAATGTGCACTACAAGGCGCTGGAGATGCACCAGGGCGCCGTGATCGCCGGGCAGATGTGCCCTGTGGCCGTGCTGGTGGAGGAAAAGCCCCCACTGAAGTTAGCGTCAAACAGCCAGTGAACTGAATTCCCGAGCGGTCTGCAGTACTATTCACCGCAAACATTGAACCCGGAGTACCCCATGAGCGCTGTTGCCGAAAACATCCAGACCGAAATGCCCGCCCCCATTCTGTTCACGGACAGCGCGGCGGCCAAGGTGGCGGACCTGATCGCCGAAGAGGGCAATCCTGACCTGAAACTGCGCGTTTTCGTGCAGGGTGGCGGTTGCTCGGGGTTCCAGTATGGCTTCACCTTCGATGAAATCACCAACGAAGACGACACCACCATGACCAAGAATGGCGTGTCGCTGCTGATCGATGCCATGAGCTACCAGTACCTGGTCGGCGCAGAGATCGACTACAAGGAAGACCTGCAGGGCGCCCAGTTCGTCATCAAGAACCCCAACGCCACCACCACCTGCGGCTGCGGCTCCAGCTTCTCCGCCTGAGGGTGGGCCTCTGCGCCGCGCCAGCGGCACGGAATGAAACGACAAGCCGCCCGGACGGGCGGCTTTTTTCATGGGGATACCCCTTTTCGTTTTCCTGGAAAAGCCATCCTGGCGTGCCATGCAGCAAGACAGATCCCTGAAAGTGCTCCTGTGGCTGGTGGCCATCGGTTTCTTCATGCAGACGCTGGACGCCACCATCGTCAACACCGCGCTGCCCGCCATGGCCCGCAGCCTTGGAGAAAGCCCGCTGCGCATGCAGTCGGTGGTGGTGGCCTATTCGCTGGCCATGGCCATGCTGATACCGGCTTCCGGGTGGCTGGCCGACCGTTTTGGTTCGCGGCGCGTCTATCTGTCCGCCATCGTGCTGTTCGTGCTGGGTTCGGTGTGCTGCGCGCTCGCGCAAAGCCTGACCCAGCTGGTGGCGGCGCGCGTGGTGCAGGGGCTGGGCGGGGCGTTGCTGCTGCCGGTGGGGCGGCTGGTGGTGCTGCGCACCGTTCCGCGCGAGCAGTTCCTGCAGGCCATGAGTTTCGTTGCCATTCCGGGCCTGATCGGGCCACTGATCGGCCCCACGCTGGGCGGCTGGCTCGTGGAGGCGGCGTCGTGGCACTGGATCTTCCTCATCAATGTGCCGGTGGGGCTGGTGGGCTGCATCGCCACCCTGCGCTTCATGCCGGGCGAGCCCGTGACCTTCGTGCCCCGCTTCGACCTGGCGGGCTACCTGATGCTCGCCTTCGGCATGGTGTCGCTCTCGCTGGCGCTGGACGGCCTGGCCAGCATGGGGTTGCGCCAGGCGGGCGTGCTGGTGCTGATGGTCTTCGGGCTGGCCAGCCTGGTGGCTTACTGGCTGCACGCGGCGCGGCGGGCCGACCCGCTGTTCTCGCCGCGGCTCTTTTCCATTGACACACTGCGCATCGGTCTGCTGGGCAACCTGTTCTCGCGCCTGGGCAGCTCCTGCATGCCATTCCTGGTCCCGCTGCTGCTGCAGGTCACCATGGGCTACTCGCCCCTGCAGGCCGGCATGATGATGCTGCCCGTGGCCATCGCCGGCATGTCGATGAAGCGCTTCACCACGCCGCTGATCACCCGTTTCGGCTACCGGCAGGTGCTGGTGGGCAACACCCTGCTCGTGGGCGTCACGATGGCCAGCTTTGGCCTGGCCGCTCCCACGCAGCCCCTGTGGGTGCATGTGGCGCAGCTGGCGGTCTTTGGCGCAGTGAATTCCCTGCAGTTCACCGCCATGAACACCGTGACGCTCAAGGACCTGGAACATGCCATGGCAAGCAGCGGCAACAGCCTGCTGTCGATGGTGCAGATGGTGGCCATGGGAATGGGCGTGGCGGCCGCAGGGGCGGTGCTGGCTGCGTTCACTGATTTCTTCCCTGCCGGCGGCGCCCAGGAGACGCTGAGGGCGTTCCAGGCCACGTTCGCATGCATGGGGCTCATCACCGTGGCCTCGGCGGGCATCTTCTGGCAGCTGTCGCCCCAGGACCGCGCCGGCAGCCGGGTCGCCGCCACGGCGGACGCCACGGACCACGGCTGAAGGGGGTTTCGGGGAAGGGGGCGCCAGGCCCGGCCCGGATCAGGCCGGGTAGACCGCGCCCAGCACGCGGGCGCCCACGGCCCCGGTGACGCTGGCCAGGTTGCCGGGCTGTCCGTGCAGCGCCTGCCACGCCAGCCAGGCAAAAGCCGCGGCCTCGACCTGCAGGGCCGGCAGGCCCAGCGCATCGGTGGCGACGACCCGCACGGCGGGGCATGCGGCCTGCAGCCGCGCCATCAGGTGGGTGTTCAGGGCGCCGCCACCGCACACCGCCAGGGTGTTGCTATTCTCTTGATAGCTATTGGCGCTGATGGCGCAAGCGCGGGCGGTGTATTCCGTCAGGGTGGCCTGTACGTCCACGGGGTCCGCCGATGCCCATGGCTGCAGATGCCGCGCGAGCCAGATGGGGTTGAACAGGTCGCGCCCCGTGCTCTTGGGCGGGGGCTTGTGCAGAAAGGGTTCGTCAAGCAGCGAGGCCAGCAGCGCCGGCAGCACCTGGCCGCTCGCGGCCCATGCACCGTCCGCATCGAAAGGCTGGCCGGTATGCTGCTGGCACCAGTGGTCCATCAGCGCGTTGCCGGGGCCGCAGTCAAACCCCAGCACGCTGGCCCCCCCGGCACCCAGCACGCTGAGGTTGGAGATGCCCCCGAGGTTGAGCACCAGCACGGTCTCGTCCGCGCGGCCGAACACGCCCTGGTGGAACGCGGGCACCAGGGGCGCACCCTGGCCGCCGGCGGCCACGTCGCGGCTGCGGAAATCCGCCACCACGGTGATGCCCGTGCGTTCCGCCAGCACGGCGGGGCTGCCCAGCTGGAGGGTGTAGCCCGTTCCGTCGAATTCCTGGGGGCGGTGGCGCACCGTCTGCCCGTGGGCTCCGAGGGCGCGGATGGCGCTGGCCGGCTGTCCGCTGCGCTCCAGCAGCGCGTGCACCACCTCGGCATACGCGCGCGACAGCGCATTGCCCGCCAGCGCAGCGCGGTGCAGCTCGTTGCTGCCAGGGGTGTTCAGGGCGAGCAGTTCCGCCCGCAGCTCCGGCGCGAACGCCATGCTGGCGTGGTGCGTGACCACCATGCGGGGGCCGGAAAAATCCGCTAGCACCCCGTCGATGCCATCGAGCGAGGTGCCCGACATCAGGCCGATGTACAGATCAGACATGGCCCGGGGGATGTGCGCGCGGATGCTGCCAGCGGCTCAGTCTGCGCTGGCCTGTTCGACAAGCGCCGCAGCGGACAGCTGGATGCGCATGTTGGACGCCAGGCGCTCGAACGCGGGTCGCCCGGCCGCCGAGACGGGGGCCGCCGCTTCGCTCTGGGCGACGATGGTCTGCGGATCCTGGTGCACGCCGTTCACGCGGAATTCGAAATGCAGGTGGGGGCCGGTGGCCCAGCCGGTGGCGCCCACTGCGCCCAGCGTCTGGCCCTGTTCTACGGACTGGCCCTGGCGCACGTCGATGCGGCTCAGATGGGCGTACACGGTGACGTGCTGGTTGCGGTGCTTGACGAAGACCACGTTGCCAAAGCCGTTCTGCACGCCGGCAAACTCGACCACGCCGTCGCCCACGGTGCGCACGGAGGTGCCGGAGGGGGCCGCGAAATCGGTGCCCAGGTGAGCGCGCCAGGTCTTCAGGATGGGGTGCATGCGCATCTTGAAGCCGCTGGTCACGCGCGAGAACTCGACCGGCGAGGTCAGGTAGGCGCGGCGCATGCTCTCGCCGTCGAGCGTGTAGTAGGCGCCCTTGGCGGCGCCCGGCTCCTGGAACCACAGGGCCTGGTGGGTCTTGCCGTTGTTGACGAACTCGGCGCTCAGCACCCGGCCGCTGGACAGGGGCTCGCCGTCGGCTTCCAGGGTTTCATACACCACCGAGAAGCGGTCGCCCTTGCGCAGCGAACGGCGAAAGTCGATGTTGCCCGAGAAGAGTTCGGCCATCTGCACGGCCACGCCGTCGGGGATGTTGGAGGCATCGGTGGCGGCGAACAGCGAGCTGTGGATGATGCCGCCCGCCAGGCGGCTGCCCACCGTCATCTTGGCGGTTTCGATGCGGGAGCTGAATTTGTCGCCGTTGCGCTCGACGATGAGCCGGCGGAAGCTGCCGCTGTCGTCGGGCACCCAGCGCACGGTCAGGCGGGTCAGGCGGTGGTCGTCGGTGGTCTCGGCCGACACGGCACGGCCGGTGCGCCCGAGCACATTTTGTCGGACAGGAGTGTCACCGCGCATGAACGCGGCGGCGGCCGGGTCGGCCACGCCCAGGCGCTGCAGCAGCGATTCGGGGGTGTCGCTGCTGCGCACCTGTTCGGAGCGGAACAGCGAGAAGCCCGGGGCGTCGAGCTCGCCCAGCACGAGGTTTTCGGCCAGCGATTCGACGGGGTAGCTCACCATGCGCACCGGCAGCTCGGCCGGGTCGGGGGCGAAGGACGCCACGGCGAACGCGCCGCCGCCGCCCGTCAGCAGCAGGGCTGCGACAGCGGCGGTGATGCGTTTGGGATGTTGTTGGATCGTGCGGGACAGCCGGTCAAGCAAAGCGGTGCTGGCGGTGCGGACCGTAGTGAGGCCGTGAATCAAAGGTCTATCCCCAGGGTGAGCGTGACTTCCTGAAACTCCCCCGTTGCGACGGCGGGGCGAGGCCAGGAACACAGGCTGCCAGGCATGTGGCCATGCGACAGCGTGAAAACAGGTCGAAACGGCGGGCCTACTAGAATCCGCCTCAAGCAATGTGGGCTGAAGTATAGCGGTGCATGCTGTCTAGACATCCCAAAAAACCCTTATGAATCAATCTGCTGTTACAACAACCCCGGTCTCTGATGGTGTAAGACAGGCCCTTGAAATCTCGCTGCGCGGCGTGCAGGAACTGCTGCCGCAGGACGAATGGGTCAAGAAGCTGGCGCGCTCGGAGGCCACGGGCCAGCCGCTGCGCATCAAACTGGGACTCGATCCCACGGCACCCGACATCCACATCGGCCACACGGTGGTGCTGAACAAGATGCGGCAATTGCAAGATCTGGGCCACCAGGTGATCTTCCTGATCGGGGACTTCACGAGCCTGATCGGCGACCCTTCCGGCCGCAACAGCACGCGCCCGCCGCTCACGCCCGAGCAGATCAAGGTGAACGCCGAGACCTATTACAAGCAGGCCAGCATGGTGCTGGACCCCGCGCGCACCGAGATCCGCTACAACAGCGAGTGGAGCGAGCCCCTGGGCGCGAGCGGCATGATCCAGCTGGCCTCCCGGTACACCGTGGCGCGCATGATGGAGCGCGACGATTTCCACAAGCGCTTCACCACCGGCCAATCCATCGCGGTGCACGAGTTTCTGTACCCGCTGATGCAGGGCTACGACTCGGTGGCCCTGAAAAGCGACCTGGAGCTGGGCGGCACCGACCAGAAGTTCAACCTGCTCATGGGCCGCCACCTGCAGCAGGAATACGGCCAGGAACCGCAGTGCGTGCTCACCATGCCGCTGCTGGTGGGCCTGGACGGCGTGGACAAGATGTCCAAGTCCAAGAACAACTACATCGGCATTGCCGAAGAGCCCAACACCATGTTCGCCAAGGTGCTGTCGATCAGCGACACGCTGATGTGGGACTGGTACACGCTGCTGTCGTTCAAGAGCCTGGCCGAGATCGCCGCGCTCAAGGCCGAGATCGCGGGCGGGCGCAACCCCAAGGACGCGAAGGTGATGCTGGCCAAGGAAATCACCGCGCGCTTCCACAGCGCTGCGGCGGCCGATGCGGCCGAGCAGGATTTCATCAACCGCAGCAAGGGCGGTGTGCCCGATGAGATTCCCGAAGTGTCCCTGTCGGGTGCGCCGCTGGGCATCGGTGCCTTGCTCAAGCAGGCCAACCTGGCGCCGTCCGGCAGCGAGGCCAACCGCCTGATCGACGGCGGCGGCGTGCGGGTGGATGGCAGCGTGGTCAGCGACAAGGGCCTGAAGCTGGCCGCCGGCACCTACGTGGTGCAGGTGGGCAAGCGCAAGTTTGCACGGGTGACCTTGGCCTGATTTTTAGGTCGAATGGGCCGCTGGCGCTTGATGAATAAGCGCGAGTAGCTATCAAAATAAAAGCGCTGACCCAGCCGGGTTCAGCGCTTTTTTTGTGGTCAGTCCAGGTTGTCGTTCAGGTCCGGGTCGGGCACATCCCCGATCGCTTCGCGCGTGGCCTGGGCCTGCACCTGCAGCCAGGCGCAAAACGCCTTGATCTCCGGCCGCTGCGCGCTGCGGGGCCCCACCATGAGCCAGTAGGCCAGCGGGGAGTCGATGCGATGGCCGGGCAGCACCTCCACCAGGTCGCCTGCGGCCAGTGCATCGGCAATCAGCGGCATGCGCGCCAGCGCCAGGCCCTGGCCGGCGAGGGCGGCCTGCACGATCTGGTGGGCGTAGTTGAAATACAGCCAGCGCTCGGGCTGCAGCTTGGCCAAATCCCGCGCGTCGAACCAGCGGCGCCAGCTGAGCCATTCCAGGTGCTGGCTGCGGTGCGCGTCGCCCGCCTCGATCAGCGTGAACTGGGTGACATCGGCCGGCGTGCGCAGGGGCTTGCCGCTCTTGAGTAGCCAGGGGCTGGCCACCACGGCCAGCTGCTCGCCAAACAGGCGCTGTCCGCCCAGGGTGCCCGCGCCCGGCATGCTGTAGCGCAGGGCCAGGTCCACGTCCGAGGTTTCCAGGTCCACCGGCACGTCGCTCGCATCAATGCGGATGTCGATGCCCGGGTTGTCGCGCTGGAACTCCTCCATGCGCGGGATCAGCCACATCGATGCGAAGCTGGCCCAGGTGGTGATGGCCACGCTGCGGCGCCCGGCCGTCTGGCGCACCAGGCGCACGGCGGCGTCCATGCGCTCGAGCGCCGGGGCCACGGCGCGCTGCAGCTGCGCGCCCGCGCTGGTCAGCTCCACCGCCCGCGTGTGGCGCAGGAACAGCGCCACGCCCACTTCTTCTTCCAGTGCCTGGATCTGGCGGCTCACGGCGGACTGGGTGAGCGCCAGCTCGTCGGCGGCGGCGCGGAAGTTCAGGTGCTTGGCCACGGCGAGAAAGGCGCGCCAATGGCCGGTGGCCACGGGGCGGGTGCGAAGGACGGCAGGGGAGTATTCGGCAGAGGCCATGGCAGGTGTCCTGGATGCGATTCATGCGTTGGCGGAATGAATAGCGTACCGCGTTTTCATTGGACTGTGTGTGCCGCCGAGCGCACTATCCAGTCTCCGAAACACCTTTTCATCGAAGCCAAGGAGCCTGTCATGTCCCCCCGCAACGTTCTGGAATCGCAACAATCCGTGCACGCCAGCCTGGCTGGCCGATCTGCGGCCGGTTGCTGGAAACTGGCCACGGGCCAGGCGCTGTCGCTGCGCCCGCACACCCATGGCGTGCTGCAGATTGCCCAGGGGCAGGTCTGGCTCACCCTGAGCGGGTCTTTGGCGGACCTGCCCGGTGCCACGGCCGACCATCTGCTGCGGGCGGGCGAGCAGCTGGCTGTCGCGCCCGGCCAGCATGTGGTGATGGAGGCCTGGAACCCCGGCGGTGGCACCGAGCCCGTGGCCTTCCACTGGGATGGCGCGGCCGCCCCGGCGACGACCCTGCCCCACAGCCTGGCCGCCCGCGACTGGGAATGTGGCGTGGTGCAGCCGCTGCGCGACCTGGGGCATGCCCTGGGGCAGGGCGGACGTGCCCTGGGCGCTGCGTTGGAGGAGGTGACGGGCGCGGGCGGGCGGTTTGCTGCTGGCCTGGCTCGCTTTGCTCTCAATCGGATAGCGCCACAGGGACAGCGCAGGCCCGCTTGAGGACTACATGCAGGAAAAGCATCAATCGGTGCCGTGCTTTTCATTGGACGTTGTTCTGCAAGCCGCGCACCATACGGTCTTACTAGGGTTAACCCGGAGAATGCCATGACAACCTCTCACGCTCTTCATCTGTTCGCATCTTCCCGCGCCGTGGGCGCTTCGGCCGCTGGCGCCGGCACCGTGGCCGCTGGCGCCGCCGTCAGCCTGGTCCCCAGGGCCGCGATGACCTTGCGCATCGCCGAAGGCCAGGCCTGGGTGACGCTGGGCAAGGGCCTGGGCGACAGCAGCGATGTGTTCCTGTGCGCCGGCCAGTCGCTGCAGGTCGCCGCGGGCCAGTCGGTGGTGGTGGAACCCCTGAACGGCCGCCGCCTGCAGTACCGCTGGGTGCGCGGCGAGGCTGCCAGTGCCCGCCCTGCATCGTGGTGGCGCCGCGCATCCGTGGGCAACGGGGCTCCCGCCTGGGGCGACGCCGCCTGCTGCGCCTGAGGGCTCCGGCCTGATCCGGAGAGGGGCCTGCCCCGCCGGTGTTCGGGTGTGCAATAGAGCTTCAAAGAGCTGCTGGCGCTTGACCATCAAGCGCCAGCAGCTCTTTTTTTGATAGCAATGGGTGAGCGCCAGGTTGTCAGCGTGCGTCGCCGTCGCCCAGCAGCCCGATCAACTGGGCCTGCAACGTCGTCAATATTTCATCCGACAACGCCGGCCGCGCCGCGGCGGTGGCGCGGGCCAGCACCAGCCCGCCGACCATGGTGGCCAGCACCTGCATGGCGCGGGCGCGGTCTTGGGGCTGCACGGTGGCGTCACCACCGCAGAGCAGCTGCGCAAAACGCCCGATGTTGCGCTCGATGCCCTGGGCAAACACTTCTGACAGCTCGCTGCCGGACCGGGCGGCGTCCACCGCCAGCGCGGCGGCCGGGCAACCGGTGCCCGGCGAGTCGCGGTGCTGGGGCGAGAGGTAGCTCTTTATGCGCTCGCCGATGGTGGTGTTCGGGGTGGCTCCGTCCAGCGGGGCGATGGACCAGTCGAACGCCCGCGCACAGGCCTCTTGCACCAGCGCGTCCTTCGAGGCGAAATGCCGGTACAGCCCGCCATGGGTGAGCCCCGCGTCGCGCGTGATGTCGGCCACGCCCACGCCGGTCAGCCCCCGCTCGCGGTACAGGCGGGAGGCCGCGTCGAGGATGCCCTGCCGGTTCTCTGCGGCTTGTGCTTTGGAAACCTTCATGCTGCCTCTTATTGATTGCGATCGTACGCAAAAAGTGGTGATGACTTTATGATGACGGCTGCAATCATAAAGGCGCGGATCGTTTCCGTGCGTCGCCGCAGTGCCCTGGAACCGGTTCCTGGTGCTGCGCCCAATCTGTCTGACGAGGTGAATCCATGAAGAAGATGATCCATGGCGGCCGTGGTGCCGAGGTGTGGAATGGTGTGTGCTGCGACAAGGCGGTGGCCTGATGCGGCGCGTCGTGGTCACGGGCATGGGCCTGGTGTCGCCGCTGGGCTGCGGTGTGGAACTGGTGTGGCGGCGCTTGCTGGCGGGGCGCTCGGGCCTGTCGCGCCTGCCGGACGCTGTCACGGACGGCATTGCCGCCAAGGTGGCGGGGCAGGTGCCGGATGTCGCTCAAGACCCCGAAGGTGGCTGGGACGTGGATGCCGTCGTCTCGTCCAAGGACCAGCGCAAGATGGACCGCTTCATCCCCTTTGCGCTGGGCGCGGCGCAGCAGGCGCTGGCGCAGGCCGGCTGGCCGCCTGCCGATGAGCGGGCGCGCGAGCGCACGGCCACGGTGATCGCCTCGGGCATTGGTGGTTTTGGCGCGATTGCCGAGGCCGTGCGCACCACGGATACGCGCGGCCCGCAGCGCTTGTCGCCGTTCACGGTGCCGTCGTTCCTGGTCAATCTGGCGGCGGGGCAGGTGTCGATCCGCCACGGGCTCAAGGGGCCGCTGGGTGCGCCGGTCACCGCCTGCGCCGCCAGCGTGCAGGCGATTGGCGATGCCGCGCGCCTGATCCGTAGCGGCGAGGCCGACGTGGCCGTGTGCGGGGGCAGCGAGGCGGCCATTGACCGCGTGAGCCTGGGCGGCTTTGCGGCGGCCAAGGCCCTGGGCACGGCGTTCAACGACACGCCCGAGCAGGCCTCGCGGCCGTTTGACGCGCAGCGCGACGGTTTCGTGATGGGCGAGGGCGCGGGCATGCTGGTGATCGAGGCGCTGGACCATGCCCTCGCGCGCGGCGCGCGGCCGCTGGCCGAGCTGGTGGGCTACGGCACGTCGGCCGACGCGTACCACATCACCTCCGGCCCCGAAGACGGTGACGGCGCCGCGCGCAGCATGTGGGCCGCCCTGGCGCAGGCAGGCCTCACGGCCCAGGACGTGCAGCACCTGAACGCGCACGCCACGTCCACGGGTGTGGGCGACCGGGGCGAGCTGGCCGCCATCCGCCGGGTGTTTGGCGCGGGGGCGCAGGTGGCCATCAGCTCCACCAAGTCGGCCACCGGCCATCTGCTGGGGGCGGCGGGAGCGGTGGCGGCCATCTTCACCGCGCTGGCGCTGCGCGACCAGGTGGTGCCGGGCACGCTGAACCTGCACACGCCCGATGCGCTGGCCGAGGGGCTGGACATGGTGGCGTTGCGGCCCCGGCCGATGGCGCTCACGCACGCCATGCTCAACGGGTTTGGTTTCGGCGGGGTGAACGCCAGCCTGCTGCTGCGGCGCTGGCCGGACGCCGCATGACGCGGCTTCAGCCCCCGCAGGGGCCCATGGGGGCCGGCGCGTGGGCGCGTGTCAGAGGACGAGCTGGCTGCGCATGGACTCGAACGCGGCCAGCGCTGCTTCGCCGTCGAGCCGTTCCATGCGCGCGAGCGCATCCACGTCCTCCACCGTGCTGAAGGCCAGGCTGAACTGCTGGAAGCGGCGCGCCGCCAGCGGGCCGTTGTGCAGCACCTCGACGTTGATGTGGCGGGGGTCGTTGCGGATGCGCTCGATGAGCTTGAGCACGGCCTTCTGCGGGCCTTCCAGCTGCTGGCAGAAGCGCTGGCCGTCGAAGATCAGCAGCCCCGTGATGTCAAGCTGCGCGTTCACCAGGCGCGCGCGCCCGGCGACCTCGGCCACCACGCTGGTGGGTTGGTCGGGTGCGAGGGTGCTCACGTAGAGCACTTCGTAGAGGTCGGGGCTGGGTTTCATAGACGATCCCAATGTAGGGAGCGCCCGGTGGTTGTGCAATGTCAAAAGACATACATGTAACTATCGCGCCACCGGGCGGGGCCGTGGCATCGTGGAGCCCTTGGAATGCCGGCCGCAGTCCCTAAAATCTCCCCACCCTCCGTCACGCCATGAACCCCAGCCTGCCCACCCATGCCTGCCCGCCCACCTGCCATGAATGCAGGCTGCGCGCAACGGGGGCATTCACGGCGGTCAAGCCCGAGGTGCTGGACTTCATAGAAGGCTTTCGCACCACCACCCTGGCCGTGGAGGCCGGTGGCGCGCTGGTGCGCGAGAACGAGGTCAATGCCAGGCTGTTCACGCTGTATGCGGGCTGGGCATTTCGCTACAAGACGCTGAGCGACGGGCGCCGCCAGATCCTGAACTTCCTGCTGCCGGGTGACCTGGTGGGGCTGCAGCAGGAGTTTGGCGAGGTGTCCACCCATGGCATCGAGGCGCTCACCGACTGCGCGCTGTGCGTGTTCCAGAACGACAGCCTGTGGGCGTTGTTTCGCGAGCACCCGCGCCTGGGCTACGACATCACCTGGCTGTCGGCGCACGAGGAGGGCCATGTGGACGACAACCTGCTGACCGCCGGCCGCCGCAACGCCACCGAACGCGTGGCCATGCTGCTGATGCACCTGTACCGGCGGCTGGACCGCATCGGGCTGGTGGAGGCCGACGGCACCGTGGCGTTTCCGCTGAACCAGCAGCACATCGCGGATGCGCTCGGGCTGTCGCTGGTGCACACCAACAAGACCCTGCGGCGGCTGGCCACCCTGGGCCTGCATGAAATCAGGAACGGGCGGCTGCGCCTGCTCAACACCCGGGCGCTCGCGCGCATCGCCGAGTACTACGACAGGCCGCCCCGCCTGATGCCGCTGCTGTAGCGGATTGCCCGGCACGGGCGGGCGCACCCGATAATCGTGGCCCAGCCTGCGCGGGGCTTCCCGCCCGGTATCGAATCTCCCCCAGAAGATCCATGACGCAACTCGACATCCTCATCATGGCGGCCGGCAAGGGCACGCGCATGAAAAGCCGGCTTCCCAAGGTGCTGCAGCGCCTGGCCGGGCGCCCGCTGCTGCACCACGTGCTCGACCAGGCGGCGCACCTGCAGGCGCGCAGCGCCATCGTCATCACCGGCCATGGTGCTACAGAAGTGGAAGCTGCCAGCGCAGGCACAGCAAGCGCTGGGGGTACTTTGGATGTGAAATTCGTGCGCCAGGAACCCCAGCTCGGCACCGGCCACGCGGTGCTGCAGGCCGTGCCGCACCTGCGCGACGACGGCACGGCGGTCGTGCTGTCGGGGGACGTGCCGCTCACGCAGGCCGACACGCTGCGCGCGCTTGTCGCGGCCTCGGCCGGCGGGCAGCTCGCGCTGCTCACCGTCACGCTGCCCGATCCCACGGGCTACGGCCGCATCGTGCGCGATGGCCAGGGCCGGGTGCGGGGCATCGTCGAACACAAGGACGCGAGCGAGGCCCAGCGCGCCATCACCGAGGTCTACAGCGGCATCATGGCCGTGCCCGCGCGCCTGCTGCGCGGCTGGCTGGCCCGCCTGACCAATGACAACGCGCAGGGCGAGTACTACCTCACCGACATCGTCGCGATGGCCGTGGCCGATGGCGTGCCCGTGGCGGCCCACCGCATCACCGATGCGCTGCAGGTGGCGGGCGTGAACAGCCCGCTGCAGCTGGCCGAGCTGGAGCGTGCGCACCAGTTGCGCCAAGCCCGGGCCTTGATGGAGCAGGGCGTGCGCCTGGCCGACCCCGCGCGGTTCGATGTGCGCGACGACACCCGCACCGGCGCGCGCGGCGAGCTGGTGTGCGGGCAGGACGTGGAGATCGACGTGAACTGCGTCTTCACCGGCCGCGTGGAGCTGGGCGAGGGCGTGAGCATCGGCGCCCACTGCTGCATCGCCAACGCGCGCATCGCTGCGGGCGCGGTGGTCCATCCCTTCACCCACATCGACGGCGAAAAGGCAGGCGCCACGGTGGGCGAGGGTGCGCTGATCGGCCCGTTCGCCCGCCTGCGCCCCGGCGCGCAGCTGGGCCGCGAAGTGCACATCGGCAATTTCGTCGAGGTGAAGAACAGCACCCTGGCCGACGGCGCCAAGGCCAACCACCTGGCCTACCTGGGCGATGCCACGGTGGGCGAGCGCGTGAACTACGGCGCGGGCGCCATCACCGCCAACTACGACGGCGCCAACAAGCACCGCACGGTGATCGAGGCCGACGTGCACGTGGGCAGCAACTGCGTGCTGGTGGCGCCCGTCACCATTGGCGCGGGCGGCACCGTGGGCGGCGGCAGCACCATCACCAAGAGCACGGCCCCGGGCGCCCTCAGCGTGGCGCGCGGCAAGCAGGTGAGCATCGCCAACTGGGCGCGCCCCGCCAAGCTGCCCAGGCCATGACACCCTCCGACGCCACTGCCGGGCAGGAGCTGCAGCTGTTGCGCGCCGAGCTGGCACGCAGCCAGCAGCAGGTGGCCGGCATGGCGGCGGCGCAGGAAGAGTTTCTGCGCGCCGTCTCGCACGACCTGCGCGCGCCGCTGCGGCACGTGACCTCGTACGGCACGCTGGTGCGCGAGGTGCTGGGCGACCTGCCGCCGGACGTCGCGCAGTCGGCTGCGGTGCAGGAGGCGCTGCGTTTTCTGGGCACCATGGACCAGTCCGCGCGGCGCATGGGGATGATGATCGACGGCCTGCTCGCGCTGGCGCGTGCCCAGCGGGCGCCGCTGAACCTGCAGCCGGTGCCGCTGGCGGACGCCGTGGTCCGGGCGCGTGCCGCCCTGGCCTCCGCCGAGGCGGGCCGCGCCATCGACTGGCGTACCGCGGATGCCACCCGCCTGCCCACGCTGCAGGCCGACCCCGCCCTGCTGCAGGAGCTGCTGGTGCAATTGCTGGGCAATGCCCTCAAGTTCACGCGCCACAGCGCGCGGCCGTGCATCGCGGTGCAGGCCGAATCCGACCCCGCGGCGGCGCAGGCGGGGCAGGTCGTGTTCACCGTGCAGGACAACGGCACGGGCTTCGATCCTGCGCGCGCCGACGGCCTGTTCGGCGTGTTCCATCGCCTGCACCGCGAGAGCGAGTTCGAGGGCGTGGGCGCGGGGCTGGCGCTGTGCCAGGCCATCGCGCAGCGCCACGGGGGCGCCCTCACGGCCACCGCATTGCCCGGGGCGGGCTGCACGGTGCGGGTGGCGTGGCCGGGCTCGGCGGCTGTTGCTGCCGTTGCCGCGCCATCGCGCGCCTGAGGCCGCGGGCCCGGCGCTACGCGGCGGGCACCAGTGGCGCGGCAGCGTCCGGGCCGCCCGAGACGCGGTTGCGCCCGGCGTTCTTGGCGGCGTAGAGCGCGGCGTCGGCCGCATCGGTCCATTCGCGCACGCTGGCGTGGCCGCGCTGGGCAGGGGCCACGCCGATGCTGCTGGTAAAGCGCAGCTGCGGCAGGTTGCGCAGGCGCGTGCCCTCGGTCTGCTCGCGGATGCGCTGGGCGATGGCCATCGCGTCCCGGGCCTGCAGCCCGGGCAGGATGATGGCGAACTCGTCGCCGCCGTAGCGGCCCGCGCAGTCGCCAGAGCGCACATTGCCCCGCACCACATGGGCCAGCGCCCGCAGCGCCTCATCGCCCACGGTGTGGCCGTGGGCGTCGTTGATGTGCTTGAAGTGGTCGATGTCCATCATCAGCATGCAGGCCGGTTCGCCGGTCGCGTGGTGGTGGCGCAATGCGGCCTCGGCCTGTTCCTCCCAGTGGCCGCGCCGGTACAGGCCGGTCAGCGAGTCCACGCGGCGCAGCTCGTCCAGCTGCTGGTTCTGCCGCGCGGTCTTGCGGATCAGCCGGTAGCTCACCACGCTGACCGACAGCGTATGCAGCATCATCACCGGCAGGCACGCCACGATCACCCGCATGGAGGTCTCGGGCGCCCAGTGCATGCCGGTGGCCACCGTGCTGGCCACACCGGCCGCGAGCATCACCGGGATGGACCGGACCCAGAGCCCGCCGATGCCGGTGGTGATCTTGTCCACCATCGTCAGCGTGACCAGCAGCGCGCTGGGCAGCAGGTTGAAGTGCATCAGCGGCACCAGCGCGGCCGTCATGGCCGAGTCGGCAAGCAGGTTGCGGATTTCAGCGCGGTAGGGGTCGGCGCTGCGCCGCGCGAGCAGGTAGGCCCCATGGGGCCAGACGAGGGCGGCCAGCACCAGCGCCGCCCAGGCCGGGAACGAGGCCTGGCGCTCCCACAGCACCACGCCCACCACCATCCCGCCCAGCCCCATGCCCAGGACCCGGAGCGGGTAGATACGGCGGGGCATCTGGCGTTCGGGTGTGGGCATGGGTCCTGGTGTGCATCTGGCGGACCCGCCGGCATGCGGTACCGCGCGAAGCCCGGCGGGCTGGAGGGTGGAAGTCTGGGGCAGCTTACCTTGCCGCGGGGCAAGAGGCCAGCAAGGCATGGCGCCCAGCGGGGGAACTGGCGGGGGATGCGCCAAGCAGGCGGTTGCTATGAAAAATATAGCTTATAGCGCTTGTCAATCCAGCGATAGCGGCACTTTTGTATCAAATTTTGCCCTGCGGGTGGCGAAAAAAGCCTTGACGTTGCGCACATTGGCGTCGCCGGTGAAAAGGCGCTGCGACAGCGCCAGATAGCCGGGCATGTCCCGCGTGTGCACCACCAGCACGAAGTCCGGCCCCGGCGAAACCCGCCAGCACTGCTGCACGGCGGCGTCCGCCACCGCGCGGGCCTCGAACGCGTCGAGCTGCTCGGCCCCCTGCCGGTCCAGCGACACCTCGACGATGCACGCCAGCCCGTGGCCCTGGAGGGCGGCCAGCCGGTCAGGCTGCAGGATGGCGACCTGCCGCTCGATGAGCCCGGCATCCTGCAGGCGCTTGACCCGGCGCAGGCAGGTGGGCGGGGAGACATGCACCCGCTCGGCCAGGGACTGGTTGCTTTGCGCGGCGTCGGTTTGCAGGAGGTTGAGCAGCTGCAGATCCACGAGATCGAGTGCTATGGATTCCATTTTTTAAGTAAAATTGATTGAAAATTTCATCAATGATTGATGGTGAAATTAAAGTCCAAAAAAAGATGAATATCAATCATTAATTTCTTGCTGTGCCGCCTACCATCGCCCCCATCGCTTTCCAACCAGGGCAACCACCATGTGCGGCATCGTCGGCGCGGTCTCCACGCGCAACATCGTTCCCATCCTCGTGCAGGGCCTGCAGCGGCTCGAATACCGGGGCTATGACTCTTGCGGCGTGGCCGTGCACGCTTCCAGCCTGGACGCGGCACGCCCCGCCGGCCTGCAGCGCGCGCGCAGCACGGCCCGCGTGGCCGAACTGCTTGAACAGGTGCAGGCCGACCATGTGGATGGCGCCACCGGCATTGCCCACACCCGCTGGGCCACGCACGGGGCACCGGAAGTGCACAACGCCCACCCCCATTTCAGCCACGGCGCGGGCGATGCGGCGGGCACCCCGGGCCGCGTGGCGCTGGTGCACAACGGCATCATCGAGAACCACGAGGAGCTGCGCGCCGCCTTGCAGGCGCGCGGCTACGTGTTCACCAGCCAGACCGACACCGAGGTCATCGCCCACCTGGTGGACAGCCACTACAGCGGCGACCTGTTCGATGCCGTGCAGGCCACGGTTGCCCAGTTGCACGGCGCCTACGCCATCGCCGTGATGCACAAGGACGAACCCCACCGCGTGGTGGGCGCACGCGCGGGTTCGCCGCTGATCCTGGGCGTGGGCAAGGATGGCTCAGAACACTTCCTGGCCAGTGACGCCATGGCCCTGGCGGGCGTCACCGACCAGATCGTGTACCTGGAAGAGGGCGACCTGGTGGACCTGCAGCTGGGCCGCTACTGGGTCGTGGGCAAGGGCCGCGAGGCGCTCACCCCGGCGCAGCGCCCCGTGCGCACCGTGCTGGCCCACAGCGGCGCGGCCGAGCTGGGCCCCTACCGCCACTACATGCAAAAGGAAATCTTCGAACAGCCGCGCGCCATCGCCGACACGCTCGAAGGCGTGGAGGGCATCGTGCCTGAGCTGTTCGATGGCGCGGGCCAGCACGGCCAGCCCGGCGCTGCCGCCTGGCGCGTGTTCAAGGAGATCGACAGCGTGTTGATCCTGGCTTGCGGCACCAGCTACTACAGCGGCTGCACGGCCAAGTACTGGCTCGAGGAGATCGCCGGGATTCCCACCCAGGTCGAGGTGGCCAGCGAGTACCGCTACCGCACCAGCGTGCCCAACCCGCGCACGCTGGTCGTCACCATCAGCCAGAGCGGAGAAACCGCCGATACCCTGGCCGCCCTGCGCCATGCGCAAAGCCTGGGCATGGCGCACACGCTCACCATCTGCAACGTGGCCACCAGCGCCATGGTGCGTGAATGCAAGCTGGCCTACATCACGCGCGCGGGCGTGGAGATCGGCGTGGCCAGCACCAAGGCCTTCACCACGCAGCTGGCCGGCCTGTTCCTGCTGACGCTGGCACTGGCCCAATCCAAGGGGCGCCTGACCGAAGCGCAGGAAACCGCCCACCTCAAGGCCATGCGCCACCTGCCCGTGGCCCTGCAGGCCGTGCTGGCGCTGGAGCCGCAGCTCATCAGCTGGGCCGAAGACTTCGCGCGCATGGAGAACGCGCTCTTCCTGGGCCGGGGCCTGCACTATCCCATCGCGCTCGAAGGCGCGCTCAAGCTCAAGGAAATCAGCTACATCCACGCCGAGGCCTACCCGGCGGGCGAACTCAAACACGGCCCCCTGGCCCTGGTCACCAGCGCCATGCCCGTGGTCACCGTGGCCCCCAACGATGCGCTGCTGGAAAAGCTCAAGAGCAACATGCAGGAAGTGCGCGCCCGCGCGGGCGTGCTCTACGTGCTGGCCGATGCCGACACCCGCATCGAGAGCAGCGAGGGCATCCACGTGATCCGCATGCCCGAGCACTACGGGCCCTTGAGCCCGCTGCTGCACGTGGTGCCGCTGCAGCTGCTGGCGTATCACACGGCCTGCGCGCGGGGGACGGATGTGGACAAGCCCCGGAACCTCGCGAAGAGCGTGACGGTGGAGTGAGTGCGGGGGGGGCCGAAGCGTGATCGGGGGGAATAAGGTCCGTCGAGCAGAAATAAACTCCGTCGCGAATTCCCCTGGCGTCGCTTACTTGTAACTCCGGAATTTGGGGACTTGGCGGCACGACGCTCTTACAGGGCGCATCCTCGCGGGATTCGAGATGCCCACGCCTTGAGAAAACCAAGACGCTCACTCTCACTCAAAATGTTCGCAAATGGGGAGCTCGACCGCATGGACTGCCCCCGCTCCGTGTCCGACGTCGCGACAGCGAGGGCCTCGTCGAGGCCTTGATCGAATACAGCAAGCCAAGCTGTTGCGTACAGATCGGGACTACCGCCGTGCCGATCTGCCAGGCGTTCGAGGTTGTTCCACGCCTTCAAGAAAAGCGACGGGTCCGAGCGCATTTTCTGCGCGACCAGCTTGTGTAGCGCCAAACTCTTCAGGTCGAGATCGCGGGGCGAAAACATGGCTTCAAAAACCTCAAGCTCTCACAAGCCACCGCGCTTTGTGGTGAGTTGCGGCGAAGTCCCGCAATTGCGGCTGCTGTAAGTTGTTGATTTCATTACATGCTGCGCCGGGCCTGCGCATCTCGCTTCTCACGGATGCGTGCCAGTGCCTCCATCGCTGACGCAAGTGTCGACGGCCTTGCACCGCCTTCAAGCATCAAACGCATGTGCAACTGCGTGTTGAGCAGAGGGCTCTGCCCGCAGCCACTTGATGGCCCAGATTGAGCTGCTTGCCCTGGAAATTTCTTGTCCGGCTTCATAGGAAGAAAATAGCACGTCTTCTGCCCTTGATGTGCGGGTAGGCATTGACCATCGGTGTCGCACTTCCGATGGCGAGGAGGTTGCGGAAGTGTTGGGCTGGTTCATTGTTATTTCGATCGCTGGCAATGACGAGCCAATGAAGGTTGGCGACGTACGGACGCTTGCGACCTGGCGCAGCAGCATTGGTGGTGTGGATTGGATCGATTGTCTGGTCGAGCGCCGACTAGCGAAATTCGAGTCGGGCAACGGCTAGATCAGTACGATGTCCCCGGCACCGTCCAGGTAGTGGTGGCCATAGGCGTATAGCTGATAGAAGTCGGACTGGCTGAGTTGATATTTATCGCGCCCGTTCTTCTTTTCCGTATCAAGCAACTTCCACTTCGTATCCAGAACTAGGTGCGTGTTTTGCTTTTGCTTTACCAACAGGTCGGGCTTCAAGCGGAACCATTGCTGATCATCATGCGCAACGAGGTGCTGGCTGCTTGCCTGTGCCTTCAAGACGAAGTCAGCGCGCAACTGCCTTGCCAAGTGCTTCTCGACATAGGCCTCGAACACCGCTTCCATGGGGAACAGCAGCGACGGGGCATAATGCTTTCCCATCCCAGAGATGGGGCTGAGACCCTGCAGGATCAGCTTCGCCCAGTCCAGTGCAGACTCGTAGTAGCCCATGCCTCGATCCAGCCTAATTCGCTGAATGTCTTGGGCAACATCGACTGACAGCGGAACATCAGAAAAGACAAAGCTGAGTTCACGTGCGACACGCTGGCTCTCCTGCGATCGGCACAGTGTGAGCACATGGCGGAGCGCAGTATGAATAAGGCGGTTCTCTGCGCGGTCCTGTGAAAACTCGTCATGCTCGGTAAAGAACCGGTCACGCCTGACCAGATTCTGGGTGATCTGCCGTGCCACCAACAACCGGCCACGAAGCGCAAAGAGGTTGTCTTGTCGCGCGACATAGTCACTGCGCAGACCGCGCTTAACCAGCGAACTGACGGCCAACAGGAACTGCTGGATGAACACCTCCAGGAGGGGCATGCGCTCAGCGACCAACTCCGCGTTGGCTGTCTTGATGTGCCGAAACCCGGCTAGGCACTTCAACATCTCGATAAGGAGCGCGCGCGCTTCTTCAGGCGAGGTATCCCTTCCGATCTTTGGCAGTACCTCGATCTGGAATCCGCATGGGGCACGAATGACGCCCACATAGCTGGTGACCTGAATGGCCCGCTGGCCGCTCAGTTGGGTCGGCTTGAGCCAGCCAGGGGCTTCGTCGTCATTTCGCAGGGACTGCATGTCCAGCCAAGCGAAGACACGCCTGGGCACAGCGGGTCCGACCGCTCCGGCCTTTGCTTCAACGACCTTGTCGAACTCAAAGATCGTCAGGGAATTCATCTGGCGGCCACGGCAGGTTTGGCCGCATAGATGCCTACGTAGGCATCCGGCTGATCGAGCGCGGCCGCGTTCAACTGGTAGCGAGAACGAATCGCGTACTGATCCAGCTCGTGCTCGCGGCCGAAGAGGGCCAGCAGGTCCTCCTCGCGGCCGATTTCATGCACGAATTGATGGTCCTGCTTGGCCTTCTGGTTAGTGAAGTACATATCGGGCTTGTGAGCTGCTAGGGCTGTAGTCCTACGGTCACACCATAGCGCGGTGTATAGGTAGCGTGTCGGTGAACTGCTCGAACGCAACCACCTGCTGATCTCTGAGTTGCCACACGTGCACTACCCGGGCATGCATGGGCTTGCCGGTCGCTCGGTAGGTACCGCGGTAGTCCCCCACGCCCACGACGTGGTCGCCGCCGTCGATCAGGAGCTCCAGCTCAAAGCGGTAGTCCTCCCAGGCAGCGCCCAGAACGGCAAACACATTGTCGATGACCTGCTGGGGTCCGACCCAGGTGCCTGCGCAGGGGAAGCCTGCCATCTCCGTCCAGCGGGCGTCGGGGGAAACATGGGCCATCATGCCCGCGATGTCTTTGCGGTCAGAGGCGGCGTAGTGGGCCTGGATGATCTCGTAGTTGCTTGGCATGGTGGGCTCGGCTCAGATGGGAGTGTGGGAGGGCGGGTAGCTGGTGGTGGATGCGATCTGCATGAAGGCCCCGGCAGGGTTGTTGGCGACCGAGCCGTCCCCTGCTAGGCCGAGGAACTTGCCGGTCGAGCGCTGGCTGTCGAAGTTGAAGAAGAACACCGATGCGACCGGGATCAGGAACTCGCGGAAGGTGAAGATGTACTGCTGCTCGTCGAACTGGTAGTAGGTCGCCATGTCCACGTCCCCGTGCCCGCGCTGCACGCCCACCAGGCACTGCCAGCAGTAGCGCTCGGAGCTGAGGTAGATGTGCTCGTAGGTGTGGTTGGGGCTATAGGTCTGCCAGGTACGCAGGCCGATCAGGTCACGGCTTGGCTGCGGCACGAAGCCGCTGGCCGGCCCGCCCTCCAGAGTACCCACCAGGAAGTCCTGGGCTACGCGGGGCTCGGCGCCGGCTTCTTCGGGGCTGCGCACGCGGCATTCAATGGCCAGCACACGGCGGGTGTGCAGATTCACGATCACCGTCAGTGCCGACAGCGGGCGCGCCGCAAAGCTGATGTCGATGAAGAAGGTGCCGGGCGCCACCTCGACGGCTTCGCAGGTGTCGCGGCCTTCGCCGTGCACGGTGTCCGTCCAGGCTACCTGATGCGGTTGCGGGAAGTGCAGACGGAGGGTGCGCGCAGGCAGGTCGATGTGCAGCGCCTGGCCCTGCAGGGCCTCGCTCTGCGGCAGCCGGTTGGTGGCGATGCCCGCGGCGAACTGATCGTAGGTTTTCCACCCGGCAGGGGTGGGGGTCTGGGATGCAAGCTGAGTCATGGGAGGAGCTTTCAGTGGGTGAAGGCAATGGTGGGGAGGTCAACGGCAGAGGCACCGCCATCCACCATCAGGAAGGTTCCGTTGACCATGCTCGCGCGAGGGGAAGCGAGGTAGAGCACGGCATCGGCCACCTCGCGGGGCTCGGCCGCGCGGCCCAGTGGTACGTCGCGCGCCACCAGCGCATAGGCGGCATCGACATCAGCGAGTTGGTGCTTTTCTATGAGCACCTGCATCTGCTCATCGGCCATCGCGGTGCGCACCCAGCCGGGGCAGACCGCGTTGGTGCGCACGCCGTGTCGGCCGTAGTCCCGTGCCAGCGAGCGCGTGAAGCCGATGAGCGCGTGCTTCATCGTCACATAGCCCACCACTCCGGGCCCCGCGAAGTGGCCGGCGAGGGACGAGAGCACAACCACGTTGCCGCGCCGTTCGATCAGCCCGGGCATCAGTTCGCGGGCGCAGACAAAGGCAGTGTCCAGGTTCAGGCGGGTGGCCATGTGCCAGGCCTCATCGTCGGTGGCAGTGAGCTCGCCCACGCCATGACCGCCCGCATTGGCCACCAGCACATCGATGCCGCCAAAGTGCGCGCGCGCCTCGGCCAGAGCGGCGCGCACGTCCTGCGCATTGGCGGCATCGCCGGCCACCACCAGCCCGCCGATCGGCTCGGCCACGGCGAGCAGGGGCCCCCGCCGGCGGCCCATGAGCACCACGCGCCCTCCGGCTGCCACGAACTGCTGCGCTACCGCGGCGCCGATGCCGGTGCCGCCACCGGTGATGAAGGCCACCTTGCCTTCGAACTCGTTGATTGACATGGACTGAACACCTCCGTGAGTTGGAACGGATCGAGTCTAGTAACGCCTCCTCGCAGCCCGGTTCGCTGTCAGCGCACAAACTGTTGACCGGCAACGCACGGGGCCGCATCGGGCGTTTACGGCGCGCAAGGGTCTGGCCACACTGGCCGCCATGAACTTCGATCACATCCTCATTGGTGCCGGCTCCGCCGGTTGTGTGTTGGCGTACCGCCTGGTGCGTGCGGGGCGGCGCGTGTTGCTGCTGGAGGCCGGGCCGACACACGAGCACCCCTTCGTGCGCATGCCCGCCGCGTTCGTGCGGGTCATCGGCACCGAGCGCTCCTGGGACTACACCAGCGAACCCCAGCCCCATGCCGACGGGCGCCGGATGCATGTGCCGCAGGGGCGCATGCTGGGGGGCGGCAGCTCGCTCAATGCGATGGTGTACATACGCGGCCAGGCTGCGGACTACGACAGCTGGCGCGACGCTGGCTGCACGGGCTGGGGCTGGAGCGACGTGCTGCCCGCCTTTGTGCGGGCAGAGTCCAACGAGCGGTATGAAGGGCCCCTGCACGGGCGCGACGGGCCGCTCAAGGTCAGCGAGCCGCGCTTTCGCCACCCACTCAGCGCAGCCTTCGTGGCCGCCGCGCAGCAGGCCGGCCTGCCCGCCAATCCCGACTTCAACGGGGCCACGCAGGCCGGGGTGGGCTTTTATCAGTCCACCACCTTCCGGGGCGAGCGTGGCTCCACGGCTGCAACCTACCTGGCGGCGGTGCGGCGCGACAAACGTCTGGCCGTGCGCACGGGCGTGCAGGTGCGCCGCATTCTGGTGGAGGCCGGGCGCGCCGTGGGCGTCGAGTTCTTGGAGGCAGGGCAGCTGCAGCAGGTGCGTTGTGCGCGGGACGTGCTGCTCAGTGCAGGGGCACTGGCCTCGCCCAAGCTGCTCATGCTGTCGGGTATCGGCCCGGGGGAGGACCTGCATCGGCTGGGCATCCCGGTGCACGCCGACAGCCCGGGTGTGGGGCAGAACTACCAGGACCATCTGGAGGTGAGCGTCTATGCGCGCACGCGCCGGCCCATCAGCCTGCTGGGGCAGGACCGGGGGCTGCGCGCGCTGCGCCACGGGCTGCAATGGCAGCTGCTGCGCAGCGGGCTGCTCACCTCGAATGTTGTGGAGTCCGGCGGGTTTGTGGACACCCTGGGCACGGGCCGCCCCGACGTGCAGTTTCATGTGCTGCCGGTGCTGGTGGGCGATATGGAGCGCGAACCTCTGCCAGGCCATGGTCTGTCGATCAACCCCTGCTTTCTGCGCCCGCAGTCGCGTGGCTCGGTGGCGCTGCGCAGCCCCGATCCGGCGCAGCCCATCCTGTTCGATGCGGGGGCGCTGCGCGCGCAGGCCGATGTGGACACGCTAGTGCGCGGCGTGAAGCTGGCGCGCAGGATCTTGCGCGCGCCAGCGCTGGCGGACGTGGTTGAGCACGAGCTGCTGCCCGGCGCTGCGGCCACGCTCAGCGATGCGCAGATCGAGGCCCATGTGCGCTCTCACGCCAAGACTGTCTACCACCCCGCAGGCACCTGCCGCATGGGGGGCGAGGCTGCGTCGGTGGTGGATACGCAGCTGCGCGTGCGGGGCGTGGCGGGGCTGCGCGTGTGCGATGCCTCGGTGATGCCCACGCTGCCCTCGGGCAACACCAACGCGCCCACCATCATGCTGGCCGAGCGCTGCGCCGATTTTGTGTTGCAGGCCGCTTGAACTTGCGCGCACAGGCAACACGGGCTGCGCTCTGGGGCAAGGGCGCAAGGCTTGTGCTGCCTAGACTGAACTTCTCTCTTTGCAGCCCCCACACCGCCACACACTATGAATCCATTTGATCTTTCCAACCAGCAGCTCCAAGGCGCAAAGTTCCTGTCCGAGCGCCGCGTCGGCAACGTCATCGGCGGTGTGAGTGGCCCGGCGCTGTCGGGCCGCTGGCTGCCCGTGACCGACCCGGCCACCGAGATGGTGGTGGCCGAGGCGCCCGACAGTGATGCGGCCGATGTTGACCTGGCAGTGGCCAGCGCCCAGCGCGCGTTCAGCAGCAGCGCCTGGCGCGGCCTGCGCCCCGCAGACCGCGAGAAGCTGCTGTTCAAACTGTCGGAGCTGATCGAGCGCCACGCCGACGAATTGAGCGCGCTGGAGACATTGCAAAGCGGCAAGCTGCAAGCGGTTGCGCGGGCGATTGACGTGCAGGCCGGTGCCGAGTTCGTGCGTTACATGGCCGGCTGGGCCACCAAGCTCGAAGGCCAGACGCTCGACAACTCCATCCCCATTCCCGGCCCGCAATGGGTGACCTACACGCGCCGCGAACCCGTGGGCGTGGTGGGGGCCATCGTGCCCTGGAACTTCCCGCTGGCGATTGCGCTGTGGAAGATCGCGCCTGCGCTGGCCGCAGGCTGCACCGTGGTGCTCAAGCCCTCGGAAGACACGCCGCTCACGGCCCTGCGCCTGGCGCACCTGGCGCTGGAGGCCGGCATCCCCGAAGGGGTGCTGAACGTGGTATGCGGGCGCGGTGCCACCGCTGGTGCGGCGCTTATCGCCCACTCAGGCGTGCGCAAGCTCAGCTTCACTGGTTCCACTGCGGTGGGCAAGGTGGTGGGGCACGCGGCCGTGGAGCACATGGCGCGCTTCACGCTGGAGCTGGGCGGCAAGAGCCCGGCCGTGGTGATGGAGGACGCCGACCCCTCGCAGGTGGCGCAGGGCATTGCCATGGGCATCTTTTTCCACCAGGGCCAGGTGTGCACCGCCAGCTCGCGCCTGCTGGTGCACCGCAGCCTGTACCGCCGCGTGCTGGACGAGCTGGCTGGCATTGCCGAGGGCATGAAGATTGGCTCCGGCTTTGATGCGGCCACGCAGTTCGGCCCGCTGACCTCCAAGACCCACTTTGCACGCGTGATGAACTACATCGCGTCGGCCAAGGCCGAGGGCGCCACGCTGGTGGCGGGCGGTGCGCGGGTGCTCGACGCCGGTTGCTTTGTGCAGCCCACGATTTTTGCCGACACCACGGCGCAGATGCGCGTGGTGCGGGAAGAGGTGTTCGGCCCCGTGCTGGCGGTGGCACCTTTCGACGATGTGGAAGACGCCATCGCCGCCGCCAACGACACCCCCTACGGGCTGGCCGCCAGCCTGTGGACGCAGAGTCTGTCCCATGCCCACCGCATCGTGCCCCGCCTGCAGGCGGGCGTGGTGTGGGTGAACGCGCACAACGTGCTGGACGCCGGACTGCCCCTGGGCGGTATCAAGCAATCCGGGACCGGGCGCGACCTCGGGCGTGCGGCCGTCGAAGGGTTCACCGAAGTGAAGAGTGTGTGCATGGCCGTTTGAGCAAAGAACGCCCAGGCCCTGCCATCGAGTCCGTAGCAACAACCACAGGAGACAAACACCATGAAGAACATCCATCGCATCACCACGTTGTCGGCCATGGCGCTGGCCGCAGCCTTCGCGTCCTCGGGCGCCTTCGCACAGTCCAAGTGCGGCCTGGGCAATGGCAAGAAAGCCGAGGGCGAGCCCATCGCCATCGGGGCCGTGGTCGGCAAGACGGGGCCGGACGATTTCAGCTCGTCGGCGCAGGCGGCGGCGGCCTATTTCAAGTGCGTGAATGAGAACGGCGGCATCCATGGCCGCCCGGTTGAGTACATCGTTGCCGATGACCAGTGGAACCCCGAGGCGGCCGCGCAGGTGGCCAGCAAGCTCGTGAAGGACCGCAAGGTGGTGGCGCTGGCAGGCAACACCAGCTTTGTCGAATGCGGCGCCAACGCCAAGATGTATTCCGACGAGGGCGTGATGGTGGTGGCCGGCACTGGCGTGCCGCGCGAGTGCTTCAACGCGAAGAACTATGTGCCGATCAACTCCGGCCCACGCGTCAGCGCCACCATTGCCGCGATGTATGCCGCGCAGGCCTACAAGAGCAAGAAGATGGTCTGCATCATTCCCAACATCCCCAGCTTGGGCAACTGGGCCTGCGAAGGGCCCAAGGCCTGGGGCAAGGCGAATGGCGTCCAGGTCGAGACCATCGCTATTGACCCGGGCTCGGCCGATGCCACCTCGGTGATGCTGCAGGCGGCTTCCAAGAAGCCCGACACCATCATCATGAACGTGCCCAAGGGCATCCTCGTGCCCATGCTGGCCGCAGCCGAGCAGCAGAACCTGGGCAGGAAGATCCACTTTGTGTCTGCCGCGCCGGCCTACAGCGCCGATGTGCCCAAGGCCATTGGCCCGTACTGGAACAAGAACTTTGCCGTCAACCTGGAGTTCAACCCGCTGGAGTCCAAGGGCCCCGACAACCTGAACTGGCAGGCCGTCATGAACTCGCATGGCGCCAAGACCGACCCGCGCGACACCTTCTCGCAGGCCGGCTACCTGGCGGCCCGGCTGCTGACAGAGACGTTGCTCAAGCTGGACCCCAAGAAGATTGACCGCGCCTCCGTCACCGACGCGCTGCGCAAGGTCGGTGACTTCCGCAGCGACATCCTCTGCAACCCCTTCTATGTGGGCGCAGGCAGCCGCCACAACGCCAACAACGCGGGACCCATGGTGGTGGTCGATGGCAACGGCTTTGCCACCGTCTCCAAGGGCTGCTTGATGGCCGACGACCCGGAGCTGGCCGACGTGCGCGCCGACGAGAAAAAGATCGGTCTGAAGTAACACCGTGCCGTGATGTGACCAGGATCGCTTGCCATGCCTGACTTATTGCCTTTTGTCATCTCCGGCCTCGGTGTGGGCGCGGTCTACGCGCTGTCCGGGGTGGGGCTGGTGGTGCTGTACCGCTCGTCCGGGGTGCTGAACTTTGCGTTTGGTGCACTCGGTGCGCTGGGGGCCTATGTCGCCTGGTCGATGCTGGAGGCCGGTTGGCCCCAGGCGCTGGCCTGGGCCGCCAGCGTGGTGGTGGCCATGCTGCTGTCTCTGGCCTATGGTCGCCTGATCGCGCCGCGCCTGGCGCAGCGCAATCCGACCATCCGCAGCATCGGCACCCTGGGCTTTGCGCTGGTGGTGCTGGGCTTGACCGAGTGGTTCTGGGGCGAACAGCCCCGGCGCCTGGTGCTGCCCACCGATGCGGGCGCGCTGGAGCTGGCCGATGTGCGCCTGACCTACACCCGGGTCATGGGCCTGGCCCTGGCGGTGGCGATGATGGCGGGCATCGGCCTGCTGCTGGCGCGCACGCGGGTCGGACTGAAGATGCGGGCGCTGGCCAACGATCGCGACCTGAGCGCGCTGCTGGGCATCCGTGTGCTGCAGGTGGACACGGTGGCCTGGGTGCTCAGCGGCGCCTTCGCGGGCGTGTGTGGCCTGTTGCTGGCCAACATTGTGCGCCTGCAGGCCACGCTGCTGACCTTTCTGGTGATTCCTGCGTTTGCCGCCGCCATCATCGGCCGGCTGGAGTCGCTGCCCGCCACGGTGGTGGGGGGCATTCTGATCGGCGTGCTGGAGGCACTGGCCATCGTGGTCCCCGGCCTGGCCGCCTTCCGCAGCGCCACCCCCTTTCTGGTCGCGCTGCTGATGATCGCTTTCCATCAATCGAACACCCGTATGGCCTAGGCATGACGCCCATTTCTATTGCAAACCCTATGGCAACTCCTCTTTCGATTGACGCGCTGGACGCCGCGCTGGACCAGGTGCGGCGACAGCGGTGGCGCTCCCTGCTGGTGATGTTGGGCACGCTGCTGGTGCTGGGCGCCGTTTTGCCCTGGCTAGCCAATGCCTACTGGACCAAGACCTTCAGTTCGGCGCTCGCGCTGTCGGTGGCGGCCGCTGGCGTTGGCCTGCTCTACGGCCAGCTGGGCCTGGTGTCGTTGTGCCAGTTTGCGCTGTTGGGCGTGGGGGGCTGGGTGGCGCTGCGCATCAGCCATGGCGGTGGTTTACCGTTCGAGCTGTGTGTGCTGGCTGCCGGCCTGGTGTCGGCCCTGGTCGGCATGCTGGCGGGCCTGCCGGCGCTCCGCTTGAAGGGGCTGTACCTGGCCCTGGTCACCCTCATGCTTGCAGGCGGCTTTCAGGTGGTGATCACGGTCATTGGTTTTCCCGATGGCGGCACGGGCTGGCTGGGCCGGGTCGAGGGCAGCGAGCGCCTGCTGATGGCGCGCCCGGCGCTGGCCTTGTCCGACTCGGCCTACCTGCGCTATGTGGTGCTGTGGCTGGCTGGCGTGCTGGCGCTCATCGAACTGCACCGCCGCACACGCGCAGGCCGCTCATGGGCGCTGATTCGCCGGGGCGAGGCGGCAGCCATCGGGGCCGGGGTCAACGTGCTGCGGTATCAGACCTGGGCCTTTGCGCTGGCGGGCTTTTGTGCCGGCGTGGGAGGCGCGCTGCTGGCCGGTGGGGTGGGGCAGCTCGACGGGAGGGCCTTTGGGGCCAGCGAGTCGGTAATGCTGTTCGCGCTGTCGGTGGTGGGCGGCGTGCACCACTGGCTGGGCGCCATCGTGGCTGGCCTGATGCTGCGCGCGGTGCCGTCGCTGCTGACCGACTACAACGTCAATGGGTTTCTCGCCATGGTCTTCTTTGGCGCGGCCCTGCTGCACGCGCTGATCACGACGCAGGAAGGGGTGGCGGGGCAGGTGTTGGGTCTGCTGCGCCGCCTGCAGGCCCGGATGGCCGGAGGGAGTGCCCCATGATCGCCATCAGCAACCTGACGGTGCAGTTTGGCGGTGTCAAGGCCATCGCCGGTTTGGACGCCGTGTTGGATCAACCGGTGTGTGGACTCATTGGCCCCAACGGGGCTGGCAAGACGACGCTGGTCAATGTGCTCAGCGGGCTGGTGCAGCCGCGCAGCGGCAGCATCACCGTGGACGGCACCGACCTACTGGGCCTGACTCCCACGCAGCGCGTGCGCTTCGGGCTGCGGCGCTCGTTCCAGACTGAGCAGGTGGTCGAAGACCTGGACGTGTGGAGCAATGTGCAGGCCATGCTGGACCATGTGCCGCATGAGCGCGCGGGCGTAAAGGCCGAGGTGGGGCGTGTGATCGACTACGTGGGCCTGGTGCCCGTGGCCACGGTGCCGGGTGCGCGGCTGAACCTGTTTCAGCGACGCATGGTGGAGATCGCCAAGGCCCTGGTGGGCGCGCCCCGTTTGCTGCTGTTCGACGAACCCGGCGCGGGCCTTACTGAACACGAGGCGGTGCTTTTGCGCCGTGCGCTTGTGGGCATCCAGGAATTTTGCGGTGCGCAGGTGCTGCTGATCGACCACGACGTGGATCTCATCAAGACCACCTGCACCCAAACCCTGGTGCTGGATTTTGGCCAGCGCCTGGCGCTGGGCCCGACCCACGCGGTGCTCGAAGACTCTGCGGTGCGCCGCGCCTACCTGGGCGCTGAGGAGTGAATGCCATGCTGTGTGTGAACAATCTGGTGGTGCAGCGCGGGGGCAAGAGCGTGCTGCATGGCGTGTCGCTGCAGGTGGCGCCGGGGCAGATCACCGCGCTGGTGGGCGCCAACGGAGCGGGCAAGTCCAGCCTGGTCATGGCCCTGGCGGGGGCTTTGCCGCTGGTGTCGGGTGGCATTGAGCTGGATGGTGCGGCGCTTTCGGGGCGCAGGCCCGAGGCGGTGCGTGCGGCGGGCGTGGCCGTGGTGCCCGAGGGACACCGCGTGCTGGGCGACCTGTCGGTGCGCGACAACCTGCGTGCTGCCGCCACGGCCTGGCCTGCGCGCCAGGTGCAGGCGGAGGTGGACCGCGTGCTGGCGGTGATGCCTGAGCTCTCAGAGAAGATGGATGCGCTGGGCCGTTCGCTCTCGGGCGGGCAGAAGCAGATGGTCTGCGTGGCGCAGGCTTTGATCGCACGGCCGCGCTACCTGGTGCTAGACGAGCTGTCGCTGGGGCTGGCGCCCACGGTGGTCAAGCGGCTGGTGGCCCTGGTGCAGCAGGTGGCGGCGCAGGGCGTGGGGGTGCTGTTGATCGAGCAGTTCACCAGTGTGGCCCTGGCTGTTTCGCAGAACGCCTACGTGCTTGAACGCGGGCGCGTGGCATTTGGCGGCCTGGCCCAAACGCTGCGCGAGCAGCCGGACATCCTGCACAGCAGCTACTTGGCGGCCTGAACCCGCCCCGACGAGGCAACCCGTCCACGAGGGATCTGTATGAACGACAAGCCAACGGGCCGATCGGCGCCCGCTTACCCCAGCGCGTGGAGGGTGCTGCCGCTGGCCGCATCCCTGCTGCTGTGTGCCGACCGGGCAATGGCGCAGGCAGCGCCCCGGCCACCCATCGTGGTCGGTGCGATCAGCAGCCTCAGCGGCCCAGTGGCCTTCCCGGAATCCACCGACGCGGTGCGCGCCTATTTCGAGGTGATCAATGCCGCAGGCGGCGTGCAGGGCCGGCCCCTGAAGCTGGTCGTCGAAGATGACAAAGGGGAGCCCGAGCAGGCGCGGCAGGCGGCGCGCAAGCTGGTGGGCGCGTTGAACGTGGTGGCGCAGGTGGGCAGCGCCAGCATCGTCGACTGCGCCGCCAATGCCGCGGAATATGCGCGCCGTGGCGTGGTGTCGATCCAGGGCACGGGCGTGGAGCCGGCCTGCTTCGAATCGGCGAACGTTGCGCCCGTCAACACGGGGCCGTATCTGTCGGTCGCCACGGCACTGCAGTTTGCTGTCGACGTTCTGAAGCGCCAGCGGCCTTGCGTCCTGCTGCTTGAACTGCAGGGCACGGTGCCTGCGTACCAGCGTGTGATCGCGGACTGGTCGCAGCGCGTTGGCCGCAAGCCGGCGCTGGTGGCTGTCTTCACCGGCGGCACCGACCCCGCTCAGCTGTGGCAACAGGTCGTGCGCGAGCGTTGCGACGCCGTCGTCTACACCGGGGTCGAGCCCATGGTCATCGGATGGATGCAGGCGGGCCGCGATCTGCGCGACGTGGCTGCGATGCCGCGGATTTTTCTCACGCCGGCCTATACCGACCGGGTGGCCAGCGTGCTCGGCAACGCCACCGTCAGCCCCATCTACGCGATGTCGGAGTTCGAGCCTTGGTCCAGCCGCTCGGGCTGGCTCAGCGACTGGCGGGCGGTGATGCGCGGTGGCAAGGTGCCGCTGTCGTCGTTCTCCCAGGGCGGCTACATGGCGGCGCAGGTGTTCGTGCGCGTGCTGCGCGGGATCCAGGGCGAGATCACCCGCGCGAGCGTGACCGAAGCCTTCAAGCAGATGCCCCCGATGGAGCTGGCCTCCGCCGGCACGCCGTTCCAGTTCGGTGAGCGCGACACCCACAACCCGAACCGGGCGACGCTGCCGGTACGCCTGGACAACGGCCGCTGGCGCATCGCGCACCACAGCTGGATCGTGGTGCCCGAATAGCTGCCTGGGCAACGGATCACGTTCACTTCGGCACGCGCGCCGAACGCCTGCGCGCAGCGGCGCAGGTCACCCAACCCCGTGGAGTGGAGGATGCGCTCAGTGAACGCCGCGCTTCAGGAACTCGCTCGGTGTGCAGCCGAACTCCTGCTTGAACAGGCGGCAGAAATGCGCGTTGCTGTTGAAACCCCAGCGATAGGCCAGCGCTGAAATCGAGACCTTCGACGTGTTGGCGCCCACCAGGGCCTGTTTGCAGCGTTCGAGCCGCGACAGCCATATCTGGCGATCCAGCGTGTGGGCCTCACCTTGGAACAGGGTGTGCAGATAGCGCTTGGAGCAGCGCATTTCGTGTGCGATGCGTTCCACGGTCAGGTCCGCGTCGTCCAGGTGGCTCTGGATGTACTGCCGCACCCGTGCGCGCATGGCTTCGGGCAGCGGCATGCGTTCGGGGGCATCGCCGCGCTGGGCCTGCAGCGCCTGCGCGAGCAGGCCCAGCGTGGTCTCCGACAGGGGTTCTCCCACGGTATCGGGCAGGGTGCTCAGCTGCGCCGCCAAGGCGCCCAAAAAGGACGACAGCACCTGGTACAGGGCCCGCAGTTCGGGCGCATCGGCTTCGCAGGTGTGCAGCGAGCCCAGCGGCAGGTGGCCGAGCTTGCCGCGCGGAATCTGCACCACCAGCTGGCGGATCGACTCCTGCGAGGTGATGGTGTAGGGCACGCGCGGGTCGTACAGGCTCCAGTCTCCGGGCTGTAGGCAGAAGTTGGCGTCGCGCTGGCGGATGTCGCTCACGCCCTTGAGCTGCAGCAGCAGCTTGAAACTGTCGTGGCGCGGGTCGCTGGCGGCCCGGTCGCGCAGGATGCGGTGGGCGGGGGCGTCAATGGTCAGCATGCGCAGGGCACCGGCCTCCCAGGCCTTCATGCGTGCATCAAAGGGCTCCTCGCCCATGGCCTGCGCCTGCAAGGGGCCAAAGTAGTGGTCCGAGGCCGATTGCCATTGCTGGAGCTGTTGCCGCAGCGGCAAACCATGGGTTTCGTGGGTCGCGCATTTCATGCTGTGTCTCCAGTTGGGGCCCATCTTCGCGGGCTCGCAGCGCTTGCAAAGAGCGCGTGATTCGATCACAAAACCGCCCGCGGCGTACCACGGGTTTTCGAGCGGGCGCGGCCTGCAGGTGCTTGGCTGCGGCCGCGCGCTCAGCTTCCGTCGCCGCTGTCGGGGGCGGTGCCGAGCTTGGCGATGACCTCGTCCAGCGTGGCATAGAGGTGTGCAATGAACTCGACGCCCAGCTGGTTTTCCAGCTCGCGGTAGGTGGCCTCGATCGTGGGCGCCAGGCTGGCGGCCAGGGCCTTGCCTTTGGGGGTGACCGACACCCGCACCCGGCGTTGGTCGTTTTCCAGCCGCTCGCGCAGCACCAGGCCCAGGTCGTCCATGCGCGCCAGGATGCCGGCCAGGCTGGGGCTGGACAGGCGGCAGATGTCTCCGATCTGGCGCGGCTCCAGCGGCCCATGGTCCAGCAAGGCACGCACCACGCGCCATTGCTGCTCGGTGAGGCCGACCGTGTTGAGGATGGGCCGAAAGCGCGCAAAGACGCTTTCACGGGCCTGCAGAAACAGCAGCGGCAGGTTGCGGTGGACGAGGTCCAGTGGTTGTGAATCCATAAACGTGAATCATCCTCGAAACATACGGAGGGTCTGGGTCTCCGCGTAAACCCCGGGAAAAAACAGGCGGGAGATGTTGACTTGCTCATATGTTAGCAAATAAGATGCTCACATATTAGCAATTAACTGCCATGCACTCAAACCCCTGCCATCTGGAGTTCGATGTTGCGCCCTACCGGCTGTCCGGGGTGGTGTACGGAACCCTGCTCAACCACGAGCCCGCCATGGCCGCGCTGGGCGCCGCCGCCGAGCAGCCGCCCTACAAGGCGCGGCCCCAGGCGCCGGTTCTGTACATCAAGCCGCGCAACACCCTGGCGGGCCATGGGGAAGCCGTGGTGGTGCCCGCCGATGCCCCCGCGCTGGAGGTCGGCGCTTCGTTGGGCATCGTCATCGGCCGAACCGCATGCTGCGTGGCGCCAGAGCAGGCGCTGGACCATGTGGCGGGCTACACCATCGTGAACGACATCAGCGTGCCGCATGCGCTGTTCTACCGGCCCTCGATCCGCTTCAAAGCGCGCGATGGTTCCTGCCCCGTCGGACCCACGGTCGTGCCCCGCGCAGCCGTGGGCAACCCCGATGCCCTGGACGTGCGTGTCTGGGTGGACGGTGCCCTCGTGCACCGCACCACCACGGGCGAGCGGCGGCGCTCGGTGGCGCGCTTGTTGGCCGATGTCACCGAGTTCATGACCCTGTCGCCCGGCGACGTGCTCATGCTGGGGGTGTCTGCCGGAGCGCCGCGCGTGCACGCAGGCCAGCAGGTCCGCATCGAGATCGAGGGCCTGGGCCAACTCGACAACCGGTTTGTGAAAGAAGGAGTCGCGCTATGAAGAAGGCAAGGGTGGCCTATGCAGGCGCGATTCACGAGGCAACGCCCCATGGCGAGCAGATCCGCCTGGCCGATGGCCGCGTGCTGGCGCCGGGCGAGGTGGTCTGGCTGCCGCCGTTCGAGGTGGGCACCATCATCGCGCTGGGCCTGAACTACGCGGACCATGTGAAGGAGCTGTCGGGCGAACTGACCGTGACCGCCAAGGACGAGCCGCTGGTGTTCCTCAAAGGCCCGGGGGCGCTGATCGGCCACAACGGCCAGACGCGCCGGCCGGCCGGCGTGGCCTTCATGCACTACGAGTGCGAGCTCGCGGTGGTGATCGGCAAGACGGCGTGCGGCGTGAAGAAGGCCGACGCCCTGCAGCATGTGGCGGGCTACACGGTGTGCAACGACTACGCGATCCGCGACTACCTGGAGAACTGGTACCGGCCCAACCTGCTCGTGAAGAACCGCGACACCTGCACCGTGCTGGGCCCCTGGTTCGTGGATGCGGCCGACGTGCCCGACCCGCACGACCTGCAGCTGCGCACCCTGGTCAACGGCCAGGTGGTGCAGCAGGGGCACACCGGCAACATGGTCAATGACATTGCCGAACTGATCGAATACCTGAGCGGCTTCATGACGCTGCGCGCGGGCGACGTGATCCTGACGGGCACCCCCGAAAGCGTGGTGAACATCAACGTGGGCGACGAGGTGGTCACCGAGATCGACGGCATCGGCCGGCTGGTGAACACCATCGTGGGCGACCAAGCCTTCGGCCGCTGATGGCCCTTCCAAAACAATATCCCTGCATCCTGGAGATTCCTTTCATGCGCATCCAACACCTGATCGGCGGCAAGCCCGTTGAGAGCCGCGAATACTTCGAAACTGTGAACCCCGCCACCCAGGAGGTGCTGGCCGAGGTGGCCAGCGGCGGCGCGGCCGAAGTCCATGCTGCCGTGGCCGCAGCCAAGGACGCCTTTCCCGCCTGGGCCGGCTTGGCTGCCACCGAGCGCGCCAAGCTCGTGCGCAAGCTCGGCGACCTGATCGCCGCCGAGGTGCCCGCGCTGGCACTGACCGAAACCAAGGACACGGGCCAGGTCATCGGCCAGACCGGCAAGGCGCTGATTCCGCGCGCGGCCGACAACTTCTACTACTTCGCCGAGATGTGCACCCGCGTGGACGGCCACACCTACCCCACGCCCACGCACCTGAACTACACGCTGTTCCATCCGGTGGGTGTGTGCGCGCTGATCTCGCCCTGGAACGTGCCCTTCATGACCTCCACCTGGAAGGTGGCCCCCGCGCTGGCCTTTGGCAACACGGCCGTGCTCAAGATGAGCGAGCTGTCGCCCCTGACGGCCGCGCGCTTGGGCGAACTGGCGCTCGAAGCCGGCATTCCCGCCGGCGTGCTGAACGTGGTGCATGGCTATGGCAAGGACGCGGGCGAGCCCCTGTGCACCCACCCCGATGTGCGCGCCATCTCGTTCACCGGCTCCACGGCCACGGGCAACCGCATCGTGCAGGCCGCGGGCCTCAAGAAGTTCAGCATGGAGCTGGGCGGCAAGAGCCCTTTCGTGGTGTTCGCCGACGCCGACCTGGACCGCGCACTCGACGCCGCGATCTTCATGATCTTCTCCAACAACGGGGAGCGCTGCACCGCCGGTTCGCGCATCCTGGTGCAGAAGTCCATCTATGCCGACTTCGCGCAGAAATTCGCGGCGCGCGCGCGCCGCATCGCGGTGGGCGACCCGCTGGATGAAAAAACCATCGTCGGCCCGATGATCAGCCAGGCCCATCTGGCCAAGGTGCGCAGCTACATCGAGCTGGGCCCGAAAGAGGGCGCGACCCTGCTGTGCGGCGGCCTGGCCACGCCCGACCTGCCAGCGCACCTGCAAAAGGGCAACTTCGTGCTGCCCACGGTGTTTGCCGACGTGGACAACCGCATGAAGATTGCCCAGGACGAGATCTTCGGCCCCGTGGCCTGCCTGATCCCGTTCGAGGACGAGGCCGAAGCGATCCGCCTGGCCAACGACATCCAGTACGGTCTGTCGAGTTATGTGTGGACCGAGAACATCGGCCGGGCGCACCGCGTGGCGGCAGGCATCGAGGCGGGCATGTGTTTCGTCAACAGCCAGAACGTGCGCGACCTGCGCCAGCCCTTCGGCGGCACCAAGGGCAGCGGCACGGGGCGCGAGGGCGGCACCTGGAGCTACGAGGTGTTCCTGGAGCCCAAGAACATCGCGGTGTCCATGGGCAGCCACCACATTCCGCACTGGGGCGTCTGACGCGCAGAACGCACCACCGCCACCGCGCGCAAGAACAACAGCACCGGAGACAACACCCACCATGACAGCCATACATCGTCGCACCCTGCTGGGCGCTGCGGCCGCATGGGCCGGAATGCCCTGGCGGGCCGAAGCCCAAGCTGCCTGGCCTGCGCGGGCACTCAAGATCGTGGTGCCCTTCACGCCCGGCGGCACCACAGACTACGTGACGCGGCTGGTGGCGCTGGAGCTGGCCAGGTCCCTCGCTCAGCCCGTGGTGGTGGACAACAAGCCCGGTGCTGGCACCGTGATCGGCGTGGACGCGGTGGCCAAGGCCGCGCCCGACGGCTACAGCTTTGTGACCGTGGCCAACAGCTTTGCGGCCAACCAGAGCCTCGTCAAACGGCTGCCTTACAACACGCTGGAAGACCTGCGGCCCGTGGCGCTGATGGGCCTGTCGGGGCATGTGCTGGCCACCCACCCGGGCAGCGGCCTGCGCACGCTGGCAGACCTGCGCCAGCAGGCTCTGCGCCGTCCCGGCGTGCTCAGCTATGCCTCGTTTGGCAATGGTACCTCTGCGCACCTCTCGGGCGAGCTGCTCAAGCAGCAGCTGGGCGTAGACCTGATCCATGTGCCCTACAAAGGCCAGGGGCCGGCGCTGGCCGACCTGCTGGGCGGACAGGTGAGCGTGACGTTCGGCAACTGGCCGGAATTCCGCAGCCATGTGCAGTCGGGCAAGCTGGTGGCGCTGGGCATGGCCACGGCCCAGCGCCTGGCCCAGGCCCCCGACATCCCGACCCTGGCAGAACAAGGCACGCCGCTTGAATCCAATTCCTGGAACGGGCTGTTGGCACCCGCCGGCACACCCGACGCCGTGGTGCAGCGCATGAACGCCGAGGTCGGCAAGGCCCTGGACAGCCCTGCCGTGGTGCAGGCATTCGCGCAGGGCGGCATCGCCGCGCAGCCTGGCACGCCGGCGCAGTTTGCGGACTTTCTGCGCAGCGAGATCACCAAGTACGCCGCCATCGCCCGCAAGGCCAATATCCAACTGGACAACTGAGAAAGGCAGGAAACAAGAATGGGACAACTCGCACTGGCCGCCAAAATCACCCACGTGCCCTCGATGTACCTGAGCGAACTGGAGGGCCCGAACAAGGGGTTCCGCCAGGCCGCCATCGACGGCCATGCCGAGATCGGCCGCCGCTGCCGGGAGCTGGGCGTGGACACCATCGTGGTGTTCGACACGCACTGGCTGGTGAACGCCAACTACCATGTCAACTGCGCGCCGCAGTTCCAGGGGGTGTACACCAGCAACGAGCTGCCGCACTTCATCAGCAACCTGGACTACGCGTTTCCCGGCAACCCGGAGCTGGGGCAACTGCTGGCCAAGGCCTGCTGCGCACAGGGCGTGGAGACCCTGGCCCACCCCGCGACCACGCTGGCGCCCGAGTACGGAACGCTGGTGCCCATGCGCTACATGAATGGCGACCAGCATTTCAAGGTGGTGTCGGTGTCGGCGCTGTGCACGGTGCACTACCTCAACGATAGCGCGCGCCTGGGCTGGGCCATGCGCCGGGCCATTGAGGAACAGTACGACGGCACCGTGGCCTTTCTGGCCAGCGGCAGCCTGAGCCACCGCTTCGCCCAGAACGGCCTGGCGCCCGAGTTCGCACAGAAGATCTGGAGCCCCTTCCTCGAAACCCTGGACCACCGCGTCATCGAGATGTGGCGGGCGGGCGACTGGGCCACCTTCTGCGAGATGCTGCCCGAGTACGCGGCCAAGGGCCATGGCGAAGGTTTCATGCACGACACCGCCATGCTGGTGGGCGCGCTGGGCTGGTCGGAGTACGCGGGGCGGGCGGAAGTGGTGACGCCGTACTTCGGCGCCTCGGGCACGGGGCAGATCAACGCCATCTTCCCGGTCACGCCGCAGACGGGGCGCGCCATCCCGGCAGCGCAGGCCTCCTCGGCCTCGGGCTACCAGGTCTTCAGCCGCCTCTGACCTGTCCTTGAGCCGTCCTTGACACGCACCTGAGCCGGAGCCGCGCCATGCCCCACCTGGTCATCCTCTACACCCCCAACCTGGACCTGCCCGCCGCAGAGGGCGGCAGCGACATGGCGGCGCTGTGCCGCACCCTGGCCCGCACCCTGTGCGCCCAAGTGGACGACGCTGGCAAGCAGGTGTTCCCTACCGGCGGCGTGCGCGTGCTGGCCTACCCGGCGGCGCACTGTGCCGTGGCCGACGGCGGCGCCGCCGGGCTGGCAGCGGGGGATGACAGGGGCTATGCCTTCGTCTACCTCAACCTGCGCATGGGGCGCGGCCGCGGTGCGGCCACCCACCTGTCCGTGGGCCGCGCGCTGGAGGCGGCAGCCCAGGCCCATTTCGCTGCGCTGCTCGCGTCGCGCCACATCGGCATCACCTTGCAGATCGACGAAGGTCCCGAGGTGTTCGACGCCAAGCACAGTTCCATCCATCCCCTGTTCCACAAGCCGGCCCATGGCTAGGCACAACACCATGCTTTCACAAGACACCGTGGGCACCCTGGCGCGCGCGCTCCAAGAGGCGCGCAAGACCCGCACGCAGCTGCGTCACTTCTCACTGCAATACCCCGAGATGACCATCGAGGACGGCTATGCCATCCAGCGCGAATGGGTGCGGCTGGAGCTGGCCGAGGGCCGCACCATCAAGGGCCGCAAGATCGGCCTGACCTCGCGGGCCATGCAGATTGCCAGCCAGATCACCGAGCCCGACTACGCGCCACTGATGGACGACATGTTCTTCGACGCCGGCGGTGACATCCCCATCGCGCGCTTCATCGCGCCGCGTGTGGAGGTGGAGCTGGCCTTCATCCTGGCCAAGCCGCTGCAGGGCCCGGGTGTCACGCTGTTCGATGTGCTCTCGGCCACCGACTACGTGGTGCCCGCCATCGAGATCATCGACTCGCGCATCGAGCAGTTCGACCGCGAGACCCGCGCCATGCGCAAGGTGTTCGACACCATCTCGGACTTTGCCGCCAATGCCGGCATCGTGCTGGGCGGCCGCCCCGTCAAGCCCCTGGACGTGGACCTGCGCTGGGTGGGCGCGCTGTTGCACAAGAACGGCGTGATCGAGGAAAGCGGCCTGGCCGCCGCCGTGCTCAACCACCCGGCGAACGGTGTGGCCTGGCTGGCCAACAAGATCGCACCCTATGGCGAGCAGCTCAACGCGGGCGACGTGGTGCTGGCGGGCTCGTTCACGCGCCCCACGGCGGCGGTGGCGGGCGACAGCTTCCATGCCGACTACGGCCCGCTGGGCTCAGTGTCCTTCCGTTTTGTGTGAGGCCTTTGCCATGATGCAGATCCCCAACAACCGCTTTCGCAACGCGCTGCGCGCAGGCCAACCGCAGATCGGCCTGTGGGTGGGGCTGGCCGATGCCAACGCCGCCGAGGCGCTGGCCGGCTGCGGCTTTGACTGGCTGCTGCTGGACGGTGAGCACGCGCCCAACGATGTGCGCAGCGTGCTCGATCAGCTGCGCGCCGTGGCCCCATACCCCGTGCACCCCGTGGTGCGCCCGGTGCAGGCCGATGTGGCGCTGGTCAAGCAGTACCTGGACGTGGGCGCGCAGACCCTGCTCATCCCCATGGTCGATACGCCCGAACAGGCGGCCCTCATGGTGCGCGCCATGCGCTACGCACCGGAGGGTATCCGGGGCATGGGCGCGGCCTTGGCGCGCGCCTCGCGCTGGAACCAGGTGGAGGACTACCTGAACCGCGCCAACGGCGAAATGTGCCTGCTGGTGCAGGCCGAGACCCCGCTGGCGATGCAGAACCTGCAGGCCATCGCCGCGACCGAGGGCGTGGACGGGGTGTTCTTCGGCCCCGCCGATCTGTCGGCGTCGATGGGCTACCGGGGCCAGGCCAGCCACCCCGCCGTGCAACGGGCCATCCTGGACGGCATTGCCACCGTGCGTGCCGCCGGCAAGGCCGCCGGCATTCTGATGGCGGACCGCCAACTCGCCCAGAGCTACCTGGATGCGGGTGCCCTGTTCGTGGCGGTGGGCGTGGACACCACGCTGCTGGTGCGCAGCGCTACAGAGCTGGCGCGCAGCTTTGGCCGAGACCGGGTGCCGGCGCCTGCGCCCCTGCCCGGCGGCGGCAATCCCTACTGACGGGCCTATCCACAGACAGACACCCCAGCACCGGGCGCTGCCGCAGGCAGCACCCGCAGCGCAGCCTTTTCCGGTTTCCCCGAGTCAGCCACCAAGCCGACCTTTTTTCCAACCATCCCTGTGAGGAGACACCCCATGTCCACATTCAATCTCTCCCGCCGCGCGGCCCTGTGCACGGCCGCGATGTCCCTGAGCAGCCTGCCGCTGGCCACCCTGGCGCAGGACAAGCGCCCCCTCGAATGGGTGGTGGGCATGGCGGCCGGCGGCGGCACCGATATCGTGGCGCGCACCGTGGCCGACCAGATGAGCAAGACGCTGAACCAGACCATCGTGGTGGTCAACAAGCCCGGCGCGGCGCACAACATCGCGGCGGACTATGTGGCGCGCTCGCCCACCCCGGCCAACCTGCTGCTCACGGGCGACTATGCCGTGCTGGCCACCAACCCCTGGCTGTACAGCAAGCTGTCGTACAACGCCGACCGGGACCTGTCGTCGGTGGGTATGCTGGTGCGCTTCCCGTTGATCCTGGTGGTCTCGCCAAAGCTGCCCGTCAAGAACTTCAAGGAGTTCCTGGCCTGGGCCAAGGCCCAGCCTGGCGGCGTCAACTATGCGTCGCCCGGTGCGGGCACGCCCCACCACCTGACCATGGAGCTGCTTCGCCAGCGCACCGGGCTGAACATGACCCATGTGCCCTACCGGGGCGTCACCCCCGCGATCCAGGACATCATGGGCGGGCAGGTTCCGTTCATGTTCGTCGAGTCGGCGGGCGGCATGCCGAACATCGTGGGCGGCAACCTGCGCCCCATTGGCGTGGCCAGCGCCCAGCGCATGGCCACGCTGCCCGAGGTGCCCACGCTGATGGAGCAGGGCCTCAAGGACTTCGAGGCCTTTGCCTGGCAGGGCATGTCGGTCCACGCCTCCACGCCGCCCGAGGAAATCAAGCGCCTGAGCACCGCGCTGCAGGCCGCGCTGAACTCCACGCCGGTGAAGGCGCGCTTCCAGGCCCTGGGCGTGGAAGCCATGCCCGGCACGCCCGCGCAGATGAACACCTTTGCCGCAGCCGAGCGCGCGCGCTGGGGCAAGCTCATCAAGGACATCGGCCTGAAGCTCGAATAAGCGATGCGCGCACGCCAGCCCCATACACCACAGCCACCCCACGACTACGCCATGCACACACTTGCACTCCAGGACCCCGGCCTGCTCAAGGCCCGCTGCTACATCGACGGCCAGTGGGTCGACGCCGACAGCGGGGCCACGCTCCCCGTGAACAACCCCGCCAATGGCGCGCGGATCGGCACCATCCCGAACGCAGGCGCCGCGCAAACCCGGGCCGCCATCGCGGCTGCCGACCGGGCGTTTGGCCCCTGGAAGGCCCGTACGGCCGAAGACCGCGCGCGCATCCTGCGCCGCTGGTTCGAACTCATGCTGCAACACCAGGAGGACCTGGCCCTGATCATGACCAGCGAGCAGGGCAAGCCCCTGGCCGAAGCCCGGGGCGAGATCGCCTACGCCGCGTCCTACATCGAATGGTTTGCCGAGGAAGCTCGCCGCATCTATGGCGAGATGATCCCCTCGCCCTGGCAGGACAAGCGCATCGTCGTGACGCGCGAGCCGGTGGGCGTGTGCGCGGCCATCACGCCCTGGAACTTCCCGGCCGCCATGATCACGCGCAAGGTGGCGCCGGCGCTGGCGGCGGGCTGCACCATCATCGTCAAGCCCGCCACGCAGACGCCGCTGTCGGCGCTGGCCATGGCCGAGCTGGCGGTGCGGGCCGGTGTGCCGGCGGGGGTGTTCAGCGTCATCACCGGCGATGCGCGGCCCATAGGCGCCGAGCTCACGGCCAGCCCCGTGGTGCGCAAGCTCACGTTCACGGGCTCGACCGAAATCGGCCGTGTGCTGGCCGCGCAATGCGCGCCCACGCTCAAGAAGATGTCGCTGGAGCTGGGCGGCAATGCGCCCTTCATCGTGTTCGACGACGCGGACCTGGACGCCGCCGTGCAGGGCGCCATGGCCTCCAAATACCGCAACACGGGGCAGACCTGCGTGTGCGCCAACCGCCTGCTGGTGCAGGACGGCGTGTACGACGCCTTTACCGAGAAGCTGGCCCATGCCGTGGCCGCGCTGAAGGTGGGCAATGGCCTGGAGGAGGGGGTGGAGCAAGGCCCGCTGATCGACGCGGCCTCGCTGGCCAAGGTGGAGGAACTGGTGGCCGACGCCAAGGCCCGGGGGGGCCGTGTGGTGACGGGCGGAAAGCGCCATGCGCTGGGCGGCACGTTCTACGAGCCCACCATCTTGGCGGACATCACCCCGGACATGCGCATGGCGCGCGAGGAGATCTTCGGCCCGGTGGCGCCGCTGTTCCGTTTCAAGACCGAGGCCGAGGCGGTCCAGATGGCCAACGACACCGAGTTTGGCCTGGCCGCCTACTTCTACTCGCGCGATGTGGGGCGGGTCTGGCGCGTGAGCGGCGCGCTGCAATACGGCATGGTGGGCATCAATGCGGGTGTGATCTCCACGGCGGTGGCCCCGTTCGGCGGCGTCAAGCAGTCGGGCATGGGGCGCGAGGGCTCGATGCATGGCATCGAGGAATACGTGGACACCAAGTACCTGTGCATGGGGGGGATATGACCCGGACGAGGGCCCAGGAAATGCACTCGCCATAGTGCACCTCACCATTGCAGCTTTTATTTTGTACGCATGAAGTCCCCCTAGTCCTGAGTCAATCAGGATTTGAGGTTGGAGGGCAGTTCGAAACGGACTCAATCATGGGTATTTGGCCGAGGGCTTCACGAGGTCGATGGTGGTCGTAGCGGTGTAACCAGTCTGCCGTCATTTCACTCGCTTCCAGCAAAGAATCGGAGACCTGGCAGTCCAGCACCTCGTTGCGGTAGGCCTTGTTGAACCAGCCGACATAGGCATTCAGCGTTGGCTGTCCAGGTTGGGTGTCAGTTGCCAGCCTGAAGCTGCCACGCTGGAGGTCGGTTCTGCAGCGGTTGCTCATTCACTGACGCGCTTCCACAGCACGGTGACCAACCCAAAGCGGTCATTGGCCGCGCCTGTACTTTGTTCAATCGGACGGCGGATATCTGGTGGGTAGCTGTCGTTTTCGCCCGGCAGAATCAGGGCAACGCCACAAAGGTCCGGTTTCGACGATCGCGAATAGGTGCTGCCGACCCAAAGCGGGTGTAGCGACTAATCAAATGGCCGTCTGACAGCGGTCATTCAAGCGAGTGTTGATTTCCACGCAGAAGTGACCCACTAACCCCCGGAATTTCCATCCAAACCTGACCCACGTACTAACCCTAACCTGCTGCTTTGCTGAACGGCAGGAGACCAGGAGTGATAGACGTGGCAACACTGAGTGTCATCAAGCGCTGGGCCCTGCGAGAGCAGCTGTCCATCAGGGCGATCGCCCGCCGCACGGGCCTCTCGCGCAACACCATCCGCAAGTACCGGCGCGCAGGCGAGGCCGAGCCGCACTACGCCAAGCGGGTCGGTCCTTCCAAGCTCGATCCCTTCGCATCGAAGCTCTCGGGCTGGCTCAACTGGCAGTTTGGGGGGCATGGACTCATTGCGAGCGGGGCGTGAAGGGCACGGGTGTCGCGGGCGGCAGCACCTGCGCCAAGTAGCGGTCCAGGTCGGCCTGCCAGAGCGCGGGGTACTGGTGGATGCCATGCCCGTCTTGCCCCTGCGGCGGCGCATAGTCCACCATGCGGCCTTGCCCGCCTGCGGCGCGAAACGCCTCAAAGCTGGCGCGGCTGCTGGCCAGCGTGTAGTACGAATCATGCTCGCCATACAGCCACAGCGTGGGCCGGGCAAAGGCCGCGCCGCGCACGAAGCCCGTGCGGTTGACGGCGGCACCGGCCTCCCTGCAGGCCTCGCCCAACCAGCCGCCTACGAAGTTGACGACGCCTAGGAACATGCCAGGCCGCGTGCCCGCGTAGGCCACCGAGAGGATGCCCCCGCGCGAGACGCCGCCGATCAATAGACGGGTCTTGTCCACGTCGGGGCGCTGCTGCAGGTGCGACATCACCACGTCCAGGTCGGTGATGGCCCTGTCCAGGCCCGGCAAAGAGCGGTCTGGTTGGCATGAGTAGCCGGCCGAGCGGGTGGCGCCAAAGCCCTCGTCGTACAGGCCGTCGGACTTGCCGCGCCCGCGCCGCTGGGGAAACACCACCTGCCAGCCTTTGGAGGTGAAGTACTGCGCCACTTCTGGGCTGGTCCAGGTGAAGGTGAACCACGCGGGCCGGTTGCCAGCGCCGGTGGAGCCGTGGTTGAAGACCACCGTGGGGAGCGGACCCTTGGCATCGAGGGGGCGGTAGACCACTGCCTCCAGCGTCTGGGCGCGACCGTCGTCGCTGACCCAGGGTGTGGGCAGGCGCTGAACGGAGCGGGTGTAGTGCGGCGCGATGGGACGGTTGCTTAGCACGCCGGCCAGCAGCAGTTGCGTCTCGGGGCGCCAGGCGGCGATCTCCATCTCGCCACTTTCGCCAGGGCCCTCGCGCAGGCGCATCACCAGGCGCGCACCGGTGCGCAGCCGCGCGTGCAACTCCCTGCCGACGAAGCTCGCCTGCGTGCGGTCCGTTACCTGTGGCTGCTGTTCGTTCGCCCCGGCGTAGACCACAGTGGCGCCCGTGGCGGTGACCGATTCGACCGCGATGCGGATGTCGCAAGCCCGCGCCATGCAGGCCGAGCCCTGCCACACGCCGCTGAAGTGGGCCTTGCCCGCAGGCAGCGCGGCATTGGGCGGGGTGATGACCACGTCTGGGGGCAGTTGGGCCGCCACCGCACTCTCCGAAAGGGCTGGGCTCAGGCCTGGCATGTAGGCTGGCCAGGCTGTGGCTGCTGCCGGTGCCGTGGGTGCTTCCAACGCCGGTGTGGGTTGCTGCGCGGTGGCCGGCGCACCCAGCAGCGCCAGCAGCGGCGCACAGAGCAGCAACAGGCCGGCGGTGCGCGCCCGGTATGGCTTGGCTGTGCCGGTCAACAAGGGAGAGGAGCGTGCGGTGCGGGCGGAAGGTGGTGGGCGCATGGAGCCATTTTGTACAGGCTTTCTTAACGCCGGCCAAAGGCGCTTTGGGATGCATGGGCACCGGCAGCCGCAGGTGTGAAGGTCAATCAGCGAGCGCGAACACCAGCAATACCAGGCATGCATGGCCCATGAGCTGCTGCCGCGTCGCTGGACATGTGCACATGCAAGCGGCCTAGGGAGGACCGCTTTGTAGATGCAGCGACCGGGAGGAATGGGTCGATAGCTGCCGCTGGATGCCCGTGACTTGATCGGCTGCTACCAGCCTCAAACAGACCGCGTTGAAGGTTAGCTCCGCGGTCATGCCATCCTCAGCAAACTCCCGTAGTTTCACAAACAGTCCACGCACACCTTGGTTTTCAGAACATGGTCGTCGCGTGGACTGAGTAGTGCGCTACTCCGCCTTTTCATCAATCTCGCGGATCAACGCCCTTGCCTCATCTCCCTCGGGAATTGGCCGCCCACTATCTCTCCACTCGATTGCCGACTTGAATCCCTGCTCTTGCGCATGGCGGCGGAACCATAATCCCTCCGGGTTGTGCCGGGTGATCCCATCGAACACCGTGGCCATCATCTGGGTCTGCTCGATGCCCGTGTTCAGCATGACCTGGTTCACCACCATCTTGTGCATTGCCAAATGCGAGCGCGGCACGCCTGCAATCCGGTTGGCCAATTTCATTACCGTGCCTTCCAGCTCTGACGCCGGTACGGCCATGGTCGCAAGCCCCCATTCCGCAGCCTTCTTGCCATCGATGAGATCCCCGGTGAACATCATCTGCTTGGCCCGCATAGGGCCCAGGCGAAAGGTCCACATCGCAGTAGTGGGGCAGCCCCAAACGCGTGTTGGCATGTAGCCGATACGGGCGTCTTCCGCCATTACCAGCAAATCGCAGCACAGGGCAATGTCACTTCCCCCCGCGGCCGCTGCGCCGTGGACCTTGGCAATGGTGGGCTTGGCGCTTTTCCAGAGCGTCATGAAATCCTCTGTGTTTCGCTTCATGTAGGCGTAGTCCACCATGGGATCCCAGGGGTACTTCTCCTGCTGACAGGGATGCTCGATGTGCTGTTCTGCGTATCCCGCGAGGTCGTAGCCTCCACAAAAGCCTTTGCCTGCGCCCTCGATCACGATCACATGGACCTCTTCGTCAGCATTGGCCCATTCCACAGCCGCCCGGATCTCCCGGGGCATTTCGTCGCTGATGGCATTGAGCCGTTCAGGCCGGTTAAGAAGCAGGCGAGCGATGCGTGCGTTCTTTGGGTCTTTCTCGATTTGCAGAGTGCTGAAAGTGGGCATGGTCTGTCCTTGATTAAGGGAAAACGTTGATCGATTGAAAACAGTCAGTGTTGACTGTAAGACGCAATACACATACAGTCAACACTGACTGTTTAATTGATCGCACTTATGCAATCCATCATCAAATCCAAAACCTCAAAAGGCGATATCCCACCGGAGCGGTCCACACGTGACCGCATCCTGGATGCCGCTGTCCAGTCACTGATCGAGCAGGGAGCCGCCCGCACCACTACCCTTGAGGTGCAAAAGAAAGCCGGTGTGAGCCGTGGAGCCCTGCTCCATCACTTCCCCACCCATGCCGAGTTGTTGTCCGCCACGGTGGACGATCTGGTTCGTCGCAACGAGCAAAGCGTGTTCGAGTTGCAGGAAAAGCTCCACAACGCCCCAGATGCTGTCGAACGCGCCATCCGGTCCCTGGCACTGATGATGGGTCAGCCACCGTTCATGGCGGAACTGGAGCTGTGGGCGTTGGCCCGCACCGACGAGGGTCTGCGGGAGGCGCTGGTGAAGGTCGAGCGAGATGCCCGCAAAGCAAGCGAGCGCGTTTTGCGCGCGCTGTTTGCCCCAGTAGCTGATCGGCCTGGTCACGACGCCGTGATTGCGATGACCACTGAATTTCTGCGTGGATTCGTTCTGTCTGGCGTTTTGCGCAGGAACCCTGTGCGCCGCCAGCAAATGATCTCCGACTGGGTGCGGGCCACCCAGATCCTCCTTGAACACTGGAAGTAAAAACAATGCCGAGACTGCCTGACCCCTCCGTTTCCTACTGGCCGGCCGACACATCCCGGCCAGTCCTCAATCTGACTGCGGGTGATGCGCTGCGCCTGGCGGCGTTACGCCACCCTGATCGTTGCGCACTGGTCGAGGTGGTGCCAGAAGGCCTCCCTTCGCTGACTGGTGCGGATCGCACAGACAGGCGATGGACCTATGCTGAGCTGCTCGCAGATTCCGAGCGATGCGCTCGCTGGCTGCTCGGTCGCTTTGCACCTGGAGACCACATTTGCGTATGGGCCCCCAACGTACCTGAGTGGGTCATCCTGCAATACGGTGCTGCCTTGGCAGGCATGGTTTTGGTCACTGCGAATCCCGCCCTGCGGGCCGAGGAGTTGCGCTATGTGCTCAAGCAGTCACGATCGGTGGCGCTGATCCATGTGGACGCTTTCCGCGGCACGGACATGGCAGCGGTTGCATTGCAGGTGGCTGAAGAAGTCAAGGAAGTGTTCAGCCTGAGCCGCTGGGGGGAGGTTCGCGGTGGGCCTCAAACCGGTGAGCTTCCCAAAGTGGATCCGCGAGCTCCCGCGCAACTGCAGTACACGTCCGGTACGACTGGGCAGCCCAAGGGCGCACTGTTGCACCACATGGGGCTGCTGACGAATGCCAGCTATGTCACCGCACGGTTGGAACTGGGCGATGGCGTGCTGATCAGCCCCATGCCCTTGTTCCACACGGCGGGTTCGGTGATGAGCGTGCTGGGCAGCATGGCCAGTGGCGCCACACTGGTTTTGCCGCAGTTCTTTGATACCGAGACGGTGTTGGCGGCTATCGAGCGCGAAAAGGCCACCGTCTTGTACGGCGTGCCCACCATGCTCATTGCTCTGCTGGAGCATCCCAAGCGGGATCAATACGATCTGTCGAGCTTGCGCTTTGCCAATTCAGGTGGTGCCCCTGTACCTCCAGAATTGCTGCGGCGTGTCCAGGCTGGTCTTGGCTGCGATCTGCTGTCGGTCTATGGCCAGACTGAGGCCAGTCCCATCATCTTCCAGACGGCGCCGCACGATGCCCCTGCCGACAAGGCAGAAACAGCTGGGCGCCCCCTTTGGAATGTTGAGGTGAGGATCGCAGACCCGGTAAGCAGCTCTGCTGTGATGATTGGCGTAGGCGGCGAAGTGCAAGCAAAGGGTTACCAGACGATGCTTGGTTACTACAACATGCCTGAGGCTACAGCCCAGGCATTCACCCAGGACGGTTGGTTGCGTACCGGGGATCTCGGGGTGATGGATGACCGAGGATACGTGCGCATTACCGGGCGCCTCAAGGACATGATCATTCGTGGTGGAGAGAACATCTATCCTGTAGAGGTGGAGGCCCGGCTTCTGGAACACCCCGAAGTGGTGGATGCGGCGGTGTTCGGGTTACCCGATTCGCATTGGGGCGAGGTGGTCTGTGCCGCATTGCGGTTCCGCACTCCGGAGAACGCACCTACCGCGACGGAGCTGCGCGACTTTTGCAGACAAACGCTCACACCACAGAAGGCACCTTCGCGCTATTTTGCAAGTACGGCGTTTCCGCTCACGGGGTCTGGGAAGGTGCAGAAGTTCCAACTGATCCAGCAGGCGCGTGAAGGGTTGATAGCGCCTCTGCAGTAGTGGTTCAGGTCGTGAAGTGCGAGCTGGAGAAGAATGGCAAGGGGTGACTGTGGCCTGCCTTGCAGCGGTTGCCGTCTTCCAGACTTGGCCGTCGAACGAGCTCTATCGGCCAAGAAGCAGACATCCAACATTGAAGATCAATCCATTGGTGCATGAGTAGACAATGTCCGAAACGGTTTGAGAATCCAACCCCTACCGGTCCATCGAGGTGGGGCAACTCCGTTTGTAGCCTGCGTTCGACTGCTGCCAATCTGAAGTTAACCTCAACTTCCCGGGCTCCTAGTTTTGGCAATCGTTTGCTTGCGCCTTAGTTCGATGAGAACTACCCTTTCTTAGCTTCAACGACACGAAGAGAGGGTGAAATGCGATCGCTATCAGTGCTGACTTTTTTTGTTCTCACCGGTTTTGGTTCAAGCTCTATTGCTGCCACTTCAGCATGTCCGGGGCTCACGCCTGAAGGCAAACGACAGCAGTTGACGCCCCCAGAGTATCAGCCCAACCTCGTTGCATACGCGAATGATCATGCCCCTGGGAATCTAGCTGCAGCAGCACAAGCTATTGTTTCGAAATTCGAGACGGGTTCAGCGAAGGGCTATGAAAAGGTTTCGTCGACGGACAAACTGTCGGTGGGAATAAGCCAATGGAATCATGGAAGTGGCAGTCTCTACAGCATGTTCTTTCCATTGATCTCTCAGGACATGCTGAATAGGGCGCCATCGGCGATAAGGGATGATCTTGTTGCACTCAAGACCGACAAGAGCCGCCGGGAGGAGATCATCAATTCCTGGCTTGTGCCGCGTGAAGGTGATTCGCTCGAAAAAGGTGTGCGGCGCTCCGTCAGAAGTGCTCTTTCAGAGTGGCTTGCGAGCCCGGAAATCGTGGCAGTGCAGCAGAAACTTACAGCAGAGAGTCTCGATTCAGCCTGGCGTCTGGCAAAGGCATGGCAAGCCGAGAAGGATCCAAAGAAACCAGTCTCACTAAAGCTCTTCACAAACTTCTACGACGTAGTCATCTACAACGGCGGCTTCGCTGATGTTTGGGTGCAGCATGTAGCTGCATTTCGAAAATCTCATCCAGACGCTGCGAGTGTCCTCGCAAAGCTGGAGGAGTGGACCACGAACTGTGAGAGATTCTCGTCACCAACCGCCAAGCACAAAAATCTATACTCATTAAAGGATCTGCGTCGAAGCGTGCAAATGTGGAAAGAGGCGGCCGAGAGTCATCCTGAACTCTTCGACGATGAAGCTTTGGATCTGCTCGCCCTAGGGTTGCTACGTGCGCAACGATCCGTGGGGAATAACTCTCCAAAGGGATTTCCTGGCGTTTTCCAGGCTGATGTGATGCTGCGTAGAGGTACTGAAGCCGTCGGCATCGGGTACCGAGGAGCCAAGATTGGCCCCCTATATCCTTGATGCATCTCCTCAGAGTCCACACGCAGCAATCTTGGTAGCGGCAGTGTCGACGTTCGCAGGCATTGTCCCGGCGAGCTTGGAGTAGTCGACCGAGGCGGTTCCAAGTAGCGCTGTTCTTGAAATAACAGAGCCCAGATCCTTTACCGGCTTGCTTCCACTTTCGCAAACGTCGCCGAGCCTGCGTGCAAGGGTCTCATAGTCCGAAGGTGCGAATTGATCGTTAAATGTCTCGCTGGAGCGGCAGTATGTCCTTGCCGCATCCACCGCGTTCTTGTCTACAGCTTGTGCAGAACGATGAAGCATGATGCACTGTGCCGTAAACGCGATATCCCTCGCAACGAACTCTCGATAGAAGGTGCTGGTGTTTCGCTCAGCAAGTTGCCCAACTTTTCGTTGTGCCTGATCCCAGGCTGCATCTTTCTGCTTCGCTTTTACGTAGTCTCCCAGCGATTCCGTAATGTTTGTGGAGTTTGATGACCTGATTCTCTCGAGCAACTGTTCCGTGGTCGTGTTGGGCGATAGGTTTGGGCCCGGCATGTTCTTGACGAATGTGAAGACCATATAGTTCGTCAGATTTGGGGCAGAGTTGCTCGGTGCAAAGTGGCCGGTCCCAGGGTTATACGAGGAGTGCCAGTCGCACTCGGATTTTTCTTTCGCATCCTTCTGTTTGTGAGCAGGAACGTGCGAGCAGTCCTTTCTCCATGGGTAAACGAGGTCTCTTGTGGACTTTCGGATCAAGACGAGGTCGCCCTCTTGGAGGGTTGGAAGATATGGGCTGCTGCCGGTTCGGTTGACACCGGCTTAAGCTTTTTGAGCTTCCTCGAACTGTATAGGACTGACATACCCCAGTGTTGAATGACGGCGCATGGGGTTGTAGAAACGCTCGATGTAATCGAACACATCCGAACGAGCCTGTTCCCGAGTCCGGTAAACCTTCCTGGCTATGCGCTCGGTCTTGAGCGAACTGAAGAAGCTTTCCATGGCCGAGTTGTCCCACACCTCGCCAGCGCGGCTCATGCTGCAGGTGATACCTTGCTCCTTGAACAGTTGCTGGAAGTGGGTGCTGGTGTATTGGCTGCCTTGATCCGAGTGATGCAGCAGTGCCACGGGCCTACCCCGCCGCCACACGGCCATCATCAGCGCATCGACCACCAGTTGCGAGGTCATGCTCTGTTGCATCGACCAGCCCACGATGCGCCTCGAGTAAAGGTCCAGCACCGCCGCCACGTATAACCAGCCCTCGGCTGTCCAGATATAGGTAAAGTCCGCCACCCACTTCTGGTTCGGTGCGTCCGCCTGGAATTGACGGTCCAGCACGTTGTCGGCCGCCGCACAGCGTTCGCCCCGGTCCCTGGGCAGTCCGCGTCGCCTGGGCCTGGCGCGCAGCGCTTGCTCACGCATCAATCGCTCGATGCGATGCAGCCCGCAGTTCTCGCCCAGCTCCAGCACATCACGCCACACACGCCTTGCACCGTAGGTGCGGTCGCCGAGCACAAAGCTCTGACGCACTTGGACACCCAGCACCTCGTCGCTGAGACTCCTCTGGCTCCTGGGGCGCACCAGCCAGGCATAGAAGCCACCACGCGACACCGAGCGCCTCGCACATCTGATTGATTGGCCAGGCCCCTCGGTGTTTCGCCACGAAGCCGAACTTCACATCGACTCCTTCGCGAAGTAGGCCGCGGCTTTTTTCAAGATGTCACGCTCCATCTTGAGCTTGGCCACCTCCTTGCGCAACCGCGCTATCTCGGCTTCCTGGACCTTTTGCTTGCCGTTGCCGGGAAACGCCTCTTGCGGCTCCTCGCGCAGTTCCCGTACCCACTTGCGCAAAACGTTCTCGTGAACGTCCAAATCTTTGGCCGCTTGGGGAACCGACACCCCGCGCTCTTTGACCAATTTCACCGCCTCAAGCTTGAACTCTCGGCTGAACTTCCTTCTTGTGACCATCTGCCACCTCCAGTTTCATCTTCCACCTTAACAAGGTGTCATCGAAACCGGCAGCAGCCCAACCGCCGCGAGCCGTACTTGAGTTGTTGCCGCAGTGCACCATGAGGAGTTTACGACTTTCGATTGACGGACAGTTGGCTGAGCAGTGCGCTGGGCCGCATGGATGCTGGGCCTGGGTTTACGACTTTAATTACCCAGAATAAGCGCCGGCGCTGGTAGACCAGCTCGACGATGCGCGCGCTCAGCCAGGCAGCTGCCTCGGTCACCTTGGGCGGTTCCCGGTAGCTCGTTGTGGACAACCCCGCATGGCGACCGGCGCGGGCTCGCTGATGAACAGTTCCTCAACCATCCTGGCCGGTGCAGGTCACCTTCACCCCATTTCCCCCGCATCGCGCTGGCCTATGGTTTTTCAGCGCAGGTGTTGCGTCGCGCCGCGGTCAGTGCGGCCGACAATACATCACGCTTTCCTACATGGTTAGCGAGCAATAGCACGAGCTTTATGTTTAGTTCGTGGCTCTGCGTCAGGTCGAGCTCGCGATGCGTCTCTATCAAGCTTTCATAGAATTCGTCCGCGGCTTCGAAGTTCGGTGTCGTGATGAGATTCATATCAGTCCTGGATGGGGCTTCCGAGAGCTCGCAACAATGCGGCCCCGACGTCTGCGGCTCGAGGTGCACGCCAGCGCGCGCATACATGCTGGTCGGGGCGCATCAACCATGCGTTGCCGGGGCGCGCGTCGTAGCGGCGGGCGAACAGACCTTCGTTGTCGCAGATCACCCTGAGACCTGGACCGTCCTGCAGTGATGTCACTCCGGTCACCACCAGTACCTTGTCAACTTCAGTTTGAGCAAGGTCGGCAGGTATTTCATTCGAATAGACCACCAATGTGAAGTCTTGACCCAATTGCCGCAGAAACCATTCTGTCTTTCCTGCATGGGTTATCGGGGCATCTGCGGCAGGGGCACCCGGACGGATCGGCGAGTCGAATTTCTCGCTGTCTGGAGTGTTCAGAGGCGAGGTCTCCAAAGTAGCCGGAACAGACAGTCTCCCGCTGTTGACCAGTTGACGCGCGAATGGAAATTCGGTTGCGAGATCAAGGGTCGCATCGCGAAACTGCTTGCTGATTTCGCTTTTGGGGGTGATGAAGTCGGTGGCGCGGGTTGAGTTCAGCAGGTTCTCGTCTGCGGCGTATTCACGTTCGGTGCCGTAGCTGTCCAGGAGGGCCTCAGCCGCCAGCGCTGTCGCTTTCCCTTTGAGGACAGCGTCCAGTTTCCAGGCGAGATTCTCCGCATCCTGAATGCCAGAGTTCGCGCCGCGGGCTCCGAACGGCGAAACTCCGTGGGCGCTGTCTCCTGCAAATATCACTCTGCCATGACGAAAGCGCTCCATGCGTAGACAAACAAACGTGTAAACGCTCGCCCATTCCAGTTCGAAGGGGACTTCTCGGCCAAGCGCCTGACGCATCATTGCGTTGATGCGCGGAGTGATTCGCTCCAACCTCTTCTCTTCGTCTGGATCTGCATCCCACCCGAGCTGGAAATCGATTCGCCAGACGTTGTCGGGTTGGCGATGTAGAAGGACGCTCTGGTTCGGATGGAAAGGTGGGTCAAACCAGAACCAGCGTTCGGCGGGGAAGTCCGCAGTCATCTTGACATCGGCGATCAGGAACCGGTCTTGGAATACCTGCCCCTTGCTCTCAAGACCCATGAGCGCGCGAATGCTGGACCGTCCACCATCACACGCGACGACATAGTCGGAAGTCGCTTGATACGGGCCATATGGCGTATCGACTCCCACAATGACTTTTCCGTTTTCGCCCTCTATCTGATCCAAGGCGACCACAGCGTTCTTCCAGCGGATTTCCAAATTGGGAAGCGCGGTTGCTCGTTGCAGCAGGTACGCTTCTGCGTAGTACTGTTGAAGATTGATAAAGGCGGGGCGTTCGTGGCCCTGTTCCGGCAGCAGGTCGAATTGGTATACCTGCTCGCTACCGCGGAACAGCCTGCCCACATTCCACGAGACGCCCTTGTCGACGCAGGCGTCGCCCACGCCCAATCGATCCCAAATTTCCAGTGTGCGCTTGGCAAAGCAGATGGCGCGCGATCCGTTCGACAGCCGATCATCGTTGTCCAGCAGCAGGACGTTCTGTCCGCGTTGAGCGAGGTCTATGGCGAGGCTGAGACCCACTGGCCCAGCGCCGATGACAACGACAGGGTGGTGCGTAGGATGCTCATTGCGCTGGTCGGGCGAAGGCTCGTAGGCAAACTTGAGTGCCTGTATCTCATGCCCTGACATGTCGGGCCGAAGTTCGAGGATGTTCATTGGGTGCTTCTGCGGGGGACTGAATTCCAGTGGCATCGCGCCTAGGCGCGATAAGCCAATCGAAGGCGGAGGCCCCAGCAAAGCAGCTGCCGATGGGGCCTGCGACGGCATCTAGCGCTTGAAATCAGGCGATTGCAGCAACTTGGTCGTTGCATCGTTCACCTGAGTGAGCTTGCCCCCTGTCCATTTGACGAAAGCGAAGTCGCTAGCGGTCAGTGCTTCATGACTTGTCGGCGAGAAGGGGCGTTCATAAGTCTTCTTGATGCCATCGATCGGCGCTTGCAGGTTTTCCAGTGCCTCGCGCATCTTTGCTCCGTCGGTGGAGCCCGCTTGCTTGATGGCGGCTACCAGCAGCAGCGTTGCGTCGTATCCATGGGCGACGAACGGAAATGCACTTGCTGCGGCCAATTTGTCCTTGGTGCGCTCAAAGAGGGCCTTCTGCTTGGGGGCGACGGCATCAACCATGGTGCGCATGAAAATTGGCTTTTCGGCCAAGGCTTGGCCCGCCGCGTCATAAAACGTGATGTTGTCTGCGGCCCAGGATGACAGGACATTCGGGAAATAGTTGACCTTCTCCATGCTGCGGACTAGCTGGCCAGTGGGCGTTCCCTGAGCCCAAACCACGAGCGTGTCCACACCTGCTGCTTTGAGTTTGCTCAGCTGTGAGGTCATATCTGTGTCACCAACAGCGAATCTCTCCGTGGCAACGACATCCAGGCCTTGCAGCTTTGCGATCTCGGTCATGTCCTTGAGCCCACCTTGGCCATAACCCGTGGTCTCCGCCACCAGGCCGAGCTTCTTGGCTCCCGCTTTTTTCGCATAGGCCATCAAACCCACCACCTGCTCCCTGTCAACGATGGAGACGCGGAACATGTAGTTTTCAGCACCCGGGCTCATCGGTTTGGTGATGTCGGTTCCGCCGCCGATCATGCCCATGGAGACAACTTTTTTCTGATTGGGAATGTGTTTCCAGGCCATCGCGTTCCCAGAGTTGGTGGGGCCAAGCACGGCTACCACCTTCTCGTTGTCGATCAACTCGCTCATGTTCTGGATCGATTTGGGTGGCTGGGATTGATCGTCACGGATCACCAGTGTGAGCTTGCGGCCAAGCACGCCCCCTGCAGCGTTGATGTCGTCAATAGCGGCGCGAATTCCGAGCACGCCTGCCGCCCCGCTTTGTGCAGATGGCGAGGCAGACAGGTCACCGTTGAACCCCAGCTTGATGTCTTGCGCTGCGGCTGCCAGTGAAACGAATGCAACTGCCGCAAGGGCCAGTCGACGTGCTGTCAGAAGGTTTCTCATGTTTGTCTCCGAGTGAAAAAGGGCGGATGCGGCGAGTTGGCGGATGTGAGTCACGCACTCCGCGCTGTCAGTCGCTAGTATTTATCTAGCTCGCTAAACTATAACTAGTATTTACCCTATGCAAGTGCGTTAGTCATTGTTGAATTTCACCTGCTTATCTGATTGGGCCTATGATTTCGCCCTATGAAACTGACTGCCCCGCAAGATGACGATTTGAGTCCGTCGCACCCTAGTGGCCGTGAGCGCCGTGGAATCCAGTCAATAGAGGTGGGGGGGGAAATACTGAGGGTGTTGGCTTCTGAGCCAAGGCCTATGGCCCTCAGGGACCTGACCAAGGCTGTCAGCATGCCTTCCGGGAAGATCCATCCCTACTTGGTGAGCTTTGGGAAGATCGGGCTCGTGGCACAGGACCCCGTAACTGGTCAGTACTTGCTGGGACCTATGGCGATCCAATTGGGGCTCACCGGGCTGCAGACTCTCAATCCCATTCGCGAAGCGACGCCCATGGCGGAGGCGTTGGCTGCTGAAACCGGGCACACGGTTGCGATCGCGGTCTGGGGAAACCTCGGGCCCGTCATCGTTCGCCTGATCGACGCCGCGTACCCGATCAACACCAACATCCGTACCGGAACGGTGATGTCGCTGGCCAATACAGCAACCGGCAGGGTGTATTCAGCTTATTTGCAAAGGCCATTGATCGACCGGATGCTTCAGGATGACTACATCCGTTTGGGCCCTGACATTGCCCATCCGCTTGATGGCAAGGCGGTTGAGGATCTGATCGAGGAGGTGAGGGCGCGGGGAATGTCGCGAGGGGTGAATCATCCAACGCCGGGGATTGTTTCGTTCTCGGCACCAGTCTTTGACTACTCCGGCGCGATTGCCCTGACTATCACGATGATGGGCCCTACGGGTACCTTTGACCCTGATTGGAATGGTCCGATGGCCGTGGCCCTGCGCACTTGTGCCCTCGCTATCTCGCAGAGGCTCGGATTCAGGAAGGCGTAGGTGAACCTCGCCAGCGGCAGGCCATCCCGGCCAATGGATGTCAGCGCGGATCCAGAGAGGCTCTTGAAGGTCCGCCTAGGCGTTTGGATACCTCTTGGCCGCATGCGCGCACGGCTGTGGCTTGGGTGCCATTCCAGTCCGTGTCAAAAGACCTTGAGCGCCCCATGAGCGTGACGCCCAGGACGATGTTGCCTGAATAGTCAAAGACGGGCGCGGCAAAGGAGCAAACACCAGGGGTGGGGTTGTTGACCGAGCGCGATACCCCATGCTTGCGCACCTCGATCAACATTCTCTGCAGTTCTTCCGTGTCGACGGGTTTCGCAATGTCCGGCCCTAAGCGCCGCTCGTCTTCCAGCAACGACTCTTCGATCAGTTTCGCGGGAAGGTATGCGGCGAACAATCGACCAGTCGCAGTACCGGCAAGGGACATTACCGTTCCAGTACGGATGTTGGTGTGCAGCGGATAGATGGCGTCAAAGAGGAAGACCATCGTCGGGCCTTGATTTCCCCAGACGGACAATCCGACGCTGTGCCCAGTTTCCCGCGCCAGCTGCTCGGCGAAGGGAGTGGCTTCGCGTACTGGATTGAGCATGCGGAGGGTCACAAGGCCTAGTTGCATTGCCGTGGGGCCTAGCCAATAGAAACCCGTCGAGGCTTCCTGGGTCACAAGCCCCAACTTGGCAAAGCTCACGAGATAGGGGTGCGCCTTTCCTGGAGCCATGTCGGCAGCTCGCGCCAGTTCTCTCAACGGCAACGGGCGACCTTGCGCACCCAGTGCGAGAAGCAACTGACCGCCGGCTTCAATAGACTGAATTCCTCGGCGCTCCTTCTCGGAACCACCTTCATTGCCGTCTTCATCAAGTGCGCCCATGGTCTTGTCCTTGGAGTTAAATTTGGCGGTCTCGTTTGCCATAGATGAATTTTTAGTCTAGTGCTTATGCATTAGGATGTCTGTGACCAGGCGCAATACGGCGCTGAATCGGGAGCCATGGGGCTTTTGTTTCCGTCTGTTCATTTTTTTGCTCTGCACTCAGGCGCCGCGCCGGAGGCTCCCGAGGCGCGTGGAGATCGCTGAGCCGCATGCTCTTGCCGCCTTTGCCTGGTTTCCGCTCCAGGCTGTGTCAAATGACCGGGTACGCCCCAGGAGTGTGACCGCCATCACAACATTGCCCGAATAGTCGAAAACCGGGGCTGCAAACGAGCTGACCCCCACGGTAGGCATATCCACGGAACGTGAGAGTCCATGTTCGTGCACCAAGCTGAGCATATCTTGCAGTTCGCTCGGCCCAACGGTTTTTGCGATATCTGGGCCCAGTCGACGGTCATCCTCCAGCAGTGACTCTTCTATGAGTTGTCGAGGTAGATAGGCCACGAACAAGCGCCCCGTTGCTGTTCCGGCAAGAGACATCACCGTCCCCACACGCATGTTGGTATGAAGGGGATAGGTCGCATCGAAAAGCGATACCACTGTCGGCCCTTGATTTCCCCAAACAGACAGTGCAACGCTGTGCCCTGTTTCTTGCGCGAGCAGTTCCGCAAGCGGTGCGGCTTCGCGCAAGGGATTGACGGTGCGAAGCGTCAGGAGACCCAGTTCCATGGCGGTACGACCGAGCCAGTAGTGGCCGGTTGAGGCGTCTTGAGTCACCAGACCGAGTTTTGAGAGGCTCACCAAGTAGGGGTGTGCCTTTCCCGGAGCCATGTTGGCAGCCCAGGCAAGCTTCTTGAGGGGAAGAGGGTGCCCGTGGGCCTCCAGCGCAAGAAGCAGCTGCCCACCAGCCTCTATGGCTTGAATGCCTCGGCGCGCCTTGTCTGGGGCCACGTCAATTTCTTCCATCACAGATGTCCCCGTAGTCGATGCATGGTATCTGATCCATTCAATTGCATTTGATTGGGGTAAACCATTAGTCTATAAAAAATGCATTAGCACCATACTAACGTCATTGGGTCGCTGAAAGCGGCCCCTACGTCCAAGGAGTGATGACCATGAGTGAGCTGGAAACGAGCTATGACGTTTTGGTAGTTGGAACTGGAGCGTCCGGCATGTCCGCGGCCGTGACGGCTGCGTACGAGGGGTTGAAGGTACTGGTTGTCGACAAGGCGCCTGTCTATGGGGGCACCACGGCCCGGTCTGGTGGCTGGTTGTGGATTCCCGGGACAAAGCTCGCCAGGGAGCAAGGCATCAGCGAACCCCCAGGGGCGGCACGGGCATACCTGCAGCACGAAACCACTACGCATTTCGATCCCGCGCGCGTAGACGCCTTTATCGAGAACGGGCCAAAGGCCATTGATTTCTTCACGGAAAAAACGTGCGTGCAATTCGACATGCCGCCAGTGTTTCCGGACTATCACGCAGAGGCCCCCGGCGGCCAGCCAGGTGGCCGCTCCATGGTGACCCGCCCATTCGATGCCCGTGAACTCGGAGCCTATGTTTCAAAACTCGCCCCCCCCGTGCCCGAGTTGACGGTTTTCGGGATGATGCTTGGATCAGGTAAGGAGCTGTGGCACTTCTTGCGTGCCTTCAAGTCGCTCGAGTCATTCTTGTATGTTGCCAAGCGCTTCGGCGGACATCTCATGGATGTTGTCAGGTACGGCCGTGGGATGACGCTGACCAACGGCAATGCACTGGCCGGTCGGCTGGCCAAGGCCGGCATGGACCTGAACATCCCCGTGTGGCTGAATGCTCCGGTCAAAAAACTCATCGTGGAAGGCGATGCGGTCGTGGGTGCAACTGTGGTGCGGGACGGCAAGTCAGTGGAAGTTCGAGTGCGCAGAGGCGTCGTTCTTGCCTGTGGTGGCTTTCCCTACGACATCGAGCGTCGCAAGCAGTTGTTCCCACATGCGCCAACCGGCCGAGAGCACTTCACTCCGTCCCCTGCGCTGAACACCGGTGACGGGTTGCGCCTCGGCGAATCCGTAGGGGGCTGGGTCGATCCCACCATCCCGAATGCGGCCGCCTGGTGTCCAACCTCGGTGGTCCAACGCAAGGATGGCACCCAGGGAGTTATGCCGCACTTCATCGATCGCGCGAAGCCCGGTGTGATCGCCGTGACTTCAAAGGGGCGGCGATTTACCAACGAGGCGATGTCTTATCACGACTTCATTCAGGACCTCGTGAAAGCTTGCAAAGGGTCCGCCGAAGTGACCTGCTGGCTCGTCTGTGATCACGAGCACCTGCGCGAATATGGGTTGGGGGCGGTAGCTCCATTCCCTCTGCCCATTGGCAAGCATCTCCAAAGTGGCTATTTGAAGCGAGGCAGCAGCCTTCAGGAACTGGCGAGCCTCATCGGCGTTCCAGCCGCCGCCCTCCAAGAAGAGGTCGAAGCCTTCAATCGGGATGCCGCGTCTGGAGTGGACACAAAGTTTGCCAAGGGAAGCACCGCCTATAACCGGTATCAGGGCGACTCGCTGGTCAAGCCCAACCCCTGCATGGCCCCGATCCATAGAGGTCCGTTCTATGCCATCAAGATAGTTGTGGGTGAAATCGGGACGTTCGCAGGGCTGGCAACCGATGAGTCCTGCCAAGTCCTTTCGAAGGACCGGCAGCCAGTCAAGGGCTTGTATGCAGTTGGCAATGACGCCGCCAGCATCATGGGCGGCAACTATCCAGGCGCAGGCATCACCCTCGGTCCAGCGCTCACTTTTGGCTATGTCGTCGGTCAGACGCTCGCAAGGAAAACAAGTGAACCGACAGCCAGTCCGAATCGGACCTCTGCTGGGCGCCTGCAACCCCAAACAGCATAGATCGAATACATACCAAGAAAGACCGCAATGGAAATCTCTGAACTCATGGCGCCCAAGGTCCTCCATGGACGCATCGCGCTTGTGACCGGCGCAGGACAAGGCAATGGCAGGGCTATCGCCAAGGGCCTTGCAAAGGCAGGGGCTCGGGTCGTCGTGACGGACTTGAACGAAGAGAACGCCAAGCTTGTTGCCGCAGAAATCAGGGCCGCTGGCAGTGATGCAATCGCGTACAAGTTGGACGTGACCTCCAATGATGCTTGCCAAGCCTTGGCAAAAACTGTGGCCACTGAAATCGGCAATATCGACATCCTGGTCAATAACGCGGGCATCATCATTCGCGAGGGGCTGGACAGCCCCCAGGTGGCGTCCAACCTCGAGCGCACTCTGAATGTCAACGTGATGGGATCCTTCCTTCCATCGCATGCATGGCTGAATGCGCTGAAGCAGACCAGGGGAGTGATCATCAATGTGGGGTCTATTGCCTCGAGCACTGGAATCCCCAACGTGGTGGGCTATTCACCATCCAAGGGCGCCGTCAAACTCATGACGCAAGCCCTCGCCGTCGAGCTTGCCAAGGACGGAGTTCGGGTGAACGCAATCGCTCCCGGAGTCATCGAAACTCCGATGACTTCCTACACACGGGAGGCTCCTGAGCGACTCGACAAATTCATGCTGCGCACGCCCATGGCACGCGTCGGCCAGCCCGAAGAATTGGTCGGTCCCGTGGTTTTCCTGGCATCCGGCATGGCCTCCTATGTGACGGGGGTCACGCTTCCTGTGGATGGCGGGTTTCTCGCCTCCTGAGTCCTTGAGTCGTTTCCATCCAGATTTCCAACCCAGAACTCACCGAGTTCACCATTCCAAAAAGGAGACAGCCATGAGTATTCCTAAGCTCTTCAAGCGAGCCATCCTGGCAGCCGGCGTTGTCGCTGCTGCCACCGCAAGCGCGCAAGACATCAAGCTTGGATACAACGGAGATTTGTCCGCATCCCCATCGGCGCAAAGTGGGCAGGCAGCGGTTCTGGGCATGGAGGCCGCAATCGCCGACATCAACGCTGCAGGCGGCGTTCTGGGCAAGAAGCTGACGCTGGTTACGCGGGACGATACCTCTGCGCCTCCAAAGTCGATCCAGAACATGAGCGAATTGATCGACAGCGAGAAGGTCTCTGCGGTCTTTGGTCCGACCAACTCTGGCAATGCGATGGCCTGGAAGCACATCGCCAACCAAAAGAAGATCCCTGTGATCGGTAACGTGGGCTCGGGCACCGATATCACCAAGCCCATGAGTCCTGGTGCGGACAACTATATGTTCCGAGTCTCGATGGTGGATCGTGAGCAAGTAGCGGCCTTGATGGCCTACGTGAAAAAGAATGCGGGCCAGTCAAAAGTAATCGGTCTGATGGCGGAAACCACGGGCTATGGCCAGGGCGGTCTCAAGGACATGGAGGAAATCGCGAAGCTGCAAGATATCAAGATTGCAGCGACTGAGCGCTTCGGTGTGGGCGATACCGATATGACGTCTCAGCTGAGCAAGATGAAGTCCGCGAACGTGGACACTGTGGTGGTCTGGGCTCAGGGGACGCCCATCGCGCAGCTTGTTCGCAGCATGGAGAAGACAAATTACTTCCCCTTGGTGCTGACCTCCTGGGCTGCCGACAACATCACTTTCTATGATGCGGCAGGCAAGGCGCTTGCCGAGAAGCCAATCTTCATGCGCACGGTGAGCGAGACGCGTACACCTTCCCAGCAGAAGCTGTTTGATCGCATCGGGGCCAAACTCAAGGCGCCCGGCTCGTTCTCCTTTGCATTGCATGGCTACGACTCGGTGCAGCTCTACGCTGCGGCTGCCAAGCAAGCCAACAGCTTTGATGGCTCGGCTGTACGTGTCGCGCTGGAAGATCTGAAAGCACCGGTTCAAGGCGTACTCAAGACTTATGACAAGCCGTTCAGCAAGGCCAACCATGAGGCTCTGACAGCCAAAGACCTGGTCTGGATTCGCTGGAAGGACGGCAAGCTGATGCCCTATGCGGATCCGATCGTGAACTCGCTGAGCAGCGCGGACTTCAAGCAATAACGCGCAACGCTTGTCTGGACTGCGCGAAGCAGTCCAGGAAATCATCTCGGAGATAACAATGACAGAGGCGCTCTTGCAGGCGATTCTCAGTGGCTTGGCCGTGGGCGGTGCCTACGCCCTGGTAGCCCTGGGTTTCAGCATCACATTTACAACCACCAAGACCTTGAATTTCTCCCATGGGGAATTCGTGTCCGCGGGTGCATTCATCGGCATGAGCGCGCTCTTCCTCGTCCTCGGTCTTCCTGTGACTTCCACTACGTTCGGCCAGGCCCAGCCTGGTGCCGGTGCCCAGCTGCTGGCGCTTGTTGCAGCCCTTGGAGTGATGGGCTTTTTGGGATGGCTCCTCTACGTGATTGGCGTACGCCCTTTCGCTGGGCGGCCTGGCATGGCATGGGTCATGAGCACCCTGGGCTTTGGCGTCATCCTCCAGAGTATCGGCTTGGCCATTTGGGGCCCCAAGCCGGTGGTCGTCCCGGGACCGGTGGGCGACACTGTCATACGTCTCATGGGAGTCGGTGTGCGACCGCAGGAGCTGCTCACGTTGGGGGTCGCCGTGGTCATCATGATTGGCTTCGACTTTGTGATGAACCGAACGATGGTGGGCAAGGCCATGCGGGCTGTTGCGGCTAACGGCAACGTCGCGAGCCTCATGGGCATCAATACCAACGCAGTGATGATTGGCGCTTTCGTTGTCAGTTCTGCGCTGGCTGGCCTTTCAGGCTTCCTTCTCGCTCCTATTGCGCAGGCATCCCTTTTCATGGGCCTCACCGTGGGGCTGAAGGGATTCTCCGGCGCCATGATCGGTGGGTTGAGCAATCCACGTGGTTGTGTGATTGGCGGGTTCGTTCTCGGCGTCCTTGAGTCCCTGGTGAACCTGTGGTCGGCGCAGTGGCGCGAGGTCGCTGTTTTTGCCCTTGTCATTCTTGTTCTTGCGTTCCGGCCGACCGGTCTTTTCGGCAAGCAGATGGTGGAGAAGGTATGAAGCGCGGCCAGCATCTTTTCGGGGTCATGCTTGCCGTCGCTGTTCTCGCAGGCCTGGTTTCCTTTCTGGGAAATGACTACTACCTGCGCATCGTTTTCATGATGTGCGTGTATTACCTCTGTGCTGCAGGCATGAACGTGCTTGTGGGCTATGCAGGGCAGAAGTCACTGGGCCAGGCTGGCCTGTTCGCAGCCGGGGCATATGCGGTGGCGTTGATCACAACGCGCACGGAGATCAACCCGTGGTTCGCGCTGTCGTTGGCAGCTGTTGTCTCTGGCATCTGCGGCGTGCTGATCGCGCTGCCGTCCTTGCGGGTCAAAGGACCCTATCTCGCGATGGTGACGCTGGCGTTCGGCATCGTTGTCGAAAAGCTCGTCGGAGAATGGACTGACGTTTTTGGGGGCGCCCAGGGTATCTACGGCATCAAGCCACTGACCTGGAACGGACAGCCCCTTACGTCCCTGCAATGGGTGTGGCTGGGCATCGCCCTGTGCGCGGTGACGCATCTGCTGCTGCGCAATCTTTTGCAGGGCCGTTTTGGCCGGGCGCTGCTCTCACTGCAAGCCGATGAGATCGCTTCATCTTCGGTGGGCGTCCGTGTCTATCGAGCCAAGGTCATAGCCTTTGTGGTTGCGGCAGTTACCTGTGGCATTGCTGGCGCGCTGGTGGCACAACAGAACCAGTACATCAACTCCGACTTCATCACATTCCATCTGTCGATCTTTATTCTGCTGTTGGTGCTGTTTGGTGGTGCCGGCTCGCAGTACGGCCCTTTGGTTGGAACAGTGGTTCTGACTGTGATCGACGCTGCTCTGGCCCGTTGGCCGTCAGCCCAGCACTTTCTCTATGGATTTCTGCTGCTGTTTGCGCTCTACATCATGCCGGGAGGGGTCATGGGGCTTCTTTCGACGTGGTTCCGCCGGCCGGCGGCTGCCCCTGGCATGCCTATCAAATCCGCAGCTCCGACGCGCATTGGTCCGCAGGGAGAGGGCGAGTTGCTGGTGGCCCAAGGTGTCACCAAAAACTTCGGTGGAGTACGGCCTGCTCAAAACGTGTCTTTCCGACTTCAGCGTGGGCATATCCACGCGCTGATCGGACCCAACGGTGCGGGTAAGAGCACGATGATCAACATGCTCACGGGTCTTCTGGATCCAAGTGAAGGCTCGATCAAGTTTCTTGGCCAGGAGGTATCGAGCCGACCGGTGCATGCGATCTGTCGTATGGGAATGGGGCGCACCTTCCAAAACCTGCGGCTGTTTGCAGATCTGTCGGTTCTGGACAATGTCATGCTGGGCCGCCATACGCGTATGACGAATGGGTTTCTCGCATCCTTGTTTGCGCTACCCAGCGCTAGAAAGCAGGAAGCCGCCACCCGCGCCCGCGCCTTGCAACTGCTGGATTTGGTCGGTCTGCTGCATCTGGCCTATCAACCGGCCGGCAGCCTCCCCTATGGCCTTCAGCGCCGTGTCGAGCTGGCACGGGCGCTAGCCACTGAGCCTCAACTGCTGTTGCTTGACGAGCCAGCTGCAGGTCTCAATCCACAAGAGACAGCGGAGTTGGGCGATCTTCTTGTCCGTATTGGCAAGTGCGGTGTGACCATCTTGATGGTGGAGCACCACATGGATCTCGTCATGTCGATTTCCGACCACGTGATCGTGTTGGACTACGGGATCAAGATCGCAGAGGGAAAGCCCTCTGAAGTGCAAGCCAACCCCCGTGTCGTCGAGGCCTACCTAGGCGTTGACGAACCGGCGGACGCTCTTGTCGCCCCCTGATCTGGAAAGCACCCTATGTTGAAACTCGATTCAGTGAAGGTCGCCTATGGCGCGATCCAGGCCGTCAAAGGCGTGAGCTTGGAAGTGCGAGAGGGCGAAGTGGTCACCATCATCGGTGCGAATGGCGCGGGCAAAAGCACTCTTCTCAAAAGCATCTGCGGGCTGGAACCCGTTGCCGAAGGCAGCATACAGATTGATGGGAAGGATGTCTCGAAAGTCAGAGCACACGAGCGCGTCGCGCTGGGGGTAGCCATGTCGCCCGAGGGCAGAGGTGTCTTTGCCGACCAGACAGTTCGCGAGAACCTGATGTTGGGCGGCTACTCCCGCCGGCGCAATCCAGCCGCGATTGAAGCGGCGATCGAGCGAGAGTTCAACCGCTTCCCGAGATTGCGTGAGCGTCAGAACCAGTTGTCCGGAACCATGTCGGGCGGTGAACAGCAGATGTTGGCGATCTCGCGTGCGCTGATGAGTGAGCCACGGCTCCTGTTGCTGGACGAGCCGTCTCTCGGATTGGCGCCTTTGATCATCAAAGACATCTTCAATGCCATCCGCCAGCTGCGCGAGTCGGGTCTGACGATCCTGCTGGTTGAGCAGATGGCCAAGCAGGCTCTCGGTGTCGCAGATCGTGCCTACGTGCTCGAGACTGGCCACATCACTTTGGAGGGGACTGGTAGTGCACTCCTTAACGATCCCAAGGTCAAGGCCGCGTACCTCGGCTCACATTGACCGTCATCAATCTATTTCAGAAGGAATATCCCATGAGCCAAGAAACCAAGAAGTTTGCCTCGCAAGCCGACCTTGAAGAGAAGAAGGTCACCTTTAGCCAGATATCCGAACACGCGTGGGCCTACACAGCAGAAGGCGATCCAAACACCGGCATCATCATTGGCGACGACGCAGTGCTCGTGGCTGATACACAGGCCACGCCGGCCATGGCGCAAGACGTCATCCGCCGTATTCGCGAGGTGACCGACAAGCCGATCAAGTACGTCGTTCTGACGCACTACCACGCTGTGCGCGTGCTCGGGGCCAGTGCATACGGCGCAGATCACATCCTTGCGAGCCAGGACACCTACGATTTGATCGTTGAGCGTGGCGAGCAGGACAAGGCCAGCGAAATTGGTCGCTTCCCTCGTCTCTTCGCGGGAGTTGAGACCGTACCCCCTGGCATGACTTGGCCCACGATGACTTTCACCGGAAAAATGACGCTGTGGCTTGGCAAGGTGGAAGTCCAGTTGTTGCAACTCGGCCGTGGTCACACCAAAGGCGATACCGTCGTATGGCTGCCTGGTGAGGGTGCTCTGCTGTCTGGCGATCTGGTCGAGTTCGGCGCCACACCCTATGCGGGCGACGCCTACTTCAAGGACTGGCCGCAAACCCTGAAAAATCTTGCTGCCCTCAAACCAACGGCGTTGGTGCCAGGACGCGGAGTGGCTCTGACCACTCCTGTAGAGGTCGCCAAAGGCCTTGCAGAGACAGGTGAATTCATTGCCGACGTGTATGCGAATGTGCAAAAGGGCGTCTCTGCTGGTAAGGATCTGAACACGATCTACAAGGAGACATTCGCAGCGCTGAAGCCCAAATATGGTCACTGGGTCATCTTTGACCACTGCATGCCGTTCGATGTAACCCGTTGCTACGACGAGGCGACTCAATACGCTGATCCACGCATCTGGACTGCAGAGCGCGACATCGAAATGTGGAAGACGCTGGAAGGCTGAGGTTTCTCCTTCAGTCCCTAACCATCTGTTATCTCGGCTCGGACCGACCTTTGGGACGGTGCGGACGGGTCGGTCCGTCCCTGCATTCTGGGGATTTGCCGGCCCGCAATACCTGTCAAGGAGCAAAGCGTGATTGACCACTTGAATTCGGAACGCCGCTATCAAAGTGGCTTCGGCAACGAGCATGCCACGGAGGCCGTGCCTGGCGCGCTGCCTCAGGGGCGCAATAGCCCGCAAAGGGCTCCGTTTGACCTGTATCCCGAGCTTATTTCTGGAACTGCGTTCACCGCGCCGAGGCATGAAAACCGCCGTACATGGATGTACCGACGCCAGCCCTCGGTGGTGGCGGGGCGCTACAAGGCATACCACCAGCCGTTGTGGACCACGGGTGGCGATCGCGGAACGCTCCTCGCACCAGAGCCAATGCGCTGGCATCCCATTCCTTTCGAGGAGGGCGTGGAAATCGACTTCGTTGATGGAATGAGAACCCTGGCAGCCAATGGCGACGCGGATGCGCAAGCGGGTGTGGGTTCTTTGGTGTACCTGGCGAACAAGTCCATGGACAGGCGCGCATTTGTCAATGCGGATGGTGAATTGCTCATCGTCCCCCAGCAAGGGCGGTTGGTCATCACAACCGAATTGGGCGTCCTGGATCTCAGGCCCGGGGAGATTGCAGTCTTGCCTCGTGGCTTGGTCTTCAAAGTTGCAGTGCCGGATGGACCATCGCGGGGGTATGTGTGCGAGAACTATGGTGCGCAGTTTCGCTTGCCTGAACTGGGGCCCATTGGGTCGAACGGGCTTGCGAATGCGCGAGATTTTCTGGCTCCTGTTGCTGCCTTCGAAGAGCAAACAGGTTCCTGCGAGCTGATAAAGAAATTTGGTGGGCACTTCTGGGTTGCACCTGCGAAGGGCTCGCCATTTAACGTTGTGGCGTGGCATGGAAACTTGGCGCCGGTGAAGTACGACACGGCCAACTTCATGGCCATCGGTTCCATCAGCTTCGACCACCCAGATCCGTCCATCTTCACGGTGCTTACTTCGCCCAGCGATACGCCTGGCACGGCGAACTGCGACTTCGTGATATTCCCGCCGCGATGGCTCGTCATGGAAGACACCTTCCGACCGCCTTGGTACCACCGCAACCTGATGAGCGAGTTCATGGGCCTGGTCTACGGCGAGTACGACGCCAAGCCTGGTGGGTTCAAACCTGGCGGTGCCAGCCTTCACAACGCGATGGTGCCGCACGGCCCTGATGAAGAGGCCTTTGAAAAGGCCTCAAACGTGGAGCTGACACCACAGAAGCTGGACAACACCCTGGCGTTCATGTTTGAAAGCCGGTATCGCTTCATTCCTTCAGCCTTCGCACTCAGCAAGGCGCCTTTGGATCATGACTATGCCGACTGCTGGGCGGGTCTCAAGGATCAGTTCAAGCCTGCCGGAAGGAGTTAAGAGACTATGTATGACATCGACGCTACCCACGACCCGAAGCTAAAGAGCTGGGTCGATTCGGCCAATCTTGCAGGCTGCGATTTCCCAGTGCAGAACTTGCCTTTCGGGCGATTCAAGCGAGTGGATAGTCAGGGCGACTGGAAGATCGGCGTGGCCATTGGTGATCAGGTCTTGGGTCTTCGGGCCGCCGGTTTGATTGACACCGACGACATGAACCTCGTCATGGGCGCTTCGATGAGCGATCGGAGGGCCCTGCGTCACAAGATTTCTGAAGGCTTGCGTGACGGAAGTCCTCAACGTGCGACCTGGTTGGGCGCCCTGGTGCCGCAGGTTGAATGCGAGTACACAGTGCCTTGCCGTGTGGGCGACTACACCGACTTCTACACGAGTGTTCACCACGCGACCACGGTGGGCAAGCAGTTCCGTCCAGACAACCCATTGCTGCCCAACTACAAATGGGTACCCATTGGGTATCACGGCCGCGCATCTTCGATCGGTGTGAGCGGCGTCACCTTCAAGCGGCCCCGTGGCCAGATCAAGGCTCCCGACATGTCTGTACCTGGTTTGGGGCCGTCCAGGCGCCTGGACTATGAGCTGGAGCTGGGTTGGCTCGTAGGGGCAGGCAATCAGCAGGGAGAGTCCATCGAGATTGGAGATGCTGAGTCTCATCTCTTTGGAGTGGCCCTGTTCAACGATTGGTCCGCGCGTGATATCCAAGGCTGGGAATATCAGCCTCTGGGCCCCTTCCTCTCCAAGAATTTTGCAAGTACCTTGTCCCCTTGGATGGTGACCATGGAGGCATTGGCTCCCTTTCGCGTAGCGTTCGAGCGGCCCCCCGAAGACCCGCAACCCCTCCCGTACCTTGACGGTGACGGCAATCGCAAAAGGGGAGCATTCTCAATATCTCTTGAGGTTCTTCTGCAGACCCAAACGATGCGCGACGCGGGCGAGGGCCCTGTGCCCCTTTCAAGAACCAATGCCAGTCGAGCGGCGTACTGGACCCCCGCGCAATTGGTAGCGCACCACACTGTAAATGGGTGCAACTTGCAGGCTGGCGACTTGTTGGGGTCTGGGACCCTGTCTGGCCCAGATCCGAGCGAGGCGGGCTCGTTGATGGAGCTGACGACAAGTGGAAAGCACCCGGTCAAACTACCCAACGGAGAGGTCCGCAGCTTCCTTGAAGATGGAGATACGCTGATCCTGCGCGGGTGGTGCGAAGCCGAAGGTGCGGTGCGCATTGGGTTTGGGGATTGCGCTGGCACGGTCGCGGCGTCATGAAGAAGCGCGGAACCCATGCATCCTGAAAGTCCGCGCACCGTGAGTCGCCGGGCACTTGGGGTGCAGGTGACCCTCATCGCCGCGATGGCGATCTGGGGGCTCAATGTCACCGTGGTGAAGCAGCTGACCCTCAGCTTCGAAACTTCCATGCTCGCAGCCTTGCGGATGGTTGTGGCGCTAGCTGTCTTGTCAGGAATTCTGGTCTGGAAACGCCAGATAGTTACCGGCCTGGATTGGAAGCAAGTTCGTACCCTGGTTGGGTGCGGCGTACTGATGGTCTACCTGAATCAACTGCTCTTCGCAGAGGGGTTGCAGCGGTCTACTGCGACGAACGGCGCTCTCATCATGGCTCTCAGCCCCTTGGTGTCTGCAGTGCTTGCCGCGATCATGTTCCGTGAGCGCCTGACCCCGCAACGTCTGCTCGGTGTTGCTTTGGGCTTTGGCGGTGTCTCTGCTGTAGTGCTTAGTCACCCCGGCGCCGGACTGTCTAGTGCGAGCATTGGCGATCTGATGCTGGTGGCGGGGGTGGTGAGCTTTGCGGCCGGGGGGGCGCTGGTGCAGCGCCTTGCGCGCTCTTTACATCCCTTGACCATCAGCTGGTCCATTTACCTCGTTGGCACTTTGATGCTAGTGCTGCAGGCGGCAATCAGAAGTCCTTCCTTGGCCCCTGAAGCGATTTTCCCTGGATGGTGGCAATGGGCGCTGATCTTGTTCTCCGGGGTGATGGCCACGGCCTTGAGCAATCTGCTTTGGAACCGCGCCATTGCCTCTATTGGTGTAGCACGCACAGCGGTCTTCCTCTACTGGGTTCCTGTTTTCGGCGTGCTCTTTGCTGCGATGTTGCTGGACGAGCGTTTGACTACGTGGCACCTCGTGGGCTTTTTCGCAGTCATGGCCGGCACTTTCCTCGGCACTAGACCGCCAGTGCCGCCTTCATCGAACTCTTAAGCCTTTCAAATTTCATCATGACTATCCATGAGCCGCTGTTGTTTCAGCCTTTGAGGCTTCGAGAGCTGCAGTTGAAAAATCGCGTTGTCATATCTCCGATGTGCCAGCATGCCGCCGAAGCGGGGCGGGCCACTTCCTGGCATATGGTTCACCTCGGGAAGTTCGCACTTGGTGGCGCAGGTCTCATCTTGACGGAAAGTACTGCTGTCGACCCGCGTGGCCGTATTGGAACCGCGGATTTGGGTTTGTGGGATGACAGCCAAATCGAGCCGCTGAAGGCAGTGGTCGATTTCGTGCACGCAAACGACTGTGCAATTGGCGTCCAGCTGGCTCACGCGGGCAGAAAGTCGGGTAGCCAGCCGCTGTGGGAGGGAGGTGCGGCATTGAGTGACACGGAAATGCAAGCCGACACCGAGCCTTGGCAGCGGCTCGGCCCCAGCGCGCTCGCTGCAGGTCCAGGTTGGTCCCCGCCCCGAGCTATGGATGCTCAGGAGATTGAGGACGCGATTCAACGCTTCGTCGATGCAACAGTGCGGGCGGACAAGGTGGGCTTTGACGTCGTGGAGTTGCACTTCGGTCACGGCTATCTAGTCGCCAGCTTTCTGTCGCCGAACTCAAACCACCGAGACGATGAGTGGGGCCGCAGCCTCGATGGCCGCATGAGACTTGCGGTCGAACTGGCAACCCGAGTGCGGGCTGTCTGGCCTGCCAGCAAGCCTCTCTTCTGCAGGCTGTCCGCAGTGGATGGCAGCGTTGACGGGTGGAGCTTGGAGGATTCGGTTGTCCTCGCAAGCGAGTTGGCCAAAGTCGGCGTGGACGTCATCGACTGCTCATCGGGCGGGTTGACTGAGGAAACGCGCGCACTTCCGGTGCCACGTGGACTGGGCTTTCAGGTGCCGTTCTCTGAACGCATTCGGCATGGCGCCAATGTGCCCACGCAGGCGGTTGGAATGATCGTCGATGCGGTTCAGGCAGAGGCCGTACTTCAAGAAGGCAAGGCTGATCTGATCGCTTTGGGTCGAGAGGCCTTGTTCGATCCGTATTGGGCTCACCACGCGGCGGGTGCATTGGGTATGGATTCGAACTACCAGCGCTGGCCCATTCGCCATGGCATATGGCTGGGAAAACGTGCACCCGGCTTGGCGCGAGCACGTGCGGAGGCTGCCGAGCAGCAGAGCTGACATAAAAGGGAAGGACACGCATATGGCGGTACGCATGGGACTCATCCGAAAAAAAGTCGGCTGGACTTTTGAGAATTTCAATTCATATTGGCGCGATAGCCATGGAGCGCTCGCCAGTCAGTTGCCCAATTTGCGCGAGTATTGGCAAAACCCCATCGTTGATCGACTGCAGCGAGGCATTGACTTCGCGAGGGGGCCATGGGATTTCGATGGATTTTCGCAACTGTCTTTTGACGACGCAAAGCAGTCTGACCGAGCTTTCAGCGATAGCGATTTGGCGAACGACCTCATCCAGGACGAGCAGTATTTCCTTGGTGACTTGCACATCGTGACCGCCGAGCAGTCCGTGGTCATTCCGGTGCCTCCACAGAAAGAGCGCTCCCAACTCCTAAAGCGCATGTCGGTCATCAAGCGTCTGCCGACCCTGAGCGAAGAGGAGTTCCGTCGAGAATGGAAGACTCACGGCGACCTGGTTCGCAAGATGTCTGGCGTCAGCGCCTACCGCCAGAATGTGATCACTGGACGGGAACGAGTGAAAGGGCGCCCCTGTGCCTACAGCGATCTTCCTATCGACGGGATCGTCGAGCTTTGGTTCAAGGACGCGGAGACGCTTGGTGCAGCGTTCGGTTCAGACGCTGGCAAGGAAACAATGGCTCATGCCAAGACTTTTTTGTCTGAAATCACGGCGTTTGTGGTGGCCGAGCGGCAAATTCTCTGACGGTAAGGGCTTCAGATGATGAAACGTATGACGCTCCTGGCCAAGAGGGAAGGGATGGCCACGAGTGACTTCCGTGCATATTGGGCGGGGCCTCATGCGCAGCTTGCGCTCGGGATGAATGGAATTGTCAAATACACGCACAACCGGGTGGACAAGGTTTTGTGGGCGAGCGATGGTGAGCCGGCCTTCACCGTGGATGGTGTCGTCGAACTGTCTTTCTCCGACGCCGAGGCCATGCGGCAGGCCCAAGCGTCAGTTGTAGGGGCCAAGTTCATTCCGGCCGACGAGCCGCAGTTCCTCAAGGGTTGGACGTTGTGCGTTGTGGAGGAGCAGGGCGACGAACCCCAAGAGCAATGCACCAAGGTGCTCATTCCGTTCCATGCGCAACCAGAGACGCGCAATGCGTTGTGGTCTGAACTGCAAGACTTGGATAAGGCTTCAGGGATGCGTTCGGTGCTGAACTGGACGGTGTCGACGGCACGGCGCGAGAGACTCTGGGCGGAGCCTGTACCTCCCACAGGGGTCATTTCCGCTTGGCTCGCCAGTGTCGCGAAGGCTCATGAAGCTTTCGAGCCCGAGTCCAGGCTCCGCCGTGTGGTCGAGAAGTACACCACAGATGGCGTAGCCTATCTCGTCGACCGGCTCCATATCAGGTAAGGCGCCACCTGTCCGTGCCGGTGCGCGAATCCTTGCTTCCTTGCCGCATTCCTGGTGGAACTCTGACCGCTGTGATTGCGTGCCGCACAAGTGCGAAGGTGAACTCGGCGGTGTTTCCGACTCTAGGACAACAACCCATTTGATCAACCATGGAAAAAGCCGCATGGATGATGGGGTCCTGTTATCGACTTTCATTGGCCCGCATACGGGTTGATTCCAACCATAAAGTCCGTCGGAAGAATTCCGTGTCGCGAAATGCCAAGCGCCTCGGTTGAGGCGCTTTTGGGGTCAAGTTCGCAAAGGTCTGCGGGGAGTCGGATGGGCTGCTTCAGGCTGGTTGCAGCCGCTTGTGCCCCATCTGACATACGACAGCTTTATGCGCTCAACGGGCAATCTACCAGGCAGCGCCTTGGGCCTCCCTGCAATAGCGGAGGTCCACCGTTCAAGGTTGATCGCATGCGAACGCGAACACTCGGACGAGGAGAGTGGCCATCGTGCTGCGAAAATGCGCTGCATGACGACGCCCCCTTCGCACACTGCCAATGCACAGCCCGGAAAAGCTCCCAAAGATTCCGGGAGTAACGCGACACCGCCTTCCAGGCGCGATGGCGAACAAGCCCGTCAGTTGCTGGCTGCGGCGGGTCAGCATGTGCTGACGCATGGCTTCGGGGACTGGTCATTGCGGGCCATCGCACCGCACCTTGGTACCAGCCACCGCATGCTCATCTACTACTTCGGTTCGGCCGATCATTTCTGGGAGCGTGTGCTACACGAAATCCGCCGCGACGAGGTGGCCAAGCGCCGTGAGATCCTGGGCAACGACCTCGGCATGGCAGGCAACATCGAGCGCGCATGGGACCGCTTCTCGACCGAGAGCTACTTGCCCGTGATGCAACTGCTGTTCGAGCTTTATGGCCGAGCAGTGCGAAACCCTGAGCGCCATGCGGATTTCCTACAGGACGTAGTGGCAAGTTGGCTGGAACCCCTGGAACGCCAGATGATCCACCAACTGGGTCTGCGCCCGAAAGAGGCCCGGCTGCGTGCGAGGCTGCAGCTTGCGACATTTCGTGGCCTGATGCTGGACCTGCTGGCGACAGGGGACCGCAAGGAGACCACTGCTGCCCTCAAGTACTTCGCCCAACTCATCGCGCAGCCGCCTCATCCTGACTGACTGACTGACTGACTGACTGACTGACTGACTGACTGACTGACTGACTGCCGCCCGAACCGCCTTCTGCTTAGCGCCCGCGCCTTCTGGCTCGGGCGCTTTTTTTTGCACTTGCGCTTTCCCTTGATTTCTGTACCATGCGGTTCATTGCAACCTGTACCATGCGGTACATACTCTTTGAAAGGGGCTGATGATGAAGCCGTTGAACCGTCGTCCGGGGTTGAAAGTGCTCGTCGCCTTGGGCGTTTTGCTGGCGCTGCCAGCGTGGTCGCAGACCTGGCCTGTGCGGCCGATCAAGCTCATCGTTCCCCAGGCCGCAGGATCGGGCAATGACGTGCTGGCGCGCACCCTGGCCGAGCAGCTCGGCAAGGGCCTGGGCCAGAGCGTGGTGGTGGAGAACCGGCCCGGCGCAAACGGCAGTGTTGCTGCGAGCTACACTGTGGGACAGCCGGCCGACGGCTACACGCTTTTTCTCGCTGGGGTGTCCAACCTGGCCTGGAATCCCTATCTCTATCAGCGTCTGAGCTACAACCCTGCGCGCGACTTTGCCGGGGTGGCCGTGTTCGCCAACACGCAGTTCGTCACGCTGGCCTCGCCCACGCTGCAGGTGCGCAGCTTTGCCGAGCTGGTGAAAAAGGCCAAGGAAGCACCGGGCCAGATCAGCTATGCATCGGCAGGCATCGGCAACTCGACCCATCTGTCGATGGAGCTCGTGGCTGAGCGCAGCGGCATGAAGCTACAGCATGTGCCGTTCAACGGCGCGGGCGCCACCACCAGCCTGATGGCTGGCGACACGCCGGTCATGACGACCGTGCCCGGCGGCATTACGGAGCTGGTGCGCACCGGCAAGCTGGTGGCGCTGGCCGTGACAGGTGACAAGCGCATGGATGCATTTCCAAATGTGCCTACCTTCAAGGAGCTTGGCTATGACGTAGCTGTGCCGGGCTGGTACTCGATCGTTGCCAAGACAGGCACGCCACCGGCCATCGTGCAGAGGCTCAACACTGAGATAAACAAAGCGATCCAGACCCCTGAGGTGCGCGAGCGCCTGGCCGCGCAGACGCTGGAGCCGATCTCGGCGCCTGCATCCGAGGTCGAGCGGCTGATGCAGCGTGACGCTGCAGCCTGGGGGCCATTCATCAAGAAACTCGACATCGCGCAATAAGCGAGCAACCCGAAGAAGGAAAAGAACGCCATGCCCCGCCTCACCACCACCGTGCGCGACGCCCGTACGCAAGCCATGCAGGCCCTGATGGACCGCTTGCGCGTTGATGCGTTGGTTTTCACCACTGCGGATTTCTTTCAGTATGCGAGCAACTTCCAGCTTGACGTCTGGCCCTGGGAGCGCCCGGTGTTCCTTTTTGTGCCGCGCCACGGCGCACCGTTCGCGGTGATGAACGAACTCTCCACCCACCACCTGCGCTTTTGCCTGGAAAAGCAGAGCTTGTGGCTGGACGCTGACCGCATTCACTACTACAGCGAGCACCCCCGCATCACGAACAGGCTGCCCTTGCCAGCGCAATTGCCCGAGGTGGTGGCCGGCCTGCTGCACTCGAACGGCTTGGCCGGTGCGCGGCTAGCGGTGGATCTCCCGCACCCGGTGCTGGCGCTGGCGCAGCGCCATTTGCCTGAGCTGGTGGTGCGCCCCTCCCACGGCGAGATGCGTGCGCTGCGATGGGTCAAGCATGCCGAGGAACTGCAGATCATGCGAGAACTCGGCAGTTTGACGGACTGGGCGCAGGACCGCTACCGCGAGCTCTACAAGGCCGGCGCCCTGGTCCAGGTAGTGGATCACACCGTGGCCGCGTTGATGGCAGAGGAAGCCGCGAGGCGGTTCCCCGGCGAGGATTTCGAAATCATGAAGTGCTGGACGTTGACCGGCCCCGCTTCAGCCTCGCCGCACGGCGATGGCGCTTCATGCGGCGCCCGCATTGCACCGGGCGACACCATCGTCAACTTCGTGCTGCCGCGCTTGAATGGCTACTACGTGGAGAACGAACGCACCTGGTTCTGCGGCGCGCCGAGCGCGCAGCAGGTGCAATGCTTCGAGACCGCGCGCGCCGCGACCGATGCCGCCGTCGCCGCCGCGCGCCCGGGCAGGCGCGTGTGCGACATGGACGCTGCGGCGCTGGCGGTGATCGAGAAGGCCGGACTGGCCGACCACGTGTTCCATCGCACGGGACATGCCGTGGGCCTGATGCTGCATGAGTACCCCGAGGACATGGCTTTCAATACGCGTGCGCTGCTGGCCGACGAGGTGTACTCATCAGAGCCCGGTCTCTATGTGTATGGCCTGGGCGGTTTCAGGCTCGATGACACGGTAGTGGTCGGTGATGAACCGGAGGTATTGGTGAAGACCCCCAAGGACCTCGCCTACGCCACAGTGGGCTAGAGGAGGTGCTCACCACACAAAGCCGCCACGCCCGGTGAATCGCAATTGATCCCGTCCGGTAGTTACCCCGGTGGCTCGAGGAAGACGGCATGCCGCAGTGCCGTCCTGCCGTCCAGCCAGTCAAGCGTTGCAGGAGTAGATGGCGGCCACTGGCTTGGTGCGCGCATGCAGCAACTGAACGGCCCCAAGGACGAAAAGCACCACCGCCTCGCCCTTGAGGCCATTGCTGCGTTCGCAACAGATGGTCCGGCGCCTGCGTCGGCGGCAGGGCGTCGGGATCAAGTTCAAGGCACGTTCAATGGTCAGGATTTCCGGTTGTCGCCGGTGCCAGGCAGTGCCTGCAGATTGAACCGGACGCGGATTTTCTCGCGAAGAGCCGGATGGATTCCTTGAGGGTCCACCAGCAATCCCCACTGCTGCTTGTTGTGGTGGTGCGAAAGTTGGTGCAGCCCGAATGCGTGCATCATGGCATTGCGACGCGCTCCGACGTCCTGTGCATGGTTCACGGATTCCTTGACTGCCTTGAGGACGAAACTCCCCTTGTTGGCGATCTTCTTGGCGAGGTTCAGCGCGCTTTCCATCAACGCACCCGCCGGGAAAACCTGATTGACCATCCCGCATTGCTTTGCATCTTGAGCGGTCAGCCAGTCACCGGTCATCAGCCATTCCTTTGCCTTGCGGGAACCCAGTTCCCACGGATGCATGAAGAACTCGACGCCTGCGACGCCAAACTCGAGCGTTGGATCGCGAAACCGGGCATCGTCAGCCGCGACGATCATGTCGCAGCACCAGGCAAGCATGAGACCGCCGGCCACGCAAGACCCTTGCACCACCGCGATCGTCGGCTTGGCGAGGTTGCGCCAGCGTTCACACATCTCCAGGTAGATCTCCTTTTCCCTTCCATAGAGGCCTTCGACGCCCGGGCCGTCGAATGCAGCCCAGGTGCCCACCGTGCGGAAGTCACGCCAGGTTCTGTTGTGGTCGCCGCCCATGTCATGGCCGGCCGAAAAGTGATCGCCGTCCCCTGAGAGGATGATGACCTTCACTGCGTCATCCTGCGCGGCGCGGTCGAACGCTGCATTCAGCGCGTACGTCATCTCCATGTTCTGCGCGTTGCGCACGGCCGGTCGCGACATCGCGATGTTCACGATGTCCTGCGTGAAGTGCTCGTAGCGCACGCCGTCGTATGTGTGGGGGTCGAAGAATGTGGGCTGCATGGAAGTGGCTGCTGTGTTAGTGCTGCTGGTTGGGGTAAAGAGGGATCGGCTGTATCTTGGCTCCCGTGGCGGATGCGATGTGCTCACGCATCCGCAAGGTGATCTCAGCCTGCATTTCGCCCGGTGCGGGATGCAGTTTTTCGATGTCGTCGAGGATTGACGGGATGGGGTCGCTGACGGGGACGCCCAGCGAAAGTGCCCATTTCTCGACCTGGAAGATGAATTCCGGACTGATCCGTGGAGGAACCTCGGCGTTCATGGGGTCGCCCATGGCGTCATCCAGCGAAACAAAATCGACTGCTGCGGCCCGAAAGCAGTCCAGGATTTCCTCCAGGCAGTCCGCGGCAATGGACGTGCCATGGATCAGCCAGATGTGGATCGGGTCGCGGCCGAACACCGCCCTCGCGTTTGCCGCGTGAACACGCAACTCGTGCAGCGCGCTGGCCACATAGGCACGACGTATCTGCGCCGCCTCCTCGGGCGAACCGCGTTTCAATACCCGGCAGTACGCCGCATTCCAACGTATGTCGTGGAATCCGATGCTGACCGGGACCGGCGTGTAGCCCATGTCCTCGAGCCTGTCCAGGATGGCTCCGCACTTGCACGCGGTGTCGCCCCACAGATCCATGCAGAACCGGAAGCAGCGCCTTGGCGCCTGGTTGATGTAGCGGCCAAGGTACTTTTCTGCATCTTCGATATCGCGGGCGTAAGTGTCTGCGTCCAACCAGTTGAGCGGTGGGTGGTTGTGCGTGTGGTTGGCCACATGATGGCCACTCTCGACCCACGTGTCGAAAACCTCCAGCAAGTTCGCGTCGTCTTCGATCGGGGCGGTGTTGGAGAACTGGTAAACCCCGGCCACGCCATGCGACTTCAAGGCGGAGATGATCGCGCGAATGTTTGATGGCACACTGTGCCTGGGAGCCATTGGCACCCCTCGAAGCAGCAGCATGTCGTCGATCGTGATCGCGATCTTCAGTCGGCCCAGGGGTGAAACGGGCAGGGGAGTCTTGTTGATGCCGGGGGTGGAATGCATGATGTCGGGACCAATCATTTGTCGGTCCCCGAGCATCGCCGCTGCACAGGCGCTCGTCTATTCAACAATACGAAAGGTGACTTTCAGCATGGAAAAGTGCAGGCGGCCGGATGTCGAAGACGGCATTTGGTCATCCACATGCTAGACCGCCCCCAGGAGCGGCCACAGGGCATGCCCAGGCGCTCTGTCCACTTCGATCTCGCCGACCTTCGCCTGATGGTGCGCATCGCCGACACCAACAGCCTCACGCGCGCTGCCGAACAGGTCCACATCTCGCTGCCTGCTGCGAGCAATCGGATCAAGCAACTTGAACAATCGGTGGCCACGCGCCTGATCAACCGGACCAGCAAGGGGCTGACGCTCACGGCCGCGGGCCAGGCGATGATCAAGCACGCGCGGCTGATCATGGAGCAGGTCGAGCTGTTGCGTGCCGAGATGCTTGATATCTCCGACGGCATCGATGGGCGCTTGCGGATCATGGCCAGCACCACTGCCATCAGTGAATTTCTGCCGCCTGTGATCGAGCAGTTCCTCGCAAGTCGGCCCGGAACCAGCATCGACTTGCGGGAACGCCTTTCAAGCGACATCGTTCGAGCGGTTGCGGAAGGGGTGGTTGATGTCGGCGTGATCCTCGAAGACGTTGGCACAACTGGTCTGGAGATTCTTCCCTATCGCACCGATCACATGGTGCTCGCTGTGCCGGCAGGACATCCTCTGGCCGAGCGGCGTTCTGTTTCTTTTGCCGAGACGCTGGATTTTGACCACGTCGGACTTTCCCAATCGAGCACGCTTCACAACTTCTTGCTCCAGCAGGCTGAAATGCTCAGGCGACACATCAATCTGCGAGCCCAAGTCGGCAATTTCGAAGCACTGTGCCGGATGGTTCAGGCACGGATCGGCGTCGGCGTGCTCACCCATCTGCCAGCCGCACGCCATGCGAAGTCGATGAACATCCGCATCGTGAGCCTGGAGGACGAGTGGTCGATTCGACCCCAGTACATCTGCATCAGAGGATTGGAGGAACTGCCACCGTTCGCACGTGAATTCGTCGAGATGCTGCGCGCGGATGCACGCGATAGCCAGAGCACCGTGAGTTGATACGTTACGGGGGTTAAGCAGGGCGAAACTGCTGTTTTCCAATAGTGAATTGCCAGGAGGCCGTCGCCTCGCGAATATGCGGGTCTGGCGGACACGTGCGCCTGCTGACAACTTCAAAATTGGAGACGAATATGTGTATCAAAAATGGCGTGAAGGTCGCGATAGCTGCTGTACTCGCTTTGACGCTTCAGAGTGGATTTTCCCAGGCGTGGCCATCGAAGCCGGTGCAACTGGTCGTGCCGTACCCGCCGGGAGGCGTGCTGGACAACTTCGCTCGGCCGATGGCGGAGGCGCTCAGCAAGGAGCTTGGGCAGCCTGTGGTGATCGATAACCGGGCCGGCGCGAATGGGATCATCGGGACGACGCGGTGTGCGAAGGCCTCCGCCGACGGCTACACGCTTTGCATCAGCAACGGCGACATCATGTCGCTCAATCCACAGCTGTACTCGAAGCTGCCCTATAGCCCGAAGACTGACCTGGTTCCCGTGGTCCGCATGGCGAACATGGTGGCGGCGATCGTGGTCTCCTCCGGCGTCGGCGCGAAGAACCTCAGCGAACTGGCTGCACTGGACAAGGCGAATCCCGGGAAGGTCAACTGGGGGACTTTCGGAACGGGCAGCACCTCGCACGTGTTCTTGACCGAGTACAACCGTGTGTTTGGAACCCAGCTGACCCACGTGCCGTACAACGGCTCGGCGCCGTTGATGCAGGCCTTGTTGGCGGGTGACGTGCAGTCCGCGATGTTGGCGCACGTCGCAGTGGCCCCGTACATCGAAACCGGAAGGCTGCGCGCGATCGCCGTGATGGGTGAAAAGCGGTCCGACTTCTTCCCTGGCGTGCAGACGATCAGCGAACAGAAATTCGCTTTCTCCGGCGAGAACTGGATCGGGCTGACCGCTCCTGCCGGCACGCCCCCGGCGGTCTTGGAGCGCGTCAATCTCGCAGTCAACAAGGTTCTCGCCGACCCGGGATTCCGCAAGCGCAGTCTCGAGGCCCTGGGGCTGGAGCCCGTGGGTGGATCGAGGGACGCGTTTGCGCAGTATCTCGGGCGCGAGCAGGCACTTTGGGCCGAGTTGATCTCGCACAGCAAGATCAAGCTGGACTGAGAACCAATCGGGATTTTTAGCCATATGAAACTGCATCACCCCCCCACCTTCTTCTCGTTGGTGCTGCGTGCCTTGCGCAAGTACCCGGGCCGCACAGCCTTCCGCCAGGGCGAATTGGCAGTTCTCTATCAAGACGCCATCGATTTCATGGGGAAAGTTCAGGCGGTGCTGAGTTCGCACGGCATGCGCCGGGGCGCGCGCGTCGCATTGCTGACGGAAAACAGGTACGAGACCTGGTGCGCGTCCGTCGCGGCACAGGGGCTCGGCGCTGCCACCAGCTGGTTGCACCCGCTCAGTTCGCTGGACTCCCAGGTGTCCCAGATCCGCGACGTGGGTGCTACCGTCCTGATCATCGACACGGATGGATTCACAACGCGAGCCCATGAACTCGCCGAGGCGCTCCCGGGCGTTTCCGTGTTCCACGTGGGAGAGGCTGGACCCGGTGCCGATCTTCTGGCGCTTGTCGCCCGGCATGAACAGGTCGAACCGGTCGAGCGGGCGATCGCGACCGACATCGGCACGTTGAATTTCACCGGGGGCACGACCGGCCGCCAGAAGGCCATCGTGCGCGAGGCAGGTCAGGTCGCGCTGATGTCCATCGCCATGAACAGCGAACTGGAGCTGCCCGATGGCGTGCAATATTTGGCGATCGCGTTGATCAGCCATGTCACAGGACAGTTGATTGCACCGACGCTGATGCGTGGCGGCACTGTCCATTTGATAAAGAAGTTCGACGCAGGCCAGGTACTGGAGATCATCCAGCGCGAGCGCATCAGTGCAACCCTGATGGTGCCCACGATGATCTACAAGCTTCTGGATGCGCCACTCGAGGAGTTCGACCTGGACAGCCTCGAGCTCGTGGTCTATGCGGGGTCCGTCATTTCGCCGGACCGCCTGAGGGAAGCGATTCAACGCATCGGCCCGGTCTTTTCCCAGGTCTATGCGCAGACAGAATGCACCCCCATCGCGATCTTGCGCCGCAAGGATCATGATCTGGACGATCCTGCATCCCTGGCAGCGTGTGGCTACCCCATGGCGACGGCCGAAATCGCGATTCTCGACGACAGCAATCAGCCGCTGGCGGCGGGCGAAATCGGTGAGATCTGCGTGCGAAGCCCGTCGGTGATGCAAGGCTATCTCGAGCAGCCGGAGGCCACCCGGCAAGCACTGGCTGGCGAGTGGTTGCACACCGGGGACATCGGTTTTTCCGATCCGCATGGCCGCCTGTCGATTGTGGACCGCAAGAAGGACATGATCGTGTCAGGGGGCTCGAACGTCTATCCGCGGGAGGTCGAGGATGTTCTGGCCGCGCATGCCGCTGTCGCATCCGCCGCCGTGATCGGCGTGCCCCATGCCACGTGGGGTGAAGCCGTCGCGGCGTTCGTCGTGTTGCGGGACGGGGCGGAAGCCGAGGCAGCTGACCTGATCGCCTACGTGCGGGAACGCAAGGGGCCGCTGATTGCACCGAAGCAAATCATCTTCGCAGATGCGCTGCCAACGACCCCCTTTGGAAAAATCGACAAGAAGAAGCTGCGAGCGCCTTTCTGGGAGCGAGAGACGAGGTTGATTTGACGCGGGCAAGCCTCGCGTCCCGTGGCTTTTTTTGGTGCGCCGGTGGTAAGCCAGGCGCACGCCGATAGACGCGAGAATGACCGGCCTCGGGGCGCTTCAGCAAGCCGCAGCCTGCAGCGACGGGCGCCCCGTTTTTCGGGCATGGCCGGCCTGGAGCGCACACCCTTTCTCCTGACCGGGCAACAACCCGGTCGAAGCCCGGGCGATGCAGGTCGCCCGTCCGGTCAGCGTCGTGCCGTCAAGCGACGCCAACACGGTCACTCGATGGCCACCTTGGCCGTCTTGACGTACTGGCCCCAGCGATCGATCTCGCTGAAATAGAAGTTCTGGTACGCGCGCTGATCCATGTGCTCGACGACGAAGAACATCTTCTTGGTCTGCTCGACGATGGCTGGCTCCCTGAGGGTGGCGTCGACTGCCTCGTGCACGCGCGAGATGACGTCTTCCGGCATTCCGGCCGGGCCGAAAATTCCCACCCATGGTCCCCGTTCGACATTGAGACCGATTTCTTTCAGGGTCGGGACGTCCGGAAACTCCGGCAGGCGTTGGGGCATTGAAACCGCCAGCAGGCGCAGCGTACCGCTGCGGATGTGGGGTTCCACGGTCGACAGGACGTTGATGGAACAATCGACCTGTTGAGACAGCTGGGCATTGAGCAGGGGCGCGGTGCCGTTGTAGGGCACATGCAGGAGATCGACGCTCTTGGCCACCTTCAGGGCCTCCATCATGAGGTGTCCGGACGTGGCGGTGCTCCACGAGCCGAAGCTCATCGGGGTCTTGGCATCCTTGGCCATCTGCAGGAACTGGTTCAGGTTCTTGGCTGGGTGTGAAGCGCTCACGACCAGGGCCGCAGGGAAGAAGCCCAGCGGCGCAATGGCAACAAATTCCTTCTTGGGGTCGTAAGGTGCCTTCTTCATCGCATGGGGCGCGATGGTGTGCGACTCCATGCCGCCGTAGACGAGCGTGTAGCCGTCGGCCGGGCTGCGCGCTGCCGCGACGCTACCGATGGTTCCGACGGCGCCGGGGCGGTTGTCAACCACGACGGCCTGGCCGAGCCGCTTCTGAAGACTCGTGCCCATGAGGCGCACGATCACATCGCCGCCGCCCCCCGCAGCCCAGGGGACGATGATCTTGATCGGACGGTGGGGGAACACAGCACCCTGTGCGAGCGTGGGGCACGCCCACGTTGACAACATCGTGGCGCCGAGGGAACCGAGCACGGTGCGGCGCTTGACCTGAGGTTGTGTCATGTCGATAGTCTCCAAGTTATGAGATGGGTGAACGGTCTGGCTGGCTTCGAGGCCGGCGGAATCAGCCGCCCCGCCGGCAATGGCGGCGGTCTTAGTTTTGGCGCAGCTCTTCAAGCAAGACGACCGCCCGGTCGGTGCGTACGTCGTGCTCCGCGGCCATGCGCCTGGCAACGACTTCGATCTCGTCACCGGTTGCCCCTGCGACCAGCGCGATGTTGCGTGCGTGCAGGGCCATATGGCCGCGTTGGATCCCTTCGGTGGCCAGGGCGCGCAGCGCTCCGAGGTTCTGGGCCAGGCCCACCGCGACGGCCACCTCGCCCAGCTCCTGCGCCGACCTGACGCCCATGATCTTGAGCGACAACCGGGCCAGCGGGTGTGTCTTGGTCGCGCCGCCCACCAGGCCCACGGGCATGGGCATTTCGATGGTGCCGACCAGCGCGCCCTGGGTGTCTTTCTCCCAGGTCGTCAGCGAGGTGTAGCGGCCGTTTCGGCAGGCGTAGGCATGGGCGCCGGCCTCGACCGCGCGCCAGTCGTTGCCGGTGGCAACGATGACGGGATCTATGCCGTTCATGATGCCTTTGTTGTGCGTGGCCGCGCGGTACGGATCGATGGCTGCGAAGGTGTAGGCATCGAGCACGCCTTCGATGATCTCTTCGCCGCTGCGCTCTTTGGTTCTGAGTGTTTCGGGCGTGAGCCGCACGCGGGCGCGTGACAGACGCAGGTCGGCCAGGTTGGACAGGATGCGCAGCCGCACGGTGCCGCCCGTGAGCTTCTCGACCAGGGGCGAAACCGATTCGGCCATGGTGTTGACGGTGTTGGCACCCATCGCGTCGCGCACGTCGACGATCAGGTGCATGACGACCATGGGACCGCGGGCCGTGTCGGGGAACACGTGGATCTCGATGTCGCGGCAGCCGCCGCCCAGGCCGATGAGGACCTTGTCGCGGCTGTTGGCGACGTCCAGGATCTCGTCACGGTGCTTCAGGAGCGCCAGGCGGGCGCCATAGGGGTCGGTGATGCCAATGACCTGCACCTGGGCACGCATCAGCGGCCCCGTGCTGGAGGTTTCGAAGCCGCCACAGTCGCGGGCCAGCTTGGCCATGAACGAGGCCGCCGCCACGACGGACGGCTCTTCGACCACCATCGGTACCAGGACATCGCGACCGTTGATCTGGAAGTTGCCGCCGATGCCGAACGGAAGTTCGAATGTTCCGATGACGTTCTCCACCATGCCGTTGGCACGTTCGACGCTGAGCGCGCCGGGCTGGTTGATGAGCGCGACGTCTCCCTCGGACAGGTTGGTGATGCGTGCGACATGTTCCAGGCGCTGCGCAGGGGTGAGTGAGCGGAAATTGGGGAGTCGTGAATCGACCATTGGGTGTCTACTGGGTGGTGGATACGGTATGGGCAAACTTTAAAACCGCCGTACCAAATAGTGAAGGTACAGTTTTGCCAAACAGTTTGCTTTCCGGGCAAGGACCGGCGATGTGTCATAGTTGATCAATGACAGTTGAAGGAAGCTCCCAGACACGTCGCCCCAGATCGGTTACCTTGCCCGTCGCGGTCGCCGACGACATCGAGCGGCAGATCCGCGACGGTGCCTACAAGGTCGGCGACAAATTGCCCTCGCTGCGTGAGATGGCCGAACTCCACAAGTACGCCAAGAACACGGTGGTCACCGCATTTGAATTGCTCGTTTCGCGTGGGCTGATTGAACCCCGCCGCGGTGCTGGGTACTTCGTGGTCGACAAACCGCCTTCCAGGGCGGCCGATGACGAGGCGGGAAGCTTGGGGCGAGCCATGGACATCGTCTGGCTGATGCGTGAGCAGCTCAAGAACGAGCCGGGCGCCTTGGCAATCGCCGATGGCTTCCCGCCAGTCGAATGGCTTTCGGATGTGAGGCTGGACAAGTACCACCAGAAAGTCGTGCGCACGGGGCTGGGTTCCCTGTTCCGCTATGGCAGCCGCTTCGGGTACGCGCCGCTGCGTGAGCATTTGGTGCGCAAACTCGCGGACTTTGGGATCGGCGCCGAACCGCGGCAGATCGTACTGACGCACGGTGCCAATGAGGCGATGGACATCGTTATTCGCTACTTCGTGCCGCCCGGCGGCAAGGTTCTGGTGGATGACCCTGGCTACTACCCTTTGTTCGGCAAGTTGAAGATGGCCAGCGCCGAGGTGCTGGGCGTGCCACGCCTGCACGATGGGCCGGACCTGGAGGCCCTGGAGCAGTTGTTGATCACCCAGCGGCCCAGGCTCTTCTTTACGCAGTCGATCGCACACAACCCGACAGGCTCGGACCTGTCCGCGGCAAAGGCCTTTCGCGTTCTGCAGCTGGCACAGAAATACGACCTGCTGATCGTTGAGAACGATCCGCTTGCGGACTTCAAGCCGACCTCGTCGCCACGCCTGGCTTCTCTGGACCAACTCGAGCGCACGATCTACATCGGCAGCTTCTCAAAATCGTTCTCGGCCGCACTGCGCGTGGGCTTCATTGCTTGCGGCGCGGATTTGGCCAGTGACCTTGCCGATCTGAAAGCGCTGATCCACGTGAGCAGTTCTGAGTATTGCGAACGGACCGTCGATGTCATGTTGAGCGAAGGCCACTATCAACGACACCTGACCCGGTTGCGCAGTCGGCTGGGCGAAGCGACGGAGGGTGCGCGCGCGCTGTTCGAATCTGTAGGAGCGAACATCTTCGCAAAGAACGCCCAGTCCCTCTACCTGTGGGTATCCATGCCCGGGGTGGATGATTCGATGACCCTTGCAGATTCGCTGCGCCCACACAACATCCGGTTGGCTCCGGGCAGGATTTTCAGCGTTGACACCTCCGCGACGTCGCCATGGTCACGCTATAACGTGGGGGCGGTGATGGACCCGAGGTTCAGAACAGCCCTCCAAAACGCGCTGGTGCAATTGGGCTCCTCCTAGCGTCCCACGATGCTCAAGAGCCTTGCTGCAGGTTTTCAATCGTTGTGCTTTCGTCGTTCGGGGCTCTCAAACGACGCATATCTAAACTGAGCGAGAGATCGGTAGTCACTTGTCGGTGCAGGGCACTCCAGGCTGGAATCGACCATGCGCTACCTCGGCATGAGGGGGCGATGCCTGGGAGAACTCCGGGCAGATCGATATCTGATCGACAGACACCGAGGGTGGGGTGGCTCAGCGCCTGCGGTTCTTTTTCTGCCGTGGTCGTTCCTCACTTCTTCCAGGACCGTAGCATGAGAGCGTTGGTCACCACACTCACGCTGCTCAGGGCCATGGCAGCTCCGGCCACCATGGGATTCAGCAGTCCCAATGCCGCCAGGGGAATCCCGACCACGTTGTACGCGAATGCCCAGAACAGGTTCTGACGGATCTTTGCGTAGGTACGCCGGGAGATATCGATGGCATCCGCGATCAGCGCAGGGTCTCCGCGCATGAGCGTGATCCCCGCCGCATGCATGGCCACGTCCGTGCCCGTGGACATGGCAATTCCCACGTTTGCAGCCGCCAGAGCGGGCGCGTCGTTGATCCCGTCACCCACCATCGCCACCTGTCTGCCACCGGCCTTGAGCTGGGCCACGATATCCGCCTTGCCTTCCGGCAGCACATCGGCGCGAACCTGATCGATGCCCAAGGCGCGGGCCACCGCGCCTGCGCTTCCCTTGTTGTCCCCGGTGACCAGGACGGTCTGGATGCCCAGGCTGTGCAGTTGGGCAATGGCCTGTTGGGAGCTGGGCTTGACGGTGTCCCCAAACGCCAAGAGTCCCACCACTTCCGGCGCGTCGGTCACGTCGGCCAACCAGGACACAGTGCGGCCTTCGTGCTGCATCTGTGCGGCGGTCACCGTCAGGCTGGCCGTGTTGACGCCTAGCTCATCCATGTAACGCGTGCTTCCCAGGCGGATCTGGCGTCCTTTGACGACAGCAGACATACCTCTGCCAGGCACGGCAGTGACCTCGGTGGCCCGAGGCACGATCACGCCCTGGATGCGCGCTGCATCCATCACCGCCTTCGCCAGCGGATGCTCGCTGCCGTTCTGAATGGCGGCCGCAAACGGCAGCAGCTGATCCTGGTGGCCTTCGGCGGGTATCGCTGCCGTCAAGGTGGGCTTGCCCTCGGTCAGGGTGCCGGTCTTGTCGAACGCCACGGTGTCGATGCGGTGGGCAACTTCAAGTGCTTCGGCATCCTTGATCAGAATACCGTGGCGTGCTGCTACGCCGGTGCCCGCCATGATCGCGGTGGGAGTCGCCAAGCCGAGCGCACAAGGGCATGCAATGACAAGTACCGCGACGGCATTGAGGATCGCCTGCTCCCAGTGGCCAGTGGCAAAGCCCCAGCCCATCAGTGTGATGGCAGCAAGGCCGAGCACGACAGGCACAAAGACCGCACTCACTTCATCCACTATCCGCTGGATGGGAGCCTTCTTGGCCTGTGCCGACTCCACCATGCGCACGATGCGCGACAGGGTTGACTCAGCGCCAATGGCGGTGGTGCGCACCAGCAGCAAGCCTTCCGCGTTCACTGCGCCCCCCGTCACCTTGTCACCGACGTGCTTCGCCACGGGCAGGCTCTCCCCGGTGATCAATGACTCATCCACCTGGCTGGCGCCTTCGATCACGGCGCCATCCACCGGGACTCTTTCCCCTGGACGAACAACCACCGTATCACCTACTTTCACACGTGAAAGCGGTAGATCGATGTCACCGGCATCAGTGCGCACGCGCGCAATCTCCGGGCGCAGCGCATGCAGCGCCCGGATGGCCTCGGTGGTTTGCCGCTTGGCCCGGGCCTCCAGCCACTTCCCCAGAAGGACAAGCGTGACGATGACTGCGGAGGCTTCAAAATACAGGTGGGGGGTGCCGTGCTCGGCGTGCTTGAACAACAGATACAGGCTCAAGCCGTACCCGGCCGACGTACCCAGCGCCACCAGCAGATCCATGTTTCCTGCCCCTGCACGCAGCGCCTTCCAGCCGGCACGGTAAAACCGCGCTCCCAGCCAGAACTGCACTGGCGTGGCCAAGGCGAGTTGAATCCAGCCGTTGAGTGTCCAGTCCTGGCCGAACAGCATGCCCACCATGGGCAACACCAGAGGAACGGACAGGCCCCCCGCCAGCGCGACCGGCCACCAAGGCGCAGACTGATTCGCGGGTTCAGCCGGAGTGCTCGCATCCACCATCTGGGCCTCATAGCCCGCCTTTGCAACGGCGGCTACCAGACGTTCGGGTGGCAAGCCTGCATCGAAACGAATCTGCGCACGCTCGGTGGCCAGATTGACTTCGGCATGCTTCACGCCAGGCACGGCCTTCAGCGCCTTTTCGACACGTCCAACGCACGAAGCGCACGTCATCCCGCCGATCAACAACTCCATGGATTCCTCCGCCACTGCGTATCCCGCCTTTTGCACGGCCGCAGCCAGAGCAGTGACTGCCACCGTGGCGGCGGCCACCACGGTGGCGCGCTCCGTGGCAATGTTCACGGTCACCTCGCGGACACCGGGTACGGCTTTCAGTGCCTTTTCAACCCGCCCAACGCAGGAGCCGCAGGTCATGCCCAGAATCGGGAGATTCAGGTGTGCGCTCGACAGGGCGGCGGACGAGGCCGCTTCATTCACGGGGGTATTCATGACAATCTCCAAGTGGTGTTCAACTCCGGCGGTATCCGGCACAGCCCGGACTTTCAGGGTTGACACGGTGGGAGACGCAAACGAGTCAGCATGTCTTGGACAGGCCACCATCCGGCCACTTGACCTTGCCCCTGTGGCAAACCGGAGACTGGGCACCTCTTAACTTTTCCCCAGAGGTGAAAAATGCACGAATTCCAACTTCCCGACATGACCTGCGGACACTGTGCGGGGATGGTGAACCAGACGCTGCAGATGGCAGACCCTGACTGCAAGGTGCGGGTGGACATGTCCAGGCGGATGGTCACGGTGCAAAGCGCGGAAGACCGCAAGACACTGGCCGAGGCACTGACCGAGGCCGGATACCCACCCGCCTGATTCGGTCCGGACAAAAAAAGGAACGTCCGAGGAACTTGACATTGACACGGTGGCAAGGAGGAAAGTCCTGGCTACCGGGTTATTCCATTGCACAGGAGCATCCATGACCTCACCCATGAACATCGGCGATGCAGCCAAGGCGGCAGGCGTATCGGCCAAGATGATCCGCCACTACGAGCAAACAGGATTGTTGCCAGAAGCCGAGCGCAGCGAGTCTGGCTATCGAAAGTACGGTGAGCGCGAAGTCTCGGTACTGCGTTTCATCCGGCAGTCGCGCCGCCTCGGATTCTCCATGCCACAGATTGCGGAGTTGATCGGCCAATGGGGCGACACGCACCGCACCAGTCGGCAGGTGAAAGCGATTGCCGAGCGCCATCTGGCGGATCTGGAGGAGAAGCTGCGGGAGATTGTCGAGATGAAATCGGCGTTGGAGCAGTTGGTTTCTGTGTGCGCTGGCGACGACCATGCGCATTGCGCAATCCTGGACAACCTGGCGGCGGACAGTCCGTCGAAGCCCAACCACAACGCCAGTTTCGTCAAGCCCACTCGGCGCGGAGCCAAGGCGTCCAGAACACACCTTGAAGCGACCCACGCGCCGACGAACAGTCATCTGGATCTCATGACGTGGATGCGAGGTGTCCACGTACATCGAGGGGGGCACTGAACCAGGCCGCGGTGGGACCATGGAACCATCGCCTTGTGCCGCGATGGTGGCCGACCGTGGCAGGGCCTTCTTGTGCGGCGCGGCCTCACGCACCGGCTTGCCTGGCAGGCTCGATGGCGCTGACGACCGTCTTGCAGCCCTCATCGATCACCATGAACTGGATCTCAAGGGCGGCCGCTGTGGGCGCTTGACATTCCCACCGTGTCAAGCCTTAACGTTCCAACAAGGTCTCGCACCATCTTGAGGACTTCTTGGAGAACGCCATGAACAACGACCCCGCCACACAGCGCCTGGAGAGGAATCGGACAAAAAATAACCTCGGCAGACTTTCAACACATCGATAGGGAGGCCATCCATGCCAGCTGCAGCACCGCACGATCACGCAAGCCACGGACATCAGCATCATGAGGGCCATCACGGGCATTCACCTGCGCCATCAACAGGGTTGAAAGATCCAGTCTGCGGCATGGAGGTGACGGACCAGTCGCATCACTCGGCAGAGCACGAAGGACATCGCTACTACTTTTGCAGCGTCAAGTGCAAAACACGCTTTGTGGAAGCGCCGCAAAAATTCCTCACCACGCCGCGGAGCGACCGTGCCCCTCAGCCCAAGCCCGCAGCGGCGCAACCCGGCACGATCTACACTTGTCCCATGCACCCGGAGGTGCAGCAGGACCACCCGGGGAACTGCCCCAAGTGCGGCATGACACTGGAGCCCATGCTGCCTACGCTCGATGAGGGAGAAAACGCGGAACTCGTGGATTTCCGGCATCGCTTCTGGTGGACGCTGCCTCTCACTGTGGTGGTCACCGTCCTGGCCATGCTTGGGCACCGCTTGCAGTGGTTCGAGATGGCCACGCAGAGCTGGATCGAGCTGGTGTTGACCGTTCCCATCGTTCTGTGGGCGGGCTGGCCCTTCTTCGTGCGCGGTGCGCAGTCGGTCGTGAACCGCAGCCCCAATATGTGGACGCTGATCAGCCTGGGCACCGGTGCCGCTTTCGTCTACAGCGTGGTCGCGACCGTTGCGCCGGGGGTGTTTCCCGCCTCGTTCCAGGCCATGGGGCGCGTGGCGGTGTATTTCGAAGCTGCGGCCGTCATCATCTCGCTCACGCTCCTCGGCCAGATGCTGGAGCTGAAAGCGCGCTCCCAGACCTCGGCCGCCATCAAATCGCTGTTGGGCCTGGCTCCCAAGACGGCGCGGCGCATCGACGCCAACGGCCAGGAGAGCGACGTGCCGCTGTCCCACGTCCATGTGGGTGACCTGCTGCGCGTGCGCCCCGGGGAGAAGGTGCCGGTGGATGGCGTGGTCGTCGAGGGGAGCAGCGCCGTGGACGAAGCCATGCTCACTGGCGAGCCGGTGCCCATCGTCAAAGGGCCCGGGGATGCAGTCATCGGTGCCACGCTCAATACCAACGGAGCGCTCGTGATCCGGTCGGAGCGGGTCGGCTCCGCCACCATGCTGTCCCAGATCGTTCAGATGGTGGCCCAGGCACAGCGCTCACGGGCCCCCATGCAGCGCATGGCGGACCAGGTGGCGGGGTACTTCGTGGTGGCCGTGGTCGGTATCGCGTTGCTCACGCTCTTCGCGTGGGGCCTGTTCGGTCCTGAGCCACGGTGGGTCTATGGCCTGGTCAATGCCGTGGCCGTGCTGATCATCGCGTGTCCCTGCGCGTTGGGCCTGGCAACACCCATGTCCATCATGGTGGCCACGGGCCGGGGGGCGACCCGTGGCGTGCTGTTCAGGGACGCGGCAGCCATCGAGAACCTGCGCAAGGTGGACACGCTGATCGTGGACAAGACTGGCACGCTCACAGAGGGCAAACCCTCCTTCGAGCGTGTGGTGGCCATGCCCGGCATATCCAACGACGAAGTGTTGCGTCTGGCTGCCAGCCTGGACCAAGGCAGCGAGCACCCGCTGGCCGACGCCATTGTGCAGGCGGCCCGCGCCAAGGGGCTGGCCCTGGACAAGCCCGAGGACTTCGAGTCCGGGTCGGGCATCGGCGTACGCGGACGGGTCGGCGGGCGCCAGATCGCCCTGGGAAACACGGTCCTCATGGAGCAGGTGGGCGTTTCTGCGGATCCGCTGCTTGCGCAGGCAGAGGCCTTGCGCGCCACAGGCGCCAGCGTGATGTACCTGGCGGCCGATGGCCAGCTTCAAGGCCTGCTGGCGGTCTCGGATGCCATCAAGGCCAGCACGCCCGAAGCGCTGGCGACCTTGCACGCGGCGGGACTGCGCATTGTCATGGCCACGGGCGACGGCATGACCACCGCCAAGGCGGTGGGGGCCAAGCTGGGGATTGATGAGGTCCATGGCGAGGTCAAGCCTGCGGACAAGCTGGCCCTGGTGTCGCGGCTGCAGGCCGAAGGCCGTGTTGTCGCCATGGCGGGGGACGGGATCAACGACGCGCCCGCCCTTGCCAAGGCGGATGTGGGGATCGCGATGGGCACCGGCACCGACGTGGCGATGAACAGCGCACAGGTCACCTTGGTCAAGGGCGATCTGCGGGGTATTTCCACAGCGCGGGAACTGTCCGAGGCGACGGTGGGCAACATGAAGCAGAATCTCATGTTCGCCTTCCTCTACAACGCGCTGGGCATACCGATTGCGGCAGGGCTGCTGTATCCCTTCACCGGCTGGCTGCTGTCGCCGATGATCGCGGCCCTGGCGATGAGCCTGAGTTCTGCCTCGGTGATCACCAACGCCCTGCGGCTTCGCAAGGGCTGAGATGGACCTGCAGGCACCGAGTTGATCTGAGTGAGGTCCCTGGCCGGCATTTCCGCAAGACAGCAAGGAAACCGGCATCCTGTCAGCATGCACGGTGCTCGCAGGCCCGTTTCCAACGGCTTCGGTCTGGCGGGCACCACGACGGTGATGGAAGCCGTCTGCGGTGCCGCTCCGGGGGGCTCGGTGGGCCATGGGCCCGAGTTGATCGATGCGCTTGCGCGGCTTTTTGCCGACTCGCATTCAATGCCAATTGCGATGAGTGGTGAGCGGTGAACGGCCAATCATGTGGTCCTGACGGCGCCCACACGCCGCATCCGGCATGACGGGCTCGTCTCGTATGCTCTCTGCAGAGAATGACTCCCAGATGGATACCTCCCAGGAACCCGATATGACGCCCCCGCTCACACCAACCGGCATCACCCTCTACGGCAACCGTGAATCTGGCCATAGCAACAAGGTGCGCCTGGCATTGGTGTTTGGGCAGGTTGAGCATGACTATGTCCATATCGACATCTTTGTGTCGCCTGAACAACGACCGGAGCCATTTCGCAGCCTGGCGCGTTTCAATGAGGTACCGCTCCTGGTGTGGGGAGCGGAGAGCTTTGTGCAGTCCAACGCCATTCTGTGCCTGCTGGCAGAGCGCCTGCAGCGCCTGGGTGGCGAGAGCCCGCAGCGCATGGCGCGTGTGCGCGAATGGCTGTTCTGGGAAGCCAATCGTCTCGGCCTGTCGCTGCCACATGTTCGGTTTGCCCGCCAGTTTGCCCCGCAGGAGTATCCCGGCGGCACACCGGAATGGCTGCTGGCGCGCTATCAGCGCGACATAGCGCGGCTTGAGGCCGAGCTGAGCGACGGACGCGCATTCATCCTCGACGAGCAACTATCGGTCGCTGATTGCGCGCTCTGCGGCTACCTGTTCTGGGCGGATGACGTGGGGCTCGATGTTCCGCCACACGTGCGTGCCTGGCTGCGTCGAATCCAGCAACTGCCGGGCTGGCAGCCTCCTCGCGAACTGCTGTCCGCTGCGCCTTGATCTGGCCCTGGCAGCGCCACCATGAAAAGCCGCTGCAATGGACGCAACCGGATGGCGTGCCCGCGCGTTGCGTTCACGCGCATATGCCTCAGCTGACGGACGTCCACCGACAGCGCGCCCGTGTGACTGCTTGGCGTGGCCCTATGCGGTCTGCGCACATTGCTTGTCGGGTTCGCACCGTGCCTGCCGTGGCAACAGCGGACGTCCGCGCAGCCGACCGAAGTGAGGACGCGCAGTTGGGCGACATATTTCGCAATTGAAAAGGAGTTGCAGCTTGAACGCGTCATGGTGTCCACCGGTATCGTTTGGTGGACACCATCACGACCGCCTAGCGCAATCCATTTACTACGGGAAGAGCGCGCGCTTGCGGCGGATCAGGCCCATCATGACCATCAAGCTGGACAGCATGACAAGTCCCCATTCCGAGAGCGTGGGAATCGATGCCGGAGCATTGGCCGCTTCTACGGCGATGACGCGCGACTGCGTATTGTTGGATGTATCACCGTCGCCTGCTGCACCCGTTGTGCCGTTGGCGGTAGCCGTCCCCAAGGTCGTGGGGGTGCCGCTCACCTGGCATGTCACCGTCTGGCCTTGGGGAATGGCGTTCCCTGCGACCCATGCCGAGGCCCCAGGGCTGACCGTGCAGGAGCTCGTGGACAGGCCCGGAGGCAGACCGGCGACAGAGCAACTCGTGCTGGCCACCGCATCGGCAGAACCAGCGTTGGTGCAGGTGTAGCTCCCCGTGTAAGAGACACCCACTCTTGCAGTGGCAGGCAACCCGCTCACATCCACCAGTACATCCGGGGCCGTCGTCATAGACACAGGCCTCGATGCTGTGTTGTTGCCGACATTGATGTCGCCCGTGGCGCCGGTGGTGCCGTTCACGGTCAAACCACCAGAGCTGGTTGGCGTGCCGCTCACCGCACAGGTGACGAAGGCCCCCGCAGGTACGGCGTTTCCGGCGATCCAGGCGCCGCCTGTGCTGATGCTGCAGGCCCCTTGGTTCACCCCTGCCGGGAGCCCTCCCACGGCGCAGGTGGTGCCGGTGAGCGCCGTGGCGGCACCGATGTTCTGGCATGTGAAGCTACCGCTGTAGGGCACACCAACTGTCCCTGAGGGCGGAATACCTGCCAAGTCGATCGCCATGTCAGGCGTAGGTAGGACACCAGCGATGGCGATGATGGCGGTACGTTCATTGTTCAGCGTATTCGGATCGTTGTCGGCCCCGGTGGTCACATGCACGGTCACGCTACCCGTTGTGGTGGGTGTTCCAGAAACTTGACATGTCACAGTCTCTCCGGAAGGCACGGTACCTGGCTGGGTCCAGGGCGTATTGGCCGGGCTGACGGTACATGCCGAGACGCCCACGCCTGCGGGCAGGTTTGCGGCATCGCATGTTGCAACATCCGCGGCAGCAGCCCCCTTGTTGGTGCAGGTATACGAGCCGGTGTAAAGCGTGCCTACATTGGCAGTCGGTGGCAGGTTCAGAGTCACGGCATCCACGTCCATGTCGCTGAGCGTCGAAGGGCTGACCAGATCCGTTTTCCACATGGGGCCGGGAAGCGGATCGACCGCGTCACCCGCGATGGTGTAGTTCCCGTTGTTGATGGGCCCCATTGCCCCATCGGGAACAACTACGGTGACAGTAAAAGACCCTGACTGCCCCGGCGCCAACGTACCCACGTTGCAACTCAGGGAGCCGCCTGGCGTTGGCGGTGTGGCAGTGGCGCCACCAGAAGCCGGCGTGCAGTTTCCTCCGCTGGAAGACACGTAGGTCACGTTCTGAGGGACGGCCGAATTGTCTTGCGGCATCACCGGCGTCACAGTGGCGTTGCTCACTGGGTCGCTGGTCTTGTTGGTGTAGGTATAGGTGTAGGTGATCTGAGTGCCATTGGCGCTGCTGACAGACACGGGGCCAGAGACGCTCACCCACAACACGTCGGGGAGCCTGAAGCTAAAGCTGTCCACATGCACATGGCCTTCGTGCCCGCCAGGAGAGCAACCCGCCGCCACCAGTTCAAGCTCGATCCAGTCGCCCACCTGCAGTTTGGCATTGCCGGGGGCTATGTCAAAAGTGATGAATTCCGAATAGGCGTAGTTCCGGGTGTTGTTCGTGGTGTCATGCCACACGGTCCCTGGCTGGTTGGAGAAGTTGAAGGTGAAGAACAACTGGCCAGGGGAGCTCGCGGGGGCACCGGGCACAGGAACAGGGGTGGAATCCACGGCCGACGTGATCTTGCGCACTTCGACCGCAAAGTAGGGCTGTTCTTCGGAGAAATGCCCACCGGAAACGCTGGAAACATATACCGCACCATTTGTCACGTTAATAGCGTTGCTGGTCAGCGTAATTTGCGTGTCACTGTCAACGGAAAGTACCTGACGATCCGTATTGTTTGTGCCAAGACGCACATAGTTTCCAGGGCTCACCGTGGCCGTGAAATTGGTCCCCGTGCCTGTGACGATGGGGGAGCCGGAAGCAGCACTCACGGTGCCGCCCAGCACTTTGATCAATCCTGGGTTGTCAAGCACGGGCGTCATGGCGAAGCGAACGTGTACCTTGCCATCTGCGTCCACATCGGCAGCCGTCACTTGGGCGCGTTGCCGAATGGAGCTGGCACGGGAAGCATGGCTCGTGTACTGCACGGGCGGGTTCCCCAGGGTCGGGCTGCCACTTCGGGCGATATGACGCGTTGCCTGGGTAGATCCAAGTGGATTCAGATTCACCAAAGCACTGTTGTTGCCAGCAAAGGGCCAGCGCAAGGAGGCAGCGGGGATGGCGCCAGTGAGCAGATGATCCTGTTGGCTGCGAGCGCCCGCGCCACCTGCATCCAGCACCACGGACAGGTCCGTGGCATCTGGTGCCGTCCCCGTGGTGGTATAGAGATTGGGGTCATATCCCGCGTCACCAGCATTGGCCCGAAGATTCAGATCCTTGATGGATTTGGGGTTGATGGTGTGCGTACTAACTGTGGGCACGCCGTTGTTCTGCAGAGTCGTTTTGATCCATTCGCTGCCAAACGTGCCGCCCTCAAACCCGCCATTGACGAATTCGGCGTGCGCCGGATGCGCTGCCAGAAGCATCCCCCCAACACCTATCGCGGCCACGCCGCTCAGGAACTTGTGAACCAAGGCATGCATGGTTCTCCAACCATTTGTTCTTTTCAACACGATTTCCTCTTTGGATTTAAACGCTGCTCAGAACGGTGAAGCAGTGAGCAGACATACAACAAACAACTTTCGGATCGTGGGTCCGCGTCATGAAACGAGGGGCCCAGCGAAAAAAATCCTGCCCCTGTCCAAAATGGGCGCAATGCCTGCGGCATCGCACAAAGGACATTCAGCGCGTTACGGCAGTGCGGAAATCACGTCGAGATTCGATACGCCGAAAACGACGCACGGTCGTGCCAACGCCAATGGACTAGCCAATCTGCAGATAACTAACCGGCGCCTCCGGGGTTTCCCGGTCAGCCCTCCAGGCCCAACCCGTGGCCGACAAGTGCTACAGCGCGCCGATTGGACGCTGTGCAGCGCAGGTGCGACTGCATCCGAACGCCAGGACGCGGACCTCACTGCCGAGCCATCCCCCTCGGCACGGTCTCGAGTAAATTGCCGCCGGCATTTCGCTCATCAGCGGTTTGATGCGCGGACTGCAAGTGCGCCTTCCTGCGATGCAGCTCTTCAGGCCGCCACGCACGGCGATTTCAAGCCGTCATGTGCTGTCAAGCAAGGCTCCGCATAGGTGCCCATGCAAAGGCAACCGTGCAATCAGTGGGGCGAGCGATTTTTGTGACATGGCGAAATAGGACGTTGGGGCAAATTGCTCCAGCTGCCCAATACTCATGTCACATACGGTAACTCGCCATAAATCAAAAATCCGAGAATTGACTATTGTTTGCAATCTCGATCACGGCCTGATCGATGGGGGCCATGCCTGCGCTACGTGCGGCGAGCCCCACCTGTGAACGGACGTATTGCACTTCGGTATCCCCGGCAGTGCGGCGCCCCCCATGCCGCAGATGAAGTCCTTTGCACTGAAGCAAACGGGGGCAACCGCCGGATGTGCTCGATACCGGCCCCCTTCCCCATGCGGCCTTCCATTCGGTGGCGTGGCGTGCGCTGCCAGGTTCATTCACGCGGAAGGTGATCAAGCCTTGTGGCTGGACCTCTCGCAGAGCTGCGTGCGGGGGCGATGAACACGGCATGGGCACGGGTTTTCGGGTCGAAAAGCGCCCTGTGGTGGCACCCTGTTCAGGGCGTTCACGGGGACCGATTAACATTGGTAGCAATTCTTATTCTCAATTGCATACATGTTGATCGGTATTCTTCTGACCTTTGCGTGTGGCTGGCTGGTTCTGCGCGCCACCCCCCGTGCGGACGGGCCGCACCAGAGGTGGCCGTACGCAGCGCTGGGAGTGGCGGCGGCGCTGGTCGCTGTAGGTGGCATCCACGCCAGCGGCATGGGGCTGGCCGTGTCCATCGCCTTTGTGTTGGGGGTGGCCATGCTGGCGATACCCTGCCTGAGCTACTGCCAGGCCAGGCGCCGTGGCGCTTCCAAAAGAGCTGTGCGATGAGTCGTCGCAAAGATCCCGACGCAGCGCCCCGTCATCTGCTCTTCAAGGGATTGACGGGTTTTCTTCTTGGCTTTCCATTGGCACTGTGGCTCAGTTGGCTGCTGATGTACGGCGGGCTCTTGCCAAGCCATGTGCCGGTACGCGACCAAATTGCCATGTGGCTGGCGGTCCTGCTGTGGGCCGCCGTGCCGTGCGCGGCATTCCTGGCCCGAAGCCGTCGGCAATGCCTGGCAGTTTTCCTGCTGGCCAATGCAGCTGCTTTCACCGCCTGGAAGGTATTGCAATGAAGGCGCAGACCGTTCGCGACTACCTGGCGGTTCACACCTGGGTTGGCATCCTCTGCGGGCTGGTGTTGTACGTCGCCTTCTACGCTGGCGCCTTCTCGATGCTGGAAGCCGAGATCACCCGCTGGACCCAGCCACCGGCCGCCGTATCCCGTGCGATCAGCAATGACGGCGACGCGCTGGCCAAAGTCTTCCTCGACGCGAACCCGGACTTCAAGGGCCGCGTGCGTTTGCGCTGGCCCAGTGCGGACCACACCCAGCCCGCGCTTGCGCACATGGTGCGCGGCCAGGACGCGGTGTGGTGGCAACTGGGCAACGATGGTCAATTGCACCGCATGCACTCCATGCCGCGCGAGGACGACACCAGCGGCAATTTTGTGGACTACCTGCATCGCAAGGGTGGCCTGCCCATTCCGCTGGAATTGGCCGAGCCGCTGATCGGCCTCGTGTCTCTGGCCTATGCGCTGGCCCTGGTGTCAGGCATCGTGGTGCTGCTGCCTTCGCTGGTGAAGGACTTGTTTTATCTGCGCCTGGGATCCAACCTCAAGCGCATGTGGCTGGATGTGCACAACCTGCTGGGCGTGGCCAGCCTGCCGTTTCACCTTGTCATCGCACTGAGCGCCGCCGTGTTCGGGCTACACGACATGGTCTACCTGGCGCAGGACAAGTTCGTCTATCAGGAAGGCCTGCGCGCCACCGTCGCGCGCGACAGTGTCAAGCCGCCGCAGGTGGCGCGCGCAGACTGGCTGCCTCCGAGCGAAATCATGCGCCGCGTACAGGAGCAGGCGCCGGGATTTGCGCCCCTGGGCCTGGACTACGTGATGCTCCCCAGCGGCCCCGTGGGGCTGGTGGGGGGCGTGGATGAACGGCACTTCCAGCGCGCCTCGCGCTACGGCCTGGCTTTCGTGAACCTGGGCAGCGGCGAAATCTACGATCGCAACTATCTGCCGGGTGCCAGCGGCTATGCGTCGACGGCGCTCCTCAGCAGCCTGTTCGCGCTGCACTTCGGCAGCTATGGTGGCGACACGGTGCGCATCCTGTACCTGCTGCTGGGGCTGTCGGGTGCGCTGCTGTTCTACACCGGGAATTTGCTGTGGATAGAGACGCGGACCCAGCGCGCGCGCAAACCGCAAGACGGGCAGTCCATGAGGCGGCCGCGCCATGTGCGTGTCGTGTCCGCGCTCACGCAGGGTGTGTGCCTGGGCTGCGCTGCGGCGCTACCCGCGACGCTTGCCCTGGCGCACTGGTTCGCGCCGAGGGTGGGCGACATCGACGCGCTCCACCAGGGTGTGTACTACACGCTGTTTCTCGCCTGCATCGCCTGGGCGATCTGGCGCGGCACGGAACGCGCTGCGCCCGGCCTGTTGTGGTTCACGGCGATCTGCAATGCGCTGGTACCCGTGGCCGCCGTGCTGAACCCCAGTCCGGACGGGGTACTGCTGGGCCTGACCTGCCTGCTGCTGGCACTGTTCTTCGGATGGCTGGGTTGGCGCCAGCGCGCCAAGGTGCATCCGGTCGGCGTGGCTGCCTGATGTGCATGCGCAACACTTCATTTTCATAGCTGCCTGCGCTTGCTACATAAGCGCTGGAGGCCAATTTGACTTCCAGAAACAGGCCTACCGTACTCAGTCGCCAGCGGGGTGTCGGTTACAACATGAAATATAATGAGAATTATTTTCATTCGTATCAAATAACGGCAAGAAGCAATGTCCAACAAAGCATCCTTTGGCCGCACCGGCCGGCTTACTCCCATCGCTCTGGCGCTGCTGGCTTTCAGCGCCTCCGTCGCAGGGCAGACCGCGGACGGCGGCACGGCCACCGCCACGCTGGAGCAAGTCAATGTGCGCAGCAAGTACGAACGTGAAGACCTGCCGACCCGCGCGCCCGGCCACAAGGCCGCATCGGGCGCGCGCCTGGGCATCCTGGGCGCCACGTCCATCCTGGAGGCGCCCGTGCATGTCAACGCCTACACGCGCGAGCTGGCCGAGGACTGGTCGGCCCTCACGCTGCAGGACGTGCTGGAGAACGACTCGTCGGTCGTCTTCATCACCAACAAGAACCACCTGCTGCAGAACTTCAACCTGCGCGGCCTGGACATGAGCGCGATGGACATCGCCACCAACGGCCTGTACGGCATCGCCCCGGCCAATGCGGTGCCGGTGGAGATGTTCGAACGCATCGAGGTGCTGCGCGGCCCGAACGTGCTGCTCTCGGGCATGCCGCCCAACAACAGCGTGGCCGGCACCGTCAACATGGTCACCAAGCGCGCACTGGCGCAGCCCATCGCCGACCTGACGATGACCTACGCCACGCATTCATACCTGCAGGGCCATGCCGACGTGGGCAAGCGCTTCGGCGATGAAAAGCGCCTGGGTATCCGCTTCAACGGCGTCTATGGCAGCGGCGAGATGGGCGCCAAGGAGGAGGACCAGACCCGCCGCGTGGGGGCTCTGGCGCTGGACTACCTGGGCGACCGCGCGCGCTTCTCGCTGGACGTGTACAGCAGCGTCACCAAGATCGAGGGCGGCAGCCCGGGCATGTTCAACTTTCTGGGCAACGCCCAGATCCCCGGCGTGGGCCGCCTGCTGGCGCCGCCCGAGGGCGACACCAACATGTTCCGCGGCACGCACGGGCAGTACGACAACAGCGGCGCGCTGGCCCGCGCCGAGGTCGACTTCACGCCCGACTGGCAAGGGTACTTCGCGATAGGTGGCTCCGAGGCCGAGGGCAACGGCCTGCTGTTCGGCACGCGCGCCTTCGTCACCGGCGCGGACGGCACCACGCGCGGCGCGATCTACAACGTCCACACCGAATCCGAGCGCCGCACGGCCGAGACGGGCGTGATCGGCAAGTTCGACACCGGCAGCGTCAAGCACCGCCTGCAGCTTTCGGCCAATGTCCTCAAGCACAAGGAAGGCACGGTCAACACCGCCTGCAACTACTGCTACACCACCAACATGTACAACCCCGTGGCGCCCACCTTTCCCGCAGCGCCCAAGTGGACCGGCTACACCACCGTGAACGACTACCGCTCGCTGGCCGTCGCCGACACCATGGCCTTTGCCCATGAAACCGTGCTGCTGACAGTGGGCGGGCGCCACCAGACCGTGAAGATGCCGCTGCAAAAATACAGCGAAAGCCGCTTCTCCCCCATGCTCGCCGCCGTGGTACGGCCCTGGGGGGATTCCGTCTCGCTCTTTGGCAATTACACCGAAGGCCTGGAGCCCGGCCAGATTGTTGGAGTGGGCTACGCCAACACGGGTGAGGCCCTGCCACCGAAGCAGACCAAGCAGTTCGAACTGGGCGTGAAGCTGCAGGCGGGTGCGCTCACGCACACCGTCAGCGCCTATGAGATCAAGCGCCCCTCCTTCGTCACCAACAGTGCCAACCGCATGGTCGATGACGGCGAGCAGCGGCTGCGCGGCCTGGAGTGGAGCATGTACGGCATGTTGACCAAGGACCTGTCGCTGCTGGGCGGCGTTACCCACATCGAATCCGAGCAGCGCAACACCGGCCGCGATACCTACGGCACGCCTGAGCTGCGCGCGCGCATCGGCCTGGATTGGCAAACGCCCGTGCAAGGTCTGAAGGTGGGCGGTCGCGTGGTCCACACCAGCTCGCAGTGGGCGGATTCGGGCAACAAGCTGCGCGTGCCCTCCTGGAATCGCCTGGACCTGAATGCCAGCTACGCCACCAGGTTCGGCAGCATGCCCGTGCGCTTCAACGCCAGCGTGGAAAACGTGGCCGACAAGAAGTACTGGATCGGCATCTTCGGCGACGGCTTCGTGATGCCAGGCGCACCGCGCACCTTCAAAGTGTCTGCGACCGTGTCGTTCTGATGCTGGGGACAGGCCCGCCGAAGGTATGGCGCCTTTCAGCGTGGCCTGACTTTCGAAAGCACCGGCGAGGACCGCTTGTGGCGCGGCGGTGGGTCCTCGCCGGTACTGTCCGTCCGCGGCAACGGCAGGCGCTGGGCCGCGATGCCGCTCAGGAAGTCAAAGCACTTTGGTGAGCGTGACGATCACGCGCGACTTGTTGACGGGGCCGAAGAATTCTTTCTTGCTGGCGCCCGCCACCGCAGCGCCCAGCGACACACCCGAGCCGAAGTCGTAGGCACCGCCCACGCTGTAGTCCATGAAGTTGGGGGCCGTGATGTCGCCACCAAAGCGGGTGTAACCCACGGACGCCTTCAGCGTGATCTTGGGGGCCACTTCGTGCGCGAACGCCAGGTTCAGGTAGCCGGTGTTGCGGCCCTTGAAGCCGGGGCCGGCGTAGGCGAAGTAGTCCTTGGACAGTGTGTGCGAGTACCGGGCGGTCAGGGGGCCGAACGTGGCCGCGCCATAGACTTCGGTGGTGTTGCCGTTGCTGTTGCCGGGGTAGATGTAGGTCAGCACGCCCAGGTCCAGGTCCGCGTCGCCGGCCTTGAACTTGTAGCCCCCGTACACATCGGATTCGAGCGAGTTGCCCGACAGCCAGTCCACGCTGGAGTTCCAGTTGCCCACATAGAAGCCGGATTCACCAAAGGCATAGTCAAAGCCGCCTTGCAGCGCCGGCTTGACGGCCCTGGCCTTGGAGGTGTCCTGGTCCTGGCCGCGGAACTTGTAGTTGGTGGTCAGGCTGACGTTGCCGGTGAGCTGGGCGCTGGCCAGCACGGGAAGGGTGGCGAAGAGCGCAGTGGCGAGCACTTTGGAGCATGAGAAGGCCATGAAGGAAATCCTGCGGAAACAAAAGAAGGTGCAAGCGTAGGAAAACGTGCATATAAAGTTCGTAAAGAATGCGGGCAAAGCCGTAAATGTTGCCGAGCGCCGACGGACGCCACGAATCGCCAACCACACACCGTGACGCGCTGGCAACATCGCCGGCATCCAGTGTTGCGTGAGGTGCTGTGATGTTGATCAACTGCGTCGTGTATGAGGATGGCACCAAGCTCGCCGACATTCCTGTCCGTGAGATCCGTGAGCACATATCGCTCCCCGGGTGCTTCGTGTGGGTGGCATTGCATGACGCCACCCCGGAAGAACTTGACGAGTTGCAAAAGGAGTTCGGCCTGCATCCCCTGGCGGTGGAAGATGCCCGCCATGGCCATCAGCGGCCCAAAGTCGAGGAATACGGGCCTTCTCTTTTTGTGGTTCTTCATCTCCTGGAGTCGGGTGGCGACCACGAGACCGTCACGAGGCTGGGCGAACTCAATGTGTTCGTGGGCAGTAACTATGTGGTGTCGGTGCGCAACCGCAGTGAGCGAGGCTTCTGGGATGTGCGGGAGCGTTGTGAGAGAGAGCCTGAACTCTTGCGCAGCGGGCCGGGATTTGTGCTGTATGCGCTGATGGACGCGGTGGTCGATCGCTACTTCCCGATCATCGATGCCCTCGAGGTGGAGCTTGAAACGATCGAGCAACAGATATTCACCAAGGGTGTCGCGCGGACCAGTATCCGGCGGCTCTATGAACTCAAGCAGCGCCTTACCCTGCTCAAGCACGCCGTTGCCCCATTGCTGGAAGGTGCGGCCAAGCTGCACGGTGGCCGGGTGCCACAAATCTGTGCTGGCTCTCAGGAGTATTTCCGCGATGTGGTGGACCACCTTGGCCGGATCAACACCTCCATCGACTCCATTCGCGACACGATCGGGACGGCAATCCATGTCAATCTGTCCATGGTCACCATCGAGGATGGCGAGGTCGTCAAGCGCCTGGCTGCGTGGGCCAGTCTGTTTGCCGTGTGCACGGCGTTCGCGGGAATCTGGGGCATGAATTTCGAGCACATGCCGGAGCTCAAGTGGCGCTACGGATACGCCGCTGCGATCGCCCTCATCGCCACCACCTGTTGCTATCTCTACTATCGCTTTCGCAAGGCGGGCTGGCTCTAGATAACAGGTGCGGAGCCGTCCGGGGCGCGGGTTCCAGCCGCCAGGCGCCGGTAGATCGGTGGCCCTCGCAAGGGCCGCATTTTTACGCCGTTTTTACGGCGACCTCCCCAGTCTGTGCACACTTTTTACAGCGACATCCTGAGAATCAAACACACGTTTTGATGCAGGAGTTGTCGATGGACATGATCTGGATAGCCGCATTGGCGGCTCTGTGGGTGGCCATGGCCGAGGCCGTGGTTTTGCTGGGCAAATTCGGCCCGGCCAAGGGTGAGCGCGCATGATCGGCCTCGAAGTGCTTTATGGCTTTGGCGCGCTTGTGGCCATTGCCTTGCTGGCCTATCTCGTGTTCGCGCTGATCTGCGCGGAGGAGTTCTGACATGGAAACCTCTGCCTGGAGCCTGCTCGGGCTCTTTCTGGTTGCGCTTGGCGTCCTGGCATGGCCGTTGGGCAAATGGCTGGCCGCCCTGTGTGAGGGCCGGTTGCCTCGGTGGATGCATGTGGCCGAAAAACCGCTCTACAAGATGGCCGGGGTGGCTCCCGATCAGTCGATGCACTGGCACGGCTATGCGCTGGCACTGTTGGCGTTCAATGCCATCGGTGCATTGGCGGTGTATGGCCTGCAGCGCCTGCAGCACCTGCTGCCGCTCAATCCCCAGGGAATGGGGGCGGTATCCGGCGACTCGTCGTTCAACACTGCCATCAGTTTTGTTGCCAATACCAACTGGCAGGGCTACGCGGGTGAATCCACGATGAGCTATCTCACGCAGATGCTTGGCCTTTCCGTTCAGAACTTCTTGTCAGCTGCCACCGGTATCGCCGTGGCGTTCGCGTTGGCCCGCGGCTTTGCGGCCCGGCGCACCGACGGACAGGGATATGTCGGAAACTTCTGGACCGACGTCACCCGGATCACGGCTTGGGTGCTTGTGCCGGCCTCCTTTGTGATCGCGCTCGTTCTGGTCGGGCAGGGCGTCATCCAGAATTTTGACGCCTACAAGGAGGTCGCAACCCTGGAGCAGACGGCCTATGAAGTGCCCAGGCTGGATGGTGCAGGCCAGCCCGTGACAGGTGCCGACGGAGCACCGGTCATGGAGGGCAAGACCAGCAAGACCCAGACGCTGGCCATGGGACCGGTGGCCTCGCAGGAGGCGATCAAGATGCTCGGCACGAACGGCGGCGGGTTCTTCAACGCCAACTCCGCCCATCCCTATGAGAACCCCACCGCCTTGACGAACTTCGTGCAAATGCTGGCGATCTTTCTGATTCCCGCGGCCTTGTGCTTCGCATTTGGCCGTGTTGTTGGCGACCAGCGCCAGGGCGTCGCGATCCTGGCGGCGATGACGGTGATGTTCGTCGTGGCCGTCGTGGCCGTTGTCGCGGCGGAACAGGCCGGCAATCCGCAATGGAGTGCGCTGGGGGTGGACCAATCCGTCAGCACCCTGCAATCGGGCGGGAACATGGAGGGCAAGGAAGTGCGGTTCGGAATCACCGCGTCAGCGCTTTTCGCGGCCGTGACCACCGCTGCCTCATGTGGCGCCGTGAACGCGATGCATGACTCGTTCACGCCTCTGGGAGGCATGGTGCCTCTGGTTCTCATGCAACTGGGCGAGGTCGTGTTTGGCGGCGTGGGCACCGGCCTCTATGGCATGCTGGTATTCGCCATCCTTGCCGTGTTCATGGCGGGTCTCATGATCGGCCGGACGCCCGAGTATTTGGGCAAGAAGATCGAGGTGCGCGAAATGAAGCTCACATCGGTCGCCATTCTGGTGACGCCGATCCTGGTGCTCGTGGGTACCGCGGTTGCCGTGAGTGCGGGCGCAGGACAGGCCGGCGTTGCCAACCCTGGCGCCCATGGGTTCTCCGAAATCCTCTATGCATTGACATCCGCCGCCAACAACAACGGCAGCGCGTTTGCGGGGCTGTCTGCCAATACGCCGTTCTACAACGTACTGCTGGGGCTGGCGATGTGGTTTGGCCGCTTTGGAGTGATCGTGCCCGTCCTGGCCATCGCTGGTTCGCTGGCCGCGAAGAAGCGCCTGCCGGTGACGGCAGGCACCATGCCCACCCATGGGCCGCTGTTCGTGGTTCTTCTCGTGGGGACCGTGCTTCTGGTGGGGCTTCTCAACTACGTGCCTGCCCTGGCTTTGGGTCCGATGGTCGAGCACCTGATGCTCTGGGCCAAGTGAGGTTTGCCGATGACTAAAAAGAATACTTCTACTTCTCTGCTGGATCCTGTCCTGATCCGGACAGCGTTCTGGGGGGCGCTGGCCAAGCTCAGCCCGCTGGTTCAATGGCGCAACCCGGTGATGTTCATCGTGTACATCGGCAGCATCTTCACCACGCTGCTGTGGCTGCATGCCCTCAACGCACCGGCGGATGCGAGCATGCGCCCGGGCTTCGTGCTGGCCATCACCGTCTGGCTCTGGTTTACGGTGCTGTTCGCCAACTTCGCCGAAGCGTTGGCCGAAGGCCGCAGCAAGGCCCAGGCAGCCTCCTTGCGTGGATTGCGCAAGGAAACCTGGGCCAAGAAACTCAAGGAGCCGGTCCATGGTTCCGCGTTCCTGCCGGAGCAGGCCACCAACTTGCGCCGCGGCGACGTGGTGCTGGTGGAGGCGGGCGATGTGATTCCGCTGGATGGTGAAGTGATCGAGGGCGTAGCCTCTGTCGACGAAAGTGCCATCACCGGCGAATCTGCGCCGGTGGTTCGCGAGTCCGGTGGGGACTTCTCCGCCGTGACGGGCGGCACCCGCGTGCTTTCCGATTGGCTCGTGGTGCGCGTGTCCGTGAATCCAGGCGAGTCTTTCCTGGACCGGATGATTGGAATGGTGGAGGCCGCCAAGCGGCAAAAGACGCCCAATGAGGTCGCCTTGACGATCTTGTTGGTGGCATTGACGATTGTGTTCCTGGTGGTCACCGTCACCCTGCTGCCTTTTTCGATCTTCAGCGTGCAGGCGTCAGCGGCTGGGACTGTCGTCTCTCTGACGGCCCTGGTGGCCCTGCTGGTGTGCCTCATCCCGACCACCATCGGTGGACTGCTGTCGGCCGTTGGCGTGGCTGGCATGAGCCGGATGATGCAGGCCAACGTGATTGCGACCTCGGGGCGGGCCGTGGAGGCCGCAGGAGATGTCGATGTGCTCCTGCTGGACAAGACCGGGACCATTACCCACGGGAATCGCCAAGCCAGTGCGTTCCTGCCCGCTCCAGGGGTTTCACCTGGCCGCCTGGCCCGCGCAGCCTTGCTGGCATCGCTTGCGGACGAGACGCCTGAAGGGCGCAGCATCGTCGAGCTGGCCCGCCGTTCGGGCACCCCCGACGAGAATCCGCAGGGCGTGCTGCTTGTGCCTTTCACTGCGCAGACGCGGATGAGCGGTGTCGACCTCCCTGCCGTTGAAGCGTCCGGGCAGCCCGCAACCATGCTGCGCAAGGGAGCCGTGCAAGCCATTGCGCGGCATGTGGAAGCGCTGGGGGGCGCCATGCCACACGAAGTGGCGGCCGCCGCCGACCAGGTGGCGTACCGGGGAAGCACCCCCCTGGTGGTGACGGAAGGGCGTCAGGTGCTCGGTGTTGTGGAACTCAAGGATGTCGTGAAGGTCGGCATCAAGGAGCGCTTCGCCGAGCTGCGCCGCATGGGCATCCGCACCGTCATGATCACGGGTGACAACAAACTCACGGCAGCCTTCATCGCCGCGGAGGCCGGGGTCGATGACTTCCTGGCGGAGGCGACCCCGGAGGACAAACTGGCGCTGATCCGCAAGTACCAGTCGGAAGGACGACTGGTGGCCATGACCGGCGACGGCACCAACGATGCGCCGGCATTGGCGCAGGCCGATGTCGCCGTGGCGATGGGGAGCGGAACACAAGCCGCCAAGGAAGCTGGCAACATGGTCGACCTGGACTCCAACCCGACAAAACTCCTGGAGGTCGTTGAGACTGGCAAGGCGCTCTTGATGACGCGAGGCTCTCTCACGACGTTCTCGATCGCGAACGACGTGGCGAAGTATTTCGCCATCATTCCGGCCATTTTCGTGTCGACCTATCCGCAGCTTTCCGCGCTCAACGTCATGCAGCTGGCGAGCCCGTCGTCTGCCATCTTGTCGGCCGTGATCTTCAATGCGCTGGTGATCGTCTTCCTGATCCCCCTGGCATTGCGAGGGGTGCGGTATCGCCCTGTGGGGGCGGCGGCCCTGCTGCGCCGCAACCTCGCGATCTATGGCCTCGGAGGTTTGATCGTGCCGTTTGTCGGCATCAAGCTGATTGACTGGATACTGGTGGCCGTAGGGCTGATTTGAGGAACCTTCCATGAAAAACATTCTTCGCCCAGCACTTGTCGTGTTTGTAGCCCTCAGCGCGCTGACGGGCTTGCTGTACCCCTTGGCCGTTACCGGAGCGGCGCAGGCCGTTTTCCCCCACGAGGCTGCGGGAAGCCTTGTGCAGCGCAATGGCCAGGCCGTTGGCTCTTCGTCGATCGGCCAGAATTTCACGGATCCCGCGCATTTCTGGGGGCGTCCGTCGGCCACGGCGCCCATGCCCTACAACGCGGTGGCGTCGGGCGGCTCCAACCAGGGGCCCCTCAATCCGGCGTTGAACGATGCGGTCAAGGCCCGCGTGGAGGCATTGCGCGCGGCCGACCCCGGCAATCTGGCGCCGGTGCCCGTGGACTTGGTGACGGCGTCCGCCAGCGGTCTGGATCCGCATATCAGCGTCGCGGCGGCACAGTACCAAGCCGCCCGCGTGGCGCGGGCCCGCAACGTCCCCGTGGCGAGCGTGAATGCCCTTGTCGACAAGCTCACCGAAAAGCCGATCCTGGGCCTGCTTGGCGAACCCAGGGTGAACGTACTGGCACTGAATCTTGCCTTGAATGATGCACGGTAGCAGCGCATCCCGCCTTTTGTCATGCTTGCCCATGGGGCCCGCTTGGAGCCAGGCACGCCATGGCTGACATGCAGCGCCCAGACCCCGATGCGTTGATCGCGCAACTGCGCGCGCAGGAGCAGCAGACCACGCGCGGCAAGCTGCGCATCTACTTCGGCGCCAATGCAGGGGTGGGCAAGACCTGGGCCATGCTCAGTGCGGCGCAGCGGGAGCGTGGCGCTGGCCGCGACGTTCTGATCGGGGTGGTGGAAACCCATGGCAGAGCCGAGACGGCGGCCTTGCTCGCGGGATTGGATGCATTGCCCCTCAAGGAGGTGGAGTACCGTGGCCGGCTGCTCCTTGAATTTGACCTGGACGCGGCCCTTGCACGCAAGCCGGCCATCCTCCTGGTGGATGAGCTTGCCCACTCCAACGTGCAGGGATCCCGCCATGCCAAGCGCTGGCAGGATGTCCAGGAACTGCTCGCCGCGGGCATCGATGTGTGGACTGCGCTCAATGTCCAGCATCTGGAGAGCCTCAATGGGACCGTGGGTGCGATCACGGGGATCAGGGTCCATGAGACGGTGCCCGACACCGTGCTGGACGACGCGGACGAAGTGGTGCTTGTCGACGCCACCCCCGATGAACTGATATCCCGCCTGAGTGCAGGGAAGGTGTATGTCCCCCAGCAGGCTGAGCGTGCGGCCCAGAGCTTCTTCCGCAAGGGCAACCTGATTGCCCTGCGCGAAATCGCACTGCGCCGCACCGCTGAGCATGTGGAGGACGACGTCCTGGGATGGCGGATCGAACAGTCAGGCACTCCCGGCGAGCGCGTGTCTGCCGCCTGGAACACCTCGGGCAGCATACTGGCATGTGTCGGGCCGAACGAAGATGCCGCGCAGACCGTGCGCGCGGCCGCGCGCCTGGCAGGGCAGCTCAATGTGAAGTGGCATGCCGCATACGTGGAGACACCGCGCCTGCAGAGGCTGGACGCACCGCAGCGCGACAGGATTCTGGCCGTGCTGCAACTGGCGCAGGAGCTGGGCGCCGAGACGGCGGTGCTGACGGGCGACCACGTTGCGCCGGCCCTGGCTGCACAGGCGCTTCACCTCAATTGCGCCACCCTGGTCCTGGGTCGTCCTGCGCCGCGGCGCTGGTGGCAGAAGTGGCCTTCGACCAGGGAGGTGGGCCGGGAAATCGCGGGACTTGCCCCCTCGCTTGATATCGTGGAAACGGCGCGCGCGGGTAGTTCGAGGCGGTTGCCGCAGGCACTCTGGAGCCACAAAGTAGGCGTTGAGGCCAGGGAAACCGACGAGGCCGCACACCCGCGCTGGCAGGGCTTCCTCTGGGCGCTCGGTGCCAGCATTGCGGTCACGTTGATGGCGACTCTGTTGCACGGCGTCCTGGAGTTGACCAACATCGTGATGTTGTACCTGGTCGGCGTTGTCGGGGTCGCCATGCGATTCGGGCGCGTGCCTGCGGCGATGGCCGCACTGCTCAATGTGCTGGCCTTCGATTTCTTCTTCGTATCACCGCGGCTGTCTTTCGCGGTCAGCGACGTGCAGTACGTGGTCACTTTTGCCGTGATGCTGGGGGTGGGACTTCTGGTGGGGCAGCTCACAGCCGGCCTCAGGTTCGCGGCCGGAGTGTCCAACAGCCGGGAGCGCCGGGCCCAATCGCTGTTCGAGCTTGCGCGCGAGCTGTCGGCGGCCCTGGAGACGAGCCAGGTCATCGAGATCGGCGCGGCGGCTGTGCAGGGGCATTTTGGCGGCAGGGCGGTGGTGGTTGCATTGGACGCGTCGGACCGCCTTCACTACCCCGATGATCTGCCCCAGGAATTTGACAAAAGTGTGGCCGACTGGACCTTGCGACAAGGACAGAGCGCGGGGCTGGCCACGAGCACCCTGGCGGCGCAGGCATGGCGCTATGTCCCCCTCAAGGCGCCCATGAGGGTGCGCGGTGTGCTGGCGCTGGAGCCCGCGCACCCAAGGTGGCTGCTGATTCCGGAGCAGGCTCAGCAACTCGATACCTTGGCCCGGCAGATCGCCATCGCGCTCGAACGTGTGCACTACGTCCACATCGCGCAAAAGGCGGTGGTGGACATGGAGTCCGAGCGGCTGCGCAATGCCTTGCTGGGCGCTGTCTCCCATGATGTGAGAACACCGCTGACGGCGCTGATCACGCTGGCCGAATCGCTCAAGGGGTTGCCGACGGAGGAGCACGATGCCGTGGCACAAGCCATCGTGCATCAGGCGCACCAGCTCAACGCGCTGGTCAGCAACCTGCTGGACATGGCCAGGCTGGAAAGTGATGTTTCGGGACAAAGTGTCCACTTGCGGCGTGACTGGCAGTCGGTCGAGGAAGTCGTGGGCGCCTCGATACGCGCCGCCAAGCCCGCGCTGAAGGAGTTGACCGTTCGCACGGAAATCCCCGCCCATTTGCCGCTGGTGGAGTTCGATCCCGTCCTCATTGAGCGCGTGCTGGTGAATTTGCTTGAGAATGCCGCCAAGTACGGCGCACCGCCCGTTGTCATCAAGGCGTTTGCGACAGAAGGGAGTCTGGTGTTGACCGTGACGGACCACGGGCCTGGCCTGCCACCCTCTGTGCGTGGCAAGGAACACCTGCTGTTCGAGAAATTCACCCGGGGACAGGCTGAATCGGCGACACCGGGCGTGGGCCTGGGGTTGGCGATCTGCAAGGCGGTGGTGCACGCGCACGGCGGAACGATCTCCGCTGCCAGCGCAACCGGGGGCGGGGCGGAATTCACCATCACGCTCCCGCGCCGAGAGCCTCCCCCCGATCCCGATTTGGAAGATATGGAGCGGGGCGTTGCCGCCCCGGGATACGATGCAAATACGTACCGTGCTGGTGGTTGAGGATGAGCCGCAGATCCGGCGCTTCGTTCGCAGTGCGCTCGAAGCAGAAGGATGGCAGGTTCATGAAGCCGCGACGGTGCGCGAAGGACTGTCTGCGGCGGGTACCCGCCAGCCCGATCTGCTGGTGCTGGACCTGGGATTGCCTGACGGCGATGGCATTGACCTGATCCGCGACGTGCGGGGCTGGTCCGCCGTGCCGATCATCGTCCTGTCTGCGCGCACCGATGAGGCCGACAAGGTCTCCGCACTCGACGCTGGAGCGGATGACTATCTCACCAAGCCCTTTGGTACGGGGGAGCTTCTGGCGCGCGTGCGTGCCAATCTTCGCCGTCCGCGTGCGGCGACAGGAAATGGGCTCACCGTGGATGGGGTGGAGCCAGCGTTTCATTTTGGCGACGTGGAGGTGGACCGCAGCGCTCGGCTGGTACGCAAGGGCGGGGTTGAAGTCCACCTGACGCCGACCGAGTACCGCATGCTGTCGGTGCTGGTCGCCAATTCGGGAAGGGTCATCACCCAGAAACAGCTGCTCCGCGAAGTGTGGGGGCCGATGCGGTCGGACCAGAGCCACTACCTGCGCATCTACATGGGGCATCTCAGGCAGAAGCTCGAGGCAGATCCGGCGCAGCCTCGTCACTTGCTGACCGAATCGGGAGTGGGGTACCGACTCGCGGTGTGACTCCACAAGCGATGAACTCCAGGGCTGCAGCGGTGCGCCTGGCGCGTTTCCCCCATTGCGTGATGTGGCCGCGGAATTTGACAACGAATTGACGGTTGGCGCACCAGTTTTTACGAACGATTTACACCAGTCTTTCTAGACTGGGTGCATGTTCAACAGATGCCACTGCCCCCTTTTTTTGAAGGTGGCCTCCGTGGTGAAAGACATGCTGCAAACATACGCAGGGATCAGCCTGCACCGGGTGGCCATGCTGCCCTTCCCCGGGGAGTGCGACGGTCCGGCCTCTCTGGTGGCGCTGCCCCTGGTCGCTTCATGCACCGACGCACAGGACTTGCGAAAGACACTTCATTCGGCTCTGGGCGCCCGGTTGCGGGGGTACCGAATGTGTCTGGACAGGCCCCGCGAGCGGGCAAGTCTCAGCTTGCTTGTGCAACGCAAGGATGTATTGCACACCGTGTGCTGCGTGATGCGCGTGTTGCCGCACGCCGAGTTTGGCCGCGTGGTGAAAGTCGCTGGTGCTGAGGAATTCCCGTGCCATTGACATCGCTCCGCATCCAGTGGGCCCCATCCATGGGAGCGTGGCTGTCGGATCGCAGGCGTTGCGATCCCGGAAGGTCGATCCATGGATGACTGGGTGCATGTGTCGCTGGCGCTGCTGGTACTGCTGGTTCCGATCGGCGTCGCGTGGATGGCATTGAAGCTATCTGACCGGGGCGCGCGCAAATCCGGGCGCGGTCTTCGATGAAGCCGTCTTCCCATCGGAGCAAGGTGGAGCCGGCGAACCGTGGCGATCTGGCCGCGCTCGATCGGCTGGAGCGCGCGGCTTTCGAGAACGACAGAATCTCGTTCAGAAGTTGGCAACGCATGCTGGCCAGCCCGTCGGCCCGCGTTCTCGTGTGCAGATCGAGCGAAGTCTTGGAGGGGGCCTGCGTGGTATTGCGCCGCAAGGGATCCTCTGTAGCTCGCCTGTACTCGATCGCTGTGGCGTCTGCCGCACGGGGTTCCGGCATGGCGGCTGAACTTTTGACCGCGGCGATCAGGGACGCGCGAGAAGCCGGGTGCGCGGTTTTGAGGCTGGAGAGCAGGACTTCCAATGTCTGCGCACACCGCTTGTTCCTTCGCCATGGATTCGTGGGGATGGGCCGCAAGCTTGCCTACTACGGCGATGGCGAAGCCGCTTTGTGCTTTCAGAAGGACCTCTTCGACGACGCGCGGGCGCGAGAAGGGAACGCCTCTCGGGTGCGGCACTACGCCCAGACGCTGGATTTCACCTGTGGGCCCTGCGCATTGCTGATGGCCATGTCTGCCGTGGACCCGTCCATCCCTGTCAATCAAGCCGCCGAAATCCGCCTATGGCGTGAGGCCACAACGGTCTTTATGGCGGCGGGCCATGGTGGGTGTGGTCCTTTCGGACTTGCGCATGCGGCATTGCGCCGCGGCTTTGACGTGTCGGTCTATGCAGCGGCTGGCGCATCACTCTTCATGGACAGTGTGCGCGACCCTCTCAAGAAAGACGTCATCCAGCTGGTGGAAAACGACTTCCGGTTGGAACTGGAGGCTCACCGTGTTCCTGTCCATGCCCGGCCCGTCTCTCCAGAAAGCGTGATTGAGCAATTGCGCATGGGAAGCCTGCCCATTGTCCTCATCAGTCTGTGGCGGCTTCACCGGGAGAAAACGCCACATTGGGTGGCAATCACCGGCTTTGACGGCGCGGTTTTTCGCCTTCTGGACCCTATGGCGCGTTCCAGTGACCCGGACGGCGGAGTGTCCATCAGCTTTGGTGAATTCAAGAAGATCGCCAAGTACGGGCGCCGCAGGCGCACTGCCGCGGTCGTCATCTCCGGAAAGAAATAAATTGTCTTCAGAACATGTGATCGTGGTGGAGAAGCTCGCAGACTTTCGATGGAGCGAGCCCGAGATCAGAGTCATCACCGCCGATCAATTCGTGGCGGAGGAGCCGGATGCCCGGGGGCGTTTTCGCAAGGTCACGAACCTTTGCCGGACTTATGGCTACCTCAGCATGGGCTACTACTGCTCCCTGCTGGCGGAGGCGCGTGGCGACCGGGTCACCCCCAGCGTGGACACCATACTCAGCCTTCAGCGCAAGCGAATGCAGCCTGATGAAGCGTTCGTGCAGCTCAATAGACTGGTCGGTCCGCTGAAGGAAATCCCCGGCTCCGTGAATACGCTGACCTTGCATGTGTTCTTCGGGGTCATGGAGGACCCCGTGCTGGCGCCGCTGGCTCGAAAGAGCTTTGAACTGTTCCGTTGTCCATTGATGGAGATCACCCTCGAACGGCAGGAGCAGTCCGCAAACTGGCAGCTCGGCGGAATACAGGCGTTGGACCTTCGCGATGTCGAGCCTGCGCGCGATGAGGTCTTTGTTCGAGCGCTCCGCCAGTACACGCGGCGCAGCTGGCGCCCCATGGTCGCCATGCCCCTGCCCCGGATGGACCTCGCGGTCCTGCACGATCCGGATGACCCGCTTCCTCCGTCCAGTCTCAGGACGCTCAAGAAGTTGGTTGATGTGGGGCAGGACATGGGAATTGCGGTGGAGCTTATCGAGAAGAAGGACTTCTCCCGCCTGACCCAGTTCGATGCGCTGTTCATTCGGGAAACCACCGCGGTGACGCACCATACCTTTCAGTTTGCGAGAAAGGCTGTCGCCGAGGGCATGCCGGTCATAGACGACCCCGTGTCCATCCTGCGCTGCACGAACAAAGCCTTTTTGGCGGAGCTTCTGCGCGAGCATGCCATTGCCACACCGGTGACGCGCATGGCCAGCCGGCGCACGCTGGCCGGCATGGAGCACACGCTGGACTACCCCGTGGTGGTGAAAGTACCGGATGGTGCGTTCAGCCGCAGTGTCAAGAAGGCGGAGAGCTTTGAGCATCTCCAGGACATTGCGAAAGGCATGCTCAGGGAATCGGAAATCATCCTGCTGCAGGAGTACATGTACACAGACTTTGACTGGCGCGTCGGGGTTCTGGCGGGGCAAGCGGTCTTCGCGGCGAAGTACTTCATGTGCAATGGGCACTGGCAGATACTGCAGCACACAGCAAATGGCAAGTACACGGAGGGGCGGGTGCAGGGTGTGCCGCTGCAAGATGTGCCCACAGAGGTGCTGGCGGCAGCCGTCAACTCCGCGCGCCTGGTTGGCAATGGATTTTATGGGGTGGACATCAAGGCCACGGCCTCTGGTGTCTATGTCATCGAGATCAACGACAACCCCAATCTCGATGTTGGCATGGAAGATGCGGCATTGGGCGACAAGCTGTATTCCACTTTGCTCTCGCACTTCCTGTTGCAGGTGGAACGCCGATTCACATCCACTGCGCAGCGTGGCAGCGCGTCTCGTTTGCAACCTGACGCGGTGGCGCCTGGGTAGTTCGAGACGGGAAGATTTGGCGGTTTTTTTACGGACGGCGGGCCTGCTCGGAAATGGGCCGATCGCCGATGCGGTGGACCCATCCTCCGCTGTTTTGGTTAGCATGGTTTCCGAAGCCCGGTTTTCGGCAGGTCGCGAGAAAATCCGGAATTGATTTCCTGGCTGCACCACGTGAAATGGGCGCTGGCGCCCACGCCGTGACGGCTGAATGAACCGCCACTCGGCGCACGGTGCCCACGCCGCAAGTGTGTTGCTCGGCATCACGAACCAGACGAAAGGCCACTGCATGTCAACCGAGTCCCATCCCGCCTGCGTGCGGGAGTTGCGCCAGGTCCTGTTGTGGCCCCTGCGCCTGATGCCGGTGCGGGGTTCCGAGGGGCGGCACGCCAAGCCCTGGCAGGTGCTGGCGGACATGGGCGAGGCCTCGCCCTGGCGCGAGGTGGTGGATGAATTCACGGGCGACAGCGATCGTTTTCACGAGCGCCACTACAACGAGTTCGTGACCTTCTTGCCCTACGTGCAGCGCTTCCTGTACGGCGAGGGGCGCAGCCAGAAAGGCAGCAGCGCCGCAGGTTCACCGATGCGGGTGTTCCGGCGCAGCGACGTCAGCGCCGTGCGGGCGGTGTTGCGCCCCGGTGCGCCGCCGATCACGCTCGACATCGTCCATGTGGACCTGTACTTTTTTCTCGACCTGGATTTGGTGCTGCTCAATGTCGAGGTCAGCGCCCGCGACCTGACGCTGGCCCAGGCGCAGGAACTGCTGTACCGCTTTGGCCGCGGCTACCCCGCCAGCTGGGATGCGAAGGGCCATGCGCAGCACTGCCTGTACAGCGCCGAGTGGCTGGACGCCGCGGGGCAGGTGCTGGCCCAGTCCGACGCCAACCAGCGCGACCTCTTCATGGCCCATGTCAGCAGCCACCGCGCCCCGCGCATCGCCGCCCATTGGGCTTGGCTGCTGGAGCCCCTGGTGAGCGACCATTCGGAGCGCAGCGGTCCCTTGCGCTATCGCCAGATCGAGTACTACCGCATGCCGCAACTGGCGTTCCTGGCGCTGGACAACCCGCGCGCACTGAGCCGCAGCGACTTCGTTCGCCTCGGCCTGGTGACCGGGGCGGCCACCTCCAGCGACGACGCCAGCCTGCCCTATGCCGAAGAGCATCTGGCCGACTTCGAAAAGCGGTTTTGTTACGACCGATTCTGGAGCCACAGTGGCGCGGCTCCCAACACGCGGTATCTTTGCAGCGGCCATTCGCTGCTGGTGCTGGGCGATGCCCACAGCCCGTTTTTTGTCTGCCGCGACCGGGGGGTGCTGGCGCAGTTCCGGCACCAGCATTTCTTGTTGTTCCTGATCGCGCATTTCCAGAAAGCGGCGCTGCTGATGTTCTCGGACCGGCTGGCCGAGGCACTGAAAAACCTGGACATTGCCGACGCCGCCAGCGTGCGCCGCTTCAAGCGCACGATCCGTGACAGCTTTGCCGGCTTTCTGCGCTTCACGCACCGCTACTGGTTCCACGAGGTGTCCGAACAGGCCCAGGTGCGTGCCCTGTTCCGCATGTGCGCCAACCACCTCGGGCTGGACCCGCTGTACACGGAGGTCAAGGAGCGCATTGGCGAAATGAACCAGTACCTGGACGCGGACAGCCTGCGCCGCCAGGCCAACACCGTCGTCAGGCTGACGGTCGTGACCATCTTTGGCCTGATCGGCACCGTGACCACGGGCTTCCTGGGCATGAATTTGCTGGCCGAGGCCGATGCTCCCCCGGGCCGCAAGCTGGGGATTTTTGCCGTCGTGTTTGCCTTGACCACCTTGCTGACGGTTTACACCATGGTCAAGTCCAAACGCCTGTCGGACTTTCTGGACGTGCTTTCAGACGAACGCGCCAGTGCCTGGCAGAAAGTCAAGGCGCTGGGGCTGGTGTGGCGGCGCACAGGAGAATGAGGTGTGCTGCCCATGCCCCTGCTGGCCGTTCATCGCCGAGTTTTGACCAGGCAGTGACTGTTGTCGCCGATGGCACCCTTCCGTTGGAAAATCGCGCGTGACGGCAGTCGCTGTGTGGCCTACAGTGGTCATCCACCTTCGATGCAGCGACAGGCATGCACGCACGATTCAGTTGCGCCGTCCTGCCGCCCGCTGTGCCTGCAACGTCGATTCGGCCCTGCCGTGTGCAGGTTTCGAACGCCGTGCGGCCAGGCAACAGCCAGTTCTTTGCCCGAGCCGGAGGCGGCAGGCGCAGGCAGGCAGCCAGGTCGCTTGCAAGCTTTTTGTGCGAGGAGGATAATTCGCTCTTATGAAAATTCTCACCAACGTGATCAAGGCATCGTTCGCCCCCTAGTTGCGCCCCTCGATCGCGTGTCGGAGGGCTGTGCGCCTTCCGGTCCATAAAACCCCGGCAGGCTCCACCTCCGGGGTTTTTGTTTTTTCAGACTTTCTCACCACCCAATCTATGCGTACCTACGACAAGTTGATTGCCACGATTCCCGGCCGCCGGAGCTTGAGTTCCGTGCGCCCGGGCTTCGGCGACAGCACAACACCCATTCAACGCTAGCCTGAAGGCGAATCCATCTCGCCTGGGCTGGCAGATAGCCAACCAGGCGGCAGCTGCTCGCAGAGCCGGGCGCAGCCGCAAGAGATTGAAAGATTCGCCATGAGAAATTCACGCAACACCAGCAATGCCCATCTGCGCAACCTCGGCGTCATCGCCCACGTCGACGCGGGCAAGACCACGACCACCGAACGCATCCTGTTCTACACGGGCGAGAGCCATCGCATCGGCGAAGTGCACGACGGCACGGCGCACATGGACTTCGATCCGCAGGAGCAACAGCGCGGCATCACCATCAACAGCGCGGCCGTCACCGTGCACTGGAAGGGCACGCAGCTCAACCTGATCGACACGCCCGGCCACATCGATTTCAACATCGAGGTGAACCGCTCGCTGCGCGTGCTCGACGGTGCGGTCGTCGTGTTCGACGGCGTGGCCGGTGTGGAGCCGCAGACCGAGACCAACTGGCGCCTAGCCGACAAGTACCGCGTGCCGCGCATCGCCTTCATCAACAAGCTCGACCGCGTGGGCGCCGACTTCCACCGCGTGGTGGCCATGATGGAAGAGCGCCTGGGCGTGCGCGTGGTGCCGCTGCAGATCCCCATCGGCGCGGAAGGCGACTTCCGCGGCGTGGTGGACTTGCTGAGCCTGCGCGCCCGCATCTGGGACAAGGACGACGCGAGTGCGCCCTACCGCGAAGCCGACGTGCCCGCCGAGCTGCTCGAGCAAGCCGTGCGCGCACGCGCCCGCCTGGTAGAGGCCGCCGTGGAGCAGGACGAAGCCGCGCTGCAGGCCTACGTGAACGGCGAAGAGATCGCTGTGGATGTGCTGCGTGCCGCCATCCGCAAGGGCGTGCTGGCCGGCGCCTTCGTGCCCGCGCTGGCCGGCTCGGCCTTCAAGAACCGCGGCGTGGAGCCTTTGCTCGACGCCGTGGTGGACTACTTGCCCTCTCCGGACGACATCGTGCGCGAAGGCGGCGAGACCGCTGCGGACCCGTTCAAGGCCCTGGCGTTCAAGGTCGTCACCGACGACCACGGCGCCAAGGTGTTCGTGCGCGTGTACAGCGGCCGTCTGGGCCGGGGCGACGTGGTGCTCAACACCAGCACGGGCAAGACCGAGCGCGTGTCGCGCCTGTACGAAGTGCATGCCGACAAGCACATCGAGCGCGACGAGCTGGTGGCGGGCGACATCGCCGCCGTCGTGGGCCTCAAGGACACGCTGACGGGGCACACGCTGAGCGACCCGGCCCACCCCGTGGTGCTGGAGCAGATCAGCGTGCCCGAGCCGGTGATCCATGTGGCCATCGAGCCCAAGGCGAGCGCGGACCAGCAAGGCCTGTCCAAGGCCCTGCAGTCCCTGCTGCGCGAAGACCCGAGCCTGCGCCTGCAGCACGATGCCGAATCCGGCCAGACCATTCTGTCCGGCATGGGCGAGCTGCAGCTCGAGGTCTCGATCGAGAAGCTGCGCGCACGCCACGGCGTCAACGTGTCGGTCGGCCGCCCCCAGGTGGCCTACCGTGAAACCATTTCGAAGAGTGTGGAGGTACACCATGTGCACAAGAAGCAATCGGGCGGCCCCGGCCAGTTCGCCGAGGTGAGGTTGCTGCTCGAACCCCTGCCAAGGGGCGAAGGCATCCGCTTTGACAACCGCATCGTGGGCGGCGCCGTGCCGCGCGAGTTCATCCCTGGGGTGGAGGCCGGCATCCGCCGCGCCGCCCTCACGGGCGTGGTGGCCGGCTTCCCCGCCGTGGACTTCGCGGCCACGCTGGTGGACGGCAGCTTCCACGAGCGCGACTCGTCCACGCTGGCCTTCGAGCTGGCGGCCATGGCCGCCTTCCGCGAAGGTTTTGCGAAAGCGGCACCCCAGGTGCTGGAGCCCGTGATGGCCGTGGAGGTCATCACCCCGGCCGAGTACCTGGGCGACAGCATTGGCGACCTGAACCGCCGTCGCGGCATCGTGCGCGGCCAGGGCCAGCGCGGCAACGCCGCCACGGTCGAGGCCGAGGTACCGCTGAAAGAGATGTTCGGCTACATCGGCAGCCTGCGCGCCTTGTCTTCGGGCCGCGCGCAGTACTCGATGCAGCTGGACCACTATGGGGTGGTGCCTGCGGGGGAGATGGCTGCGTTGGTGCCGTGAATTGAATCAGCGCGATAGGCCGGAATCGATGGCCTGGCAGCGCAAGACGGGAGGGGCGTGGACGGATGTCTGCGCCCCTTTTTTTGTCTGCGATGGGAGCCTGGATGGCGGCGTCGGTTCAGGAGCGAGCTGGCGGACGGCCCCAGACTGTCGGCGGTCACGGCGACCCGCTGCCATCAGCGCGATCGCCGCCGAACAACTCGAACACCATGCCACGCAGCCACTGGTTCACTGGTTCGCGATGCACCTTGGCATGCCAGAACACACTGATCGGCGCCTCGGGCAACTTGACCGGGTGCGTGCGCAATGTCAGCCCGAAGGGCTCGACCAGCTTGAGTGCCAGGAGCTCGGGCACCGTCGCCACCAGCGCCGTGCCTTGCAGGATGTGGCCCACACTGACAAAGTGCGGCACGCTCAGCCGCACAAGGCGGTCGATGCCGGCCTTCTGGATCAACTCGTCGACTTTGCCATGCCCCGTGCCCGCGGCGACGATCACCAGGTGCTCCGCCGCCTTGTAGTCGGCGAGCAGCAGCTTCGGCCGGTCCAGCGTGTGGCCCTTGCGGAACAGGCACACATAGCGCTGGCGAAACAGCCGCCGCTGGAAGAAGCCCGCCTTGAGCTGGGGCAGCAGGCCGATGGCCAGGTCCACCTTGCCAGACTCCATATCGTCGCGCAGATTGGTCGCGTTGTTGCGCACGGTATTCAGCGTCACACCGGGCGCTTCCCGCCCCAGGCGCTCCAGCAGCGCTGGAAGGAAGACGATCTCTCCAATGTCCGTCATGCCGATGGTGATGGTGCGCTTGAGCGTGGCCGGCGTGAACTGCATGCGCTGGTTCAGTCCACTGTGGATCATGCCCAGCGCGTATCCGACCGGTTCGCCGAGTTGTTCGGCAAAGGGCGTGGGCACCATGCCGCCCGACGTGCGCAGGAACAACTCGTCGCCGAAGATTCGGCGCAGCTTGGCCAGCGCATTGCTGACGGCAGGCTGGGTGAGGCCCATGTTGTCGGCCACCTTGGACACGCGCCGCTCGACCATGAGTTGCTGAAACAAGACCAGCAGGTTCAGATCGATGTCAGATAACTCCATCGCCACTCCATCAGTGCGGGTGATATGAAGCGGCAATGGTATTGCAGCCGATGATTCTTATGCACAATCGCATGAATGATCTCGCAGCCCGCCCGCCATGGACATTCTTGTTCAGCCGCTTAACCGCGTGATCCGTGCCGCACCGGGCGTGAATCTGCTCGACGCCCTGCGCGCGGCGCAGGTTCCGATGTCCTACTCCTGCCTCTCCGGCCGCTGCGGTATCTGCCGCTGCCGGGTGCTCGATGGCGAGGTGTTCGATGGGGGGCGTGAGCAGCAGCGCCCGCTGGACGGCATGGACGGTGCCGTGCTGGCCTGCCAGACCTATGTGACCGAGGCCTGCACGATCGAAGTGCCGGCGCCCGAGGAGGCCGTGGTGCACCGGGCGCGTGTGGCCAAGGCCACTGTCGCGGCCATCGAGCCATTGGCGGTCGACATCCGGCGCCTGCTGCTCAAGGTTAGCAAGCCGATCGCATTCTCACCGGGCCAGTACGCGCAGATCGCTTTCACGCCGGCCCACGTGCGTCCTTATTCCATGGCGAGCTTGCCGGGCGAAGAGCTGCTGGAGTTCCACGTGCAGCTGATGCCCAGGGGCCGGGTCAGCGGCTACATCGCGGATCAACTGAAGGCAGGGGATGCCGTCAAGGTCAGCGGGCCGTTGGGTGCAGCCTATCTGCGCCAGCAGCACACCGGGCCGATACTGTGCGTGGCGGGAGGTACGGGGCTGGCACCTGTGCTTTCGGTGGTGCGTGGCGCCGTGGCCGCCGGCATGCGCAACCCCATTCACCTGTACTTCGGGGTGCGCTCGCCACGCGAGCTGTACGGCCTCACCTGGCTGGACCAGCTGCGCCACGCACATCCTGCGCTGCAGGTGCATGTGGTGGTGGCCTCGGGCGCGGACCCTGCGGCGCAGCGGCGCGGGCTGGTGACCCAGGCCATCGAACAGGACCACGCCAGCCTGCGCGGCTGGCATGCGTATCTGTGCGGCTCACCGCCGATGGTGGAGACGACCACGCTGGTGGCGCTGGGCAAGGGCATGGAGCCGGCCCACATCCATGCCGAGGCCTTTTACATGCAGGGCGACTGAGGTTCAGCCCGCATCGGGCTGCGCACTGGGCGCGGCTTGCCGGAATGCGTCCAGTTGCCCGCAGGCCAGGTCCACCGCCTGCACCCGCGGCCAGCGCGCCAGGTCGACCTTGAAGCGGCGCGCGCTCTCCACCTGCGGCACCAGGTAGACATCGGCCAGCGTAGGGTGCTTGCCAAAGCAGAAGTCGCCACGCCGCCGGTCGCTCGCGAGCAGTGTTTCGATGGCGTCGAAGCCCGCGCCGATCCAGGTGCCGCACCAGTCGTTCACGGCTGCCTCGTCCGCGCCAAAACGGTGGCGCAAGGCTTCCAGGATGCGCCGGTTGTTGACCGGGTGGATATCGCAGCCCACGATGGCCGCGAGTGCGCGCACCTGGGCACGCTCTGCGGCATCGGTGGGGAGCAGCGGCGGACTCGGATGGCGCTCTTCGAGCCATTCGATGATCGCCGGCGACTGGGTCATCAGGCGGTCGTCCGTCTCCAGGACCGGCACGAACTGCTGTGGATTGATCGCCTTGAAGGCCTGCGCCAGATGCTCCTCGCGCCGCAGATCGACCGCGACCTGCTCGTACGAAAGGCCTTTCAGGTTCAGCGCGATGCGCAGGCGGTGGGACGTTCCACTGCGGAAGAAGGTGTAGAGCTTCATGATCAGTCCAGAGCGATCTTGGCGCGCTTGACGACATCACCGAACGTGCGCGAATCGCGTTCGATGGCGCGGAGCAGCTCGCTCGGCGGGCCAATGTAGGGCTCGAATCCGAACGTCGCCAGGCGTTCCCTGACCTCGGCGGTCGCGAGCACCTTGCCCACATCGGTATTGATCTTCTCGATCGACGCCTTCGGTGTGCCGACAGGAGCGAACAAACCCACCCAGGTCTTCACCTCGAACCCCGCCGGCCCGCCCGCCTCGCCGACGGTCGGGATATCGGTGAAGCCCGCCAGACGCTTGGGTGCGGCGAGCGCCAGGAACTTCACCTTCTTGGCCTGGTACATCGGTCCGGCCGTCGCCGCCGTGCCGAACGCCCACTTGATGTCACCGGTGGCGACGGAGGTGTAGACGTTCCCCATGTCCTTGTAGGGCACGTGCATCATCTTCGTATCGGTCGCGGCTTCGAGCATTGCCGCGCCGACATGGGCCACGCTGCCGATGCCCCATGATCCATAGGTGATCTCGCCGGGTGCCGCCTTGGCTGCCTTGATCAGGTCTCCCATGTCTTTCCACGGCGAATTGGCCGCCACCACCACGAAGAAGTTGGTGAAGTACACCGGTGCCACCGGCTCGAAGTCCTTCAGCGGGTCGTAGGGCAGTTGCTTGAACACATGCGGCTGCAGGGCCATGTGCGTGTTGTCCACCTGCAGCACGGTGTAGCCGTCAGGCGCTGCGCGTTTGGCGTCGCCAATGGCGATGAAACCGTTGGCGCCCGGCTTGTTGTCGATGACCAGTTGCTGGCCCCAGTGGCGCGACAACCTCTCGCTGAGGATGCGCATCACCGCGTCCGGACCGCTGCCCGGGGAATACGGCGCGACGGACCGCACGGGCTTGGCGGGGTATGTCTGCGCCGCTGCGCCGGGCAGGCCCGCGGCGGTCAGCAGGGCCCAGGCGCAAAGCGCAGCGGCCGTGCGGGAAATGGAAGTACGGATGGCTGTGATCATGGCTATGTCTCCTTGTCATTGGGCCGGAATCGGCCTGTTGTTTCGTGGCTGATCAGTGGGGTGGGCAAGCGCGGCATGCGGGCCGGAGGCCTCCGGCTCAACCGGTGGTCTGGGCGCGGTGGGCGTGCAGCGCCTCGAAAATCGGCGCGTCGCTGAAACGGAAAAGGTCGAGCGCACCCGAGGCGGATGCCTGGGCCGAGAACGGCTGCCACGATGGCACCACGAACAAGTCGCCACGCGCCACGTGCCAAGTGCGCTCTCCCACGGTCACGGAGCCACTGCCGTCGAACACCTGGAACACGGACGAGCCCACCTCGCGATGGACGCGCGTCGCGCCGCCCGCGCGCACGCGGTGCATCTCGGTGCGCATCGTCGGCAGCACATCGCCGCCGGTAGCAGGGTTGGTAAAGCGCACCGCCGCATGCCCCGGGCTCAGCGTGCCGGCCTGGCCTTCGGCCTCCAGGGCGAGCTGATCGGCCAGCGCGCGGTCGGTGTCCACCCAGCGGTAGGCCAGGAGCGGGGTGGCGGGCTGCGCTCCCGGCATCGAGACGGGGCGCAAGCCGGGGTGGCCCCAGAGCCTTTCGGAGTACGAACGCTCCGCCGTGGTGCGCTCGGCGGGCGAAATCCGCTCGCGCCCGACCTCGAAGAACTGGCTCTCGGTGTAGTACGAGAACGGAATGTCCAGGCCATCGATCCAGGCCATGGGCTCGGTGGCGGCGTTGTGGTGGGCGTGCCAGTTCCACCCTGCCTGCGGCAGGAAGTCGCCGCGCGACATGCGCACCGCATCGCCATTGACCACCGTCCAGACGCCCTCGCCCTCCACCACGAAGCGGAAGGCGTGCTGCGTGTGCCGATGCTCGGGAGCATCTTCACCCGGCATCAGGTACTGGATGGCGGCCCACAGCGTGGGCGTGGCGAAAGGACTGCCGCCCAGCGCCGGGTTGGCCAGCGCGATCGCGCGGCGCTCGCCACCGCGGCCCACGGGCACGATCTCGCCGGCCTGCGCGGCCAGTGCCTTCAGCCGGTCCCAGCGCCACAGGTGTGGCACGGCCTTGGATTGGGGTTGCCGGGGCATCAGGTCGCCGATCTCGGTCCAGAGCGGCACCAGCAGTTCCTGCTCGAAGCCTCGGTAGAGCTCCTCCAGCGCGGGCGTGGGGTCGGGCTGGCCCCGCCCCGCCACGGCATGCAGCCGCACGGGGGAAGGCGTCAGGTCGGTGGTCATGGTGGGTTTGTCTCCTTGATTCATCGTTGTGTCACTCCGCAGGGCCGACGTGGAGCACGATGCTGCCCACGCCGTCGATCTGGCCGTCGATGCGGTCACCTGGCTGCACCGGGCCCACGCCTTCGGGCGTGCCGGTGAAGATCAGGTCGCCGGGCAGCAGGTGGTAGAACCTGGACAGGTCGGCGATCAGCTCGGGGATGTTCCAGATCAGCTTGGACAGGTCGGACTTCTGGCGTACCTTCCCGTTGACCGACATCGCCAGCTCGCCCTGGCTCAGGACGGCCTGCTGCATCGGCACGATCTCCGAGACCACGGAGGACTGCTCCACGTCCTTGCCCAGGTCCCAGGGCCGGCCTTTCTCGCGCGCCACGAGCTGCAGGTCGCGGCGCGTCATGTCCAGGCCGCAGGCATAGCCATAGATGAGGCTCGGTGCCTCGGCCTCGGGCACGCGAAAGCCGGGCGCGCCGATGGCCACCACCAGTTCCATTTCGTGGTGGTAGTCCTGGGTGCCCGGCGGGTAGGCCACGGTGGCACCGGACTCGACCAGTGTGGACGGTGCCTTGGTGAAGTAGAACGGCACCTCGACCGACTTGTCGACCGGGCGCCCCATCTCGACCGCATGCGCGTGGTAGTTGCGGCCGACAAAAAACAGCCGCTGGATGGGCAGGCGCTCGCTTCGGCCACGCACCGGCAGCGCATAGACCGGCGGTGGAGTCCAGAGATAGGTGGTGGAGGTCATCGGTGTTTCCCTTTTTTGAACGTGGTGGTGGGGTGGGTTCAGACCTTGGGCAGTAAGCAACGGGCGCCTGATTCACAGCTTGGACATCGGCGTGCCCAGGTCCGCCAGGCGTTCGGTATCGACGGGCCTGCGCTGCTCGATCAGCCGGCGCGCGAAGCGCAGGTCGCGCGCTGCATTGGGGCCGATGGCGGCCTGGACCACGTCGCCGGCCAGGTAGAACAGCACGAAGCCGCCGCTGGCCTGGTCGCCGCGCTGCACCACACGGTGCGCGGGCGTCGGTACGCCGTAGATCTGCAGATTCATGCCGTACTGGTCGGACCAGAACCAGGGCAGCGGCTGGTAGTCCACCGCGTGGCCCAGGGCCGAGCGCGCGGCAGCGATGCCCTGGTCCTGCGCGTTCTGCCACGACTCGAGCCGCAGCCTGCGCCCGGCCCAGGGGTTGAGAGCCACGGCCACGTCGCCAGCGGCCAGGATGTCGGGGTCGGACGTGCGGCACCGGGCATCGACCAGCACGCCGCCTTCGCAGGCCAGGCCCGCCTCGCGCGCCAGTTCGTCGTTGGGCACCAGGCCGATGCCCAGCACGATGGTGTCGGCCGCGAGCACGCTGCCATCAGCGAGCCGCACTTCCGAGCGGCCATCCGCCGCGCGCGCAAAGCCTAGGACTCCAGCGCCCAGCACAACGCGGGTTCCCTGAGAGTGATGCAGCGCCAGCAGGTACTCCGATATCGCGGCCGGTACGGTGCGTTCGCACAGGCGGCCCTGCGTCTCGACGACCACGACGTCAGCGCCCCGCTGGCGTGCCGTGGCCGCCACCTCCAGACCGATCCAGCCGCCGCCCACCACCACCACGCGACGGCCGGGCATAAGCGCGGGCGCCAGCGCCATCGCATCTTCGATGGTGCGCAGCGTGTGCAGCGGCACCTGGTCGGCCCCGGGCACCGCGAGTCGGCGGGCCCGCCCTCCGGTGCACAGGATGAGCTTGTCGTAGGGCACCGCTTCGCCATCGGACAGCAGCACCTGCCTGGCGGCGCGGTCAATGCGGCGCGCCTGCACCCCGGGCCGCCATTGCGCACCCAGGGCGTCGAAGGCCTCGGGCTTCATCAGGCGCGTCGTCTCGGGCTGTGCGGCGCCAGACAACACCGCCTTGGACAGCGGTGGCCGCTCGTGCGGCGGGTGGACCTCGTCACCGATCAGCACGATGCGGCCTGTGAAGCCTTCGCTGCGCAGCGTCTGCGCGGCCCAGCCACCGGCCTGGCCGGTGCCGACGATCACGATGGTATGGATCGGGCGGGCGGCCGCGCCTTCATCCGGCAATGCGGCGGCCGCAACCTCTGGTCGCTTGGCAGTCATGGGCTTTCCTTGTGAGGGCGGTGGCGCTCAGTCGAAGGCCAGCCAGACGCGGCCGCCTTCGATCTTGACGGGGTAGCTGCGCAGGGGCTCGGTCACCGGCGCGCAGGTGGGCAGGCCGGAGCGCACATCGAACTTGCCCTGGTGCAGCGGGCACTCGATCTCGTGCCCGTCCAGGAAGCCGTCGCACAGCCGTGCATGGCCGTGGGTGCAGACGTTGTCGGTGGCGAAGACCTCGCCGTCCACGCCATACAGTGCGATGTCCCGTCCTGCAACGGCCAGGCCCATCACGTCATCCTGCGGCACGTCGTCCCGCGCGGCGGCGTCAATCCAGTTCGTGGTCATGGCAGTTCCTCAGATGGGGTAGATCAGCGAATTGGGGATCATCTCGCTGTCGTAGATGACCAGGCGCGAAGCGAACTTCAGGCCCTCGGGCGTGCGCACCACCTCATCGAGCGTGCGGCCCACGTTGAAAACGGTGGACTCCTTGGACAGGCGCGTGCGCAGTACCGCGTAGTTGGCCTCGCTGTGGATGCGGCCATCGGCACCGACCTGGTGGACGAGCGGCGCACCCACCACGTGGCGCTGGTAGTAGGGGTCGTGGAACAGCGTCTCGCGGATGCCATAGACGCGGTCCTTCAGCATGCCCTTGCTGTCGAAAGCCAGCGTGGCGAGTGGAAAACCGCGTTCGTGGTTCTCGCGCGGCTGCAGCTTGTAGCTGCAGTCGTCGATGAAGAACTCCGGCCAGGCATCCCAATCGGCGGCGTCGAGTGCACTTGCGTAGCGGGCATAGAGTTGCGTCAGTTCGTAGTAGGTCTGGAACTCCATGGTCACGCCTCCATCACCTTGCGCCAGTATTCGTACATGCCGCGGATCAGCGTCTCCGTGACCATGTGGTCCGTGTCGCCGACCTCCCGGCCACCGAGTTCGGCCAACGTGCGGTGCGCGGGCTTGGTCTCGAAGCCTTCCTGCGACCACTCGATGACTTCGCCATCGTCGGCCGACACAAAGCCCGCCGGGCCGAAGAGGTTGGCCTGGCGCAGGCGGCGCTGCGTCATCTCTTCGCTGTCGTCTTCGAAGCCGAAATGCGTCCAGACGAAATCGAAGGCGCCCTGGCCGTCCGGCTGGATGTGGCGTGTGGACACGCTGTTGACCTGCTGCTGGAAGATGACGCTCGGAAACACGGTCATCATCACGGCCGTCGGCGCACCCCACCAGTCTTCGTGCACGATGTCGAGAAAGCGCGGGTCGTTCAGTTCCATGCCCACCTTGAAGCTGGACACCTGGGTCACGTCGGCCGCCTTGCCGGCCGCGCCGCGGGTGGACACCATGGCCGCATGGCGATGCTGCGCGTCCATCAGCAGCTGGGACTTGTTGTCGGCGCGCCAGAGACCGAAGGTGACGAACCAGGTGTGCAGCAGGCCTGGGTGGTAGGGGTCCTTGATGTTCTCCTGCATCAGCTTCCAGTTGCCCGGAATCCGCTGGCGGTTGTAGCCCAGGATCGTGAGCTTGCGGCCGTCGAACAGACGGTCGAAGTAGCCCAGGATCGCGGGCCCCAGGAAGTCCTCCAGCGGCTCCACGCCATGGTCGAATGATGCGAACACGACGCCACCGCGCGTGGCGACCTTGAGCTTGGTCAGGCCATGCTCGGCAGGATTGAAGTCCGCCGGCATGCCGCCATTGACCTTGCCATCCTGCTTGACGCCGCGCCGGAACGGCACGCCCTGCAGGTCGCCCGACAAGGTGTAGTTCCACTGGTGGTAGGGGCAGGTCAGGCTGTCGCGGTTGCCGTGCCGCTCGCGGCAGAACGCCATGCCGCGGTGCGCGCAGACGTTTTCCACCACATGGATCGAAGCATCCTTGTCACGCACCAGCAGCACGGAGCGTTCGCCGATGACGGTGCGCTTGAAATCGCCCGCGTTGGGGATCTCGGCTTCCAGGCCCACGTAGCACCAGTGGCCGTTGTAGAACAGCCGGTCGAGTTCTTTGCGGTACAGGTCTTCGTCGGTGTAGGCCTGGAACGGGATGCGGCTGGTACCGTCCGTCTCCCAGCGGATCTGCCGGGGAAAGACGGTGACGGGGCATTCATGCATGGGCGTCTCCTTTGTGGTGCTGGTCGGTGGTTCCGATGCGGGCTGCATTCCAGCGCCTGGGGACGGATCATTCGCCGCCAAGCTATATCAGTCAATGGAACACGCGTGATGTTTCACATCACCGATATGAATATTGCTCTCGAGCGCGGCCTGGGGGCCTTGTTGTGGGTGGAAGGTGAACAAGGGCGGCGCAGCATGACGGTGTCCGGGCCAGGCGCGGGTCGCATGGAGCTGCTCCCACCGCGTGTGTCGGCGCGCTGCTGCGCCGCGGCGGTCAATAATCACCCACACAACCCAGAAAGAGTGCAATGAACCACCAGTCGCCGCGTCTTGCCGTCACGGCTTTGTTTTTCAGTGCGCTCTTTGCAGCAACCGCATCGGCGCAAGTCGCACCGGTCATCGCCAAGAGCTTCAACCCGTCAGTGGTCGCGCCCAACGGCAATTCCATCGCGACGATCACGGTGACGAATCCAAACGTTGCCGTGGCGCTCAACAACGTTCAATTCAGTGACACCATGCCGGCGGGGATCGATCTCATCACCCAAACGGGCGGCACATGCAGCACGCTCGCGACGGGGGGAGGCATGTTCTCCATCAACCCCGGCGCGGAGACCTTTTCCAGCAGATCGAACGTGCTTGCCGGAGGCCAGTCCTGCACGATTACCGTGAGTGTTCGGGGGACAGTCATCGGCGCGCACGTCAACACGACGTCGCCAGTCACGTCCAGCAATGCCCCGCCTGGCGCCGCCGCATCGGGAACGCTCACCGTGATGGCGGCCAGTGTTCCCGCCCCTGTGCCAACCTTGTCCGAATGGATGGTGATGTTCCTTGCTGCCGCACTGGCCATGGCGGGCGCCCTCAGGCTGCGGGCGTACGCAGCCTGAGGTTCGGAGGCTGGGCCGCAGCCCCGATTCCAGAATCTTGCGTGCGGCGTGCGCCAGCGCACTGTCACCGGCCAAGGCGGGGCTGGCTTCGTGGACGGCGAGCCCTGGCCCCTTGCGCCGCTCAGGCGCCCTTGCCCTCGCTGAGTGCGCCCGCTTCGCTGTCGGCCGTCAGGGGAGCTGCACCGTCACGGGTGCGGACAGTGGCCCCTCGTTGCCCGCGGCATCCAGCACGCTGACCTGGTAGTAGTGGCTGCCGAGCGGCGGCGCGACGTCGGTGTAGCCCGAGCCGGTCACCGTGGCAATCGCCACGCCGTCGCGGTAGACGCGGTAGCGCGTGGCGCTGTCCGCGATGAAGGCCTGCTTGACGGCCTGCATCTGCGGATTGCTGTTCGACTGCGGCAGGTAGCCATAGTTGATGGTCCACACCAGTGTTCCGCCCAGGCCCTGCTCGCGCACCCATTTGCCCTTCTCGGCGATGGAGCGCTCGTCTTCGAAGCTCAGGTAGGTGACCGGCGTGTTCGTGCCGCGGTTCCAGGGTGGCGAGTAGGTCATGTAGCCTTGCTTGGCCACGTCGTCCCAGTGGTACGTGGCGCCCGCGCGGTTGAAGGCGTTGTCGTTCACCAGGCGCTGGTAGTTGTTCTCCCAGTCGCCGTTGTTCATCCAGCCTTGCATGCCGTCCATGCTCTGGCGCGGACCGGTGACGGGATGGTTGTAGTACGCACCGTACAGGCCGATGCCGATGCCCAGCTTGGAGCGCGCGATGCCCATGTCCAGATAGGCCTGCACCGTCGATTCAATCGAGGTCGGGTACAGATCGCCCGCACCGGACAGCGGCGAGTGGTGCCACGACTGCCAGCCCCAGTCGCCGGCCATGCTGTAGGTCATCAGGTTGAAACGATCGACTGCGGCGGCCACCTCCGCGTGCCAGGGCGTGATGTCGGGGTCGTTCTTGTTGACCCAGAAGCCGGGCCAGCTCAGCTCCAGCGGCGCGTTCGGCGCCTGGTAGCGGGCACGCAGCGCCGAGGCGGCGCGCAGCTCGCGCAGCAGCGCCAGGGCCTGGGCGCGGGTAGCCACCGTGTCGAGGTTCTCTTCCCAGTCGATGTCCACGCCGTCGTAGTTTTTCTGCACCGCCTTGTCGAGGATGTTCTTGATGAAGCGCGCGCGCACCGTGGCATTGGCGGTGGCGGCAACAAAACCGGGCCCGTCGCTGTCTCCGCCCACCATCATCACCGCCTTGACGCCCGCGGCGTGGGCCTTGGCGATCAGCGCGTCCTCCACGTTGGCCAGATGACCCGAGCCGGCGCCCTCCAGCAGGTCGCCCGCCCGGCCGCCGGGCAGTGAACCGAGCGCGGGCGCATAGCGGCCGAAGACGAAGTGCGTCATGGTGCCCATGTCCACGGCTTCGGGCGGGTAGGTTTCCCAGAACCAGCCCGCGTAGTAGCCGTTGACCCATTTGCCGCTCTGGGCGGCGGGGTTCCATCCCACGTTCACCCCGCGGCTGGTCCTGGCGGCCGTCACGCCGCCCACGGGTGGCAGCGGATTGGTGGCCTCCACCGCCACCTGGGTGGTGGCGGCCACGCTTTGGCCCGCGGTGTTGGTGCAGGTCAGCGTGTACGCCGCGTTTGCTGCGGGGCTCACCAGTTCGTTGCCCTCGGCCGCGCGCGGCCCGCTCCAGCCGCCCGATGCCGTGCAGGTGGTCGCGTTGTGGGCCTGCCAGGCCAGCTGGGTACTCTGGCCCGCCATGATGCGTGCGGGCGTGGCACTGAAACTGCCGATGGTGGGGGGCTGCTGTGCCTTGCGCACGGTCACCGTGGCCGATGCGGCCGTGGTGGCGCCAGCCGCGTTGCGGCAGCTCAGTCCGTAGGTGGTGGTGACGGTGGGCCGCACGCTGGTGCCGCCGGTGCCTGCCTGTTCTCCGCTCCAGCCCCCCGTGGCGGTACAGGCCGTGGCGTTCTCCGTGCTCCACGAGAGGATGCTGCTGTTGCCCGCCTCGATCACGTCGGGCTGGGCCGTGAAAGCCTGGATGCGTGGAGGCTGGGGCGGTGGCGTGTTCGGCGCCGTGCCGTCGATGAAGAGCTGCGCGAGTCCTTCGCCGCCCGCCTCGAAGTACTCCATGCGCACGGTGTGGCGCCCCTCGGACAGGCGCACGGACGCCGTGTCCATCGTGATGCCGTGCACGGTCCAGTTGTTGATGATGCGCTTGCCATCCACGAACACGCGCACGCCGTCGTCGGTGTATGTCGTGAACCTGGCGGCGCCCGCGGCGAACGGCAGGCTTGCGGTCCAGCGCGCGGAGAAGCTGTCCACCGGCAGCCGGGGGGCCGGGCTGTCGGTCATCCAGTAGTAGTCGATGGGGCCGCTCTCGCAGCGCTCCAGCACGGCAGCGCCCGCCAGCTTGGTGTTGGGAAAGTACTCCGCCAGCCATTGGCCGGGAGCGCATTCCAGCGCGAAGGCCTGGGTGCCGGCCAGCAGCAGCGAGGCGGCCAGGGCGCGTGGGATCCAGGGGTGGAAGGTAAGGTTTTTCATGGTGTTCCTGGCCGCCAGCGCTTTTCTGTAAAGCGCTGGCAGCTCTCTTTTTGATAGTTAAACAACAACAAATCGGCGTGCGCGCAGGCCGGCCAGCAGCATCAGCGCGGCGAGCAGCAGCACGCCCCATTCGCTCAAGGTGGGAATGGCCTGCGCGCCGCCCGGATCGACCACCGGCCCGGGCGCGGGCGCCACGCCGCCCGTGGGCGGGGCCGATGCGCTGCCGCCCGTGTTGTTGGCCGTGACGGTGAAGGTGTAGGTGACGCCGTTGGTGAGGCCCGTCACGGTGCAGGTGGTGGCGGGGTGCTGCACGGTGCAACTGGCGCCGCCGGGCTGGGCGGTGACGGTGTACGACGTGGGCGCGGTGCCGCCCACGGGCGCCTGCCAGCGCACGGTGACCTGCGCGTTGCCGGGCGTGGCGGTCACGTTGGTGGGGGCGTTGGGTGCGCCTGCCGGCATCACTTCGATGGGCACCGAATCGGACGCCAGACCGTTGACGAACACCGTGGCGCGATACAGGCCGGGCGCCATGCTCGCTGGCAGAAGGCCGGTGACGATGACGGTTTCGCTGCCGCCATTGGGGCGGGTGCGTGCGATGGGCAGCCACACCACGGCGCCGCCGTCTTCGCCTTGAAGGCGCACCAGCGGCACTTGCGTGGCCGATTGGCCGGTGCCGCCGCTGCTGGCTTCGACGGCGCCTACCATGCGCAGACCCGACAACTCTGGCGTGTCACTGCGGGACATCCGGCCCGGGTAGGACGTGATGCGGGGGCGACGGGCATCCGCCACGGCGCTGGGGTTGCCGTAAAGCAAGGCGGTGGCGATGGGGCCGCCGGCGTTGATGCCACCGGTGATGAGCACTTCGCCGTTGGCCAGCAAGGTGGCGGTGTGGTCGGTGCGCGCCTGCGGCATGGCGTCCACGGCCTGCCAAGTGCCGGTGGCAGGGTCGTACAGCTCGGCGCTGGCGACGGGGCCGAAGGGGGCCGTGGTGCTCGAGCCGCCGGTGACGAGCACGCGGCCATTGGGCAGTGCAGCGGCGCGGTGATAGACACGGCCCGTCAGCAGGTTGCCCGTGGCCTGCCAGGTGTTGGTGGCGGGATCGAAGATTTCAGCGCTGGTGCCCGAGGCCGCGGTACTGCCACTGCCGCCAGCCACCAGCACACGCCCATCCGGCAGCAGCGTGGCGGCGTGCCCGGCGCGCATGTGAGTCATCGCGGAGGCGGGCGCCCAGGTGCCGGTGGCGGGGGTGTACAACTCGGCGCTGCTATGGATGCTACCTGCGTTGCGGCCCCCGGTCACCAGGACGCGGCCATCGGGCAGCCGTGTAGCGGCGTGATGCCGGTCGCGGGGCTGGATCATGTCTCCCGTGGCCTGCCATTGGAGGGTGGCAGCGCGATAGACCTCTGCGCTGCTGGCGGCGCCGTAGCCCGTGCCGCCCGCGATGAGCACGTCGCCACTGGGTAGTACGGTGGCGGCGTGGGCGGCGCGGGGGCGCAGCAGGGGCGAGGTGCGCGTCCAGCTCGCCGTGTTGGCATCGTAAATTTCGGCGCTGTCCAGGGCGACGGAGCCGTTGTAGCCGCCCGCCACGAGCACAAAGCGGTCATTGGGCAGCAGGGTTTGCGTGTGTTCGACACGGGCATCGTGCATGGCCGTGGTACTGCTCCACTGCGCGATGCTGGGGCTGTAGCGCAGCGCGGTATTGCTGACCGTGCTGCTGTTGCCCACGGTGCCGCCTGCGATCAGCACCTCGCCATTGCTCGACACCCGTGAGGCGGTGTGGAGCTGGCGCGCCGCGGCCAGGCTTGCGGTGTGGCGCGCGGCCAGGGTGTTGAGCTGCAATAGTTCGACGTTCGCCAACGCGCCGCCCCCCGCGCCCTCGCCGCCCGCCACCAGAACCTCGCCGGTGTGCAGCAGCAGCGCGCTGTGCTGGCCGCGTGCCTGCGCCATGGGGGCATAGACGCTGCTCAGGCCCGCAGCGGGGCTGAAGATTTCCACCGCCGCCATGGGCGTGCCACCGGCGTCGTCCGCGCCGCCCGCCAGCAGCACGCGCCCGTCGGGCAGCAGCGCGGCGCTGTGCTGGGTGCGCGCAACCTGCAGGGCGCCGCTGGCCGTCCAGGTGTTGGCGGAGGGGTCGTACAGCAGGGTGTCGCCCAGCGCGCCGCCGCCGTCGTTGCCGCCGGCCACGAACACGCGGCCATCGGGCAGCAGGGTGGCCGTGTGGTTCACGCGGCGCGCCGGCAGCGGCGCGGCGGCGGTCCAGGTGCCGGTGGCGGGGCTCCAGAGTGCGGCGGTGTTGGTGACGCTGTCGCCGTTGTCGATGCCGCCCGCCACGAGCACGCGGCCGTCGGCGAGCAGCGTGGCCGTGTGCTGGCGCGCGCCCATGCCGGGCATGGAGCCGGTGCTGTCCCAGGTGCGGGTGGCGGGGTCGTAGATTTCGGCGGACTGCAGGCCGTCTTGCCCGGCGGTGCCCCGGCCACCGGCCACGAGCACGCGGCCGTCGGGCAGCAGCGTGGCGGTGTGCTGGCGACGGCGCAGCGCCATGGTACCGGCGGTGGCGCTGACGGCGCCGGCCTGCGGGTCGAAGGTGGCGGCCTCGCGCACCGATGCGCCGGTGCCGCCCTCTCCGCCCGCGATCAGCACCGTGCCGTCCAGGAGCGGCGTGGCCGTGTGGCCCGCGCGCGGGCCGGGCAGGGCGGGGCCGCTGGTCCAGCGGCCCGTGGCGGTGTCGTAAAGCTGCGTGCTGGCCAGCACGCCGCCGCCGCGCCCCCCGGCGAGGAGCACGCGGCCATCGGCCAATTGTGTGGCGGTGTGCTGGTAGCGCGCGCCGGTGAAGCTGCCGGCAGCCTGCCAGCCCGCGGCGTGCGCGGTGCTGGCAACGCCCAGGCACAGCGCGGCGGCGTGCAGAACGCGACGGGCCGTGTCGGCCCATGCGGGGGTGGTCATTGGGGGGTCTCCTGAGAGCAAGCAGAAGCCCGCGATTCTTGGAACGCCCGTGCTTTCTGCCTATCGGTCACCTGACCGATGCACGTGCATTTGTTGGCAAATCGTCGCGCAAGTGGCGTGGGGTATCCCGAGGGGGAATGGCGCGCGCCGCGGCGGCCCCGCACAATCGGCGCCGCCGGGATAGGCGTGGCCCCACGCTTTCCCGCCGCGCGTGGGGCGCAGCCCCCAGTGAGCGGCTTTTGAGCCTGGGGCGGCCCGGCGATGAGAAAAAAGGAAACACGCTTGCATCACGCATTGACCGAACTGCTGGGCACCGTGGCCGACGAGGCGCGCTGGGGCGAGGCGCTGCACGGCTATGCCACCAGCCTGGGCGCGGACCAGATAGGCTGGTTCGTGCTGGCCAGCGGGCCGGAGCAACTGGCGCAATGGGGCCCGCGCTTTGCCGAACACCCGGACCCGGGCTACTGGCTGCACACCCCCTCGGCCGAGGGCGCGCCCGCGCTGGTGGGCCGGGGCGTGACGGCCGAGGCCACGCTGCGCTACGCCGCGCTGTACCGCGAGCAGGACCCGCTGTGGGATGCCGCCATGGCGGGCTACGCCCAGGCCGGTCCGGGCGGCATCTCGGTGGTGACGGATGCGCCCGCCCCTGCGGCACGGCGCTTTCGGCAGACGGCGTTCTACAACGACTTCCTGCGCCCGCACGACATCGGCACGCGCATGTTCGGCGGCGGGTGGAATGCGCGGCACCCGGGGGGCCACCTGTTCGCGTCGGTCTATCGCCTGCGCGACGACGAGGGCTTCACGGCCGAGCAGGCACGGCGCTTCCATGCGGAGTTCGGCGCCTTGCAACACGCCGCCTTCCTGCACCGCGAGATGTTGTCCCTGCGCACGCGCACGCAGGGGCTGGAGGCACTGATGGAGCGCCTGCCCATGGGCATGCTGTTCTTCGGCACGGGCGGGCGCCTGCTGCACGCCAACGCCCGCGCGCGGCACCTTGCCGCGAGCCCCGGGCACGGCAGCCTGCGCAAGCTGCTCACGGGCATTGCCAATGTGCGGCAGGCGGACGCTGCGCTGGGCGCGCTGTTCACGCAGTCACTGCATGGTGAAAGCGGCTGCGCCGAGTTGCCGGGCGGGCTGCTGCTGGTCTCGCTGGCCGTGGGCGATCTGGCGGCGCTGGGCCTGAACCACGCGGCCCCCGGCGTGGCCTGGGTGCTGATGGAGCGCACGCTGGACGCGGCGGCCGCCGCTGCCCTGGTGTGCCAGGCCTACCGGCTGAGCCCGGCCGAGGGCGCCCTGCTGCTGGCGCTGATGCGCGGCCAGACCCCGCAAGACTTTGCCGACGCGCGCGGCGTGCGCATCCGCACCGTGCGCACGCAGATGAGCACCCTTCTGCTCAAGACCCGCACCCAGCGCCAGCAGGACCTGGTGGCGCTGGGGGCGCGGCTCATGCTGCTGGCGCCGGGGCAGGCCGCCGATGGGGCGGTGGCAGCGGGGGCGCGGACCACAGCGCCCTGAATGGCGAAGCGGGACATGTGCCGCCCCGGGGGGCGTGGAGTCAGGTGCGCAGGGTGTGGCCCAGGTCGTCCCAGCCGCTGGTGCCGGTGGCTGCAAAAATGGTGCGCAAGTGCTTCTTCAGCGCGGCGCTGCCCACGCCCGTGCGCTCGGTGCAGTCCGTGCGTGCATGGCCCAGGCCGGCCAGCAGGGCAATTTCCCGCTGCAGCGGGCTCAGCGGCAGTTCGAACACGCGGCGCACCACGCCGATGCCGCGCGGGCGCAGCAGCTGCAGGGTGACCAAGAGTTGTTGTGCCCCGCCCGCCACGGGGTGCAGGGTATGGGCGTCGGCCGCCAGCCAGCCACCCGGCATGGGAATGCGCTCGGCGCCCTGCGGGGGCTTGCCCAGGCGCCGGGGGAGATCGTGCAGTACCGCCGTTGCCGCCGTGCCGTGCACGCCCAGCCCGAGAAGATTGGCTTGCCGCAGCAACTGGATGGCGGTGGTGTCGGCGAGCTGCGGCTGCTGGTTGGCCGCGTCGAACAGCACATGGCCCACCGGGCTGTTCAGGCCGGTGTCCCAGGGGCGGGCAGGGGGCGTGTGCGGGAAGGCCCGCGCGAGGCTGGCCGATGCGCGCTCCAGCAGCGCGGCCTCTGCGTCGCCGAAGCCCTTGCCTGGGGCGCGGAACAGCGCGGCAATGGCACGGGTGCGGCCTTGCGCTTCCACCCGCAGGTCCAGCGTGTGGTGGTGGCCGCTGGCGCGCACGAGGAGGTTGTAGGAGTTGGAGCGGAAATAGCGGGCATCCGGCGCCATCAGCCTGCCGACGCGCGGACCATCGGGCCGGGCGAGGGCGAGCACATTGGTTTCGTGGGGGCCCACGAACAGTTGCTGGAACTCGTTGAGGAACAGGTCTTGCGCCGATGCAGGGGAATCCTCGTGGTGGAAGCCTTCCGGCAGGCCCTGCCCGTCCATCCAGAACAGGGCCGCCGCATCGGCACCCACCAGCATGCGCAGCACGGCGCACACCTCGGGGGCCACGGGCGCGAGGCCGAGGCCCAGGCCGCAGAGCATGTCCAGCTCCTGCCACAACCGCTGCCGGGATGCGGCCGTGAGGGCTGGGGAGGATGGCCGCGAATTCATGGGGTGAGGGGGAATGCAAGTCGGGAAGGGGGCATTATGGGATCCCGCACTTTTTTTCTGCACATGGTCGATTTGCGACCGTCAGCTTCGTCGTCAGTGCATCACCACCCTCAAAGCACCTCCGTATGAAATACCTCGGCCTCGCCTACTTCACCCCCGAAAAATTCGCCGCGATGGCGCCGGACGACGTCCAGGCGCTGGTGCGCCAGTGCCCCCCGCTGGACGAGAAGATGCGCGCTACCGGCAAGGTCCTGGTGTCCGCGTCGCTTGGCGACCTGGACAACTGGGCAACGCTTCGCCCGCTCGGCGGCAAGACGCACGTCAGTGACGGGCCGTACACGGAGTCGAAGGAAGTGGTCGGCGGCCTCTTCATCATCGAGGCGGACAGCCGTGAGGAGGCGCTGCGCATCGCCTCCATGCACCCGGCGGCCACGCTGGGCGAAGAGGGCGGATGGGCCATCGAGCTCATCCCCATGGATTTCTACCTGGCCCGGTGAGGGCCCGGGCGCCTGTCGCCAGGGTGCTTCGGGGGCTCTCCCCACTAAGACCCGGCATGCGGTGCCTTCTGCCGCGCCTCATGCCCTGCGGCGGCGCAGCACTCCCAGGCCCGCCAGCAACGCGGACAGCAGCACCCACCCCGTGCTGCCCAGCGCGGGCACCGGCGTGGCGCTGGGCGCCAGAAGGGCCGGCGTACAGGGGCTGTTGAAGGGCTGTGGCGGGCTCCAGCGTGAAAGCTGCTGCGTCTGCACGCCCCCCGAAGCGTCGTGCACGCTGCGGTTCTGGGCGGCATCGGAGAACACGTTGTTGATGCCGTTGGCGAACCAGTGCGCCGGCACGGTGTGCGTGATGCCCGTGCTGCTGAACGATGCGCCCGCCGGGTCGCCATTGATCTCGGTGAACATGCCGGTCAGCACGCCGGCGCCATCGGTGGTGGCGCTGCCCAAGGCCAGCGTGGGCGCGGAGATGGCAAGGTCCTGCACGAAGCCCACGTTGCGCGCGTCGTTCATGCGCCAGAAGGTGCACCTCAGGTGCGCCCCGGTCCATGCCTGGTTGGAGGCGGAGTTGCCCCCGTTGTCGAACACGAAGGTGACGCTGTAGCTCTGGCCGCTGATGATCTCGGGGAAGTCGGTGGTCGAGATGGTCCCGGTGTAGGTCGTGGCGAAGGGCGCGGCCTGGGCGGCGCCCGGGAGGCCGATGGCGCAGGCCAGGAAGGCGGTGGCGAGCCTGCTGCGGTGGTTGCGGAGATGGCGCATGGAGGTTCCTCGGGCTGGATGGCGGGCGGGTGTGATGGCCCGCGGCGCCAGCGGTGATGCTTCAATTTTTATAGCTGCTTGCGCTTGTGTGGAAAGCGCTGGAGGCCAAAAAGCCTCAAACCTGCCTGCGCCGCAATGCCCGCAGGCCCAGCGTGGCGGCGGCCAGCGACAGCAGCGCCAGCGCCCATTGGCCCAGCGTGGGCACGGGGGTGGCCGGCCCCGGGGGCGCGCCGTTGCACTGCGCGTGCCAGGGTGTCTCTCCGGTGGCGGCGTCCCAGTCGGTGCTGGCCGACGGGGGGAGTGGATTGGGGCACAGGATGGACTGGCCCGTGAGCAGCGAGTTGGGCGCCGTGGGCAGGGGGCCGGTGAGCTGGTTCTGGTCCACCACCAGGACCTGCAGGCCGGGAGGCAGTGCGGGGATGGGCCCGGTGAGCTGGTTCTTCTGCACGGACAGGATTTGCAGCGCAGGCATGCCGGCGAGCGGCGGGATGGCGCCGGTGAGCTGGTTGTCGCGCACGAGGAACCATTCCAGGGCGGGCAGGCCGGTGAGCGGTGGCAGCGGGCCGGTGAAGGCATTCATCACGGTGATGTAGCGCGTGAGGTGCTGCAGGCCCGAGGGGTCGGGCAGCGGGCCCGTGAACTGGTTGTTTCCCACGTTGAAGAACGCCAGCTGGGTCAGCCCCGCGATGGGCGGCACGGGGCCGGTCAGGCCGCCGCCGGTGAGGCTGATGGACGTGAGGTCCGGCAGCGCCGCCCAGTCAGGCAGCGGCGTGCCGGGTGGGGTGCTGGACATGGCGTTGGAGACGAATGTCATGCCGGTGACCGTGGTCTCGCCCGCGTCGCAGGCGATGCCCGCCCAGTTGCACTCGGTGCCCGGCACACCGCCCCAGCCACTGTTGTTGAGCCAATTGGGGCCATTGGTGGCGAAGTAGAAGTCCATCAGGTACTGGCGCTGCGATGGAGGAATGGCGGCCTGCGCGCTGGTGGCGGCGAGCAGGGCGAGGGTGGCGAGGAGCCGGGCAGGTATGAAAGCGGTCATGCCGGCGATTCTTGGGAATGCGCCGCGCCGCGTCGTTGCCGGCAACGACAATCGCCTTGTTCAAAACGACATGTGCGCGCCCGTGGCGCACGCCGTGTCAGGCCGTTGCGCGCACGTCGGTGGGCGTCATGCCGAAGCGCCGCCGGAAGGCCCGGCTGAAGGCGGAGAAGTCGTCGAAGCCGTTGTCCAGCACGATCTGCAGCACGCGGCGGTGGCGCTGGCCGGGGTCGGCCAGCGCGGCGCGCACGCGCTCCAGCCGGGCGCCGCGCACGAAGTCCGAAAAGCAGGTGCCCTCGCGCGCGAACAGGCGCTGCACCTGGCGTGGCGTGAGGTGGTGCAGGCGGGCGATCTGCGCCAGGCTCAGTTCGGGCTGGGCGATGCGCGCCAGGATGTCGCGCTGGATGAGCGCCAGGCGCGGCACGTCCACCGCGTCGCTCCCGGGAGGCTGCGTGCCTTGCCCTGCAGGCGTGAGCATGCTGGCCATCAGCTCCTGCAAGTGCGAGCGGGCCGATTGCAGCAGCGGTTCGGAGAGCGCGGGGCTGCCGGCCAGCAGTTGCGCATAGCCCATGACCAGGGCTGGCTCGGGCATGTCGGAACGCAGCAGCCGCAGCGGTGCTTCTTCGAGCCGCGCCACCTGCTGCGCCAGGGCGGCCCGGGGCAGCTGGAGGCTGGCGGTCTGCCCGCCCCAGAGATGGATGAACTCGTGCGCGCGGGCCTTCGAGTGCAGGACGAAGCCACCCGCCGGTATCTCCAGGTCGCCGCCTGTGGTGCGGATGGCGCAGCCGTCCTGGGTGGTGGTGAGCAAGAGGTCGTCCGCCCCGGCCCCCAGGTGCGCGGGCTTGTGTTCGAAGTGCGCAGGCGTGTGCGCGCTGTGCGCATAGGCGGCCCCTGCCCCGAGGGGCATCAGGGTGACGGTGAAGTCCAGCGGGGCGGCACCTTCGCAGGGCCACAGGTCCACGCGCATCAGCGCGCGGCCAAACAGCTCGCGCAGCGCCTCGGCCTTGTCGCGCCCCGTGTAGTCGCGAGAGGAAATTCGCAGGCGCTGGGGAAGGTCGGGCGTTTGCTGCATGGGATTGACGGCAACGGATGGCGGCTGTGCGAGGCAGGCAGTTTAAGCCGGCGGTGGTGGCTTGCAAGGCCGCCGCCCCAGCGCTGGATCTCCAGGGTCTCCCCCATGCCGGGAAAAACGCGTGGCCTTCGTCATCTCGCGCTTTCTCCTGGTGCCAACAAAAAGGGCTCCCAAAGGGAGCCCGATCTGCCTGCCCGCCCCTGCGGTTCAGTTAACACTCCCCATGGCAGCAGCACCCGCAAATGCAAAGTGCCACCACCATGGGAAGTCCCGCAACTGCTTCAATCCAACTCAAGCAGTTGGTCTGCCCATTACATGGCGCTGAATTCGCCCGAAGGGATCTGGCCGGTGCGCACGGCTTCAGCGGCCTGGGCACGCACGGCGGCGCGGTCGGCGGTGGACTTGTAGGTCACCACACGCGAACCAGCGGGTTCGATGGAGCGGGTCTGTGCCACGGTGGCGGCTTCGGCTTGCACTTCGGCGCGCGTGCGGTTCGTCTCGAACTTGGTGGCGAACTGCGAAGCATCGGCTTCATCGGCCTGGGCACCGAAAGAAGCGAAAGCAGCCACAGCGGCGATGGAGAGGAAACGTGCGGTCGTGTTCATGATGAAAATCCTTGAAGTTAAAAAAGCGTCTCAAAAAAGCCGGGACAAAAACCATTTCTGAACCGGGTTCGGTGAGTCGCCTTGCGGGTTCGGCTCATCGATGGGTTGAACTGTACGCCTGGGGTATCCAAAGAAAAACCACCTGGTCGCGAACTAACTGTTCCAGTATTGAGAACAATCATTCCGCCTCCGGTAGAGCCCCTGCGCGCCGCGAACCCGGATGTCACAATGCCCCGACAGGAGGAGACAGAACGTGCATACAGAATTCCAGCAGACGCGCCGCGCGGCGCTCATTGCGGTCGCGGCCACGTTGGCGGCATGCGGTGGAGGCTCGGGCGACGGCGAGGCGCCGCCAGAGGTGGGGCAGGTGATCAACTCGACCATGAAGTCGGCCTTCAATGGCAGCACGTACCCCATCCAGGTCTTTTTGCCGCAGGCCTATGCCACGGGCACAACCACGCTGCCCGTCATCTATGCGACCGAGGGCGATGCGCAGTACGGAGGGCCCAATATCTCGCGCTTTGACACGTTCAAGGCGGTGATGCAGCGGCTGGGTACGCAGGCCATCCTGGTGGGCATTGGGGGCACTGCATGGCGGGGCATCGACTTCCTCATGCCCGGTGCGGCCAGGTACCTCGACTTCATCGTGAAGGAACTGGTGCCCGCCGTGGAGCGCCAGTACCGCGCCGACCCCAGGCGCAGGGCCCTCTCAGGCTTGTCCCATGGGGGCTACTTTGTGGTGGCGGCACTCATACTGGAGGCCCGCGCAGGCGTGGCGCCCAGCTTTTCACACTACCTTTCGACCGAATGCAGCGTGGGCGAGCACACCAGCCCCGCCGGCGTGCTGGCGTTTGAAAAGCAGATCGACGGCAAGCCCCTGCCCACAACGCTGTTCCTGGCGGGTGCGAGCGGCGGCAATCACCCGCTGGTCAGCATCCCCCTCTTCAATCAGATGGCCTCGCAGAGCCTGCCGGGCCTGGTGATGCACAAGGCCGAGTACAACACCACGCATGTGGGGTCGGACGTGCCCGCGTTTGAAGAGGCGCTCAAGCGGTTCGTGTCCTAGGCCCGCCCGCAGGCCGCGGCGAAAGCCCCATCCCTGCGCGGTGCTCGCAACCCTTGGCCCGCCGGACCCGGGGTGCCAAAAAAACTTGCGGCCAGGTGGAGATTTGACGATATTGAGGTGCCGTTCCCGCCGGCAAGCCACTGGCAAGCACCGTTGCGCGTAGCGGCGGGCGGCGTCTTTTTTGGAGGATGTTGCATTGAAGTGTCCCCCCATTCTCGAGTCGGAAGCAGCCCGCCTTCAGGCGCTTTCCGACTACGGACTTGATGGTGATCGCCCTTTGCCAAGCCTTGATTCGGTCGTCCAGATCGCGGCCAGGATCTTCGGCATGCCCGTTGCGGCCGTGAACCTCATTGGCGACGACCATGTGTTCTTCGCGGCCAGCACAGGGTTCGAAGGCCAGCGCGTGGACATGCGGCGGGACGTATCGTTCTGTGCGCACGCCATCGCCAGGAATGAGGTCATGGTGGTGCCGGACGCGAGCCGGGATGCGCGTTTCTATGACAACCCGCTGGTCACCGGATTCGCCGGCGTGCGGTTCTATGCGGGAGTGCCGCTGTACTCCCCTGGCGGGCTGGCGCTGGGCGCGCTGTGCGTGATCGACAGTGTTCCCCATTTCGACTTCTCGGACGACGACCGTGCGCGGCTCGCGGATCTCGCGCAGATGGCCTGCGACCGTCTGGAATTGCGCAGGCTGGAACACTCCACCGAACGCGCCCGGCGGCCCTTCGAGGACGATGCGCGAACCTCGCCCACGGCGGTGGTCTGGTTCGATGAGAGCTTGCGTGTCATGGCATGGAACAAGGCCGCCGCGTCCATCTTCGGCCATGTTCCGGCGGACGGTCCGGGCCGCCTGGTCGTGGATTTCCTGGCGGAGCGCCACCGCGCCGCGGTGGGAGGCCTCATTGCGCAGGCCGCCGCCGCCGGCACGGCGGACGGGCTGGTGGTTCCCGACGGCTTGGCCGGGGTGCGCAAGGACGGCTCGGAATTCCCGCTGGGCGTGGCGCTTTTTTGCTGGCGCGACAAAGGCAAGCTGACCTTCCACGCCCATCTGCAGGACCTGTCGAGCCACCCAGGGCAGTCCGCGGAGCTCCGGCGGCTGTCCACGACCGACCTCCTCACGGGATTGGCCAATCGCGCGAGCTTGTACCGGCGCATGGAAGAAGCACTGGCGGGATCCGCCGGGGCATGCCTGCTGCTTGTCGACATCGACGGCTTCAAGGACGTGAACGACACCCTGGGACATGGCGTGGGCGACGGTGTCTTGCGCGAAGCGGCCCAGCGCCTGGTCGAGTGCGTGCCTTCGCTGGCCACCGTGGCGCGCACCGGCGGCGATGAATTCGCGGTTCTCATCCCCGGCTGCACCAGCCATCGGGAATCGATGGCGGCGGCCCGGAGCATCGTCGACAGCCTTGCCGAGCCCATCAGCGTGAACGTGCACGAAATCCGCATCACCGCGAGCTGCGGACTGGCCGCGGCGCCGGGCGATGCGCAGGAAGCACTGGAGCTTTTCAGCAACGCGGACCTCGCCCTGTTCAAGGCCAAGAGCTATGGGCGAGGGCAGGTCTTCGCGTATGCCGCGACTCTGCGCATGGAGGCGACGGCCCGGAGGCTGTACAGCATCGAGCTGCACCGCGCCGTCAGCGAGGGCGAGTTCGTGCTGTTCTATCAGCCCCAGATCAGGCTCAGCGATGGCTCCCTGCGCGGTGCGGAGGCCCTGATTCGCTGGCAGCACCCACAACGCGGGTTGCTCTCGCCCGCTGCATTCCTGCCCGCGCTGGAAAACGGGCCCCTGGCATCGGTGGTGGGCTTCTGGGTGCTCGACGAAGCCTGTGCGCAGGCAGCGCATTGGCGCCGCTGCGGCGCCACCGATTTCCGCATCGGCGTGAACCTGTTTGGCGCCCAGTTCCGGGTGAACGACATGGCGGCGGAGGTGGCCGCCACCTTGCAGAGGCATGGCTTGCCCCCGCATGCCCTGGAGCTGGAAGTGACCGAGAACATCGTTCTCGATGACGATGATCTGGTGCTGGGCGTGCTGGAGAAAATCAAGGGCATGGGCGTCGGCATCGCCTTTGACGACTTTGGCACCGGTTATGCGTCGCTCAGCCTCCTCAAGAAGTACCCGGTGACGCGTTTGAAAATCGACCGTTCCTTCGTCCAGAGCACGCCCGAGTCAGAGCGGGATACCGCGGTGGTCCGCGCCATTCTGGACATGGCCCGGAGCTTCGATCTTGAAACCGTGGCGGAAGGCGTGGAGACCGAAATGCAGCGCGACTACCTGAAGGATTGCGGCTGCCAGGAAGGGCAGGGCTACCTGTTCAGCCGCCCTGTGTCCTTCTACGAGTTTTCCGAGTCCTTCCGCCTGTGCACGGAACGCCGGATGGGCAAGCTTGCATGATGGCCGCCGCGCCAGGGCCGGTATGCCGCAAGCCGCAATGAACCGGAGTCCGACGCCACGCTTTCACCTGCGGCGCGCCGCGGCCGTCCCACCCGCCAGGACACAGGCGGCGGCAAGAACCTGGAGCAAGAGCACCATGGCAAAAAAAGGCCCGGTGTTGGTGCCCAGCAGCGGGGCACCCGCTGCCCCGTGGCTGAGTACCGCCGCAAAAACCATGGGGGCGAACGCGTAGAGGGCCTGGGCCACCGCCACGCAGCGCGCAACGACCCGTGGTACCTCCGGGGGGGCGAATTCTGATTGCGCGATGAGCGGTGGCATCGAGGTCGCATTCCCGATGCCCAGGCCGAACAGAATGATGCCCAGAACCAGGATGCCTGCGTGGTGCGCGCCCGCAAGCAGCATCAGCGCAGTCCCCACGGCCTGCACGCCGTAGCTGCATGCCGCGGCAAGCCTGCGGTTGGCCCGTGGCCCCACCACGCGGGCCATCACCAGGCGTCCGCCCATTCCGCACCCCGTGGCCAACGCCATGATGGCGCCGGCCTGCTGCCTTCCCAACCCCGGCACCATGAGCGAGAAGAGCTGGGCAATCAGTCCGATTTGGGCAAACAATCCCAGCGACATGGCCGCCGCCAAGGTCAGGAAGCCCCGGTTCGACCATCGAAGAGTGCCGTCCCGTGCTGGAGGGGGCGCGCCTGCTTCCGTATGGCTGCCGTCGGCTCCATCCGCCACCTGCGATTGTGTGGAGGGTGACTTGGGCAGCACCGTGTGCGCGATGAGCGCGACCATCCCCACCAGCACGGTGCCCACGCAAAGCGCTGCCACGGGGAATCCGTAGCGTTCGATCATGGCCGCCCACAGGGGGGAGAACACCATGCCCCCCACGCTCGCGCCGTTGTATGCCTTGCCCAGCGCGAGAGGCCGCCGCGCCACGAACCAGGGCGAGATGATCGCGTTGATGCCTGCTGCCCCCAGGGGAACCCAGCCACCGCCGGTCAATGCCGCCGCGACAAAAAGCTGCCAGGGCTGTGCCGCGGCGGCCCATCCAGCGACTCCGAGCGCGAGCACGACGGCGCCCCCCTGTGTCGCCGCGGGAATGCCGAAACGGCGATGCCATCCTGGCAGGCAGATCACGACCCCTGCACCCACCAGGAAGTGAAAGGTGACCGCAGCAGACACCAGGGACAGGGACCAGCCGGTGCGCGCCATGACCGCGTGCAGGAAGACTGGCGGGCCGTAGAAGCCCGCGCCCCATCCCAGCAGTGCAATGACGAAGGCTGCGCGGACTACGGTGTCGCCATAGAAGACGGGGCGGCGGGTGGAAGGCATGCGGACAAGAGTGGCGGGCGCGGTGAAGACCGCAGGACCACCGATGCTGCCCGCTGGCGCGAGAGCACGGTTCGCCCTGGAGCGAACTGTGGGTGTTCATCCACCGTGCATCGTCGGGGGCGGGGCGCGCCCCTTGCGTTCCCGCCGTCTCTGGTGACCGGCCACAGCATTCTTGTCTGGTGGAGACCCGCCTCTGGGCGGGCGTGTCAGGGGCTCTGGCGTCGAGGCGACGCGCCGGGTGCGTGCGGCCGCAGTGGGGCGCCCGCCCTGACGCGGCGCACGGGAAGGTCGGGCGCGAGCCGCTCCACGGCAGAGGTGCGGGACGCGGGTCGAAAGCCGTGTGGCACCACCAGCACGTCCACGCGTGCCTCCCGGAGCAGGCGTTGTGCAACGCTCTCGAACAGGAGGTCGGACACCATCGACGCCGGGTGTTTGCCGACGACGACAAGGTCCGCCGCGCTGTGCTGCTGCTGCACCAGAATCTGGCGAACGGGGTCTCCCCGCCCGATGGAGGACGACAGCCGATTGCGCCGTGCATCATGCGAATCCGTCAATGTGACCATCCTGTCCTGCGCGGAGCGCCGGCACTGTTCGCGGTAGAGCTGGATGGCGCGCTCCGACACTTCGGCATACCGCAGCTTTCCTTCGTCGGCGGTGCTGATGGCGTGAAAGAGCTCGACCCGTGCCGAGGGATGGAGCGCAAGGCCCAGGTCGACCAGGCCGTGAGACATCCGCGAGAAGTCCACGGCCACCATCAGACCCTGGTACGGCTGGTGGGCCGGATTGCGCACGACGATGACGGGGCGTGGGCAAGTGCGCAGCATCCTGAGGGCCGGATGGGTGGTGAACCAGGCGCGCAGGCCTTGCACGGGTGCCGTGCCCCACACGACCAGATCGGCGCCAGCCGCCCAGCGTGCGACCTGTTCGGCATCGCCTGCGGCCTGCGTTGCCGCCTGCACCGCGATGTCGTGGCGCTGCCCCAACTGCACCGCGTGATGTGCCAGCCGCACGTCCGTGTCCGGAGGCGGCTCCTCGCCGGGGTCGGCAAGGTAGGAGATTTTCAGCGTCGCACCGTGCTCGGCGCAGCACAGCGCAGCCCGGGCCAGTGCGTGGCCTCCCTGCTGGGAGAAATCGGTGACGGCAAGGATGGAGCGAGGGATCATGGGGAAAACTGCTTTCTGAAAGAGCGGCGCCGGCTGGCGGCGCCAATGCGCGGCGAGACCAGGGCGGGCATGGAGATCGGCGAGGGGACGTGCATCTGGCGCACCGCGGGCCGCGGTGGCTGCTTGCCGCGGGGCTACCTGGCGTAGTCGCCCCAGGCCTCGGGCGGGTGGCGGACGCTCGCGGCCGTGGCTGCGCGCGTTTCGCCATGTGTGGCGGCCACCTCGGCATGCGGGGCGCGGGAGCGGACGATCTCTGCGGTGTGGGGCAGGTCCGCAAGGAATGCGGGAAGCTGCGGGACTCTCAGCCGCGACCGGCGAGGGAAGTCAGGTTCGGTGAGCGTGCGCCCGCCGTGATCCGCTGTATGCATGAAAAGCACTCCATCGAGTCCGGCCGTTGCCCTGTGGGCAAAAGGCGGCCGCTACCGCGCAAGGCGGGTGCCCGGCGGTGGATGTCTGCGCTGAAAGGGGGAAAAGGTGCCGCCGGGCTCAGGAATGTGCTGGCGCTGGCTGACGGTGCGCCTTCCTTACCGCCGCGCGAAGCGGTGCGGTCAGGGCGGCGGCGGTTCGAGGGAAGGTGGCGGTCATGGGCCCAGTGTACGCAAGGTGCACCCCTTTGGCGGCCAAAGGCCCCATGCTTCTTGCCAGATAGCGCGGATGTCCCGGGCTACCCGGGCCAGGTGCCGCCTGTGGCCCTGAACCTGGCCATCGTGCGCGCGGGCCTGGAGGGGGCGGGCCTGGCGGCGGCCGCTAGAGCGCCACGGTTTCCGGCTCGTGCTCAGTCCGCACGCCCAGCGGCAGCACACACAGCCTGACGCCGTCCAGCGTGAGCACCAGGCCAAGCTGCCCGCCCATCTGCACCACGCCACAGGAGGTCGCGGCCGGCGCGGAGACGGCTTCGGCGGCGGCCACGCATGCCCGCGCAGACGCACTGACTGGCGGCTGGCCGAGCATCGCCCACAGTATTTGCGGATCACGCAGCCGGAGCGATTGCAGGAACATGCGGAAAACCACCTCTTCGCTCGATTCGCGTTGGGGCGATGGCCGAGGCTCCAACCCGCTGCCCGCGCGCCGCAGCCGCAACAGTGCCCGCCGCAGCTGTTGCCGGCTGGCGGTTTCGGACCGGCCACTGGCCTGGGCGATCTCGGCATGGCCGAGCTCGAACACTTCGTGCAGCAGCACCACGGCCCCGTCCGCTGGCGCCAGGTGGGCGGCGAGCAGGCGCAGCGCGCGGGAGGCATCCTCCGCCAGCGCCGCATCCATCTCGGCCGATGGCGACGCATGCACGGGGTGGCTGGCGACAGCTTGCGCCAGCCATTGCTGCATCCAGTGGCGCCGGCGCAGGCGGTCGACGGCCAGATTGCGCACCACGGTGAGCAGCCAGGCCTGGGCCGCGTTGAGTTCCAGCGCCTCGGCCTCCAGCGCGCGGACATAGGCGTCCTGCACGGCGTCCTCGGCATCCGAGGGGCCCAGCAGGCGGGAGGCCGCGCGCACCAGGCGGCGGCGGTCAGCGTCGATCAGGGCCGGCTGGCGTTCGTCATGCATCTGCAAATCTTGCCACAGCCGTGCCGGGGCCCGCGTGTCACGAAATCCGCGCTTCGTTCGTCAAGGCAGTTCCACCACCCCGAGGAATCCCGCCCATGAACACCCCAGACACCGCCACGACGCCCAGCGCCACCGAGCCGCGCACTTCCTATCTGGAGGAAAAGGCGTTCAAGTCGCGCACCCTGTTGATCTTCGGCACCGTCACCGACCTGGTGGCCGCCGACGTGGCGCGCCGGCTTATCGCATTGGACGCCGACAGCGCCGAACCCATCGACGTGCTGGTGAGCTCGCCCGGCGGACACCTGGAATCGGGCGACGCCATCCACGACATGGTGCGCTTCATCGCAGCACCGGTGAACATGATCGGCACTGGCTGGGTCGGCAGCGCGGCCACCCATCTTTACCTGGCGGCCCCACGCGAGCGGCGCTACTGCCTGCCCAACACACGCTTTCTGATCCACCAGCCCAGCGGCGGCTCCGGCGGGCCGGCCAGCGACATCGCCATCCAGGCCCGCGAGATCGTCAAGGCCCGGGAGCGCATCGCGCGCACGATCGCGCGGGAAACCGGCAAGCCGCTGGACGTGGTGCTGGCGGACATCGAGCGGGACCGGTGGCTGTCGGCCGAGGAAGCGGTCGAGTACGGACTCGTGTCGCGGATCATCGAGCGCAAGAGCCAGCTGCGGGCCGCTTGATCTGGTGGCGCACGCGGCGAAGGAGGGCCGTCCGAAGGACGCCGAGGCTGGGTAGCCTTCACCGGTGCGGCCGGAAACCCGGCCTTGGATTTGGTTCCCGGAGATTGTTTCCGATACTGGAACGGTTAGTTCGCGACCAGATGGTTTTTCTGTGCACGCCACCGGCGTACAGTTCAACCCATCGATGAGCCGAACCCGCAAGGCGACTCACCGAACCCGGTTTGAAGCAGTCGTGAGCATGGCTCTTCGCGCTTTGTTCCGGCTTTTTTTGAGACGCTTTTCTTTAAGGATTTCTATCATGAACACCACCGCCCGTTTTCTCTCCATCGCCGCTGTTGCCGCTTTCGCCTCTTTTGGCGCCCACGCCGACGAAGCCGACTCCTCGCAGTTCGCCCTGCAGTTCGATACGAACCGCACCCGTGCCGAAGTGAAGGCGGAAGCCGTTGTCGAAGCTCGCACCCACAACATGGAGCCAGCAGGCTCCCGCGTGGTGACCTACCAATCCACGGCCGACCGCAGCGCCGTGCGCGCCCAGGCAGCCGAAGCCGTGCGCACCGGCCAGATCCCTCACGGCGAATTCAGCGCCATGTAATTGAATTGACGCAGTTGCGGGCCTTTCCATGGTGGCGGCACTTCGCGGGTGCCGCTGCCATGGGAAGTGTTTTCACCGCAGCGCAAGGCAGTACAACGGGCCCCATCGGGGCCTTTTTTTGTGGGTGGTCTCCACGTGGCGGCAAGCACCGATAAACTGCTGCCGAGGCCGCATTGGCGCCATTGAGGGCGCGCGGGGGCCTCTTGCCTGCCACCCTCCCACACGGCCTTGTCCCAGAGCGGGGTTCTCCCAATGATCTGCGCCACTTTCCTGTGCATAGCCGCCATGTCGTCTCCGGCGCAGGCCGAGGACGTCTGGTTCACGTTGCATGGCGACCGCCAGGAGGGTGAAAAGAACCTGATCGAGGTGCGCCCCGAGCCCGTGGGCCTGGACCACCGCGTGGTACTCGATCTGCGCGTTTCAAGAGACAGGACCCGGACTTCCTTCAAGGGGCAGAAGTACCGCTCGTACTATGCCAGGGTGGTGGTCCATTGCCCTTCCCGAACGGCGTGGTATGTGTGGCTCACCTACTATGGGCTGCCGGCCTGGAAGGGCGACGCCGTGGGCCGCGAGGAGTACGCCGAAGGCAAGGCCCCCGTGCTGTTCAAGGATGTGCCGGGAGAGCCTTACAAGGGAATGATCTCTGCGGCATGCAAGGTGCGTGGGTAGCGCCCGCCGGTGCGGTTGCCTCACGCATTCTTCCCGGATTTCTGCAGGATGCTGATGTGCCCGTCTGCTTCAAGAAACGCAAATTGCATGTCTTTCGGGTCGCAGTCCGCTTCACGCAGCGCACGCTGCGCGTCGCACAGCGGTACATGGTGCTTGCGCAGCACATCCGTGAAGATTTCCCCGTTGCTGCCGATCAGGACCGGACGGCCTTCCACCCACTGCTGAACCCGTTCGCTGCGGGAGGTGATGACCGCGACGGCGACATTCAGCGCAATCAGCGTCGTTGCGGAAAGCAGCCCTGCCGTGACGGACTTCTCGTCACCGTTCAGACCTGCGGACACCGACTCGCTCAGCAGCATCACCACCAGAAGATCGAAGGGGGTGAACTGGCCCACCGTCCGCTTGCCTGAAATCCGTACCAGCAGGAGAAGCACCGCATAGATGATGGCGGCCCGCAATGGCATCTCCCACCACGCACCGCCCAGCTGAAAAACGTCCATAGGCTTACCCGTCTCGATCTGCACCCGTGAAACCGACCGGCATCGACATCCTTCCGATGCGCCGGTGATCGCTAGACTATCCGAGCGCCCCGCGAAGCGGGCGTCAGAGGAATGCCGGCTTGCCGGCTGGGCGTGTCCTACAGGTGGTGTTCTGGTGGCCCTCGTGGCCGCTCAGGGCGAGCACGGCCGCGAAGAACGTCATGCCTTGCGGATGGAGCATTTGAGAACCCGCGACATCTGGTGCAGCGCGGCCTGCTTGTGCGGTTCGTGCTCGGCCGCCGTGCAATTGGCGGGCACCCATACCTTGAACCCCCGCATGTAGGCATCCATCGCCGTCAGGTGCACGCACATGTCCGCCGCCAGGCCGACAACGATCAATTGCTGCGTTTGCATCTGCCTGAGCAGATGGTCCAGCGGCGTCGAGTGAAAAGCGGAATGCAGGGGTTTCAGGACCGTCAGGTCGCCATCGCCCGGCGCCAGAAGGGTGGCGATCTCGCCCCGCGCACCAGGCAAGGCCTGGCATGCCTTCACCAGGTCCTTGAAGTCAGACCTCCAGATCCCATAGTTGGCATAGATGGCCACCGCCCCCTGGGCCGAGAGCCGGCGCTTGAGCCGCGCGGTGGCATGCGCCGCCTCCAGGGCGCCGCGCAGCAAGGCGTTCGCGCCGGGAAACCGCATCGGATTGATGAAATCGACAAGCACCAGGGCGGTGGCGCTCGGCTTCAACGCGGCCGCCTGGATTTCGGCCTTGCCGAATGCAGGGGTGGCCGCCATCACGGTCCGCCTACAACCGGCGGGTTTCCCAGGGGGCCAACCCGGTGGGACGTGCCTTTGATGCCGGTCGGCGGCATTGCGGCGATCGGGGTCGGCGCGGCAGAAAACTCCAGGGTTTCAGGGGCTCTGCAGCGCGATGGCGCAGGCGGCCTTGATCAGTCGGTCCCTGGGGTTGGGCTCCATCTCCGCGAAGGCCAGGTTGCGGCCGTCGCTCTCGGCATACTCCACCAGGCGCATCTTTCCGTGCCACAGCGGCTTGCTGAACAGGGCGATGGAGCGGTGCCACGCCTTCAGCCCGGTACAGTCCACCACGGCCGTGGAGTAGTAGGAGTGGTAGGGCTGGTCATCAAAGCCCGTGCGTGGCCTGGCGCGGTTCACCCTGAGCTTGACGAGGCGCATGGATTCAAATGCGATGGCGCTGGTGGCATCCACCTCCAGCGTGTCCACGAAGGCATTGGCGGGGTCTCCCACCACGGTGAGCCATGAGGGCGCCTCGGCCGCGGCCGCCGAGGATGCCAACACAGCCACGATCAGGAGGGGGGTCATTTGCGGTCTCGTGCAAAGCGTCATTAAACCCGATTGTTCCGGGAAGGTGGGCTCCGTTCGTTCTTCTAGAACACACCCAGCGCCAGCCCCGCAGCCATCGCTTCGCCCAGGGTGCGGCAGCGCAGCAGATCTTCATCTCCGATGTGCTTGACGGCGAGGATGGCCTCGGGGGTCTGGGCATGGGTGCAAACGATGAGGGGATCCCCGATGGACCGCAGGCGCCAGCCGGTGGCGATGCGCTCTATTTGCCTTGCCGCGCTGTGTCCGTCGCTGCCCGCGCAGACCAGGCTGGCATAGGGCCGGCCGTTGACGTGGTCGAGCACGGCGTAATAGCTGCGGTCGAAGAAATCCTTGAGCTGACCGCTGATGGCTGCCAGGTTCTCGGGCGTGGCGAAAATCAGCCCGTCCGCGGCCAGCACGTCCGCGGGCCCCGCCTGCGCGGCGTGCAGCAGCCGCACCGCGACCGCCGCATCGGAGGCTGCGCCCTCGTGCGCCGCCTCGGCCATCTGGCGCGTGCCATCCGTCATGGAGTGATAGACGATCACCAAGGTCTTGCGCTTGTCCATGTCTCCAGCATAGCCCGACAACCGCCCGGTCCGTCGCTGGCGCCCGCGGGCGGATACTCTTGACCCTTGTCCCATAAGCGCGTTCAATCCGCCGTACCGCAGTCCGGTTGCAAATTGTCGCCATTGCTGCAGTTGCTTTCAGTCATTTCAGTGCACCGGTCAGGCCGGGGCCATTCAAAGAGATAAGACCATGAGCATCGCCAGACGCCTTCATGCCATTTCCTTCCTCTTGATCGCGGGGCTCGCGGGAATCGTGCTCCTGGCCTGGCTCTACCTGGGGGAGGTCACGCGCCAGACAGAACTCGTGGCCGGCAAAGAGGTGCCGCGCCAGCTCCAGGCCAGCGCGATGGAGCTGAACGTCACGCGGTCTTCGCTCCAGATGCGCCATGCGATGCTGGTGCGCACGCCGCAAGAGCTGGCGGCCACGCTGGCGGACATCGCCGACAAGAAGCGCTTGATCGACACGGACCTCGCCAGCTTCGTGCAGGCCGCGGACACCGCCGCCGAGAGGACTCTGAACGCCGAGCTGTCCAAAGGGCTGCAGGCGTTCTGGAACGTGGCCGAGCAGAACCTTCAGTTGATCCAGGAGGGAAAGAAGGAGCCGGCGTTTGACTATCTGGTGGCCTCCACGATCCCCACGCGCAATGCGGTGCTTGCCGTCCTCGCCAAGGAAAAGGAGCACCAGGCCGGGCTGCTGAAAGCCAGCCTCGCCGAGATCGAACGGGACGTGAAGCTGACCCTTCGCGCGCTGGTCAGTGCCGTGGCGGCGGTGGCGATCGGGCTGCTGCTGTTCTCCTGGCACATCGGCGCCACCTTGCGGCGCAGGGTGGCCGCGTCGCAGGCCGTGGCCAATCGCGTGAGGGACGGCGACCTGACCACCCCGGTCACGGACGGCTCGCGTGATGAATTCAGTCCCCTGCTCGCGGCGCTGGCCGTGATGCAGGACTCGCTGACCCGGATCGTCAGCCAGGTCCGCAGCGGCTCGGAGACCGTGGCGGCGGCCAGTGCGCAGATATCCACGGGCAATGGCGACCTGTCCACCAGGACGGAGCACCAGGCGAGCGCCCTGGAGGAGACGGCGGCGGCCATGGAGGAACTCAATTCCACCGTGCAGACGAATGCGCAGAATGCGCTGCAGGCGAATGTGCTCGCGCAGAGTGCCTCCACGGTCGCGAAGCAGGGGGGCGACGTCGTGTCCAGGGTGGTGGACACCATGAGCGGCATCAATGAAAGCTCCAAGAAGATCTCCGAAATCATCGGCGTCATCGACGGCATCGCCTTCCAGACCAATATCCTCGCCCTCAATGCCGCCGTGGAGGCCGCCCGGGCTGGCGAGCAGGGGCGTGGATTCGCGGTCGTGGCCTCGGAAGTGCGCAGCCTGGCAGCACGCTCCGCGGCGGCGGCCAAGGAGATCAAGGCCCTCATCGCCACCAGCGTGGAGCGCGTGGAGGCCGGGACCGTGCTGGTGGGCGCCGCGGGGCAGACGATGAAGGAAGTGGTTTCGTCCATCGAGCGGGTGACCGAGACGGTGGCGCAGATCAGCGCGGCCGGAACCGAGCAGAGCCAGGGCGTGAGCCAGGTCAACGTGGCCGTCAATCAGATGGACCAGGCCACCCAGCAAAATGCGGCGCTCGTGGAGGAAATGTCCGCGGCCGCCTCCAGCCTGAGCATCCAGTCCCGAAGGCTGGTCGAAACGGTCGCGACGTTCAAGCTGTCCAGTTCCGCGCTGCAACTGGAAGCCTCGGGCCAGCCCCACCCGGCCTTGATGCTGGCCTGAGCCCGGCCGCCGTGCCCGATTGATCCTGTGCGGCCCCGTGCCGGCGCGGGGAGCGCGGGCACGCGTCAGCCGGGCCGGAATCCGAGCGCTTTCATCGCGGGTGTCAAACTCACCGCGGCCTCTTCGCAGGCCTGCCAGGGGCCATTGCCCACGCCAAGCCTCGCGTCGATGTTCCGGACGTTCCAGTGCGCGGCGCTGGTCAGCGCATCCAGTTCTTCCCAACCGACGGGCACGGAAACGCCCATTCCCGGCCGTGCGCGTGCCGACCATGCGCTCACGGTCGTCGCACCGCGGCCGTTGCGCAGGTAGTCCACAAAGATCCTGCCCACCCGGTTGCGCGGACCGCTCTTGGCCACGAAGCGCTGCGGGATCGTCTCGGCCAGGTGCAGCACGATGGCCCTGGAAAAATCCTTGACCGTGTCCCAGTCGCGCAGGCGCTTGAGCGGAACCACCACGTGAAGGCCCTTGCCCCCACTGGTTTTCAAAAAGGCGGGAAGCCCCAGTTCCTGCAGCAGCACGCGCAGCAGCCGCGTGCCTTCACGCACATCCGCCCATGCCACGCCTTCGCCCGGGTCCAGGTCGAAGGTCAGCCGGTCGGGGCGCTCCATCCTGTCTTTCAGCGCGTTCCAGGTGTGGTATTCAATGACGTTCATCTGCGACCCGCTGCGCAAGCCCTGTGGGGAGACCACTTCCAGCAAGGGCGCATGCCCCTCGTCCAGCGCCGGGTCCAGGCTCCGCATGCCGGGCAGCGCCTCGGCCTCCTGGTGCTTCTGAAAGAAGAGTTCTCCCGGCACGCCCCCGGGAGCCCTCACCAGGGCCACGGGCCGTGCTTTCAGGTGCTGCAGCATCAAGGGGCCGACCTTGGCGTAGTACCGCACCATGTCCATCTTGGTGAATCCCGTGGACGGATCGATCACGCGCTCACCGTGGGAGATGCGCGGTCCGGGCTGTGGCGATCTGGCGCGTTTCCTGGCGCGGGGCGATCGCGTCGCCGGGGCCTGTGGTGCGTGTGCCGCGTTCGCGCGCTTCATCAGGCCGCCTTCTTGCGCTGCGCGGAAGGCGTCTTGGCCGCGGCACGCTTGCGCGCGGTTTTGCGCGGCGCCGTGCCGCTCTCCTTGGCCGCCGGCCTGGCGGCAGGGCGGCGGTTTCCGGGCTTGAGGCTGCGCTGCAGCAGCTCCGTGAGGTCGATGATTTCCGCGCTGCCCGTGGCGGCCTGCGCGGGCTGCGTGACCGTGCGGGTATCGCCCTGCTGGACCTTGGCGGCCACCAGGTCCATGACCTGCTGGCGGAATTCGTCCTTGAAATCTTCCGGCTTCCAGTGGCCGGTCATTTCGGCGATGAGCTGCGTCGCCATCTTCATCTCGCTGGGCTTGATGGCGGTGGCGCCCAGGGCGGGGAGATCCAGTCCCTCGAAACCCTTGACCTCGTCGCCCCATCTGAGCAGGTTGAGGACGAGCGCGGGTCCCGAGGGCGCCAGCAGCGCCAGGTGCTGCTTGGTCTGGATCACGACCTTTGCCAGCGCGATCTTCCCGGTCCTGGCGAGGGCTTCGCGCAGCAGGGCATACACCTTGTGCCCCTTGTTGATGGGGCTCACGTAGTACGGGCGCTCCAAGTAGACGAACGGGATTTCCTGGGCGTTCACAAAGCGCTCGATCTCGATGGTCTGGGTGGTGCGCGGGAAGGCGCCTTCGATTTCCTCCGGGGAAAGAACAACGTACTGCCCGTTCTCGTACTCGACGCCCTTGACGATGTGGGCCTTGTCGATTTCCTTGCCGGTGCGCTTGTTGATCCGCTTGTAGCCCACGGGGTCCATCGACCGCTTGTCCAGCCAATCGAAGTCAATGCCTTGCTCCGTGGTGGCGGTGTGCAGGCCCACGGGAATATGGACAAGGCCGAAGGAGATGGCGCCCTTCCAGAGCACCCGGTTGCTGGTAGCCATGTACGCACTTTCTAACGGGGCATCGCGCAGCGCGGGATGCGTCGCGGGGCCGTTGGATTCGATCGTTTCGCGGCGGCCCTGCGATGTCTGTAGGAAAGCGGCGCGCCGCGGCCTCCGAAGAAGGCGCAAGGGGCCATTGGCCTACACCGTTGGCGGACTCCGCTGCCGACAATCAAAGGTCCAACGTGGCGAACGGATGAGGAGGTTTCCATGCCCGGTGAACTCGAGGAAGAGAACGTTTTTGGCACGGCGGATGCAAGCTCCTACTCCGCGGTGCTCTGCAGGACGCCGCAGGGGCGCTACACGGTGCAGAGCCTTCTGATAGACGGGCACAATGTGCCGGTCCGCGATGCCTCCTGGGACACGCGCGAAGAGGCCATCGATGCGCTCAAGGAATACGCCAAGGGAGACCGGCAACCGTAAGGCCCCGCGATCCCCGAGCGGGCGGCGGCAGCGCCAGCGCCGTGGCGCGGCAGGGGCCTGGTCACCCGGGCGGGTGGGCGAGCCTCTCCCTGCGCATTGCCAGCTTGCGGTAGAGCGTCTGGCGGCTGATGCCCAGGGTGCGTGCCGCGTGGCTCACGTTGCCACGGCAGCTCTCCAGGGCCTGCTGAATGGCGGATTGAGACAGTTCGTCCAGGTTCTGCGGCGGGTGCGGGGCTTCCTTTGGCGCGCAGAACCGGTCGGCCCGCCGGAGTTCGTCCTGAAAGTCGTCCGGCAGGTGGTGCCATTCGAGCACCTCCTCGTGCGGCTCCAGCATCGCGCAGGTGGTCCGCAGCACGCTGGCGCATTGCCGCAGATTGCCGGGCCAGGGGTACTGTTCCAGCATCGCCATCAGCGACGGCGCCAGCCGCAGGGCGCGGGAGGGCTCGATGTCCTCCAGCATCCTCGCGCTCAGCGCTTCGAAATCGGTGCGTTCACGCAAGGGTGGAAGCTCGACCGCGAGGCCATTGATCCGGTAGTACAGGTCGGCGCGAAAGCGCCCCTGCTCCGCCTCCTCGCGCAGCTTGCGGTTGGAGGCGCAGATGAGGGCGAAGTCCACGGCCACCGGATGGCCGCTGCCCAGGGGGACCACCTGCCGCTCCTGCAGCACCCGGAGCAACCGCGTCTGCAGGGCCGCAGGCATGTCGCCGATCTCGTCGAGGAACAGCGTGCCGCCCTGGGCCTCGCGCAGCAGGCCCAGGCGTCCTTCGCGGCGCCCGCCGGTGAACGTGCCGGGTGCGTAGCCGAACAGCTCCGACTCGATCAGCGCCTCCGGCATGGCCGCGCAGTTGATGGCGATGAAGGGGCCGTCGCGGCGCGGTCCGCTCTGGTGCGCGCCCCGCGCGAACCATTCCTTGCCCACGCCCGATTCGCCCTGCAGCAGCAGGGGGATGGGCTTGTCGAGGATGCGCCGTGTCTTGGCTGCAGCCATGCGCCAGCGCGCATCGCCGGTGTCCAGGCGCGCCAGGGCATCCGGGGGAGCGCTGGAGGGCGCGGCGGGGGCGAGGGGACGCACGGTGCGCTTGTCGGGCACCAGTTGCCCGAAGAGCTGGGAGCCATCGTGCCTGCGCAGGGAAAGCGGCGCGTCGGGGCGGCGCTGGTGGCGGGACAACAGATCCTCGAAGCCTGGATGGAGGATCTGGTCCAGCGAGACGCAGCCCAGCTGCGCGATGGAAAGGCGCAGCAGCGCCAGCGCGCTGCGGTTGCCGCCGACCACCCAGCCGTCTTCCGACACCAGCGCGATGCCTTCGGCCACGGTGCCAATGCCCTCCGGGTGGGGGTGCAGGTGCAGGCGGATGTGGCGCTGGCTTGCGGACACGAGCAGCCGGTTTTCGATCATGTGGGCGGCGGTGCTCACCAGCCCCAGCGTGTGCGGGTTGCCCCGGCTGTGCTCGCTGGAGATGTCCAGAATGCCCAGCAGCTGCCCCGTGGCGGACAGGATGGGGGCCGCCGCGCAGGTCAGGAAACCGTTGCGCTCCAGGAAATGCTCCGCGCCATGCACTTCCACGGGTGCCATTTCGGCCAGCGCGGTGCCGATGGCGTTGGTGCCGCGCTGCTTTTCGTGCCACGAGGCGCCGCTGGTGAGCGCCACCCGTTCGGCCTTGCCCAGGAAGTAGGCGTCGCCACAGGTGTCCACCAGCGTTCCGCAGGGGCTGGCCAGCACCACCACGCTCTGGCTGTCGCGCACCTGCTCGAACAGGTACTCCATGACGGGGCGCGAATGCGCCAGCAACTCCTGGTGGTGGCCGCGCAGCTGCCGCAGGGCTTGCTGTTCCAGGTTGTCGGGGCTGCCCAGCCGCCCGGTCGGCCGCAGGCCGCTGTCCATGCTGCGCTGCCACGACCGCGCCAGGCGCTCGTCCACAAGCCCGCTGGGGCATTGGCCTGACTCCAGCAGGTGCTGGCGGGCCTGCCGCAGTGCCACCGAGGTGGACGTGGATGTGGATCGCATGGTGTGTGTCTCCTGCCCGGGCGTCATCAACGCGCCCTGTGTACGAGCCAGTATGGCGGTCGCCAGGGGCCAGGGCAATAGCGGCGGCCGGTGGGCGGCTTCAACTGTTCCATTTCGTGACAGGTGTCGCGTTCTGGAGCGGACACCTTGACGCCCGATGGGCCGCACCTTCTTGCAGACGCGCAAACAAAGCCATAAAAATCAAGCACTTGGCAGATGGAGCAGGTTGGCACGGGTTTTGAGTCATGTCCTGTATCTGGCGGCGCGAGGTGCCGAGCAGATGTCCACAAATCCACCGGAGACAAGACAACATGACCGTTTACGCAGCCCCCGGCGCCGCTGGCGCCAAGATCGCCTACAAGCCCCAGTACAACAACTTCATCGGCGGCCGGTTCGTGGCCCCGGCCAAGGGCCAGTATTTCGACGTCATCTCGCCCGTGAACGGCAAGGTCTACACCCAGGCCGCCCGCTCCACCGCCGAAGACATCGAACTGGCGTTGGACGCCGCCCACGCCGCCGCCGACGCCTGGGGCAAGACCGACGCGGCCACGCGTGGCAACATCCTGCTCAAGATTGCCGACCGCATCGAGCAGAACCTGGAGCTGCTGGCCTATGCCGAAACCGTGGACAACGGCAAGGCCATCCGCGAAACGCTGAACGCCGACATCCCGCTCACCGTGGACCATTTCCGCTACTTCGCGGGCTGCGTGCGGGCGCAGGAAGGCGCGCTGTCCAACATCGACGAGAACACCGTGGCGTACCACATCCAGGAGCCGCTCGGTGTGGTGGGCCAGATCATTCCGTGGAACTTCCCGATCCTGATGGCCGCCTGGAAGCTGGCGCCTGCGATTGGTGCGGGCAACTGCGTGGTGCTCAAGCCCGCCGAGTCCACGCCTATCTCCATCCTGATCCTGGCCGAGTTGATCGCCGACCTGCTGCCGCCCGGCGTGCTCAACATCGTGAACGGCTATGGCCGCGAGGCGGGCATGCCGCTGGCCACGAGCAAGCGCATCGCAAAAATCGCCTTCACCGGCTCCACCAGCACGGGCCGCGTGATCGCGCAGGCCGCCGCCAACAACCTGATCCCCGCCACGCTGGAGCTGGGCGGCAAGAGCCCCAACATCTTCTTCGCGGACGTGATGGACAAGGACGATGCCTTCCTGGACAAGGCCATCGAGGGCCTGGTGCTGTTCGCGTTCAACCAGGGCGAGGTCTGCACCTGCCCCAGCCGCGCGCTGATCCAGGAGTCGATCTACGACAAGTTCATGGAACGCGTCTTGAAGCGCGTGGCCGCCATCCAGCACGCCAACCCGCTCGATACCGACAGCATGATGGGCGCGCAGGCCAGCAAGGAGCAGCTCACCAAGATCCTGTCGTACCTGGACCTGGGCAAGCAGGAAGGCGCCGAAGTGCTGGCCGGCGGCGGCCAGGCCCACCTGGGCGGCGACCTGGAAGGCGGCTACTACGTGCAGCCCACGCTGTTCAAGGGCCACAACAAGATGCGCATCTTCCAGGAAGAAATCTTCGGCCCCGTGCTGGCCGTGACCACCTTCAAGGACGAGGCCGAGGCGCTGGCCATCGCCAACGACACGCTGTACGGCCTGGGCGCCGGCGTGTGGAGCCGCAACGGCAACGTGGCCTATCGCATGGGGCGCGCCATCAAGGCCGGCCGCGTATGGACCAACTGCTACCACGCCTATCCCGCGCACGCGGCGTTCGGCGGCTACAAGGAGTCGGGCATCGGGCGCGAGACGCACAAGATGATGCTCGACCACTACCAGCAGACCAAGAACCTGCTGGTGAGCTACTCAGAAAACAAACTCGGCTTCTTCTGATTTGGTGGGTTGTGGCCCACAGGGCGCCGCTGGCGTCGTTGCGCCGTCTTGCCCTGGCGCTGCCGCTGCCTGCGACGACGCGCCTGGCCATCGACGCTCTGTGAACCACCGTGACGCTGCTGCGAAATTACTTTCAGCACAGCAGCGTTTTTTGTCGGCACATCAGGAGATCACCATGGTCGAGAGAGTCATTGCCACCGAGGCAGCCCTGGCGCTGATCGCGCAGCTGCAGGCGCAGCATGGCAGCGTGTTGTTCCACCAGTCGGGCGGCTGCTGCGACAACAGTGCGGCCAACTGCTATCTGCCCACCGATCTCACGATTGGAGCCAGCGATGTGCAGCTGGGCGATGTGGGCGGCGCGCCGTTCTACATCGGCAAATCCCAGTACGAATACTGGAAACACACGCAGCTCATCCTGGATGTGATCGACGGGCACGGCGGCACGTTTTCGCTGGAAGGCAGCACGGGCAAGGCGTTCCACACCCGCTCGCGCCTGTTCACCGACGGGGAGTGGGCCGAGATCGAACCACGGGTCAGCCAGGATCTGGCGTGATGCCGCACGCCGCTTTCTTCACGCGCCGTCTCCCGCGTTGCCCGTGATGGGCAGCACGGTGCCGGTGATGTAGCTGGAGCAGCAGGGGGCCGCCAGGAACACATAGGCGGGAGAAATCTCCTCGGGCTGTGCCGGGCGGCCCATGTGCGTCTTTTCGCCAAACCTGGCGATGTCCCCGGGCGCCTTGTCCGCGGGGTTGAGGGGCGTCCACACGGGCCCCGGGGCCACCGCGTTCACGCGGATGCCCCGCTCGGCCAGGTTGTGGGCCAGGGCCTTGGTGAAGGCATGGATGGCGCCTTTGGTGGCGGAATAGTCCAGCAGTTCCTTGCTGCCGCGCAGGCCGGTGACCGAGCCGGTGTTGATGATCGAATCGCCCCGGTGCAAGTGGGGCAGGGCTGCCTTGGCCATGTGGAAGTAGCCATAGATGTTGGTCTGGAACGTCTCGTCGAAACGCTCCGCCGTCAGCGCTTCGAGGGCGTCCGCGTGCTCCTGGAACGCGGCGTTGTTGACCAGCACGTTGAGTTTGCCAAACGCCTTGACCACCTGCCGCACGGCGCCGGCGCAGAATGCCGCGTCCTTGACGTCGCCGGGTATCAGGATGCACCGGCCGCCCTCGGCCTCCACCAGCTCGCGCGTCCGCTGGGCATCCTCGTGTTCAGCCAGGTAGGCGATGGCGACATCCGCGCCCTCGCGGGCAAACAGCACCGCCACCGCACGGCCTATCCCGGAGTCGCCCCCGGTAATGAGGGTGGAGAACCCCGTGAGCTTGCCGCTGCCCCGGTAGTGGGGTGCCTCGAACCTCGGCTTGAGCTGCATCTCGGCCTCGCTGCCGGGTTTGGCAAGGTGCTGGGCCGGCAGCGGGGGGGCGGGTTCCGAGCGCCCGGGGCCGGGCGCGGGGGCCTTGCCCCGGGCCGAAGCGGGCGCTGCCTTGGCCGGGCGGGCGCGCTCGTCGCGGCGGTCCTGCGCTGCCTGGATCTTCTTTTGCTTCGCGGCCGTGGCCGTGGCCCGTGCGGCCGGGGTGGACGGGGCTGTCTTGGATGATGGCTTCATGGCAAGGCTTCTTCACATGCGGTGGATGGGAAACGGGCGGCGTCGGGCCGGCGCGTGGTGTGCAATCGCGGTCAGCCCAGCGGCTTCCATAGCGGGGGCTCGGGCTCGGGAAACCGCAGCGGCACCTGGCGGGGCCGGGCCATGGCTTCCCACTGGCGCATGCGCTTGAGTTCGCGGGGCTTGAGGTGGGGATCGGAACCGGAGCGGTGTGTCTTGGACATGGTGTTCTCCAGGGCGGCAGGGAAGAAGCTCCATTAGCCCTCCGCGCGCGCGGCGGCCGTGTCGGACAGTTTTGACTGTGCCCATCGGATGGATACGGCGAAGGCCCGGCGGGTGGCGTGGCGCCTCCGGCGCCCGCCGGCCTACGTCACTTCTTGCCGGAGGGCTGTCCGTTCTTGGCCAGCCCCAGCATTTCCGACATCCAGGTCACCAGCATCGCGGTGTAGGCCTCGCTCCATTCGGGTTTGGACAGGCTGTGGTCTGCCTGCTTGATCACCCGGTAGGTCATGGAGTGGGTGCGCAGGAACGCGGCGCGGTAGTTCTCGATGACCGGGTGCGGGACGATGTGGTCGAGTTCGGATTCGACCAGCAGCACATCCCCTTCGAAGACCGCGCTGGCCGCCAGGGCGCGGTTGCTGTCGGAGGCGAGTTTCATGGCGCGGTAGCGGGATATCTCCTGGCGGTCGAGGTTCTGCTTGGACACCAGCCAGTCCTCGTCCTTGTAGAGCGCGGGAGCGCGCAGCGCCATCCACCGCAGGGGCCGCATCGCGCTGAGCACGGTGGCCAGGTAGCCGCCGTAGCTGCTGCCCACCACCGCCACGGAGTTGGCGTCCACCGCGGGGTGGCCCGTGAGAAGGTCGTAGGCGGCGAGCATGTCGTTGAGGTTGTCTTCCCGGGTGACCGTGTCGCGGTGGGCCTTGTCGCTGGCATGGCCCCGCAGGTCGAAGGTCAGGCAGATGCACCCCAGGGCGGCGATGGCATGGGCGCGCGCAAGGTACTGCTCCTGGCTGCCGTCCCAGCCGTGCACCAGCATGACGCCCGGCACCACGGTGTCGGGCGCGACCAGCGTGCCCGCGATCGTGCGGTCCCCCGAGGGAATCTGGATCGCCCTATGCCGCGTGGCCATCGCGATGCACCAGGGCGTATTTGGTCAGCAGGCCCACTTCGGGATCCTCTCCCCGGAAGTATTCCGTCGCCGCTGCCGGAAGGGGCTCGAAGCGGCCATACGTCTCCACGCAGCTGGCCTGCACCGAGCGCAGGGAGCGGTCGGCGTGAAAGGCTTCGAGCGCGGCCACTTCGGCGCCGGTGGCGCCGCCGATCCTCCAGGATTGCTCCAGCACCCCCGAGCACCACCGGCCGTCGGCCGCGATGCCCTGCGCGACGTCGTAGTTGATGCGCGAGGCGAAAAACCCCGGAAAGCATTCCCGCACCGCGGCGTCGTACGCCAGGGCCTGATCGACCGCCTTGCGGACGGGGCCGGGCGGGAGCGTGGACAGGAGCGCGTGGAAATCGCCCCGCACCACGGTCAGGTCGGAGCCGCCGTAGGCCATCGCGCCGGTGTTGTTCTGCGTGAGGCGCTGCCTGCCGTGGTACGAGGCCAGGATGCCCGCCACGCGCACCTGGCCCACGCTCAGCGTGTCCACCTGGGAGAGGTTGTGCTCCAGCACGATGCCCTGCTCGACCAGGGCCGCCTTGCCCAATGCCGCCAGGCAGGCGGAGAGCGCGCGGGCGTCGGGCACCACCGTCTGGCCACGCCCTCCGGTCTCGCCCACGGGCTTGACCCGCACGGGACCCAGCGCCAGCAGTTGTTCACCGGCCTCCTGCGCATCCCGGCTGGAGAACGCGGTGTAGCCCGGCAGCACGGCGGCACCGACCCGGCGGGAAAACGCCTCGCTCCAGCCTTGCGGGGCCGCGGCCGTGGCCGACACCAGGGGATGGGTGATGGCCTTCGTGGCGACGAAGGCATGGGGCACCACGCCGCCGAACAGGTCGTCTTCTCCCAACAGGCCCAGGCGCTGCGCCGTGGACGCCACGAGGGTGTCGCTGGGCACGAGGTAGGTGCGGCGGGTCCACAAGGGCTGGGGTACCTCTTCCATGAAGGGGCAGCCCTTGAGCGCGGCGACATGGCGGGCGATCTGCTCGCGCGTCACGTGTTCGTGCACGCTCGAGTGCCCCTTGATGCCCTGCGTGAACGGCATGACGATTTCTGTCTGGGCGGATGATCTGGAGGGCGAGGGGCGGAGAGCGTCACCGTATGCGGACAAGGCGGTCATGCGGATTCCTTTGCTCTCGGAAACGGCGAGAGGGGCCGGCGGCGCCATCGCCAGGGGGATGCCGCCATCGTATTTTTGGACCGCCGGGCCTTTTGTAGGACGAATGAGCAACTGCGGCGCGGAGCGCGCCAGCCGGGAACGCCAGGGGAAGCCCGACCCGTTCCACGCGGGCAGGAATAAGCCGCCCACTCCCGCGCGGGGGAGGGGCGGCCAGGGAGGCAGGGGCGCCGCGCCACGGGCCGGGTCACCGGCGAACGTGCGCCCGCCGGCCTTCCTCAAGGAGCGGCGCCGCCGTCAGCCTGCGTCCTTGGATTTGCCGGATGTGGCGCCGGGATTGCTGGTGCTGCTGCTGCCCGTGGCACCGGCCTGGCTCTTGGAGGGGGACTGCTGGTTGCGCGAAGTGCGCCAGGTATTGAAGTCGTCGGAAAACTTCTCGTAGCGCTCCTTGCGCCACGACTGGTAGTCCTCGTCCAGCAGGCGCAGCTGTTCCTGCCGCCATTGCTGGTAGTCGGGGTCGTGGTGACCCTGGCGGCCCTGGGAGGGCCCGCGCAGCTCATCGTCGCTGCCCCAGTGCCCACCCCCTCGGGCATAGCCCGCGCGGTCCTGGTCCTGGTAGTCCCGGTAGTCGCTGTCGAAGCGGCTGTTCGGCGGGTGGTACATCTCCCGGCCATCGTTGCGGTAGCCGCCGCCTCCCTGGAACCGGTCCGGCGAGGAAAAACGGTCACGGCCCTCGCGCGGCGGCAGGCCCAGGCCAGCGTTGCCACGGTAGTCGTTGCGCACCATGCCGTACTGGCCGTACCGGTCATCCAGCTCGGGGGCGTAGCCCGGGCGCTGGTCATCGCGGTCCATGCTGCCGCGGTGGGCGCGTTCGGCATACCGCCCTTCGTCGTGGTCCCGACCCATGCCATGGCGGGAAAAGCCGCTGTCATCACTGTCTCGATAACCCATTTTCAATTCTCCTGGTGTGTTGGTCCGTTCATGGTTGCTGGCTGGTCAGCCAGGGTTGCGAGGAAATGCCTGCCGGTGCCAGAAGGCCGGCTCAGCGCTGGTTCTGGGAAGAGCGGCGGGAAGAGTCGCCTTGCTGCTCGCGGCTTCCCTGGTTGCCGCCGGAGCCCGGGCGCTCGTTCTGCCCCTGCTGGCGGCTGCCGGAAGCGCCGGTGCTCTGCTCCGCCTGGCGGTTGCCCGAACTCTTGCGCTGGGAGTCGCTGTCGTCGGTGTATTGGTTGTGGCCTTGGGGGTTGTTGTTGGGCATGGAATATCTCCTGATGATCAAAAAAATGCACACGAAGGCCGTGTGTGAATTCATTTTGAAAATCTGCGGCAGCGATTTCTGTAGGTTCCGTCCTATAGGCGGGTCGGTTTTTTTCCATGCGGCGGCGTCAGGCCACGCGCATGTGGCAGCGCGCAGGCGAGCGGGTGGCGGGGACGCGGCTGGCGCGGGGCCGAGCGGCCGCTGCACGGCCGCAGGGGGCGAGTGCGGCCAGCGGGCCTAGGGGCGTGCGGAGCGCCGGCAATAGATGAATTGCTATTAAATATATAGCTTATGGCGCTTGTGTATCAAGCGCTGAAGCCTGTTTTCAATGAAAACTCGGCGGCGGCCCTCGCTCCGCAGGGGACCGCGCCAGGCCTGCCGTCAGTAGGTTTCCAGGTGCAGCCGTCCTTCGCGCTGGAGCACTGCGCCCACCTGTTCCCACTCCAGGCCGCTGTCGCGGGCGATGTCGCGCAGCGCCATCACCACGCCTTCTTCCATGCTCTTGAGGCCGCAGACATAGAAGTGGGTGTTCCCGTCGCGCAGCAGCGCGGCCAGGTCGGCGGCGCGCTCGCGCATCAGGTCCTGTACGTAGCGCCGGGGCTGCCCGGCCGTGCGCGAGAACGCGAGGTTGATGTCGATGAAGTCCTTGGGCAGGCTTTGCAGCGGGCCGAAGTAGGGCAGCTCCTGCTGGGTGCGCGCGCCGAAGAACAGCAGCAGCTTGCCGCCCTCGAACTTGCCGCTGCTGCGCAGGCGGCGGCGCCATTCGGTCATCGCGCGCATGGGCGCGCTGCCCGTGCCGGTGCAGATCATCACGATGTGCGAACGGGGGTGGTTGGGCATCAGGAACGAGCTGCCGAACGGCCCCACCACCTGCACCTTGTCGCCCACCTTCAGGTCGCACACGTAGTTGGAGGCCACGCCGCGCACGGCGTTGCCGTCGTGGTCGGTGGTCACGCGCTTCACGGTGAGCGCCAGGTTGTTGTAGCCGGGCCGCTCGCCGTTGCGCGGGCTGGCGATGGAGTATTGGCGCGCATGGTGCGCCTTGCCCAGCACGTCGGTGCCCGGCGGGACGATGCCGATGGACTGCCCCTCCAGCACCGGGAACGGCATGCTGCCGAAGTCGAGCACGACGTGGTGCGTCTCGCTTTCAAAGCCTGCTTCGGTGCAGTTGAAGTTGCCCACCACCGTTGCCGTGGTGGGGCTCTTGGGCGGGAACAGGTTGGTGTAGGGGTGCGCGGCCGACCAGGGCGGCACGGCGGCGCCGTACTGGGCGGAACGGAAGGCCTGCGTGCCCGGCTCCACGGGTGCGGCCGGTGCGGACGACGCCAGTGCGGTGTCCATGGCCGAGGGCGCTGCGCCTTCGGCGGCCAGCACATCGGGCGCCAGTTCTGGCGGCAGCGCCTCCCAGGTGAGCTGTTCTTCGATCGTGTACGCGCGCGCCACCGGCATGGTGCGCCAGTTGTCGATGGAACCCGTGGGGCAGGGCGAGATGCAGGCCATGCAGCCGTTGCACACGTCGGCCCGCACGACGTAATTGTTGTCGTCGTGCGTGATGGCGCCCACCGGGCAGGTCGCCTCGCAGGTGTTGCAGCGGATGCAGATCTCGGGGTCGATCAGGTGCTGCTTCAAGATGCCGTTGTCGATCAGCGTGGTGGTGTCCATATTTTTCTTCCAGCAAGTCTCCCGGCAGCGGCTCAGGGACTCAATTGAACCGGACGTACTCGAAATCGATAGGCTGGCGGTTGATGCCCATCACCGGGGGCGCGATCCAGCCGGCGAACTTGCCCGGCTCGACCACGCGGCCCATCAACGATGCCACGAAAGCGAAGTCTTCGGCGCTCGGCAGCCATTCATCGCGCTTCGCGGCCCATTCGACCTCGTTCACCACGCGGCCGTCGGGCGACATCTTGATGCCCGCCAGCGCACCGATCTGGCGGTTGAACGCCTTGTGCGGCACCGACAGGCGCGTGGGAATCCCGGCCTTTTCCAGCACCTTGTTCCAGCGGCCCACGCCCGCCATCGAGTCCTTGATGAAGTCGTCGCGCAGCACCTCGTTCAAGGCGTTGAGCATGGGCACGTCCTTCTCCAGCAGCTGGCCGTCCTTGACCTCCAGCACCTTGTAGGTCTGGCCCTTGAGGATGTGGTCGTCCGTGCGCTTGCCTTCTTCGTAGCGGCCCTTGAGGCCCGAGCTGTAGAAGATGGCCGCGTTGCTCGACTGGTCGGCGCCGAACAGGTCGATGGTCACGCTGTAGTGGAAGTTCAGGTAGCGCTGCACCGTGCCCAGGTCGATGGCACCGGCGGCGCGCACCTTGGCCGGGTCGTCGGTTTTCAGCTCGTTCATCACCTGCGCGGTGCGCGCCAGCACGCGCGAGACGCCGGATTCGCCCACGAACATGTGGTGGGCCTCTTCGGTCAGCATGAACTTGGTGGTGCGTGCCAGCGGGTCGAAGGCGCTTTCGGCCAGGGCCGAGAGCTGGAACTTGCCGTCGCGGTCGGTGAAGTAGGTGAACATGAAGAACGCCAGCCAGTCGGGCGTCTTCTCGTTGAAGGCGCCCAGGATGCGCGGGTTGTCCACGTCGCCCGAGGTGCGCTGCAGCAGTGCCTCGGCCTCCTCGCGGCCGTCGCGGCCGAAGTGCTTGTGCAGCAGGTAGACCATGGCCCAGAGGTGGCGGCCCTCTTCCACATTGATCTGGAACAGGTTGCGCAGGTCGTACATCGAAGGCGCCGTCAGGCCCAGGTGGCGCTGCTGCTCCACGCTCGCTGGCTCGGTGTCGCCCTGCGTGACGATGATGCGGCGCAGGTTGGCGCGGTGCTCGCCGGGCACGTCCTGCCAGGCCTTCTCGCCCTTGTGGTCGCCGAAGTGGATCTCGCGGTTGGCGTCGCCCGGGTTCAGGAAGATGCCCCAGCGGTAGTCGCGCATCTTCACGTGGCCGAACTGGGCCCAGCCCTGCGGGTCCACGCTCACGGCGGTGCGCAGGTAGACCTCGTGGTTGGTCGAGCCTTCGGGGCCCACGTCGTCCCACCAGTTGATGAAGTTGGGCTGCCAGCCTTCGAGCGCGCGCTGCAGCGTGCGGTCTTCGCCGAGGTTGACGTTGTTGGGGATCTTCTCGCTGTAGTTGATCGTGCTCATCGTTGTTCCTTGGGTTGTGCGGAGGGCTGCGGATTCAAACGCGGTTCAAGTCGAAGCCGGCCTTTTCGCCGGTGCCGTAGACCTTCAGCGCGCCCTTTTCGCCGACGGCGTTGGGGCGGTTGAAGATCCAGTTCTGCCAGGCCGTGAGCCGGCCGAAGATGCGCGTGGCCATGTTCTCCTTGCTGGCAAAGCGCAGGTTGGCCTCCAGCCCGGTCAGGGCGTCGGGCGACATGGCGGCGCGCTCCTCGATGGCCATGCGCAGTTCGTCGTCCCAGTCGATGTCGTCGGGCGCGGCGGTGACCAGGCCCAGGGCCAGGGCCTCGTCGGCGTCGAGCGGCTTGCCAGCCGCGGCGCGCGCGGCGTCGAGCGGCGCGGCCTCTTCATAGAAGCGGCGCTGCAGGCGGCTCTGGTCGTTCACCATGGGGAAGAAGCCGAAGTTGAATTCGTTGAGCACGAGCTTCGGCGCGCGCCCGGCGTCGTCGGGCAGGGCCAGCATGTAGGTGCGGTCGGCCGCGAAGGCCAGCTCGGCCAGCGTGCCGGCGAAGCACGAGCCCTCCTGCACCACCGCGAACAGGGTGCGCGAGGACACGTCCAGCCGTGCCAGCGCGCGGCGCAGCGCGCCGATGGTCTCGCGCACCAGCCAGTGGTCCTTGTGGGCCAGCATCACCGCGTCGGAGGCGAGCACGGCCTGCGCGTCGCCCTCGGTCTTGAGCAGCCAGGTGCCGATGTCGAGCTCGTTGGTGCGCAGGTTGAGGATGGCGTCGTCGAGCTCGCGCGCCAGGGCCAGCGGCCACCAGGCGGCCCCAGTGGCCTCGATGGCCGCGATGTCGGCGGGCTGTGCGCCGGTGGGCGCCTTCAGCGTGAGGGTGGCCGTGCGCCTGGCGCGGTCGATCTGCACCTCGACATGCGAATAGCGCAGGCTGTCCGCGCCGTCCTCGCGCTCCAGGCGGGTCAGGGCCACGCCCTGGGCGCCGACCGGGCGGTCGCTGCCGGCGGCCAGCTCGGTGGCGCGCGCCTGCACGGCGGCGGCGAACTGGGCAGGTTTGGCCACCGCATCCACCAGGCGCCAGTCCACCGCGCGCTGGCCGCGCACGCCTTCGACGCTGGTGCAGAAGATGTCTGCCAGGTCGTGGCGCACATGGCGCTTGTCGGTCACGCGGGTCAGGCCCCCGGTGCCGGGCAGGACGCCCAGCAACGGCACTTCGGGCAGCGACACCGAGGAAGAGCGGTCGTCCACCAGCAGGATCTCGTCGCACGCCAGGGCCAGTTCGTAGCCGCCGCCCGCGCAGGCACCGTTGACCGCGGCGAGGAACTTCAGGCCGGAGTGCTTCGACGAATCCTCGATGCCGTTGCGCGTCTCGTTGGTGAACTTGCAGAAGTTCACCTTCCAGGCGTGGCTGGAGACGCCCAGCATGAAGATGTTGGCGCCGGAGCAGAAGATGCGGTCCTTGCCGCTGGTGACGATGACGGTGCGCACGCCCGGGTGCTCGAAGCGCACGCGGTTGAGCGCGTCGTTGAGCTCGATGTCCACGCCCAGGTCGTAGCTGTTGAGCTTGAGCTTGTAGCCGGGGCGGATGCCGCCGTCTTCGGCGATGTCGAGCGACAGGCGGGCCAACGGACCCTCGACCGCCAGTTTCCAGTGGCGGTACTGCGTGGGATCGGTGCGGTAGTCAACGCGGGAGGGTGCGGTGGTCTGGGCGGTCATGGGGCGTCTCCGTCAAAAACTGCGAACAGGAATAATAATGCATAAATCAATCGACTGATGTGCATCATGATGCATGTTTGCGAGCGAGTCAATGCATGCCGCGGTTTTTTGCTGGATTTATGGCGCGCGGGGGCGCCGGGGTGTCAGTGCGGCGGGTGGGTCATCAGCTTGCGCACCCCGGCGCGCAGCTGCCGCAGGCTTTCCTCGAGGTTCTGCCCCGAGGTGTCGATGGTGAGATCGGCCTTGGAATAGAAGGCGGCCCGGCCTTCCAGGATGCGGCGCAGGTCGTCCATGGCTTCCTTGCTCGTGGCCATGGGGCGCATGTCGCCCTGGGCCAGCACGCGGCCCATGTGCTCCTCGGGGGCGGCGCGCAGCCACACGGTGGTGCAGTGCGCGAGCAGTTCGTTGAAGGTGGCGGGGTCCGAGACGATGCCGCCGGGGGTGGCGATCACCACCTCGCTGTGGATCTGCACGATCTCTTCGAGCGCGCGGCGCTCGTAGCGGCGGTAGGCGGTGGTGCCGTACAGGTCGTGGATCTCGCGCACGCTGCAGCCCGCCAGGGTTTCGATCTCGCGGCTCAGCTCGATGAACGGCACGTCCAGGTCGCGTGCCAGCAAAGGCCCCAGCGTGGACTTGCCCGCGCCCCGCAGCCCCACGAGCGCGATGCGCCGGTGGCGCGCCGTGTCGCTCGCGCCGCTGCTCAGCAGCTCATGCAGCGCCAGCCGCGCGCGGCGCAGTTCGGGTTCGCTGCGGTGCTCCAGCAGTTCGCGGATCAGCAGCCATTCGGGCGAACGGGTGGTGAAGTCGCCCACCAGCTCGGCCAGCGAGCAATGCAGCGCGCCCGCCACCTGCTGCAGCACCAGGATGGACGCGTTGCCCGTGCCGTACTCCAGGTTGGCAAGGTGCCGCTCCGACACATCGGCCGCCATGGCCACCGCCTTGCGCGTGAGCCCGCGCTGCGCCCGCAGGTTGCGAACGCGTTCGCCGAGGGCGGCGAGCAGGGGGTTGCGGGCCTCTTCGGTGGGCGCAGCCGTGCCGCCGCCAGCGAAAGGTGGCAGGGTGACTGTGTCTTCTTGTTCGTTCATGTCCATCCTCGTTCACGTCGGCTGCGGCGTGGCATTTTGCGGTGCGTGCCCCGGGCTTCAAACGCTTTTGAAGGCGTTCGGCCGCCGCTAGGGGAAAACACCATACATGCACTATAGTGCTTGACACTGCATCAAGCATTAACTATTGTTCGTGTGCAGGCAAGATACTGCACATTGCTCCATCCCACAAGAACACATATCAAGCCTTGTGCACGCTGCACTCCATTGTCCCAGCCACCCACGAGTCGCCATGTCCGATAAAGCAGCATTTCATGAAGCCCTGTCCGCATTGACGGGCCAGATCGCGGGCCGTGCCCTGGACGGCGACCTGCAGGCCTGGCTCAACCAGACCCACGGGCCCGCCAGCGCGGCCTACCAGCAGCTCAAGGCGGGGTGCCTGGCCGGCGTGGCGCAGGGCTGGCTCTGCGAGCGCGAGGGCGGCGGCATCCGCTACGGCCGCGTCTTCAAGGCAGACGACGCGCTGCGCCGCTTCTCGGTGGATGTGGTGGACATGCAGGACATCGCCGGCCCGCACCATACCCATCCGCTGGGCGAGATCGACCTGATCATGCCGCTGGAGGGCGACGCCACCTTCGACGGGCATCCCGCCGGCTGGTGCGTGTACCCGCCCGGCAGTGCCCACCGCCCCACCGTGGCGCAGGGCCGCTCGCTGGTGCTCTACCTGCTGCCCGAAGGGCAAATCCAGTTCAGCAAGTGAAACACCCCCCTGAGTCGCTTCGCGCCTTCCCCCTCTCTCATATTGCTCCGCAATCTGGGAGGGGGACGCCCCCGGTGCACGCAAGCGGAATGCCGCCTGCGCGGCATGGCGGCCCTCGCACGGCGACGCTGGCCGGGACCATGCCCATTTCGTGCGCCGCGCGCTGATGACCGATAACCCGCTTTTTTCTGCCTATCTCTCTATCTGTATGACCGAACTGCTCCCCAACTACGCCGCCGGACGCTGGCAGACCGGCCACGGCCCGGGCGCCGTGCTCAAGGACCCGGTGCTGGGCCATGACCTGGTGCGCGTGGATGCCACCGGGCTCGACCTGCCCGAGGCCTTCCGGTTCGCCCGCGAGCAGGGCGGCTCGGCCTTGCGTGCGTTGACCTACCGGCAGCGCGCCGCTCTCCTGGGCGCCGTGGTCAAGGTACTGCAAACCCACCGCGACGCCTACTACGAGATCGCCACGGCCAACGCCGGCACGGTGAAGAACGACTCCGCCGTGGACATCGACGGCGGCATCTTCACGCTGGGCCAGTACGCCAAATGGGGCGACGCGCTGGGCGATGTGCGCGTGCTGCGCGATGGCGATGCCGCCCGGCTCGGCAAGGAGCCCGTGTTCCTGTCGCAGCACCTGCAGGTGCCCACGCGCGGCGTGGCGTTGTTCATCAATGCCTTCAACTTCCCGGCCTGGGGGCTGTGGGAAAAGGCGGCGCCCGCGCTGCTCTCCGGCGTGCCGGTGATCGTCAAGCCCGCCACGTCCACGGCCTGGCTCACGCAGCGCATGGTGCGCGATGTGGTCGATGCGGGCGTGCTGCCGGCGGGCGCGCTGTCGGTCATCGCAGGCAGCTCGGCCGGGCTCATGGACCAGCTCGGGCCGTTCGACGTGGTCTCGTTCACCGGCTCGGCGGACACGGCCGGCATCATCCGCGCGCACCCTGCGGTGGCCCAGCGCTCGGTGCGCGCCAACATCGAGGCCGACAGCCTCAACAGCGCCTTGCTGCTGCCCGATGCGGCGCCCGGCAGCGACGCCTTCAACCTGCTGGTGCGCGAAGTGGTGCGCGAGATGACCGTCAAGTCGGGCCAGAAATGCACCGCCATCCGCCGCATCCTGGTGCCGGCAGGCGTGTACGGCGCTGCGGCCGAGGCCATCGGCGCTAAGCTCGCGGGCGTGACGGTGGGCAACCCCCGCAACGACGGCGTGCGCATGGGCTCGCTCGTCAGCACTGCCCAACTGCACGCCGTGCGCGAAGGGCTTGCGCAGCTGTGCGCCCACGCCGACATCCTGCACGACGGCCGCCACCAGCCGCTGGTGGATGCCGACCCCGCCGTGGCCGCCTGCATCGGCCCGGTGCTGCTGGGTGTGCACGACGCCGATGCGGCGGCCGTGGTGCACGAGGTCGAGGTGTTCGGCCCCGTGGCCACGCTGGTGCCCTACCGCGATGTGGACCACGCTGTGGCGCTGGCACAGCGCGGCCAGGGGTCGCTGGTGGCATCGCTGTACGGGGCCGACGAGGCCGCGCTGGGGCATGCCGCCGTGCAGCTCGCAGCCAGCCATGGCCGCGTGCACGTGGTGACGCCCGACGTCGCCCAGGCCCACACCGGCCACGGCAACGTGATGCCCATGTCGCTGCACGGCGGCCCGGGGCGTGCGGGCGGCGGGGCAGAGCTGGGAGGCCTGCGGGCGCTGGGCTTCTACCACCAGCGCAGCGCCGTGCAGGCCAGCCCCGGTGTGCTGGCCGCGCTCGGCCTCTGACCGCCCAGGCGCAGACCACAGCAGCCGCCAGCCAGCACGCACCACCAGAAAAACGCCAGCGAACCACGGAGACATCGCCATGACCACCCTGCCAGAGCGTTTCAACTTTGCACAGCACCTGTTCGACCTGAACCGCGACCACGCGCAGCGCACGGCCTACATCGACGACCGCGGCATGCTGAGCTACGGCGACCTGCAGGACCGCGCCCGGCGCCTGGCCGGTGTGCTGGTGGATGCCGGCCTGCGGCGCGAAGAGCGGGTGCTGATGCTCATGCACGACACCAGCGACTGGCCCGTGTGCTTTCTGGGCTGCCTGTACGCCGGCGTGGTGCCCGTGGCGGTGAACACGCTGCTCACGGCGGACGACTACGCCTACATGCTGGGCCACAGCCGCGCGCAGGCCGTGCTGGTGTCGGGCGCGTTGCTGCCCGTGCTGCAAGACGCGATGGCGCGCGGTGGCCATGAGGTGTCGGCGCTGTGGGTGTCGCAGCCCACGCAGGCACTCCCAGCCGGCGCCGTGGGCCTGGACGAGGCCATTGCCAGCGCCCAGCGCCTGCCAGCGCCCGCAGCCACCGGGCCCGACGACCCGGGCTTCTGGCTGTACTCGTCGGGCTCCACCGGCAAGCCCAAGGGCACGGTGCATACCCATGGCAATCTCTGGTGGACGGCCGAGCTGTACGGCAAGCCCGTGCTGGGCCTCACGCGCGACGATGTGTGTTTCTCGGCCGCCAAGCTCTACTTCGCCTACGGGCTGGGCAATGCGCTGACCTTCCCGCTGTCGGTGGGCGCCACCGTGGTGCTGATGGCCGAGCGGCCCACGCCCGATGCCACCTTTCAGCGCTGGGTGGACCACCGGCCCACCGTGTTCTTCGGTGCGCCCACCGGCTTTGCGGGCATGCTCGCATCGCCCCGGCTGCCGGCGCGCGCCCAGGTGGCGCTGCGCATGTGCTCGTCCGCCGGCGAGGCGCTGCCCGCCGAGATCGCCCAGCGCTTCAAGGCGCATTTCGGCTGCGACATCATCGACGGCATCGGCTCCACCGAGATGCTGCACATCTTCCTGTCCAACCGCCCGGGCGACATCCGCTACGGCACCACGGGCAAGCCCGTGCCGGGCTACGAGGTCGAGCTGCGCGGCGAGGACGGCCGCCCCGTGGCGGACGGCGAGGTGGGCGACCTCTACATCCAGGGCCCCAGCGCCGCGCTGATGTACTGGAACAACCGCGACAAGACGCGCGACACCTTCCAGGGCGGCTGGACCAAGAGCGGCGACAAGTACGTGCGCGATGCGGACGGCTACTACACCTACGCCGGGCGCAGCGACGACATGCTCAAGGTCAGCGGCATCTACGTGTCGCCCTTCGAGGTCGAGGCCACGCTGATGCAGCACGCCGCCGTGCTGGAGGTGGCCGTGATCGGCAAGCAGGATGGCGACGGCCTGACCAAGACCAAGGCCTTCGTCGTGCTCAAGGACGGCCAGGGCGCGACGGAAGAGGAGCTCAAGGCTTTCGTCAAGGACCGCCTGGCGCCCTACAAGTACCCGCGCTTCATCGAGTTCGTGCCCGAGCTGCCCAAGACAGCCACCGGCAAGATCCAGCGCTTTCGCCTGCGCGAGCAGGAGGCCCGGGCATGAGCGCCACGGCCAGCTCCGGCGGCCCGGCGTCTTTGGCCAGCATCTCCTGGCGGGGGCAGGCCGTGCAGGTCGAGTACCAGTGGATAGCGCCCGAGCGCACGCAGGCGCCGCTGGTGGTCTTTCTGCACGAAGGGCTGGGCTCGCTGGCGATGTGGAAGGACTTCCCGCAGCGGCTGTGCGCGGACGGCGGCTTTCGGGGCCTGGTGTTCTCCCGCCCCGGCTACGGCCGTTCCACGCCGCGCGCGGCCGATGAACGCTGGGGCGTGGACTTCATGCACCGGCAGGCCGAGGAGGTGTTGCCCGCGCTGCTGCAGGCGCTGGGCGTGAGCGAAGCGCCCTGGCTGTTCGGCCACAGCGACGGCGCCTCCATCGCGCTGCTGTACGCCGCCCGCTTTCCGGATCGCGTGGCGGGCCTGGTGCTGCTGGCGCCGCACATCTTCGTCGAGGACGTGACCATCGCCAACATCGAACAGGCGCGTGCCGCCTACGAGACCACCGACCTGCCGGGCAAGCTGGCCCGCTACCACGACGACCCCGATTCGGCCTTCTGGGGCTGGAACCGCATCTGGCTCGACCCCGCCTTTCGCGGCTGGAGCATCGTGGCCGACATCGCCGCCGTGCGCGCGCCCGTGCTGGCCGTGCAGGGTCTTGACGACGAATACGGAACGCTGGCGCAGATCCGCGGCATTGCCGAGCGCGTGCCGGGCACCCGCCTGCTGGAGCTGCCCGCCTGCGCGCATTCCCCCCACCGTGACCGGCCCGGCGACGTGATCGCCGAGACGGTGGCGTTCATCACGACAACATCCAGGAGACAACCATGACATCTCGCTACGCACGCACGGCATTCGCAGCGCTGGCACTGGTCTGCGGCGCCACCGCAGGCACGGCCCAGACCACCGACAAGCTCAAGGTGGGTCTCATGCTGCCATTCAGCGGCACCTTCAGCGCGCTGGGCGTTGCCATCGAGAACGGCTTTCGGCTGCACGTGGCCGAGCAGGGCGGCAAGCTCGCGGGCCGCGAGATCGAGTTCTTCAAGGTCGATGACGAGTCCGACCCGGCCAAGGCCACCGACAACGTCAACAAGCTCATCAAGCGCGACGGCGTGGATGTGATCGTCGGCACCGTGCATTCGGGTGTCGCCACGGCGATGGCGCGCGCCGCCAAGCAAAGTGGCACCCTGCTCATCGTGCCCAACGCGGGTGCGGACGCGGTCACGGGTGCGCTGTGCGCGCAGAACATCTTCCGCTCGTCGTTCTCCAACTGGCAGTCGTCCTACGGCATGGGCACCGTGGCCGCGAAGCAGGAGAAGAAAAAGACCGCCGTCACCATCACCTGGAAGTACGCCGCCGGCGACGAGATGACCGAGGCCTTCAAGGAAGGCTTTGAAAAGGAAGGCGGCAAGGTCGTCAAGCAGCTCACCGTGCCGTTCCCGAACGTGGAGTTCCAGGCGCTGCTCACCGAGATCGCGGCCACCAAGCCCGACGTGGTGTTCGCATTCTTCGCGGGCGGCGGCGCGGTCAAGTTCGTCAAGGACTACGCGGCCGCCGGGCTGAACAAGGTCACGCCGCTGTACGGCTCGGGCTTTCTGACCGACGGCACGCTGGAGGCGCAGGGCGATGCCGCGCAGGGCCTGCTCACCACCCTGCACTACGCCGACGGCCTGAATACCCCGCGCGACAACGCGTTCCGCACCGCCTACGCCAAGTCCTTCAAGCTGCAGCCCGACGTGTACGCGGTGCAGGGCTACGACGCCGCCCAGATCCTGGCCACGGGCCTGAAGGCCGTGAAGGGCGACATCGCGAAGAAGGCCGATTTCGCCGCCGCCGTGCAGAAAGCCACCATCGACAGCCCGCGCGGCCCCTTCACCATGAGCCGCGCCCACAACCCCGTGCAGGACATCTACCTGCGCAAGGTGGACGGCAAGGAGAACAAGGTCGTCGGCGTGGCCGCCAAGGCGCTGGCCGACCCCGCGCGCGGCTGCAAGCTGTAAACGGCTGGCTGACCGTCTCCGTCAACACAGGACACACCTTCCATGGACATCGGCACCTTCCTGGTCCAGTGCCTGAACTCGGTCCAGTACGGGCTGCTGCTGTTTCTGGTGGCATCCGGGCTGACGCTGATCTTCGGCATCATGGGCGTGATCAATCTCGCGCACGGCAGCTTCTACATGATCGGCGCCTACATGGCGTTCGCGCTGTCGCCGCTGTTCGGCGACCAGTTCCTCGTCATGCTGCTCGCGGGCATCGCGCTGGCGGCGGTGCTGGGCTACCTGCTGGAGTGGGCGTTCTTCAGCTACCTGTACCAGCGCGACCACCTGCAGCAGGTGCTGATGACCTACGGGCTCATCCTCGTGTTCGAGGAACTGCGCTCGCTGCTGGTGGGCAACGACGTGCACGGCGTCAAGGCGCCTGCGTGGCTCGATGGCAGCTTCGCGCTGGGCGAACTCATGAGCTACCCGTGGTACCGCCTTTTCGCGTCGGCGGCCTGCATCGTGCTGGCCGTGGGGCTGTACTGGGTGGTCAACCGCACCCGCCTGGGCATGATGGTGCGCGCTGGCGCCAGCAACCGCGACATGGTGCGCGGCCTGGGCATCGACATCCGGCGGCTGTACCGCATCGTCTTCGCGGCGGGCGTGGCGCTGGCGGCGCTGGCCGGGATGATCGCCGCGCCCATGTCCTCGGTGTACCCCAACATGGGCGCCAGCGTGCTCATCATCTGCTTCGTGGTGGTGGTCATCGGGGGCATCGGCTCCATCACCGGGGCGCTGGTGGCGTCGCTGCTGGTGGGGTTTGTCGATACCTTCGGCAAGGTGTTCTTCGCGGAGATCAGCGGCATGGGCGTGTACCTGCTGATGGCGGGCATCCTGATCTGGCGGCCGGAAGGCCTGATGGGGCGCAAGGCATGAGCGCCGTGCACCCCACCACCGCCGCCGCGCCTGCTGACACCGCCACTGCGCCGCGCGGCGGCTGGCGCATGCGCGCACTGCTGCCCGCCGCCGTGGCCATGGCCGCCGCCATCGCCGGGCCGCTGCTGGGCCCCTACTGGGCCGACCTGCTGGTCAAGGTCATGATCCTGTCGATCTTCGCGCTCAGCCTGGAACTGCTGGTGGGCATGACGGGGCTGGTGAGCCTGGGGCATGCGGCCTTCTACGGCATCGGCGCCTATGCCACCGTGCTGGGCTCGGGGGCGGAGGGCGGCAACCTCATCGTGCTGATGCTGGGCGCCATGGGGGCGGCTGCGCTGTACGCGCTGTGCGTGGGCGCCCTGAGCCTGCGCACCCGCGGGGTGTACTTCATCATGGTCACCCTGGCCTTTGCGCAGATGGCGTTCTTCGTGTTCCACGACACCAAGGTGGGCGGCGGCAGCGACGGCATCTACCTGGACGTGCGGCCCACGCTTGGCGGCCTCAGCCTGGAGTCGCGCCACGCTCTTTTTTACCTGGTGCTGGCGGCATTGGCGGGCACCTACGGCCTGCTGGCGCTGGTGCGCAGATCGCGCTTCGGGGCGGCGCTGGCGGGCATCCGGGTGAACGAGCAGCGCATGCGCGCCGCGGGGTTCGCCACCTATGGCTACAAGCTGGCGGCCTTCGTGATGGCAGGGGCGCTGGCGGGGCTCGCGGGCTCCCTGCTGGCCGTGCGCGATGGCGTGGTGAACCCGGAGCTGCTGTCCTGGCACACCTCGGGCGACGTGCTGCTCATGGTCATCCTCGGGGGCATGGGGCATCTGCGCGGCGCGGTGATCGGGGCGGTGGTGTTCACGCTGCTCAAGGAGCTGCTGTCCACCCACGCCCTCATGGGGCCGTTGGCAGACCACTGGCAGCTCACCCTGGGCCTGACCATCATCGTGTTCGTCGCGGTGCTGCCGCAGGGGCTTATGGGCCTGGCGCAGCGTTTGGGACAACCCATCGGAAAGGGCGGAAAGGCATGAGCGCTCAACCCCTGCTGTCCGTGCAAGGGCTCACGCGCCGGTTCGGTGGCCTGGTGGCGGTGAATGCCGTCACGCTCGACCTGCGCCAAGGCGAGGTCCACGCGGTCATCGGCACCAACGGCGCGGGCAAGTCCACCCTGATCAACATGCTGTCGGGCGAGATCGAAGCGTCCGAGGGGCGCATCACCCTGGGCGGGCAGGACATCACCCGCCAGTCGCAGGCGCGCCGCGCGCTGGCGGGCGTCGGGCGCAGCTACCAGCGCACCACGATCTTCCCGGAGTTCACCGTGCACGAGAACTGCCGCCTGGCCGCGCAGGCCGCCACGCCCCGGCCCTGGGCCTTGTGGCAGGCGGCGCGCCACTGCGCCGACAGCAATGCCACCGCCGCGGCGGCGCTGCAGGCGGCCGGGCTTGCGGCAGACGCACGGCGCACCGCCGGTGCGCTGAGCCACGGCGCCAAGCGCCAGCTCGAGGTGGCCATGTGCATCGCCACCCGGCCGCGCGTGCTGCTGCTGGACGAGCCGCTTGCCGGCATGGGCGCGGAGGAGACCGAGCGCATGCTGGCGCTGCTGGCCGACCTGAAACCGCACCACGCCATCCTGTTGGTCGAGCACGACATGGACGCCGTGTTCCGCATCGCCGACCGCATCACCGTCATGGTCAACGGCACGGTCATCGCCAGCGGCGGCCCGGCAGAGATCCGCAACAACCCCGAGGTGCGCACCGCCTACCTCGGAGAAGGGCATTGATGTGATGACCACCCCCCTGACAAGGAACGCACCATGCTGAATGTGGTCGGGCTGCACGCCCGCTATGGCGACAGCCATGTGCTGCGCGGCGTGGATGCGCAGGTGCCCGCCGCCACGTCGGTGGGCCTGCTGGGGCGCAACGGCATGGGCAAGACCACGCTCATCCGCTCCCTGATGGGCTACCTGCGCCCGCCCGAAGGCCAGGTGCAGATGGACGGCCGCACCGTCACCGGCTGGCCCCCCGAAAAGATGGCGCGCCTGGGCATTGGCTACGTGCCCGAGGGGCGCGGCATCTTCCCCAACCTGTCGGTGCGCGAGAACCTGGTCATGAGCCAGCGGGCGGGCCTGGACGGCAGCCGCGCCTGGACCTTCGACCGCGTGATGGCCACCTTCCCTCGGTTGTCGGAGCGGCTCTCGCACGGCGGGCAGCAACTGTCCGGCGGCGAGCAGCAGATGCTGTCCATCGGCCGCGCGCTGATGACCAACCCGCGCCTGTTGATCCTGGACGAAGCCACCGAGGGCCTGGCCCCGCTCATCGTGACCGAGATCTGGCGCGTGATCTCCGAGATCCGGGCCACCGGCATCGCCACGCTGATCGTGGACCGCGACTGGCGGCGGGTGCTCTCGCACACCGACCAGGCCCTGGTGATGGAGAAGGGCCGCATCGTGCTGGCCGCGCCGTCGGCCGACCTGCGGGCAGCGCCCGCGGCGCTGGAGCAGCTGCTGGGCGTGTGATGCGCGCGGACGGCTAGTCGAGCCGCCGGCGCAGGCTGCCGAGGTCCACCACGGTGATGCCGCCGTATTCGATCTGCAGCACGCCCTCGGCCTCCAGGCGCTTCAGGGCGGCGTTGCAGCGCTGGCGCGACACGCCCGACAGGTTGGCGATCTCCTCCTGCGAGACCTGCAGGTGCGGGTCGCTGCCGGGGTGCAGAAAAGGGTGGAACAGCCCGGCCAGCGCGCGTGCCACCTGGCTGTCGGTGTCCATGAGGTGGTGGGCCGTGAAGTTGCCCAGAAACCAGTGCATGCGCTCGTTGATCTGGCGCAGCAGGAAGTGGTCGAAGCTGCGCTGTGTGGCGTGCAGCCATTCGAAGGTCTCCACCGGCAGCAGCGCCACCCGGCTGGGGCGCAGCGCAATGATGTCTGCCGTGCGCGCCACGCCGCGCAGCAGCGTACCCTCGCCAAACCAGCTGCCCGCCGACAGCCCGCCCAGCGTGACGGAGCGGCCGTTGTCGGACGTGACCGTCCACTTGAGCAGACCTTCGATCGCGCCGTACCAGTGCCGGGGCACGTCGCCGCGCCTGCACAGCGCGCTGCCTTGCGGCACATCCACTTCGCGCAGTTCATCGAGCACGCGCTGCTGGGCCGGGGCGTCCAGCACCGGGAACCAGGCCGAGTCGGCGAGGAGGTCGGCCACCGTGGGCGGCGCCTTTTTGACCAGCATGGTGAAGCGTTCTCCAACGGGCAGGGCCGCACGGTTCCTCGTATACCCTGAGTCCAAATGTCATCGCAATGACTGAGTATGCAAGCGCCCAAAAAAATAATGCGTGCACTAGCATTTTCCACCAGTCCACGCCATGACAAAGCGCAAAGTCATCGTCACCATCGCCCCCACGGGGGGCATGGCGCACAAGTCTCAGAACCCGCACCTGCCCACCCAGCCGGCCGAGATCGCCGACGACGTGCAGCGCTGCTGGAACGCCGGGGCCAGCGTGGTGGCCATCCACGCGCGCAGGCCCGATGACGGCGCCACCTGCAACGCCGACATCTACCGCGACATCAACACCCGCATCCGCGCCAAGGGCTGCGACATCGTCATCAACAACTCCACCGGCGGCGGCGTGCACGGCGACATGGTCAAGCCGCTGCCCGGCAACCGCTGGGAGATCGCCTGGGAAGAGCGCATCAAGGGCATGGACGCAGGCGCCGAGATGTGCACGCTGGATGCCACCACGCTCAACCTGAGCTTCGACGGCCGCGAGATCCTGATGGACACACCGCTCAGCCGCGGCCGCGAGCTGGCCGCCGGCATGAAGGCGCGCGGCATCAAGCCCGAGTGGGAGGTCTTCAGCCCCACCCACATCCTGCAGGACACCACCACCCTCATCGAAGAGGGGCACGACGACGGCCCGCATTTCATCAACCTGGTGATGAACGTGCACCGCGCCTTCCAGAACGCCATGCCGTACTCGCCGCGCCACCTGCAGATGATGGTGGACACGCTGCCCAAAAACAGCCTGTTCTGCGTGAGCGGCATCGGCCCCTCGCAGCTCGAAGCCAATGTCGCGGCGCTGCTGCTGGGCGGCCATGCGCGCGTGGGGCTGGAGGACAACCTGTACTTTCGCCACGGCGAGCTGGCCACCAACGTGCAGCTCACCGAGCGCATCGTGCGCGTGATCCGCGAGCTGGACATGGAGCCCGCCACGCCCGCCGAGGCCCGCGCGCTGATGGGCCTGCCGCGCGTGGGCGGCCCCCGCCCCGAGTTCGCGCCGCACTGAGCCACTGCATACGTTCCGCCACAGCCCTGTTCATGCAACCAGAAAGAAAAAGGAGACAAGAAATGATGATGCCAACACGCCGCCAATTCATGCACCATGTGGGCGCAGCCACCGCGCTCGGGGCCCTGGCGCCCTGGAGCGCCCTGGCGCAGACGATCGAGCAGGTGAAGATTTTCTACGGCTTTCCGGCCGGCAGCGCGGGCGACAGCGTCGCGCGGCGCGTGGGCGAGAAGCTGGCGGGCTCGGCCTACACACGCAATCCGGCCGTGGTGGAGAACAAGCCCGGCGCGGGGGGCCGCATCGCGCTGGAGTCGCTCAAGGGCGCGCCCGCGGATGGCAGCGTGCTCACGCTCTCGCCGTTTTCGTGCACGTCGATCTACCCGCACATCTACAGCAAGCTCAGCTACGACCCGGTGAAGGACTTCGTGCCCGTGTCCATCGGCGCGGTCATGCACCATGGCCTGGCCGTGGGCCCCCTGGTGCCGGCCTCGGTCAAGACCGTGAAGGACTACCTGGCGTGGGCCAAGGCCAACCCGGGCCAGGCCAACTACGGTTCGCCCGCTGCAGGCTCCACGCCGCACTTCATCGGCGCGCTGCTGGGGCTGAACAACGGTGTCGACCTCAAGCACGTGCCATACCGCGGCTCCATCCCCGGTGTGACGGATGTGGTGGGCGGACAGATCGCATCCATGGTCACCCCGAGCGGCGACTTCATCCCCAACCACAAGGCGGGCAAGCTGCGGCTGATCGCCACGTCCGGCCAGGCACGCTCGCCGTTCTCTCCCGAAGTGGCGACCTTTGCAGAGCAGGGCTTCCCCGAGCTCACGACGGAGGAATGGTTCGGTTTCTATGCCCCCGCCCGCACGCCGGCCAGCGTGGTGGCCGCCGCCAATGCGGCCATCAACCAGGCCATCAAGGAAAAGGCCGTGATCGACAGCCTGGCCGTCGTGGGCCTGATCGCCAAGGGGTCGACGCAGGCCGAGATGGCGGCATCCCAGCAGGCGGAGTTCGAGCGCTGGGGCCCGCTGGTCAAGAAGATCGGGTTCACGGCAGAGTCTTGAACAGGTCTTGACTCTCCCCTGGCTCGCTGCGCAACAACGACAAGGAAAATCTTCGATGGATTCGACAGTGAAGCGCGTGGCCGTGGTGGCCACCGGCGTCATCGGCGCCAGTTGGGCTGCCTACTTTCTGGCGCAGGGGCTGGATGTGGATGCGACCGACCCCGCGGAGGGCGCCGAGCAGCGGCTGCGCGATGCGGTGGCCCGGCACTGGCCCGCTCTGGAGCAGCAGGGTCTGGCACCCGATGCCAGCCTGGAGCGGCTGCGCTTTCACCCGCGGCTGGAAGATGCGCTGGCGCAGGCGGACTTCGTGCAGGAGAACGGGCCGGAGCGGGTGGACTTCAAGGCCGACCTGATGCGCCGCATCGACGCGGCCGCGCCGGCGCACGCCATCGTGGCGTCCAGCTCGTCGGGCCTGTCGGTGTCGGCCATGCAGGCCCGGTGCGCCCGGCCGGAACGCATCGTGCTCGGGCACCCGTTCAACCCGCCGCACATGATCCCGCTGGTCGAGGTGGGCGGCGGCGAGAAGACGTCGCCCGAGGCCATCGCCGCCGCGATGGCCTTCTACACCGCCATCGGCAAGCGCCCCATCCATGTGCGTCGCGAGATCCAGGGCCACATCGCCAACCGCCTGCAGGCCGCACTGTGGCGCGAGGCGTTCCACCTGGTGAATGAAGGCGTGGCCAGCGTGGCCGACATCGACACCGCCATCGCCCAGGGCCCCGGCCTGCGGTGGGCGCTGATGGGGCCTTTCATGAACCTGCACCTGTCCGGCGGCGACGGCGGCATGGCCCATCTGCTGGCCCACCTGGGCGGCCCCATCGAAGGCTGGTGGGACGACCTGGGCGCGCCGCGCATGACGCCCGAACTGCAGCGCCGCGTGGTCGAGGGCGTGGACCAGGCGCTCGGCGGGCGCACCCAGGCAGAGCTGGCGCAGGTGCGCGATGCCCTGCTCATCGGCCTGCTGCGTGCCAAGAGCGCATCCCCCGGGCTGGACACGCCGACCTGATGGGCCCGGCGCTCCCCATCACCAGCCTCACCACGACACCGAGAGAGAGACACCACGCCATGCACCCCGGATTCCTTGACGACGACACCCAGATCGCGCTGGCATTGACCACCCAGACCCGTGCGGACGACGGCTCGATCACGCTGCAGTCCCCCGTGCCGCTGGGCGACTATGCGCGCTGCATCGGCGAGTGGCTGGAGCACTGGTCGCGCGAGACGCCCGACGCGCCGGCCCTGGCCGAGCGCGATGACGAGGGCGAGCACTGGCGCCGCCTGACGTACGGCGAGTTGCGCCGTGCCGTGGGCGCCTTGGCGCAGTCGCTGCTGGACCTGAAGCTGCCGGCCGACCGCCCCGTGGCGATCCTGTCGGACAACGCGGTGGACCATGCGGTGCTCATGCTCGCGGCCATGCATGTGGGCCTGGCCTCGTGCTCGCTGTCCAGCGCCTACGCGCGCTCCAGGGACCCGGCGCGGCTGCACAGCATGCTCGCGGCCCTCGGGCCGTCGCTGGTCTACGCGTCCGACGCCCGGGCGTACGCGCCGGCCCTGGCGGGGTACGCATCGGACGCGCTGCAGGTGTTCAGCCGCCACGCCGACGAGGTGTCGGGCGCGCTGCCCTTTGCGCGGCTGCTGCAGGGGGTGGAGACGCCGGCCGTCCGCCAGGCGTTCGACGCCATCGCGCCCGATGGCCACGCCAAGTACCTGCTGACGTCGGGCTCCACCGGGCGGCCCAAGGTGGTCATCAACACCCACCGCATGCTCTGCGCCAACCAGCAGATGATGGCCCAGACCTGGCCCTTCCTGACCCGCGAAAAACCGGTGCTGGTGGACTGGCTGCCCTGGAGCCACACCTTCGGCGGCAACCACAACCTGAACATGGTGCTGTGCCACGGCGGCACGCTCTACATCGACGAAGGGCGGCCCGTGCCCGGGCTCATCGAGAAAACGGTGCGCAACCTGCGCGACGTGAAGCCCACGATGCTGTTCAACGTGCCGCGCGGCTTTGACATGCTGCTGCCCTTCCTCGAGGCGGACGAGCAGATGGCCGCCGAGGTCCTGTCGCGCATGCGGCTGGCGTTCTATGCGGCTGCGGCGCTCGCGCCGTCCACCTGGCAGCGGCTCGAAGCGCTGGCCCTGCGCGTGCGACCCGCGCAGCCGCTGTGGCTGACTACGTCCTGGGGCTCCACCGAGACGTCGCCCGCCGTCACCAGCGCGCACTGGCGGCTGGACAAGGCCGGCTGCATCGGCGCGCCGCTGCCCGGGCTCGCGCTCAAGCTCGTGCCCAATGGCAGCAAGCTCGAGATGCGGGTCAAGGGCGTGTCGGTCTTTCCGGGCTACCGCAACGCACCGGCCGAGACGGCGGCCGCGTTCGACAGCGAGGGCTTCTACCGCATCGGCGACGCCGGCTACCTGGTGGACCCCGAGCGGCCCGAGCGTGGCGTGGTCTTCAACGGGCGCGTGGCCGAGGACTTCAAGCTCTCCAGCGGCAGCTGGGTGTCGGTGGGCACGCTGCGCGTGGAGCTGATCTCGCAGCTCGCGCCGCTGGTGCAGGACATCGTGCTCACCGGCCACAACCACGACGAAGTGGGCATGCTGGTGTTCCCGTCGGCAGCGGGCGCGGCCGACCCCGCGAAGCTCACCGCCGCCCTGCAGGGCGTGATACGGGCCCGGCGCGACGCTGGCGCGGGCTCATCGCAGTGCCCCACACGCGCCCTGGTGCTGGCGCAGCCGCCCGATGCGGACAGCGGCGAGATCACCGACAAGGGCTACATCAACCAGGGCGCGGTGCTGACGCGCCGGGCCGCCGATGTGGCGCGGCTGCAGGCCAGCCCCATGGACGAGCAGGTCATCACCGCCTAGGGCTTTACGAACCAGGGCAGGTTCAAGTCCTTACAATATGAGAATCATTCTTATTAGCCACGGGCCTGTCCCCACTGCGCCCTCAGCCATCCCGGTCCCGAACCTGCCGCGTTCGGGCCGTCTTTTGTCAGGCTGCGTGCGCCGTGGTTGCCCACTATTACCAAGAACTGCTGAACTACTTTGCCCGCATGGTGCGCAGCCGCGACTCGGCGGCAGACCTGGTGCACGAGGCCTACGCGCGCGTGCTGGCGCTGCAGCGCAGCGGCGACGCCGTCGCCCAGCCCCGCGCGCTGCTGTACCGCACCGCGCGCAACCTGCTCATTGACCAGCACCGCCGCCATGTGGCGCGGGGCACGCTGCACACCGATGCCGACGACAGCCTGCCCGACGTTAGCGACCTGCCCGCGCCCGCCGTGTGCGAACCCGAGGCTGCTTTCATCTCCGCGCAAGGTGTGGCTTCGATGATCGCCACCATCGAATCGCTGCCGCTGCGTTGCCGCGAGGCGTTCATCCTGCACAAGTTCGACGGGCTGTCGCAGGCCGAGGTGGCCGCGCAGATGGGCATCTCGTGCAAGATGGTGGAGCAGCACATCCAGCGCGCCATGGTGGCCTGCCGCGCGTGCCGCGCCACCGCGCAGGGGGAGGACCAGCCATGAATGCGCAGCCCCCCATGCCAATGCCGGACGAAGCCAACGACCACATCGACGGTGAGGCCTTGGACTGGCTCGTGCGCAGCCAGGGCGCACCGGACGCCGCCACGCTGCAGGCCCTGCATTCGTGGCGCGACGCCGACCCGCGGCATGCGGCGGCGCTGGCGCGCTGGCAGCAGGAGTGGCGTGCGCTCGATGCACTGCCCGCAACGGCAGTCCGGCACCTGCGGGCCGGCTTGCTGCAGGACAAGGATCGTGCCGGCGCACCGGACCGCCCACGCGCGCGAGGTTGGAGTTGGAGCTGGGGTTGGGGGCAGGGCGCCGCCACGGTCGCATCGGTCTGCCTGGTGGCTGCCGCCACTGCCATGGGCTACCACCACTGGCAGCAGCAGCCCGTGTATGAGCAGGCCCTCGCGACCGGCCTGGGCCAGCAGTCCGAGGTGCACCTGCCCGACGGCAGCACCGTGCGCCTGGACACGAACACCCGCCTGGACGTCACCTTTCGCCGCCAGCGCCGCGAGGTGGTACTGCCCGAAGGCCAGGCCGTGTTCAAGGTGCAGGGCGATGCCGCGCGGCCGTTCGACGTGCTGGCGGGGTCCCTGCGCATCTCGGTGGTGGGCACCCGGTTTTCGGTGCGCTACACGCCCGGCGTGCCGGGCGACGCCGGTGTGCGCGTGGCGGTGGAAGAGGGCCGCGTGCGCGTGGCCCGCGCTGCCGACGCAGGGCCCGAGGTGGTGGAGTTGACCGCAGGCCAGCAGGTGAGCAGCGCTGCGGATGGCCGCCTGACCGCCATCGCCGCCGTGCCCGCTGCGGGCATTGCACCCTGGCGCGATGGGCGGGTGAGCTTCGACGACACGCCTTTGTCGCAGGCGCTGGCCGAGTTCGCCCGGTACGGCTCCACGCAGCTGGTGGTGCGCGACCCCGGCGTGGGCGCGCTGCGCCTGACCGGCACGTTCGACCCGCGGCGGCTCGATAACTTCACCCGGTCCCTGCCCAGTGTGCTGCCTGTGCAACTGCGCGCGCACGGCGCGGTCACCGAGATCGTGGCTGCTCCCCACCCTCAGCCTCAGTAGCCACCCCCGGTAGCGGCCGGCAGCAGGCCGTTGCTGGCCGTCCGCCGCCGGCGGATGGGTCTGCGCGCCTGTGGGCCCCGCGCGCCCCGCCTGCCCTGCACAGGGCCCCGCATCTTTTTTTCAAAAAACTTGGCCCACCGACCTAGGGGGATGGCTTCGGCCTGCGTCTACATGAGAAGGCGTCTTATTCAAAAATCCATTCCAACATCCGTTTCCAGGGAGATCTCTCACATGCCCCGCACCCGATTCCGGCCCGCCCCGCTGGCCCTGGCCGTCGCACTCAGCCTGGCGGCCATGGGCGCCAGCGCCCAGGTGGCGCCCGCCGCCGGGCAGCCCGCCGTGGCGCTCAGCATTGCCGCGCAGCCACTGGCCCAGGCGCTCAACGATCTGGCGCGCCAGTCACGCATGGAGCTCATGGTCCAGCCCGCGCTGGTGGCGGGGCGCTCGGCCCAGGCCGTGAACGGGTCGCTCACGGTGCGCGAGGCGCTGGACCGGCTGCTCGCGGGCTCGGGCCTGGTGGGCGTGATCGAAGGCACCAGCATCGTGGTGCGCAGGCCGCCCGCGGCGGCGTCATCTGGTGCTGCGGGTGCAGCGGGCGAGACCAGCCTGGCCGAAGTGCGGGTGCAGGCCCAGGCCGAGCCCAGCGCGCTCACCGAGCACAGCGGCTCCTACACCACGCGCCAGGCGGGCACGTCCACGCCGCTGGGCCTGTCGCTGCGCGAGACGCCCCAGTCGGTCAGCGTCATCACGCGCCAGCGCATGGAAGACCAGGGGCTGACGCAGCTGTCCGACGTGGTCGCGCAGACGCCCGGGCTGGTCTTCAGCCAGAGCGGCAACCAGGGCTCGGACACCTCGCCCATCTACTCGCGCGGCTTCTCTGTCAATACCTACATGATCGACGGCGTCCGCCAGACGGACTCCAACTATTCGAGCATCTTCCAGACCAACGACATGGCGATGTTCGACCGCGTGGAAGTGGTGCGCGGCGCCTCGGGCCTGATGAACGGCATCGGCACGCCGGGCGCGGCGATCAACATGATCCGCAAGCGGCCCACCGCCGACTTCCAGGCCTCGGTGCGGGCCGAGGCGGGCTCGTGGAACCATGTGCGGACCGAGGCGGACATCGCCGGGCCCATCAACGCGTCGGGCAGCGTGCGGGGCCGCCTGGTGGCCGCCGCGCAGGACAACGACTCCTACATCGACCGCCTGAAAGAGCGCAAGAAGCTGCTCTACGGCGCGGTCGAGGCCGACCTCACGGCGCAGACGCAGCTGTTCGCCGGCGCGTCGGTGCAGCACCACGACGCCACGGGCCACGCGCGCGGCGGCTTGCCGGCCTACTACTCCGACGGCACGCGCACGCAGTGGAGCCGCTCGGCTTCGGCCGCGCCGCCCTGGGCGTATTCCAAGCGCCACTACACCTCGGTGTTCGCGGCGCTGGAGCACCGCTTCAGCGACGACTGGAAGGTCAGGGCCACGGCCACCCGCACCAACAACTTCTACGACGAGCTGATCGGCTACGCCAGCGGCGGCGCGCCGGTGCGCGCGACGGGCGCGGGTGTCACGCTGTGGGCGGGCCGCTGGAGCGCCACGCCGCGCCAGGACAGCCTGGACGTGCAGACCACGGGCCGCTTCGACCTGCTGGGGCGCAAGCACGACGTGGCCTTCGGTGCGCAGATGTCGCGCACCAGCTACGACGCGCCGTCGTACACCAACTGGACGCACGCGGGCTGGAGCAGTGCCATCGGCAACATCTTCACCTGGGACGGCACTTCGCCCGCCGCGCCGCCCAACCCCAGCATCGGCCGCAACACCTCGGACGAACGCCTGAACAGCGCCTATGCCACCGTGCGCTTCAAGCCCACGGACGCGCTGGCCGTGCTGGCCGGCGCGCGCGTGGTGGACTGGAGCCGCGCGCAGACCAGCACCCGCTTTTCCACCGGCGCCACCACCGCCAACAACCGCTACGAAAGCGGCGAGGTGACCCCGTACCTGGGCCTGGTCTACGACATCGACCGCAACTGGTCGGCCTATACCAGCTTCACCACCATCTTCACGCCGCAAAGCCTGCGCCTGGCCAACGGCGACTACATGGACCCGCAGACGGGCGACAGCTTCGAGCTGGGCGTGAAGGGCGCGTTCCTGAACGACCGCCTCAACGTCTCGGGCGCCATCTACAAGGCGCGGCAGGACAACCTGGGCGTGGCCATTCCCAACGTGTTCGCGCCGGACGGCAGCCAGGCGTACGAGGCCGTCTCGGGCACCAGCACGCGCGGCTTCGAGGTCGAGGCCACGGGCGAGGTGCGCCCGGGCTGGCAGGTCGCGGCGGGCTTCTCGCGCAACCTCACACAGGACCGCCTGCGCACACGCCTGCTCACCGACGTGCCGCAGAACACGGCCAAGCTGTTCACCAGCTACCGCATCGCGGGCATCGGCAAGGGCCTGACCGTGGGCGGCGGCCTGCGCTGGCAAAACCAGATCTACCGCGACAACCAGGGCGCCGCGCGGGTGCGCTTCACGCAGCCGGCGTATGCGGTGGTCGACCTCATGGTGCGCTACGCCATCACCGACACGGTGGCCGTCACGGCCAACCTGCGCAACGCCCTCGACAAGGTGTACTACACCTCGGTCGGCAACTCGTACTACGGCGCGCCGCGCAGCCTGCAGGTGGCGGTGGACGTGCGGTTCTGATGCACCCCCTGAGTCGCTTTGCGCCTGCCCCCTGGAAGGGGGACGCTCCCAGCGCGGCGGGCCGGCCCTTGCGCGGGAGCCCTGGCCTGTGTTGCGCCAGTTTTACCGGCAGGGAGTGGTGCATGCCATCGCATCTCTGCAACCGGAGTGATCTGCCATGAAAGAGGGCTTTCGCCAGTGCATGGCCTGGCTGCACACCTGGGTCGGGCTGGTGGTGGGCTGGGTGCTGTTCTTCGTGTTCGTGACGGGCACGGTCGGCTACTTTGCGTATGAGATCGACCGGTGGATGCGCCCCGAGCTGCCCCTGGCGACCGATCCCGCGACGGTGGACCCGCACCGGGCGGTGGCGCTGGCGCAAGCCTACCTGCAGGCCAACGCGCCGCAGCCGTCGCAGGACTGGTCGGTGCAGCTGCCCGGCCAGCGCGGCAGCAGCGCACTGAGCGTGAGCTGGCGCGAGCCGCCCGCAGACGGCAAGCCCGGCGCGCGCGGCCGCTTCGTGCGCCGAACGCTCGACCCCGCCACGGGCCAGGCAGCCGCCGAGCCCGTGGTGCGCAAGACCGGCGGCGGCCACCTGCTGTACCGCATGCACTACATGCTGCACTACGTGCCGTACGACGTGGCGATCCGCCTGGTGGGCGTGTGCACCATGCTGATGCTCATGGCCGTGGTGACAGGGGTCATCACGCACAAGAAGATCTTCGTGGACTTCTTCACCTTCCGGCCGGGCAAGGGGCAGCGCTCGTGGCTGGACGCGCACAACATCATCAGCGTGACGGCGCTGCCGTTCTTTCTGATGATCACGTACAGCGGGCTGGTGTTCTTCCTGTTCCAGTACATGCCGGCGGGCCTGGCGGCCAGCCACTATGCGGGGAACGCGCAGGTGTTCTACGACGACCTGCTGCAGCGACCGGCCGCTGTGGATGCCACTGTTTCCGCGCAGCCGCTCACCGCTTTGGCGCCGCTGGTGGCCCGGGCCGAGGCGCAGTGGGGCGCGGGCCAGGTGGCGCGCGTGGGTGTGCAGCAGCCCGGGCGCGCCGATGCCGATGTGCAGCTGGTGCGCGTGGCGGGCGGGCAGATTGCCGGCAGCGACCGGCTGCGCTTTCATGCCCGCACGGGCGAGGCCCTGCCGCCCAAGGCCGAGGACGGCGCGGCCCGCGAGACGCAAGACGTCCTGCTGGCCCTGCACGAAGGCCGCTTTGCAGGGCCCGTGCTGCGCTGGCTGTACTTTGCGAGTGGCCTCTTGGGCTGCGCGATGATCGCCACCGGCCTCGTGCTCTGGACGGCCAAGCGCCGCGCCCAACAGGACAAGCGAGCCAAGGCGGGCGGCAAGCCCGAGTTCGGCTTTCGGCTGGTGGAGTGCCTGAACATCGGCACCGTGGCCGGCCTGCCCGTGGCCGTGGCCGCGTACTTCTGGGCCAACCGCCTGATCCCGGCGGACTTCGCCACCCGCCGCGAGTGGGAGGCACACGTGCTCTTCATCACCTGGGGCGTGCTGCTGCTGTACCCGGCCTTGCGCACGCCGCTGCGCGCGTGGCTCGAATCGCTGTGGCTGGCCGCCGCCGCCTTCGCGCTGCTGCCCCTGCTCAACGCACTGACCACCGACCGCCACCTGGGCGTCACCCTGCCTGCGGGCGACTGGGTGCTGGCCGGGTTCGACCTGACCATGCTGGCGCTGGGCGCCTGCCTTGCGGTCGCGGCCCGCCGCGTGCACCGCCGGCAGCGCGCTGCGGTGGCGCCCGCGCGCGCCCGTGGTGCCGTGGTCGCCGGTGCCGCCCTCTAGCGCGCCGCAGTGCTTCTTTCCCGTTTTTTTCTTTCTTCTTCTCGATTTTCAAAGGAGTCTCCATGTTCAAGAAAACCCTGCTCGCCGTCGCCCTGTCCGGCATCGCCCTGTCCGCCACTGCCCACCAGCTGTGGCTGGAGCGTGATGCCACCGGCCCGGTGCGTGTGTACGTGGGCGATGCCGACAGCGAGCACGACAAGGGCGCCGAAGTGGCCAAGCTGGCCGCCACCACCCAGGTCTTCACCACCGACCGCCGGCAAACCGCCAAACTCACCGCCAAGGAGGAATTCCTGGAGGCGGACGTGGCCGCTGCCGGCGACGTGCGCCTGTCCAACGACCAGGTCTGGAAGCCCTGGAAGGCCAAGGACGGCAGCTTCCAGGCCGCCGTGTTCAACGCGCGCGCCGGCCGCAGCGAGACGCAGGCCGTGCTCGACTACGAACTGGTGCCCGTCACGGCGGGTGGCAACACCTTCACGCTGGTGTTCAAGGGCCAGCCCGTGGCGAACAAGACCGTCACGGTGATCACGCCCGACAAGTGGACCAAGGGCTTCAAGACCGATGCGTCCGGCCGCGTCGACGTGCCGGTCAACGGCAAGGGCCGCTACGTGCTCGTCAGCACCCACGAGGCACCTGCCGTGGGCGATGTGGTCATTGCCGGCCAGAAGGTGGCCAAGCTGGGCTACACCACCACGCTGACCTTCGTCGCGCAGTAAGCCGCCATGGCCACCGCACACGCAGGCTCTGCCGCGCGCTACCGCTGCATGGTGGCCAGCCGCGCCCTGGCGGCGGCCCTGGGCGGCTATGCGCTGGCGTCGCTGTTCACCGCGGTGCTGGCCGTGGGGCTGCCCCGCGTGTCGGACACCAGCCGCGCCAGCGCGCTGCTCACGGCCACCCTGCTCAGCTTTGCGGTGTATGCGGCGGCGGTGATCTGGGCCTTCAGCGCACGCAGCGCGCTGCGCGCCTGGGCCGGGATCGCCGTGCCGTCGGCCGTGCTGGCCGCTGCGCTCTGGGCGCTGAAGGCGGGCGCATGACGGCGACGCTCTGGGCGGCACCGCTGGCCGCGCTCACGCTGTCGTTCAGCGGCATGGCGGGCCTGGCACTGGCCATGGACCGCCACCACGAACAGCTCACCGGCCGCAGCGAGGTGCCGCGCACGCGGCGCCGGGTGCTGCGCTGGGCGGGCAGCCTGCTGCTGGCGCTGTCCCTGGCCGCCTGCATCGGGGCCTGGGGCGCCACCGTGGGGCTGACCGCCTGGTGCGGCCTCCTCACGGCGGGCGGCCTGCTGGTGGGTGTGCTGCTGACCTACGCGCCGCACCTGGCGGTGCGGGTGTCGGCGGCCACGGTGCTGGTGGCGGGCGTGTGCCTTGTGGGGTCCGTTGGCGGGCTGTAGGCACCGGCGGCACCGTTTTTGGGGGCGTTGGCAAAAAAAGTCCCGAACAGCGTGCCCTTTTTTCCGTCTCGTTGGTCATAGGCAGCAGTGCAGTGCGCGGGCCCTGCAGCCTGCGCCGTTGGCGGCCTGCGTTTTTTTCATCTTCGTTTTTCGACCCAGCCATGTCTTCACTCTTTGCCTCACCTTCCGCCGCCGCCGGTGCCTTGCTTGCGCTGGCCGCCTGCGCCTGGGCGGGCCACGCCCATGCCGACTATGTGTGGCTGCAGCGCGACGGGGCCCAGGCCCGCGCCTACGCCGGCGAGCTGCCCCGCCGCAGCGCGGCGCTGCCCCCCCTCCAGGCGCCGCGCGCCTACCTGGCCGACGGCAAGGACCTGCCCGTGGCGCCGCAGGCCGGCCACATCGACATCACCGTGCCGGGCGGGGACGACCTGCGCCTGAGCACCTTGCACATCACCGGCCACGGCGCGGTCACCTACTACCAGGCCCGCAGCGGCCGCACCGAGACCCGCGCCGCCAACGACCTGGAGCTGGTGCCCACCACGCCGGGCGGCAACACCTTCAAGCTGGTGTGGAAGGGGCAGACCGTGGCGGCATCACAAGTGAACGTGGACACCAGCGCCGGCTGGCGCCGCACGCTGGCCTCGGCGGCCGACGGCACGGTGCAGCTGGAGACGCCATTCCCCGGCCTCTACGTGCTGGAGGTCAGCGCCAAGGTCAACGGCTCCGTCACCGTGGACGGCAAGAAATATGACGACGTGCGCCACACCGCCACGCTCAGCTTCGAGGTGCCCCGCTGATGGCCCCGACCCCACCCCATACACGCACCGCACGCACTGCACGCACGTTCCTCCGCGTGGGCGCCCTGGTGGTGCTGGCGGGTGCCATCGCCGCCGGCGCCTGGTGGTGGACGCGGCAGCCCGCCATGGTCTACGACACCGTGCCCGTGGCGCGCGGCGACATCGAGGCCACGGTCAGCGCCATCGGCACGCTGCAGCCGCGCCGCTATGTGGACGTGGGCGCGCAGGTGTCGGGGCAGATAACGCGCCTGCACGTGCAGCCCGGCACCGAGGTCAAGAAGGGCCAGTTGCTGGTGGAGATAGACCCCAGCGTGCAGCAGGCCACGGTGGACGGCGCGCGCGCCGCACTCGCCGGCCTGCGGGCGCAACTGGCCGAGCAGCAGGCCCAGCACCGCCTGGCCCAGCAGCAGCAGGCCCGCCAGCAGCAGATGGAGCGTGAAGGCGCCACGCGGCTGGAAGATTTGCAGACGGCAGAGGCCGCGCTCGCATCGGCCGCGGCGCGCATCGACCACCTCAAGGCGCAGATCGACCAGACCCAGGCGAGCCTGAAGGCCGACGAGGCGCGCCTGGGCTACACCCGCATCTACGCGCCCATGGCCGGCACCGTGGTGGCGCTGGAAGCGCGCGAGGGGCAGACCCTGAACGCCACCTACCAGACGCCCAACATCCTGCGCGTGGCCGACCTGTCGACCATGACGGTGTGGACCGAAGTCTCCGAGGCCGACATCCGCCGCGTGCGGGCCGGCCTGCCGGTGTACTTCACCACGCTGGGCGGGCAGGCCGACGCCGCCGCGCGCCGCTGGCGCAGCACCGTGCGCCAGGTGCTGCCCGCGCCGCCCACGCCCGAGGCCAAGGCCGCGGGCGGCGCCAACGCACAGGCCGCCGCGAGCAAGGCCGTGTCGTACACCGTACTGTTCGACGTGGACAACGCCGACGGCGAGCTGATGCCGCAGATGACCGCGCAGACCAGCTTCGTCACCGCGCAGGCGCAGGGCGTGATCGCCGTGCCGCTGTCGGCACTGGCAAGCCCTGCCAGCGCGGCCGACGGCAAGGCGGCTGGCGCCGAGGGCGACGGTGACAACGCTGGTGCCGGCGCTGGCGAGAAGGCCGCCGCAGCCACCCACCGCGCCCGCGTGCTGCGTGCCGATGGCGTGGTGGAGCAGCGCGCTGTCGTCGTGGCCGTGAAAAGCCGCCACCTGGCCGAGGTGCGATCGGGCCTGCAGGAGGGCGAGCAGCTGGTGACCGGCGAGCGCCCCGCGCGCAGCGGCCCGCAAAGGTTCAAGCTGTGACCGCAGGCGCCGGCATCCAACACGACACCCTGCACGGCGTCTTGCACGCCGCCCCGGGTGTGCCGCTGATCGAGCTGCGCGGCGTGCGCCGCCGCTACGGCGGTGGCGAGCAGCCCGAGGTGGAGGTGCTGCGTGGCATCTCGCTGTCCATCCACGCGGGCGAGTTCGTCGCCATCGTGGGCGCGTCGGGCTCGGGCAAGTCCACGCTGATGAACCTGCTCGGCTGCCTGGACAAGCCCAGCAGCGGCAGCTACCGCTTCCAGGGCGAAGACGTGGCGGGCTTCGACGCCGACCAGTTGGCTTGGCTGCGGCGCGAGGCCTTCGGCTTCGTCTTTCAGGGCTACCACCTGATCCGCGCCGAGTCGGCGTGCGAGAACGTCGAGGTGCCCGCCATCTACGCCGGCACCCCGCGCGAGGAGCGCACCCGCCGCGCAGCCGCACTGCTGTCGCGCCTGGGCCTGGCCGACAAGCTGCACCACCGGCCCACGCAGCTGTCGGGCGGGCAGCAGCAGCGCGTGTCGATTGCGCGGGCGCTGATGAACGGCGGCCGCATCATCCTGGCCGACGAGCCCACCGGCGCGCTGGACACCCACAGCGGCGCCGAGGTGATGGCGCTGCTGCACGAGCTGGCCGATGCGGGCCACACCATCGTGCTCATCACCCACGACCGCGAAGTGGCCGCCCAGGCGCGCCGCGTGATCGAGATCCGCGACGGCGAGATCGTGGCGGACAGCGGTGCGGTCGTGGCAGGCACGTTTGAAGAAAAAAATGCCTCTACCGCGCAACCAGCAAGCGCAAGCAGCTATAAAAATGGTAGCAAGCGTTCCGGCCGCGCTTTCTGGGCCGAATTGGCCGAGGCCGCCCGCTCGGCCTGGCGCGGCATGCGCATCAACCGCGCGCGCACCGGGCTCACGCTGCTGGGCATCGTGATCGGCGTGGCGTCGGTCATCGTGATGATGGGCGTGGGCGAGGGCGCCAAGCAGCGCGTGGTGGAGCAGATGGGCTCCATGGGCACGACCATCATGTACCTGGGCGCCAGCCACCCGCGCGAGGGCGGGCCGCAGGGCGAGATCACCGCAGAGGACCTGGAGGCCATCGCCCGCCTGCCCGAGATCGGCCACGTGATGCCCGTCATCGGCGACCCCATCCCCGTGCGCCACGGCAACGTCGAGCGGCAGATCTACGTGTTCGCCGCCAGCGAGGACATGCCCCGCGTGCACCACTGGAAGGTAGCCCAGGGCCGCTACTACACCGCCGCCGAAGACCGCGACCTGGCGCCGCTGGTGGTGCTGGGGCACAAGGCCAGCGCGCAGTTCTTTCCGGACCACCCGAACCCGCTGGGCCGCCACCTGCTGATCGGCAACGCGCCGTTCGAGGTGATCGGCGTGATGGCCGAGCGCGGCGCCGACTCGGGCGCGCAGAACTACGACGACATGGTGTTCATCCCCTACCAGTCGGGCCGCGCCCGCGTGTACCGCGTGCAGACCCAGCCCGACTACACCGTGGTCGCTGCCGCGTCGGTGGAGCAGGTGCAGGCGGCCGAGAAGGCCATGCACGCCCTGCTGCTGTCGCGCCACGGGCGCGAGGACTTTCGCATCGGCAACGCGGCGGCCAAGCTGCAGGCCGAGGCGCAGACGCGCAACGCCATGACCATGATGCTAGGCCTGATCGCGGCCGTGTCGCTGGTGGTGGGCGGCATCGGAGTGATGAACGTGATGCTGATGACGGTGCGCGAGCGCACGCGCGAGATCGGCATCCGCATGGCCACCGGCGCGCGGCAGGGCGACATCCTGCGCCAGTTCCTCACCGAGGCCGTGCTCGTCACGCTGGTGGGCGGCGCGGCGGGCCTGGCCATCGGCCTGGCCGTGGGCGCGGCGCTCATCGTGTCGGGCGTGCCCGTGATCTTCTCGCTCACCGCCATGGGCGGTGCCTTTGCCTGCGCCGTGGCCACGGGCCTGGTGTTCGGCTACATGCCCGCCCGCCGCGCCGCCGGGCTCGACCCCGTGGTGGCCCTGGCTTCCGAATGATTGTGATGGTTGGTATGCGCACTTGTATTGCCTCTGTGTCCTGTCTTGCCGCCGGTGTGCTGCTTCTCAGTGGCTGCGCCGCGGTGCAGCCGCCGCCTGAAGATGCCGCTGCAGCACCCGCCTTGCCCGTGCACTGGGCCAGCCCGGTGCCGCCCGCGCAGGGGGTGGCGACGGGTGTCTCCGTGCTCGGTGTCGCAGAGCTCGACGCGCTCATCCACGCCGCCCACGCGCAGAGCCCGGACCTCGCCGCCGCCATCGCGCGGGTGCAGCAGGCCGATGCCGTGGCGCGGTCCGCTGGCGCCAGCCTGCTGCCTGCCGTGACCGGCACGCTCGACGCCCGCCGCCAGGCCCGTGCCGGCGGGCAGGCCGAGGTGGCCGGCAACCAGATCGGCGCCGGGCTGGCCGCAAGCTACGAGCTCGATGCCTGGGGCCGCCTGGGTGCCGAGCGGACCAGCGCCCAGGCCCTGCGCACGGCCAGCGTGCACGACCGGGGCGCGGTGCAGATCACGCTGACGGCTGCGGTGGCGCAGGCCTGGCTGCAACTGTTGGGCGGGCGCGAGCGCCTGGCGATTGCCGGGCTGAACCTGCACAGCGCCGAGCGCGTGCTGGCCGTGGTCGAGTCGCGCGCGCGCGCCGGGGCCGCCACGCAGCTGGAGCTGGCGCAGCAGCGCGGCCTGGTGGCCACGCAGCGGCAGGTGCTGGAGGCACGGCGCCAGCAGGTGTCGGGCGCGCACACGGTGCTGGCCGCGCTGCTGGGCCAGGCGCAGTGGCCGGTGGTGCAGGCCAGCGCGCTGCCCACCACGCAGGCGCTGGCGCCCGCTGCCGGATCGCCCGCCGACCTGCTGGTGCGGCGGCCCGACATCGCGCGGGCCGAGGCGCGGCTTCAGGCCGCCCACGCCGACGTGGCCGCGGCCCGCGCGGCGCTGCTGCCGCGCATCAGCCTGAGCGCCAGCCTGGGCACCGGGGGCAGCAACCTGCCGCGCGTGTTCGACAACCCGCTCTACAGCCTGGCCGCCGCGTTGGCGGCGCCCATCTTCAACGGCGGGCGCCTGGCCGCCGACCGCGATGCGGCCCAGGCACGGCAGGCCGAGCTGCTGGCGCAGTACCGCGCCAGCATCGTGGCGGCCGTGAGCGACGTGGAGCAAGCCCTGCAGGCCGTGGCGGGCACGCAGGCCCAGCGCATGGCGCAGGCACAGGTGGTGCAGCAGGCGCAGCAGGCGGCTACCCTGGCGCAGTCGCGCTACCGCGCCGGGGCCGAGACGCTGCTCACGCTGGTGGATGCGCAGCGTACCCTCTATGCCGCGCAGGACATGGCGGCCCAGCTGCACCAGGCCGAATGGCAGGCGCAGGTGGCGCTGTACCGCGCGCTGGGCGGGGGCTGGCAGCCCGATGCCGACGCTGGCGTGCGCCGCGTGGCCGTCATGGCGCAGCCATGAACGCAAGCATCAATGAGCCCGTGACCATGCTGCAGCGCCTGCGCACGGCGGGCCTGCGCCCCACCACGGCGCGCATCGGCGTGCTGCAGGTGATCCACTCCGCGGGCAGCGCGGGCATGGGTGCGGACGAGGCTTTTCACCAGATGCTGCTGCGCGGCACGCACGTGAGCACCAGCACGGTGTACCGCATCATCCACGAGCTGCAGGCCCTGGGCGTGCTGCTGCACGACCGCAGCGACCGGCGCCACACGGTGTATCGCCTGCGGCCCTTTGCACCGCCGCCGTCGGCCGACGTGCGCATTGCCTGCCGCCGGTGCGAGCGCTCGGCCACGCTGCCCGGCGCACAGTTGCGCAACGAGCTGGAGCTGCGCGCGGCCGAGGTGGGCCTGCGGCCGCTGGTGGCGGGCCTGGTGCTGCAGGTGGACTGCCTGGGCTGCGACGGCGCCACGGGGCACTGCCAGCCCAACTGAGTCCACCGGAGCGCAATTGAGCCGCCCAAAGAAAAAGGACCAGACGCCCGGAGGCATCTGGTCCTTGTCGCTGGGGAGCGCGGGCTGATTTATCAGGCCGTTGCGTCCTTGAGCTTCTTCAGCGCGCGGGTCTTGATCTTCACCGCGGCGGGCTTGGCGGGGAACCAGCGCTCTTCACCGGTGAAAGGGTCCTTGCCGAAGCGCTTCTTCTTGGCGGGAATCTGCTGCAGGCCGATCTTCATGAGGCCGGGCAGCGTGAATTCGCCGGAACCCTTCTTGTGCACGGAGCCCAGGATGGTCGCTTCCAGCGCGGCCAGCACGGCCTTGGTGGCCTTGGGTTCCACGCCAGCCTGCTCGGCCAGGTGGGCGATCAGCGTGGTCTTGTTGAAGGCCGTCTTGATCGGCTTGATGCCCACGGCGACCGGCTTGGCCACGGGGGCGGCGGCCTTCTTCGCTGCTGGAGCGGCGGCTTTCTTCGCGGGTGCCGCTGCCTTCTTGGCGGCGGGTGCTGCCTTCTTCGCAGCAGCTGGAGCTGCCGCCTTGACGGTCTTCTTTGCGGGCGCTGGGGTTTTCTTTGCAGTTGCCATGATGATGATTCTTCTTTGCTTCAGAGTTGCAGTGTGCCTCCCCCCATTGAAGGGAAGGTGCGCAATTTTAGGTGCGACTGCGGCACACCCCGCAAATGTGAAGACCCGCCTGCGCCAGAGGCTTCTGAAACAGCGGGTGAAAGGCATGCCCGAAGCGGTGCCGGTGGGGCCGGCCGCATGCCCGCCGCCGCCGCGTGCGGGCGCTGCCGCGGGCCGCCGTCAGCGGTGTGCCGGCGTCTGGTGGCGCTGGCGCCACTGGTGGTAGCGCTGGCGCTGGAGCGCCAGCAGCTCCACCAGGCCCCAGGCCAGCGCGCAGCCGAGGGTGCCGCACAGCACGGCCAGGCGGCGCACTTCAGTCCTGCGCCGTGGCTGCTGCGTCTTCATGCGCCCATCCATCGGTGCGGGGCAGGTCGAAGCTCGGCCAGCCGGGGGCATCGAAGAGTTCATCCAGCAGCCGCTGCAGTCCGAGCCATCTCCAGAGCATGATCGTGTGCCTCTTTGAACAGGTTGTCTGCGGGCAAGTTAACGCGCTTGTGTGACAGTTCCGCGTCGTTTCGCTGAATTCATACAGGGCGCGCGATGGCGTTGCCGGTGCCTGCGGGCCGGGCATATGCTCGCTCTTCGTTGCACTGCCGCCCTGTCGCCCGGTTTCGCGCCACCCTTGCCACCCACCATGAACACGCTGCCCGAGTTGCTGGCGCTCGAAAAGATCATCGAACTCGGTGCGTCCCACTTGCAGGTGCGGGTGGTGCGGCAGGTGCAGACGGCCTCGGGCCACTGCTTTCCGATCCATGCCATTGGCCTGGGCAATCCGGCGCCGGACGTTCCGGCGGTCGGGTTCTTCGGTGGCGTGCATGGCCTGGAGCGCATCGGCGCCGAGGTGGTCCTGGCCTACCTGCAGAACGTGGTGATGCGGCTGCAGTGGGACACCACGCTGCACCGCCAGCTCGAGCACATGCGCATGGTCTTCATGCCCATCGTCAATCCGGGCGGCATGTGGGCCGCCACGCGCGCCAATCCGCGCGGCGTGGACCTGATGCGCAACGCGCCGGTGGACGCCACCGACCGGGTACCGCCGTGGATCGGCGGGCAGCGGGTGAGCGCGGGGCTTCCCTGGTACCGGGGGCGCGCGGGCGATGCCATGGAGCCGGAAAGCCAGGCCCTGTGCGAGGTGGCGTCCGAGGAGCTGCTGGCGCGGCCTTTCAGCATCGCCATCGACTGCCATTCGGGATTTGGCGCCCGGGACCGCCTGTGGTTCCCGTTTGCCCACACGCGCAAGCCCATCGCGCACCTGGCCGAGCTGCACGCGCTGCAGGAGATCTTCCTGCAGGCCCACAGCCACCACCCGTACGTCATCGAGCCGCAGAGCGCGCAGTACCTGGCGCACGGCGACCTGTGGGACCACCTGTACCTGCAGGCCTGCCGCGACGTGCCCGCGCACACGTTCCTGCCGCTGACGCTGGAGATGGGCTCCTGGCTGTGGATCAAGAAGAACCCGCGCCAGCTGTTCTCGCGCAATGGCATCTTCAACCCGCTCATCGACCACCGGCAGCAGCGCGTGCTGCGGCGCCATCTGTCGCTGCTCGATTTCCTGGCCCGCGCGGCCTGCAGCCACGGGCGCTGGGTGCCCGCACCGGGGCAGCGCGCGCAGCGCAGGGCGGATGCCCTGGCCGCGTGGTACTGAAGGCCTGCGCCCATGCGCCAGTGGATCTTGCTCAGGGGCCTGGCGCGGGAGTCCGCCCACTGGGGGGACTTCCTGGCGGATTTCGAGCGTGCCTTGCCACGGGACCGGGTGCTGCCGCTCGACCTGCCCGGCAACGGCCAGCTCCACCGCCAGCCTTCGCCGCTGTCGGTGCCCGCCATGGTGCGGGCGTGCCGCGAGGCGCTGGCCGGGCGCGGCATCGCGCCGCCCTACCACCTGCTGGCCGTGTCGCTGGGAGCCATGGTGGCGACCGAGTGGGCGCGGGTGGCCCCCGCGGAGGTGGCGGGCTGCGTGCTGATCAACACGAGCTTTCGCCCTTTCAGCCCCTTCTATCACCGCCTGCGGCCGCGCAACTACGCGGCGCTGCTGCGCCTGGCGCTGTGGGGCGGCGCGCCGCAACAGATCGAGCAGGTGGTCTTGCGCCTGACCAGCAACAGCGCGCCTGAGCGCCAGCAGGTGGTGCGGGACTGGGCCGCCGTGCGCGCGCGCCGCCCGGTGCGGGCCGCCAATGCGCTGCGCCAGCTGGTGGCGGCGGCCCGCTACCGTGCGCCCCGGGTGGGGCCCGTGGCGCGCATTCTGCTGCTGGCGAGCCACGGGGACGGCCTGGTGCGCAGCCAGTGCTCGCAGGCCGTGGCCAGCGCGTGGCGGGTGCCCGTGGTGCTGCACCCCCGCGCAGGGCACGATCTGCCGCTGGACGACCCGCGCTGGGTCATCCGGCAGGTCCAGGACTGGCTGGCGGAAATCGACGGGGCGCGCTGACGCGGGCCGCCCTGGCGGGCGCGGCCTGCATCCGGTGTGCGCGGCGCCCGCGCGTGCCGTCAGGGCGCGGGCAGTCCGCCCTGGGCCACCAGCGCGCGGTACCACTCCTGGTACCCCGCGCTGCTGGGGTGCAGTCCGTCGGCGGCATTCAAGGTGTCCCGCCGGGACACGAAGGGGTCCTGGTCCCGGGGCCTGAGCAGGCGCACGTAGTGCGCGCCGTGGTCCGCGGCGGCCTCCTGCGCCAGGGCGTGCAGGCGCTTCGAACGGCGCGACATGACCCAAGACAGCGGCGGCGCGAAGAACGGTGCATGGCCCACGTCGCCGCAGGGCATGAGCACCACGCGGCGCCCTTTCTGCAGGGCCAGCGACATGGTCCTTTGCAGCTCGGCGCGCAGCGTGTCCGCGGGCGTGAAGCGGATCACGTCGTTCCCGCCCGCGAGCACGAGCACCATGTCGTAGCCACCGTCCGCGCGCTCCAGCTGCGCGGCCACGTCGGCAAACCGTGCGCCATTGGCCGCCAGGTTGTCGATGCGCCACCGCGGGTGCTGCTGGCCGATCAGGCCCGGCAGGCTTTGCGCGGGCGTGCTGGCCCCGGTGCCGACGGCGGTGCTGTCGCCCACGACCAGCAGGCGTTTGTCCGGCTGGGCGGGGTGTGCGGTGAAGGGCCGCGCGCCACGGGCCAGCTCCGCCACCGTCCAGATGCGCCATGGCGCACAGGCGGTGGCCAGCAACGCGCCCGCGGCCATGGCCGCGATGGTGGCCAGGCGGCGCGTGGAGAGATGCAGGGCAGGGCGGGGCGTGCGGTTCATGGCGGTGGCGGTGTGGTGCATGCAGCCTACCGGCGCGCCTGGGGTGCGGGCGTCGGCGCCAGCGCGCCCGGGGCGTAGGACGGCGCGCCCGGCGCCGGGGTGGGCCGCTGCGCGCGGGCCCGCGCCTATTTATTTGTCTATTGCCTGAAGACCACGGCTTCCAGCGCCATCGCCCGGATCGACCCGGCCGCCGCGTCGGCCTGCGCGCGGCTTTCGTAGGGCCCCACGCGGACACGGATGCGGCGGCCCTTGGCGCTGTTCAGCTCCTGGCGGAAGGCCGGCAGCCCTTCGTTGAGCAGCCGGGCCTGGGCCTTGCGGGCGTTGGCTTCGTCGGCAAAGAGCCCCACGTTGATGTAGTAGCCCGCCGCGGTGCCCACGGTGGGCAGGGTGGTGGAGGCCGCTGGAGCAGCGGTTGGGGCGGGTGGTGCCTTGGCCGCCTTGGAAGGCTTCGCGGTGGAGGCCGCGCGGCTTGCTGGCTCGGCGGCGGGCGCCGGTGTGCTGGCCGCGCCGGGTGCTGCCTTGACCGGGGATTTGGAGGTGGCCTTGGTGGCCGGCGCGGAGACTGGCGCGCTGGCGGCCGGCGGCGCCGTGGGGGCCGTGGGTACGGAAGGGCTCGCGGTGGCGGGCGCTGCCTGGGTGGCCGGTGGCGGGGTTTTGCCTGCCGGCGCGGCCGCTGGTGCCCCGGGCGGTGCCGCCGCCGTGGACGCGGCACCGGTGGCGGGGGGCGCCGCCGTCGCCGCGGCGGCGGAGGTGCTCGGCATGGGGGCCGAGGCAGCGGGCGTGGATGCAGGTACCGGTGCCGGTGCGGGGGCGGGCGCTGGTGCTGGTGCTGGTGCTGGTGCAGAAGACGCCGCCGCGCCGGGCCTGGACGCGGCTGTCGCGGTGGCCTGGGCGACGGTCACCGCCGGTTCCAGTGCCAGGGGCCTGGTGGCCGAAGGGGCCCAGGCCAGGTAGGCCAGCGCCGCCGCGGCCGCCAGCACCAGGTTGGCCAGCACCAGCGCCTGCAGCCGCTTGCGCGAGCTGGCCTGCTTCTCCAGCAGCGCGCTGGCCTCGGGCAGGGTGCGGGAGGCGGCCAGGGCGCGCGCCACCCGCTTGCGGATGTCGGCATACAGGATGGCGTTGCCATACAGGCCGGGCACCGCGAAGGCCAGGACGGCGAAGGCGCCCAGCACCCCCAGTTCCACGCCCGGCGGCCACTGCAGGAAGGAGCGGCCGACGCCGAACACGATCAGCGCCAGCCCCTCGGCGGCCGCCACGTAGACCAGCGCGGCGCTCCACAACTGGCGAAACAGCATCCAGTTGAGCGTGGCCAGGCACGCGGCCCAGTTCCAGGTGGTGGTGGTGCGGCCGGTGTTGTCAAAGCGCTCGAAGACGGCCAGGTAGTACGCGGTGTTCACGGGCCCCAGCGCCAGCCGGGAGAGCGCCGTCATGGCGTTGTCGGACGGTGAATCGAGCGACATGGCCGGGATGATGGAGGCGACAGGATCCGTGTGGTCGAGCATGGGCCGATTCTGTCATGGGCCGGTGTTGGCGCCACAGGGCCTGCGCGCGCGCTTGGCGCGGCTGCAGCGCCGCCGGGCCCGCGCCGCGCGCCGGCGCCCCTGCGCGCATGCGGCGGGCCCCAGGATCGGGCCTTGAATGAGCCGCTAGCGCTTGTCTGTCAAGCGCTGGAAGCTATTAAAAATATAGCAACCTTGCCGGGCCCCGTGGGTCAGGCGCCGCGCACCATGGCCATGATCTTGCCCGCATCCAGCGTGGCGGCCTTCTGCTGGATCTGCGGCAGGTACTGCGACTGCATCTGCTTGGCCGGGCCCAGCAGGTTCTGAAAGCTGTCGCGCAGCATGGCGGTGCTCATCACCCGGCCGCCCGCGTAGTAGCGCTTGGCCACCTGGCCCAGCGCATACGTGGTGGCAAACGAAAACGCCATGCCGGTGGCCGCGCTGCCTACGCCTCCAATGGTGCGGCCCGCCACCTTGCCCAGCAGGCCGCCGAGCAGCTTGCGGCCAAACTGCTCCAGGTACTGCGACGTCATGCCCACGCCCGCCGCGGCGATGAACTCCTTGATGTGGCCCTGGTCCAGCTCCACGCCGTGCGCCTTGCCGATGCCGTAGACCATCTTCACCTGCATCGGGATGATGGCCATCGACGCCCACGACTGCGGCAGCAGCTCCAGAGCGCCGTTGAGCATCGCGTAGTTCAGGATGGACTTGTCCAGCTCGGCATCGCCCGGGCCTGCGGGTGCGGGCACCGGCACGGATGCAGACGACGAAGAAGAAGGCGCCGACGCGGCGGCTGCATAGGCCGCAGCACCGGTGGCAGCACCCGCCACCCCCCAGGGCACGGCCGAGGGTGGCGCCTTCTCGGCCACATCCACCAGCGCATCGGCCTCGTGCTCGAAGGCGGCGGTCTGCTGCGCGCCCAACTGCAGCGCGGACTTGAGCGTGGCCAGGAACTGCGCCTCCGCCGGCGTCTGGCGGCCGTCCACGTCGCACACGCACACCGCCATCTCGTAGGCCAGCTGGCGGTGGCCGGGGTCGGTCAGCGCGGCGGCGGCGGCCTGCACCGTGGTGCGCTTGAGCAGCACGTCCTGGTAGATGCGCGGCAGGTCGGCCATGCCGCTGTCGCTCGCCAGCGACTGGGCGATGCGGCGGATCTCTTCACGCTCGGCGTCGTCCTTGGTGCCGTCCGCAAACGCGGCCAGCAAGGCGATGGTGAGAATGGATTTTTGCTGTTCTGGAGTCATGGGGTGCGGGCCTGCAAGGCCGTGAAATGGAGGGGGGCTGGCACGCTGCCCGTGCCAGAAGGCGGTGGGGCGGCGTGCGGAGTCAGGTGCAGTCTAGGGTGCGCGCTTTCAACGCCACGGCTTGTGGGGAATTGCGGGCATCTGGTAACCAGGTGCATCGCGGCGCCGGCTGCCAGCCCTGCGGCCCACCCGGGTTTCCCCTTGCGTAGTGGAGCGACTGTGCGCCCGGGCCTCTCTTGCGTACAGTGGCTGTCTCATGGCAAGGAGGCAAGGCATGCGGCAAGCGGCGACGACCAGCAGGGCAAGCAATACAAGCGGTACGGGCAGTACGGGCAGTACGGGCAGTACCGGCAGTACCAGTAGGGCAGGTACCACCACCCCCGGCGCGCGGGGCGTCCGATGAACATCGCCCACCTGCTGCGCCGCAGCGCGCAACTGCATGCCCACCAGCCCGCCGTGCTGCACGGCGACCGTGTGCTCTTCGACTACCAAACGCTGGGCGCACGCACCGCCGCGCTGGCCGCCAGCCTGCGTACACGCTACGGCGTGTTGCCCGGCGACCGCGTGGCCATCTACGCCGCCAATGCGCCCGAGTACCTGGAGGCGCTGCACGCCATCGTGTGGGCCGGCGCCGTGTCCGTGCCCGTCAACTATAAGCTGCACGCCAAGGAGCTGGCCTACGTGCTGGCCGACTCCGGTGCGCGCGTGGCGCTGGTGTCCGAGGCCCTGCACCCCGCCGCGCGCGAGGCCGGCGCAGACCCTGCAGCCACCCTGCTGCTGGGCTGCGCCGCCTACGATGCAGCCGTGCAGCACGATGCGCCCATGCCCGTGCACGACCGCGCCCCGGAGGACGTGGCGTCGCTGTTCTACACATCGGGCACCACGGGCCGGCCCAAGGGCGTGATGCAGACGCACCGCAACCTGCTGGCCATGACGGCCTGCTACTTCACCGACGTGGACGACGTGCTGCCCGGCGACGCCATGGTCTACGCCGCGCCCATGTCGCACGGCGCGGGTCTGTACAACTACGCCCAGGTGCTGCGCGGCGGGCGGCACGTGGTGCCGGTGTCCGGCGGCTTCGACCCCGCCGAGCTGGTGCAGCTGGCCGCATCGGTGGGCCAGCTCACCCTGTTTGCCGCGCCCACCATGGTGCACCGCCTGGTGGACCACGTGCGCGCTGCGGGTGCCGACGTATCGGGCTTCAAAACGATCATCTACGGCGGCGGCCCCATGTATGCCGACGACCTGCGCGCCGCCATGGCCGTGATGGGCGACGATCGCTTCGTGCAGATCTACGGCCAGGGGGAAAGCCCCATGACCATCACCGCGCTGTCACGCGCGCACCTGGCCGACACCACCCACCCCCGCTGGGCCGACCGCATGGCCTCGGTCGGCGTGGCGCAGTCGCTGGTGGAGGTGCGCGTGGTCGACGCCCAAGGCCAGCCCATGCCCGCCGGCGACACCGGCGAGGTGCTGGTGCGCGGCGACACCGTCATGCCCGGCTACTGGAACAACCCCGACGCGACGGCCCGCACGCTGCAGGCCGGCTGGCTGCACACGGGTGACCTGGGCGCGCTGGATGCCGATGGCTTTCTGACCCTGAAGGACCGGTCGAAGGACGTGATCATCTCCGGCGGCAGCAACATCTACCCGCGCGAGGTGGAAGAGGTGTTGCTGCTGCACCCCCAGGTCCGCGAGGTGGCCGTGGTGGGGCAGCGCGATGCTGAGTGGGGCGAGGTGGTGGTGGCCTACCTGGTGGCGGGCGAGGGCGGGCCGGTGGAGGATGCGTTGCTGGACGCGCTGTGCGGGGAACACATCGCGCGGTTCAAGCGGCCGAAGGTGTATCGGTGGGTGGAAGGGTTGCCGAAGAACAGCTACGGCAAGGTGTTGAAGACGGAACTGCGTGGGTAGCCGCGTCGTATGCGGTGGCAATGAAGCACCGGTTCATCGCTGCTCTCCATGCGCCTATTCAGCCAAATATGCGCCACTTGTGGGCGGTTCCGTTGCGGTCCTACAAGCGGTGGCCTCCGGTGTCCCTAAAGTTGCGGGCTTCGTGTGTCCGAATCGAGCGGCAACAGCTCATCGGCACAACCCTCCAATTCACTTCGTTTTATCTCCCCGACCATGATGCAGATCGTCTCCGATGCAGCGCAACCCGGCCTCATCATCGTGAACCTGGACGCGCAAGGCCACGACCTCTCCGTCCGCCTGGACCGCGCCATGCTGGAGCACACCCTGGGCGTGCACGGCGCTTTTGCATCCCTCGCCCAGGCCGTGGGCCGCAACATCGAGCGCATCCAGGACGCCGCATTGCGCAAGTACCAGCAGACCCGCCAGCGGTGTGTGATTTTGTCGAAGGCTGAGTTGATGCGGGTTGCGGGGTGATGGGAGCTGGCTAGCGTTGGGTCAATGGGCGATTTAATGCGTGTCTTTGACGGCTGTTCCTTGTTACGCGGCTAAGGCTTCCATGAACAGTGATGAGCATGTGTTGAAGACAGAATCGCAAGGGGAGTTAGAGGCCGGGGCGCATTTGCCAACTACCGATATAGGCTGGTTGCGGCCATTTCCGACTAGCCTTCGATTGACGGCTAGCGCAGACAAAGCCGACACTTCTTACTCGTTTCGTCAAACAGGGGACTACAGGGCAAGTTGCGGCAGCAGTCTTATTCTTCTGCTCCCCTCCAGGCGAGTACTCCCCCTAAGGTCAGCGTCGCGGGCAAGCGCGAACTCTATTTTCCGCTACGTACTGAACAATCGAGCACGTGAATCGTCACCCAGTGCTTTTCGTCTGTCGACAAGCCTGACTCCAGCATTGCCTCCAACTCCTCGGGGGTCTGCGGCCGCACGCCAGTAGGGGGACGGGGCACTTCCGCTGATTTCCCGAACCAAAGCACGAGGTAGATACCGTAGCCCTTGGCTCTTGGATCGGTCGAGTAGCGTGCAATGAGCTGTCCTCGAGTGGCAGTCCATAGTTCGCTATGCTGATCGCGCTTGACCTCGATGGGCACACCGCCCAGGATACCTGTAGTGCACCAAACATCGGAACGCTTGCCGTCGGCATGATGGGTTTCCGGTAAGCAGGCAATTTCAAATCGCTCCAACCGAAAGCGCAACTGATCCACTAACGTGTCGCGACAAAGCTCTTCATGACGAGGAGAAGTCGGCTTCTTGCGCGAGTCGGCATTCCAATACTGAAGGTTTAGGTTCAGGTCGCTGTGGCGAATCTGTTCCTTCAGCTCCTCGAGTGTGTCGTTTACAACGGCGGCAATCTCAGCTGGGCAGGAAGGCGCTCCCTGCTGCAAGGTTGCGCAGACTTGCACCCACGTGGGCTTGGTGTAAGTAGCGTCGCGACGGACGCTCTGCTGAGCAACCCGGGCTGATCGCAATTCGGATGCCCATTCGGCGAGTGCAGGCAGGCTACCGAGACGCTCTAGTTGCTTGGCGCTTTCGGCATCCGGTCTACCGGCCAACTCGTTGAGATAGCGTTTGGTGAGCTCAGCACGATCCATGGAAGGGCTAACCCATCCTGCGCCGAGGGGCCGGGCCGGAGAGCAACCGGCAGCAAAATGCTCGATCAAACATCCAAGCACGCTCGCAGATTGCGGAATGCCAGTACCGTGGATCTCTCTCCGGTGATACAGAAAATCAGCGAGATATTGAGCCGCTGGCGGGCGGCGCTCTAAGTAGCGTTGTGCGATCGACAGGTAACGATCAGGGTCGAGAAGTAAGCCAGCAGCGAGCCAGCAAGCGCGCTGCGGCCCATCCACTTTTGGAGCGTCAAGCCGAACCTGGATGAGGGAAAACAACTCATCGTGCAAAGGCAGCGTCAGCGCCACATGCAGCATGTCCGAGAGAGCATGTCGGAGATTTGGACGCGCACGCATGGGGAACTGAGCAAGCATCGGCATTAGACATCTTCTCGTTACTTCCGCGTACGATGGGTCGCGAAAGAGATGAGTGATATGAGGACTGCGGATCTTCCATCGCATTGCGGCCATTAGATAGGCACTTACAGCATCGGCCACGCATTGCGGCCGGAATGCGACGGCTGCTGCCACCCAGGTGTCATGGTTCTCGACTGAGTGCACCAGGACTGCCACCATTGCAGCAACAAGGTGACCGTCTGACATCGAATCGAGGAATGCGTGATCCTGGCGATAGGCAAGTTCCAAACTGATCAGCGCTGGCACGTTTAGCACCATCGCCTTGCCTTCAGCGGCGGCGGCTAGGGTCTGTTCCACCGATGGCAGGTCATCCCGGTAAATAGTGTTGCGCAGCGCCGTGAACGCAGCTTCCACCAATTCCTGGTCGCCAGAAAAGAAACTGCTCAGCCTCTCCAGCGGCGTTTCACCATCGACGTCATAGTGTCTATGTTCATAGACTATTGCCACTTCTCTGAGAAGACCAAGCGGTACCGGCGACGCTGAGAAATCGGACAGCCGTGCGCGATAGCGGTCGTGCCTTTGAGCCGCCCTAAGCGCACGTTCTTTTCGGCGTACCGCCTCGTTCAACCTCCACTGCCATCGCTCAAAGCTGCACGTAAGCCTATCGGTGAGCAAGTCTTGCCATCCACGCGCCTCACTTAGCGCTTCACACGCGAGCAGTATCTTTTCCAACTCGGGCCCGGGTTCGTGCGGGACGGCCAGAGTGAAGTATTCCTTAGCCTGTTCCTCATCTTCGGTCGCTTGGGCTTTGGAAAGCCACCATGCCGCCGTACCAGCCGGCGCTGGGGCTCTATGCAGGCGGCCTTCCGCCGACCGCACCGGATTCTCGTCGTTTGCGCATCGATTCAAAGCGATGTCCAACAACGAGAAATAGCGGGAGGGGCGGGCTTGCAGCCACTCATGCAGCATCTGCTTGGTACTGTTTTCAAGCAAGCTCTCCGTGTAGTCGCCGCAAGACGCTTCCAACCAATTCAGTAATCGCTCGTCAGGGACTTCTTCGGCGCCGTCTTTGAGCACGCGGGCAAGCAGATTGCCAAACACCTCCGCGTATTCGCGTGAGGTGTCTCCGCTGCGTAGTTCTACCCGCGCAGCAAAGCCGTCCAGCAACTTCATCACTTCGAGGACTTTAATCTCGGTCAGATTGTGTCGCCAGAACATCCGGTAGTTGCCGATTAGGTTGTCTTGTTTCGGTTGATGAAAGAACGCTGGGAGATCCTCAGACGAAAGTACACGTGGGTACATCGCATCCAGCAATGCACCGAGGAGTTCATCGTCTCTGTCCGTCACGACTCCTGAATCGATATCTGTAAGCAACTTGCGCAATGATGGATCTTTCTCACCGACCCAGCGCAGGTAGACCTTCAAGGCGCGGCTACGCACGGCCGGCCACAAACATGCATCTCGGATCATGGACAGCACAAGTTGCGTCAATACTGGGTCCGGTGGCACTTGAAATAGACCTTCAAGCAGCGCGACAAGCAGGAACTGATGGTTCTCCGAGCGATTGGATTCAGCCATTCGCAGGCTGATCAACGGCTGCATGTCCGATGTGATCAACGCCGCAAACGGTCGGCCTTCCCATTCATACCAGCGAAAGGATGCCGATTCAGCTATTTGCCCACCAAGCTTGTCCATCAGTACAGTTTTGTCGGCGATGGAGAAATGCTTCGCGTCTCCGTATAGCAGGACACCGAGCGGATCGAGCCGTATAACAGTGGTCCGCGCTACAGGTGACATCGATGCCAGCCAACTGGCCAGGCCGCGCATGCTACTGACGATGCCCCCGTCCATGCCGCAAATCAACGCACGGACACGTCGCACCGTGAGCTTTTCCTGAAGGCGATCTGCCAAGCAGCGTGCGGCGAGGAATTCGGCCACAGTTCGGTGCACAGGTGCAAAGACATCGTGCCCAATCGATTTGAACAAGCGGCTAGCCAAGGCTTCGTCCAGTGGAAGTCGCTCTGGGTTTGGCACCTCGTTCAACTTGAGCACTCGGTCTGGAGGGCTCTGAGAGTAGGTAAACCCTGCGAGGTCGGCAATCAGCTGAATGGCACAGAGGTAAGCGGCCGCCCGCTGAAGCCGTCCTTGATCCGGCGCTCTTTTGCGTGTCGCGGCGAGGTGCTCCTCGTTGTGCTCTTGCACCAGACGCTCGCACGCCATTGCATAGACTGCATGCCGCGTCTCAGGCCAGCGATTGGTCGGACTGACTGCGGTGGCGAGCATGCCCAAGGTCTGCGGATTGAACAGCAGGGCTGTCAGTCCATGTTGTTCAGCCATGGCGATGAAGTCCTGCGGATCGGCAATATCATGATTAGCTGGAAGGATGGCTGTCACGTCTGCGAGCATCAGCGGTTGCAGGGTGAACACCTGAATCTTTTCGCCTGCGGGGAGTAGCGCTTGCAATTTGGCTGCGTCTGGATTCCCCAGCCAGTCGGCGACGCGGCACGAGATGCGGAATCTGCGGCATCCCAGTTGCTGCAGCTTTTTGCGTATGTTGTCTAGGGGAACCCTGCCGTCCTCTGTACCTGCGCGCGTCTCGTCGAGACCGTCAATAAATACCGGTAGCGTTGAGCCTCTCAATTCTGGATGATCATCAAGCGCTAGAAAGTCACCTGCGCTGACGCGGTAGCCACCCACAGCGTCGGCTTGCTGCCTAAAGGCTTCGGTCTTACCCAATCCAGGATCACCCAACAACACGTAGGCCATCACGGCCTGTGTGTCGTCCAATGGCGCGGGCTTGGCAATGGCGTCTTCCTGGTGGTCGGGTTGGACCACACATGTGCGAGGGACTAGCAACATCTATTTCTGTGGGATCGCCTGACTAAGAAAGCCTAAATGGTATTGTGGACGTAAGGTCTCAACAGGTTAGGTAAGACGATGTGAATTTCGAATATGGGATTCGGGTGCTAAGGTAGTCTCTTACGGGATTGAGAGTGTCGTAGACGTGAAGAAAATGCCATGAACAAAGCTGCAGTACATGAATCCATCGATCGTCTTGAAGAACTAACCCGCCATTTTGGTGGGCCCTATGCCGACTACCACCGCGAGTTCAAGCAGTTGTTATTCAAACTGAACGGGTGCCGCACCCAAGCTCCATATTTTCGGGAACAGCTTTCAAAACTGCAACAATACGCTGACATCGGGTTCAGTACCAGAAAATTTGAGAAGGTCACTGGCGGGCTCAACCAATTGAGAGTCTGGACGCTGGGCACACTGCAGACAGTATCTGACCTTGCGGATCAACAGTTGCCCGACTAACCAAAAACTGATCGGCTCCTATAAACCTATTGTTCGCTTTCGACGTCAATACGCAGATGACGGCAACCGCTGCAGAACCGACCGCAGGCGTGGCGGTTCCAGGCTGGTTGCAGACGTGCTGCGTCCGCCTGCGAATGTGTACTATCGGCCAGTGGTGGTCAACGGCAAAGGTCCGCGTGTGGGGAGGCGAAAAGAATCCTTAGGTGGACCCTGACAAAGAATGAATTCACGTGCAAGTTCGGCGTCTGCCTGCCGACAGTACAGTTGGCGTGTCGTGCCGGGAGTAACGGAGCAATGCGCTGCAGCGGGTGCTCAAGGTGCTCACGTCCAACCGCCGTGCACCTCTGTAATCCTCTAGGGCACCGTCGCTCAATTGTCCCGAGATCCATCGAATTCAAAGGCCGAGAAGTCACGTGCACTGATTGCCTTTTCAAGATGACCGTCCATATATGGGGCTTGTTTAAAGTGCATCGTGCTCATGTCGATCAAGTCCGCAACCGAGCTGTCTTTGAGGTTCTTCGGCACTACGATAGATGCCTCGGCTTCGCCGTACAGGTTTGCCGCCGTGACAACGGCATCAATGCGAAATTCAGCGGCGTGCGGATCTGCCCGACCAACGACAGCGTACTCGTACTCCGTGCCGTGGCGGAAGTCCGCGCATGCAATCCGAACTTCTATTGACCGCTTTGGCGCATCAAGCACCACGAATTCGTGCTTGCCTGGTTGCGCCATTGATCGGATTGAGTCGTGCAGCGTCTGCGGCATGTGAATGTCCATTGGAGACCTCCGCTTAGGCCGCGGAGCGGAAGGCCCTGAAGGACTGGCGACCACGTACTTCTCGTTGAACCAACCTCCAGTTGCCGTCAAGCGAATGAGCAACGACTCCGCTGGAACCTTGCCCGTGTTCTCTATCCGGAAACGAATCTGGAGCTGCCCGTAGTTAAGCTCGATTTTCCGCTCATAGTCACTTACGAAGTGAGGAACCTTGTTGCGCTCCCACTTCGTATAGCGCTCGTCCAAAGTATGGTCATAGTCGCCCAGGATTGACGTGAAGTGCGAGTGCTCCTGTTCCGGCATGGGACTATTCCGGATGATGGTCTCTTGAATCGCTTGCCGCTCTTCCAATGCCAAAGTCCTGATTCGGTACACATCCACGGAGGGTTGGCTTGTACTCAGATGCAGTGAGAGTTGGGGCTCGCGATCCTTCATTGCGTCCAACTGGCGCTGAAGATTGGCCGCCTTCTTCTCGGCCTCAGAAACCTCTCTCGGGCGAAGCCAGGTTTCGCTGACCTGATGAATGTTCAGTCCATGGCGTCTCGCAAGGTGAAGAGGACGAATGTCTTGGCTAACTACTACGCGTGACTTCGGAGACGGCCCGTGTGCGGACAGTGCCTGCGCCACTACGCGCGCATCCGGCTCGTCTCGGTCAAGCTCAGGGTACTGCTCCCAATCAATGCGTGTGCAGTCAGCCAGCGCGATATCTACCCGAGGTGCAGGCGACTCTCGGACTAAGACGGTTGCCTCGCCTTCAAGCAACGGCCGCAATGTTCGATTGAATCGTCTGGCATGATCCGCAAGCCGCGCGTGGTTCTTCTTCGAGTCCACCTCCTGCATCACAGTCGGCACCACCAGAACGAGGATGGGCCCGGTTGCACTGATCTCTTTCCAGGGGAGCGCGCCAAGTGCTGAACACTCAAGGACAATGTTCGAGTCGATAAACGCTACGATCGGATACTGCTGCCAGTTGATACTCATTGAGATAGTGTGGCGCAAAAAATGTCAGTCGGCTTGTCTGACTTTGGGAGCTGTTACGAACTCAGACAGTTGAAGAATATGCCAATGTCACTGCGTATGCGGCCGACGCTGCCAATAGGCTGCGGCTGGCACTACACGACGCGCAGCACGTTGCCCGCGTCCTGCGGCACCCAGTACTCCTTGCCCGTCTCGGCCTGCATCAGGTGCGAGCCATAGGCCAGACACGGGCCGATGACCAAGCCTTTTCAATTCTCTTATGAGAAGCTGCCCAGACCGGCCAGCGAGAGCAGGCACGCGATGCCCGTCTAGTGCTACGGGTCGGAGCCGCCAGTTCGCGCGCCTGGGATGTGGTCGTCGGCGCAGCACTATCACCCAACCGCAACCGGGGACAGCTGTACCTCGCATAGCTTAAATGTTCGACCCAGCACCGAAGGCTGAGTCTCGACGTCACCTTGATGGCGGATTGGGGGCATTTCGATCCCACTACCGATCAAGCACCGCGCTTGTGCCGACAACAGTCACTGCGCCGAGCTGCGCGGCCGTTGCCTTGAACAGGGTTGCTGGTCGACAATCCGATTTAAGAACATGCCGCCCAAGACCCCCTACGACCACATATCGGCTCAGCTGCCCGCAATGCGCCTTGTAGCCAAGGCCGTCGGCCTCTTCAGCCCCAGGGTACGAGAAAGCTGGCGCCAAGTGGAGTCGCAATTGGCGGAGGTGCAGGAGATAAAGATGAACATCGCGCTGTTCTCGGAGCGGTACGTGCCGCTCGGGTGGGCGAACTATGACCGCATGTCATCGACGGTCCTCGCTGAACTAGCCATGCGCAGCGTGGAGCGGGGAGAGCAGCTCCTCACTCAGCACCATCTCGACGAGCAGACCCTGCGGATGTTGGGCTACAGATTTCATCTGCCCCAGTTCCGGCCTTGGGCAGCAATCTACGAGCGAGCCATCGAACGGTGCAAGGCAGAGGATTGGCTCAGTGCGGTTCCTCTCATTCTCATCATCATCGACGGAATCTGTACAACAAGTTCTGGCAAGCATCCATTTTCTGGCGGCGCGGACGCGGAAGTCTTCGATACCCAGACTAGCGGCACGGGCGGTCTGGCAGAAGCGTTGAAGGTGCTTGGGTCCACGCGGCGGAAGCTCAGTGAGGCCCCCATTGAGGCCCCTTTTAGACATGGCGTCGTCCATGGACTGAACCCGAACTACGGTTTTTCCATAGTCGCAGCAAAGGCTCTCAACCTGCTCCAGGCAACCACGGACTACTTTGTCAGCATGAGGGACGAAGCTCAGCGACTTGCCCGCGCAGAAGAGGAACAGCGGCCGGCCAGCTTCCGTGAGATTGCAGCCGTCATGCGCCGAACAGCGGACCTCAAGTCGGCGTTGGAAGCGTGGCGACCCAGACCCGAGCGCGCTGGCTTGGCCATTGACGAATCATGCGCGGAACTCGCCGACGATACGCTTCCTGAAGCGGTCGCCGCAAAGTACTTGCAGTTTCTGCAGAGGACCAACTATGGAGCACTCGCTGCGCTACACGTTGACTATCCTCAGCGCCCGGTGGCCTATCGCGCGGGGCAACTTCGCCAAGAACTCAAGGGGATACGCGTGCTGCATTGGGTTATCTGCGGCATCTGTGACACATCCGCGAGCTTCACCACGCTCCGGGTGGATATCCAAGTCGAAGTTGCTGGCCGTCGCGACAAACTCTCGGCAGATCTGAGAATGATTTACGCGGACCCGTCCTTCGAGGTGATGGTACGCAGCATGGCCGAGGGCCAGTGGTATGTCATGCCCAACCTGACGACCGACCTTTGGGTGAAGAAGCTACAGCTTGAGGCACAGTAGGGTCAAACCATCTGCGGCAACGGCCGTTAGTCGCCGATGCTCGCCTTTGTATCTCTAGTTTTTCGAGCTTGGTTGCCGCGTTGTACTGGGATTCAATGCTGGAATGAAAGTAATGCTTTACGGGACTCCGCGTGTGTCGGCCAGGCACCCCATAGCTGCCTTTCCAGCATTGCACGCGAGGGGCAGCAATCGCTGCAGAGCCGCCGTCAGACACATCTCCAGACGCCTTCACGCGATACCCTCGGCCTCGCGTCTGAACCCGTTCCAACGCGCAGTTTCGAGTACCGCTCGAAACCCTGCGCAACGGCCCTGCCAAAGTTCAGACAAAACATGGCCCTGCCCCATCACGTCTGCCCACGGCACCCACACCCCCTCAAAGCCGCGGCTCCATCGTCGTTGGGCATACGGCCGTCCAAAGTACACGCCTTGCCCACCCGCCGTCGCCGGGCCAACCAGATGCCGAGTGCGACGGCCAGTGCCACTGCCACGCCAAGCGCGGATGCCAGGTACTCACGGCTGACCGACAGACGATCCCAGTCCAGCCCCGCTAAACCAGCCACGGACAGGCCGGAGATCACGGGTATGAGTACGGGCACCGCACAGCAGGCGGCGCACGCGCCTGCGAGGCCGATGGTGGCGAGGAGGGGTTTCTTCATGGCGAGTCCTTTCAAAGATCGGTTCAGACCGATAGACTGACTCTAGAACCTCAAGTCGCTTGAGATGCAAGGATTTCCCATGAACAACCTTTCCGCGCCGCTGACCATCGGTGCATTGGCAGAGCGCAGCGGGTTGAGCGTGTCTGCCATCCGCTATTACGAAGAGGTGGGCCTGATCCCCGAAGCCATGCGGCGGCCCAGCGGGCACCGGGTGTATGGCGAGGATGCGCAAGAGCTGCTGACGCTGATCCGCCACTGCCGCGATTTCGGGTTTTCTGTCGTGGACACGAAAGCTCTGGTGGCCCTCGCATCCAACGACGACATGGATTGCGTGCACGCCCGCGACATCGCGCAGGTGCATCTGGACACCGTGCGCACCAAGCTGGCGGAGTTGTTGGCGCTGGAGCGCAGCCTGAGCAGGTTCGTGACGGCCTGCACCGACCAATGCGTGGGCGGGCCAGCGCCGCAGTGCAACATCCTCAAGGACTTGAGCCTGAGTGATTCGGCCCTGGCCGCCAAGCGGGCGCTGGAGGCTGGCACATCGGCGCGGTGCTGCGGCTAGTCGATACTCCGTGGTTTCAGGGGCCTGCATGGCCAACTAACCAACCATTGACGGTGCAGGCTGAACAAGTCGGTCAACCCAGCCGTGAAACGTTGCCCCGCCAGTAAACCCCCTCCCACCACGGTTATCCCACCCCGCCTACCATCCCGTCCTTCTTCCCTTCCCAAGGCCCTCCCATGCCCAACCCCACCACCCTCAAGATCGATTTCGTCTCCGATGTCTCCTGCCCCTGGTGCATCATCGGCCTGCGGTCGCTGGAGCAGGCGGCGGACCGCCTCAAGGACGAGGTGGCGCTGGACCTGCACTTTCAGCCGTTCGAGCTGAACCCGCAGATGGGCCCGGAGGGGCAGGACATCGGCGAGCACCTGCAAGAAAAGTACGGCGCGACGCCCGCGCAGAGCCAGAAGAACCGCGAGGCCATCGCGGCGCGCGGCACGGAGCTGGGCTTTACCTTCAGCATGGACAAGCGCAGCCGCATCTACAACACCTTCGATGCGCACCGGCTGCTGCACTGGGCCGAAGAGAAGGGCGTGCAGCCCGCGCTGAAGAAGGCGCTGTTCAAGGCCTACTTCACCGACGGGCAGGACCCGAGCAACCACGAGGTGCTGGCGCGTGTGGCGGGCGAGGTGGGGCTGGACGTGGCCGAGGCGCGTGCGCTGCTCGCATCTGATCGCTTCACGGACGAGGTGCGCGAGCGGGAGCAGTTGTACCTGCAAAGCGGCATCCATTCGGTGCCGGCGATCATCATCAACGAGCGGCACCTGATCCAGGGCGGCCAGCCGGTGGAGGTGTTCGAGCAGGCGCTGCGGCAGATTGCGGCGCAGCAGGCTGGATGAGGTGATGCTATTGGATTAATAGCTGTTCGCGCTTGCCAGTCAAGCGGTAGAGGCTGTTTTTATCAACAGAAAAGGGGCTCAAGGCCCCTTTTCTGTTGGTGGTGACGTACGTCCCGCTACGGCGACGGACGGTGACTGCGTGTCACTTGCGCAGCGGGATGGCCGTGGCGCGGTCCACGGGCACGGCGGTCACGCTGTTCTGAGGGGAGCCGTCCACCAGCTTTTCTGAATACGTCAGGTACACCAGCGTGTTGCGCGGGGCGTCCACCATGCGCACGATGCGCAGGCGCTTGAACAGGATGGACATGCGTTCGCTGAAGACTTCTTCCTGCTTCTTGAGCGGCTCCGGAAAGCTGATGGGCCCGACCTGGCGGCAGGCGATGGAGGCCTCGGCCCGGTCCTCGGCCAGGCCCAGCGATCCCTTGATGCCGCCGGTGCGCGCGCGCGAGACGTAGCAGGTCACGCCCTGCACGCCGGGGTCGTCGTAGGCCTCCACGATGATGTCGTGGTCGCGGCCCAGCCACTGGAAGGCGGTGTCCACCGTGCCGATCTTCTCGCCCGTGGCCGCCAGCGCCGGCAGCACCACGGCCAGCGCGCCCGCCGCCGCCATGGCCCAGCGGCGGGCACGGCGCAGGCCGGTGGATGATTTCGTCACGCCGTGGCCCCGGCGTCGGCGCAGCGCTGTGCCAGATGGGCCAGCGCTTCTTCCACCTGGTCCACCAGCACCAGGCACAGGTCGCCGGGCTGCAGGCGCGCCAGGGCGGCGTCGATGGCGATGAATTCGCCGCGGATCTCTTCCACGTGCGTGGTGCGCGATGCGCCCACCAGGCCTTCGCGCAGCAGGGCCATCACTTCGCCGTCGGCACGGCCGCGCTGCGCGGCGTCCTGGTACAGGATCACGTCGTCGAACGCGGCACCCAGGATCACGGTCTGGTCGCGGATGTCCTCGTCGCGGCGGTCGCCCGCGCCGCTGATGACCACGCTGCGGCGCTTGGCGGGCAGAGCGTCCACGGCACCCACCAGGGCGCGCATGGCGTCGGGGTTGTGGCCGTAGTCGGCGATCACGGTGGCGCCCCGGTAGTCCATGATGTTGAAGCGGCCGGGCGCGTTGTCGCTGTCGTTCACGAAGCCCGACAGGCCGCGGCGGATGGTCTGCCAGGGCATGCCCACGCCCCAGGCGGCGGCCACGGAGGCCATGACGTTCTCGACCTGGAAGCCGATCTTGCCGTTGCGCGTGATGGGCACGTCGCGCAGGTGGATGGTCTCGCGCCACGAGCCTTCCGAGGCCACGATGGAGTCGCCGTCCACGTACACGGTGCGGTGGCCCTGCGCGCGGTGCGTGGCCATCACGGGGTGGTGGCGGTCGCTCGCAAAGAAGATGATCTTGCCGGGGCAGGCGGGCGCCATGGCCGCCACGATGGGGTCGGCGGCGTTGAGCACGCCATAGCCCGTGGTGGCCACGTTCTGCACGATCACGCGCTTGAGCACGGCGAGGTCTTCCACCGTGGTGATGTAGTTCAGGCCCAGGTGGTCGCCCGCGCCGATGTTGGTGACCACGGCCACCTGGCAGCGATCGAAGCCCAGGCCTTCGCGCAGGATGCCGCCGCGCGCCGTCTCGAACACGGCCGCGTCCACCTCGGGGTGCAGCAGCACGTTGCGCGCGCTCTTGGGGCCGCTGCAGTCGCCGCTGTCGATCTGGCGGCCGTTCACGTACACGCCGTCGGTGTTGGTCATGCCCACGCGCAGGCCCTGGGCCGTGAACAGGTGGGCGATCAGGCGCGCCGTGGTGGTCTTGCCATTGGTGCCCGTGACCGCCACGACCGGAATGCGGCCGTCGTCGCCATGGGCGTACAGCTTGTCCACCATGGCCTGGCCCACGTTGCGCGGCTTGCCGTAGCTGGGTGCCAGGTGCATGCGCAGGCCGGGGGCGGCATTCACCTCGACGAAACCGCCGCCCTGTTCTTCGAGCGGGCGCAGCACGGTTTCGGCCACCATGTCGACGCCGCAGATGTGCAGGCCCACCATCTGCGCCGCGGCCACGGCGCGCGCGGCGACCTCGGGGTGCACGTCGTCGGTCACGTCGGTGGCGGTGCCGCCGGTGGACAGGTTGGCGTTGTTGCGCAGGATGACGCGCTGGCCCTTGGGCGGCACCGAGTCGGGCGTCAGGCCCTGCATGGCCAGGCGGGCCACGGCGATGTCATCCAGGCGGATCTTGGTGAGCGAGGTCGCGTGGCCTTCGCCACGGCGCGGGTCCAGGTTGACCTGGTGGACCAGTTCGCGCACCGTGTGCTGGCCGTCGCCCAGCACCTGGGGCGGCTCGCGGCGCGCGGCGGCCACGAGCTGGTCGCCCACCACGAGCAGGCGGAAATCGTGGCCTGGCAGGAAGCGCTCGACCATCACCGTGCCGTATTCGGCTGCGGTGCGGAAGGCTTCCTCGAGCTGCGCGCGGTCGGTGATGTTCACCGTCACGCCCTTGCCCTGGTTGCCGTCCTGCGGCTTCACGACCACGGGCAGGCCCACCTTCTGGGCCACTTCCCAGGCCTCGTCGAGCGTCTCGACCGGCTTGCCCAGCGGCACCGGCACGCCGGCCGCATGCAGCAGGCGCTTGGTCAGGTCCTTGTCCTGGCCGATGGATTCGGCCACGGCGCTGGTCGAGTCGACCTCGGCGGCCTGGATGCGGCGCTGCTTGGAGCCCCAGCCGAACTGCACCAGGCTGCCGCGCGTGAGGCGCCGGTAGGGGATGCCGCGCGCCACGGCCGCATCCACGATGGAGCCGGTGCTCGGGCCCAGGCGCTCGTCTTCGTCGAGCTCGCGCAGCTTGGCGATCACCGCGTCGGCATCGAAGCCGCCGTGGCCGAGCGCGGCCTGGATGAGCTGCTGGGCGTCTTCGAACGCCTGGCGGCCCACGGCCTCTTCGCTGTACTCGACCACGACCTGGTACACGCCCGCGTCGGTGGTGGCGGTGGTGCGCGCGAAGGTCACGGGGCAGCCGGCCTGGGCCTGCAGGTTCAGCGCGGCCGTCTGCAGCACGTGCGCCAGGGAAATGTCGGTGCTCCCTTCGGCATGAAGGACGCCGATGGCGGGGAACAGGGCCCGCAGCCGCGCTTCGAATCCGGGCATCTGGCCAACGGCGCGTTCGGCTTCGGTGCAGGCAACCACGGCCTCGATGGCCATGTGGCGGCTCCAGAGGTTGGGGCCGCGCAGGGCCCGGGTGCGGGATACATCCATGGGGTCTCTTTCAGTAATCGTTCGGGGCTCGCGGGCCCCGTTCAAGTCGCGGGCGTTCGGTTCTCTACGGGCGGATCAGGAAGGCAGGCCCACCGGCGCCGGCAGGTCGGGCTCGAAGGTCTTGATGCCCGCGCCGATCAGGTCGGGGGCGATGTTGAGCGCCCACGCCGCGCCGATGGCGGCCAGCAGGGCATCGGTGTCCGGCACCACGGCGTTGCGCCCGAAGGTGAGGTCCGACAGCGAGCCCAGCACGTGCTCGGCGCTGCCGGTGGCCAGCACCACGCGGCCGTTCTTCACGACCACGGCGCGGCCGTTGTCCGTGGCGCGGTGCTCCACGATCACGGGCAGCGTGGCGTCCTGGGCGTACAGCACCACGGCGCCATCCGACAGCGGGGCGAGGTCTGCCACCTGGGGGATGGCCGCGTTCAGCACGGCGGCGCCCTCGGCCAGCACCACGTCGACCTGGGTGCGCATCACCTTGGTCATCTGGTCCTGCTCGTGCACGTCGAATTCGGCCAGCGTTTCCACGCCGTCCATGTCGGTGACCACGCCCACCTGGCAGCGGTCGTAGGCGAGGCCGTCGCGCAGGATGGTGCGCGCGTCGCTTTCGATCACGGCGGCCTGCACCATCTGGTTCATGAGCAGGCGGTGGGCGGCTTCCCAGTGGGCGCAGTCCGTGGTCTCGACGCAGCGGCGGTCCAGGAACAGGCCTTCGCGGCAGGCCAGGCCCGTGTGGTGCCCACCCAGGTGCAGCAGCCACGCCACCACGCGTGCGATGGTCGAGGTGCTGCGCGTGCCGGCCACGCCCACCACCGGAATGCGGCCGGCCTGGCCATCGCCGTCCTCGGACGGGAACAGGTGTTCCGCGATCGCCTGCCCCACCGGGCGCGGCGCGCCCACGGCGGGCTTGAGGTGCATCAGCAGGCCCGGGCCCGCATTGACCTCGACAATGGCGCCGCCCTGGGCGTGCAGGGGCTTGGAAATGTCCCTGGCCACCATGTCGATGCCGGCGATGTCGAGGCCCACCACCTTGGCGGCCAGCTGGGCGATGTAGGCCACCTCGGGGTGCACGTCGTCGGTGCAGTCCACGGCCACGTTGCCGTTGCGCTGCACCACCACCTGGCGGCCGGCGGCGGGCACGGAGCTGGCGTCGAGGTCCTGGCGCTTGAGCTCGAGCTGCACCTTGGTGTCGGTCGCCAGGTCGATGATTTCGAGCGGGTACTCTTCCTCATAGCCCCGGCGCGGGTCGGAGTTGAGCTGGGTGTCGATCAGTTCCTTGACGGTGGAGCGCCCGTTGCCGGTGATGCTGACCACCTCGCCGCGCGCCGCGGCCACCACCTTGCCGCCCACCACCAGCAGGCGGTGCTCGTCGCCGGGGATGAAGCTCTCGACCATCACGTCGCTGCCCTCGGGGTAGGCCACGTGGTAGGCCGCCTCGATGTCTTCCTTCTTGCGCAGGTCCAGCGTCACGCCCCGGCCGTGGTTGCCGTCGGAGGGCTTGACCACCACGGGCAGGCCGATGTCCTCGGCCGCTTCCCAGGCTTCCTCGGGGCTGTTGACCACGCGGCCTTCGGGAATGGGCACGCCGCAGGACTTGAGCAGGCTCTTGGTCAGGTCCTTGTCGCTCGCGATGCCCTCGGCGATGGCGCTGGTGAATTCGGTCTCGGCCGTCCAGATGCGGCGCTGGCTGGCGCCATAGCCCAGCTGCACGAGGTTGCCGTCGTTCAGGCGGATGTGCGGGATGCCCCGGTCGGTGGCGGCCGTCACGATGCAGGCGGTGCTGGGGCCCAGGTACTGGTCATCGACCTCGGTGCGCACGCGGGCCACGGCGGCCTGCACGTCAAAGGGCTCGTCGTTGATCGCCGCCATGATCAGGCCATGGCCCTGGGCCAGGGCCATGCGTGCCACCTGCTCGTCGCGGGCGCGGAACACCATGCGGTACACGCCGCGCTGCGAGGTGCTGCGGGTCTGGCCGAAGCCGGTGGGCATGCCCGCCAGGTTCAGCAGCTCGATCACGATGTGCTCCAGCACGTGGCCGCACCAGGTGCCTTCCTGCAGGCGCTGCAGGAACCCGCCGCGCTCGCCCACGCCGCAGTGGTGCTCGATCAGCGCGGGCAGCCAGGCGGTGAGGCGCTCGTTGAAGCCGGGGAGGAGGTTGGAGGGATGGTCCTCCAGTTCCCCCAGGTCCAGCCAGACCTCCAGCACGGGCCGGTAGGTCCAGATATTGGGGCCGCGCAGGTAGTTGATGCGAAGCAGTTGGATATCGTTGAGTTTCGCCATGGATTGCAGCGGGTGTGTTTCCGGCCTTTTGCGGGCCTTGCTGGGAAAAGGTGACTTTGTGGACGATGATTGTGCGCCAGACTGGAGCCGGGATGCGGTGTCAGCCAGATGACTGCCGCACACGTTACAGCGGGACGCCGCCGCGCCGTGGGGCGCAGTATGGGGGAGAATTCGCGCTTTCGCGAGATGGGTCACCGCAGGCTGCCGGGGGCGGAAATACCAACCAAAAATGCAACATCACCATTCTGTGGACGCCTCGGGTGTCTTTTCCGGCCCCGTGGGGGCCGATTTGCGAGCCATGCTCGCTCCCAAAGAGAACGTACTGGCAGCGCTCCCGGTTGACCTGAGCACGGCCCTGCGTTTCGCGGCGGGCTGGGTGGTGGTGACGTCCGAGCGCCTGCTGGCCTGCGATCCGGGTACCACCGCCTGGCGCGGCTGGCCCCTGGGCGACGGCCTGGCCCTGCGCCTGCAGGACCACGGGGGCGTGGGTTCGCTGGAACTGCACGATGCGCGGGCGCGCCTGGCCCTGTGGCGCTTCACCCTGTCACAGCATGCCCAGGCACTGCGCCTGGTGCAGCGTTTCGAGCAGCAAAGCGCGCGGGGCGGGGCGGACGCCGCCGAGGAGGCCGACGAGCCCACCTGTCCCACCTGCCACACGCCGCTGCCCCCCGATACGGAGGAGTGCCCGGCCTGTGCCCGCGCCCAGCCGCCCCAGACCTCCACCTGGGTGCTGCTGCGCCTGTGGCGCTTTGCCCGGCCCTACCGCAAGCAGCTGGCGGCCGGCTTCGGGCTGACGCTGGCCTCCACCGCCGCCACCCTGGTGCCGCCGTACCTCACCATCCCGCTGATGGATGACATCCTCATCCCGTTCCAGAACGGCAAGCAGATCGAACCGGGCCTGGTGCTGCTGTACCTGAGCGGCCTGCTGCTGTCCGCCCTGGCGGCCTGGGGCCTGTCCTGGGCGCGCACCTACATCCTGGCGCTGGTGTCCGAGCGCATCGGCGCCGACCTGCGCACCACCACCTACGAGCACCTGCTGCGCCTGTCGCTCGACTATTTCGGGGGCAAGCGCACCGGTGACCTGATGGCGCGCATCGGCTCGGAGACAGACCGCATCAACGTTTTCCTTTCCTTGCATGCCCTGGATTTCGTGACCGATGTGCTCATGATCATGATGACGGCGGCCATCCTGTTCTCCATCAACCCCTGGCTGGCGCTGGTCACCCTGGTGCCGCTGCCCTTCATCGCCTGGATGATCCATACCGTGCGCGACCGCCTGCGCACCGGTTTCGAGAAGATCGACCGGGTCTGGTCCGAGGTCACCAACGTGCTGGCCGACACCATCCCCGGCATCCGCGTGGTCAAGGCCTTCGCCCAGGAAAAGCGCGAGGCCCAGCGCTTTCGCGACGCCAACCAGCACAACCTGGAGGTCAACGACAAGCTCAACAAGACCTGGTCGCTGTTCACCCCCACGGTGTCGCTGCTCACCGAAATCGGCCTGCTCGTGGTCTGGGCCTTCGGCATCTGGCTGGTGTCGCGCAACCAGATCACGGTGGGCGTGCTCACGGCCTTCATCGCCTACATCGGGCGCTTCTACAGCCGGCTCGACTCCATGAGCCGCATCGTCTCGGTCACGCAGAAGGCGGCGGCCGGTGCCAAGCGCATCTTCGACATCCTGGACCACGTGAGCAACGTGCCCGACCCGGCCCAGCCGGTGAAGGTGGACAAGGTGCAGGGCGCCATCGCCATGCGCAACGTGGGCTTCCGCTACGGCAGCCGCGCGGTGATCAAGGGGCTGGACCTGGACATCCGCCCCGGCGAGATGATCGGCCTGGTGGGACACAGCGGTTCGGGCAAGAGCACCCTGGTGAACCTGATCAGCCGCTTCTACGACGTGAGCGACGGCTCCATCCAGGTCGATGGCGTGGACATCCGCCGCTTCGCCGTGGCCGACTACCGGCGCCACATCGGCCTGGTGTTGCAGGAGCCCTTCCTTTTCTTCGGCACCATCGCCGAGAACATCGCCTACGGCAAGCCCGAGGCCACGCGCGAGGAGATCGTGGCGGCCGCCCGCGCGGCCCACGCGCACGAGTTCATCCTGCGCCTGCCGCACGGCTACGACTCGCTGGTGGGCGAGCGCGGCCAGGGCCTGTCGGGCGGTGAGCGCCAGCGCATCAGCATCGCGCGTGCGCTGCTGATCGACCCGCGCATCCTGATCCTCGACGAGGCCACCTCGGCCGTGGACACCGAGACCGAGAAGGAAATCCAGAAGGCACTGGACAACCTGGTGCAGGGCCGCACCACCATCGCCATCGCCCACCGCCTGTCCACCCTGCGCAAGGCCGACCGCCTGGTGGTGATGGACCGCGGCGAGGTGGTGGAAGTGGGCCCCCACGACGAACTCATGGAGAAACAGGGCGCCTACTGGCGGCTGTACGAAGCCCAGGCCCGCCGCGCCGAGGAAGACGCGCAGGCCGCCGGCGTCATCATCGACAGCAGCCTGCTGCACCCGGCCCACCCGGCCGGCAATTCGTGACCGCCACCGTGGGAACCGCCATGAACACAACCACCTTCACCCTGGTGTCGCAGCCTGAATTCACCCTGGCCCGCAACCCGCACGGCCGGCTGGTCCTGACCCTGCCCGATGGCACCGTCCACGAAGGCATCACGCCCGTGCGGGCCTTCCCCATTGCCGCGCCGGCGCACGGGCTCTCCTTGATCGGTTCGGATGGCCACGAGCTGCTGTGGATCGACCGGCTCGACCAGCTGGAGGCCACCGCGCGCCAGCTCATCGAAGAAGAGCTGGAAGTGCGCGAGTTTGTGCCCACTATTGAAAAAATCGTTGCCGTGTCGAGCTTTTCGACCCCCAGCACCTGGGATGTGGAGACCGATCGCGGACCCGCCAAGCTGGTGCTCAAGGCCGAGGAAGACATCCGCAGGCTGGGGGGGCGCACCCGGCTGCTGATCGCGGGCGGGGACGGGGTCCAGTTCCGGGTCCAGGACACCACCGCGCTGGACCGGCATTCGCGCCGGCTGCTCGAACGCTTCCTCTGACGCGCCAGCCCCGCCATGCCGGGGCCCTTCCCGCACAGGATCGCCGGTAGCCCATGGTGGGCGTTTCGGGCCCGCCGCTGGCGGCTGCCGGCGGCATTCCACCCCAAAAAGCAACACGCAACCCGCGTGGTTGCCACCGCGTGCGTGTTCAATCCGCGCGTCCGGCCATTCATCAGGCCCTTTGGCGGCCTGAAAATCGCGAAAATGTAGGTGAAAACCCTTAATTTTGGGCAATCGGTGAAAAAGACCTAAATTTCCCCTTCTTTTTGCCGTAATGAATGTACGAAGAGGCCAAAAGACCCTCTGTCATTCATCTCAACTACGGGCCATTGCCATGCAAATGCCACCTGTCGATCGATCGCCGAGTTGGCGTCCTCAGGGCGCTGATTTGTATTCCACTGGCGCCTCTGGCGCGCCACCGGTGCGTCCCATCAACGCATCCAACCCCGTCGAGTCCATGGACCGGATGGGCGAGGGCGCGATCGTGCGCGAGCCCGACAAGCCGTCGGCGCCCGACGTGGCGAACCGGGACTGGACCGAGGTGAAAAAAAAGGACACCGTGGAAGAACCGCCAGAGCCGCCCAAGGAGCCAATCTACAAGCAGCTGCTGGAGCTCATCCAGTCGATGTGGCGGGCCAGCGGCAGTGCGGTGGAAGTGGCGCAGGACATCAACCGGATGACCTTGCAGGAGCGCCTGGCCCAGCAGGTCAAGAACGAGCCGCTGACGTACTCGGACCCCAAGATCAAGCGCACGGGCGGCCTCTAGCCCGCCGCCGCCTGCGCTGCGTGCTGGGCCGGTGGCACCGGTACCGCGCTGCCCGCAGTGGCTGGTCCTTGCTTCTTTTGCATTTTTTGGCCGGTGGCGCGCAATGCTGCCGCCCGCAGCCCGTCCCTTGTGCGGATCGGCTTCCCATCCCCAGCGGCGCCTGCGGGGTGATGCTCCTGAAAATATAGCTGAAGGTGCTTATCCAATAAGCCTAAAACACCTTTTTTAACCAGGATCTGGCTGCCCGCGCGGCGCGCTTGCCTGCGGGAGGGGATGGGCAGCCGTCCACCCGGGCGGGCTCAGGGCTGGCTGCCGGAGGCGGGCTGGCGGGCGGCCTGGGCTGCCTTGTTGCGGTCCCGCTCCGCGCGGTATCTGGCGGCGAAGACGCGAACCTCTTCGTACGACACATAGCCGTCGCCGTCCGTGTCCGCCTCGTCAAACGCGGCCGCCAGGCGGGGAAAGAGCTTGACCTCGGTGCGGCTGAGCTTGCCGTCGCCGTTGAAGTCCAGCATCTTGAAATCGCGCATGGCCTTGATCTCGCCCTTGGTCTGCCCCGTGCCGGGCTCGGCGGGCGCGCTCGCCGCAGGCTCTGGCGGCGGTGCGGCAGGGGCCTGGGCCAGCGCGGCGGAGCCCATGGTGGCCAGCACGGCGCCCATCAGGCAGGCGGCCAGGGAAATTCTCTTGCGCAACACATCTTCCTTCAGTGGGGTTCGGGGGACGATGTTGGCACAGTTGGTGGGCCGCCGGCGGATTGCAACCGGGGCTTTGCAGGCTTTCCCCCGGCGTTGCAGGACTTTGCAGAACTTTTCGCGGCAAGAGCCCGGACCATCGCCACCCCCTGCCTCAGCCGCCCCCGGCACGCAGGGGGTTGGAGATGCCGCTGTTCACATGTCCCGCGGGCACATGGCGCGCTGCCGACGTCACATGGCCCGTCTGGTCGTCGAAGAAGAAGTCCGGCTCGAACTCGCGCAGGAACTCGCCCTTGGGCAGGCCGCCCAGGAACATGGCTTCGTCCACGTCGATGTTCCAGTCCATCAGCGTGCGGATCGCGCGTTCGTGCGCGGGTGCGCTGCGCGCCGTGACCAGGGCCGTGCGGATGCGCATGCCGGTGGCGCCGCCGGATTCTCCGGCGGATTGCAGCCGGTGCAGCGCCGCGAGCAGGGGCTTGAAGGGGCCGTCGGGCAGGGGCAGGGCCGCCTTGTCGGTCTCGTGCTGCTGGAACGCGGCCAGGCCCTCGGCCTGGTATACCCGCTCGGCCTCGTCGGAGAACAGCACGGCGTCGCCGTCAAAGGCAATGCGCACTTCCTGCGGGTTCGCGTCGCCGGCCCGCACCGACTCGGTGACCACCCGCGCGGCGGGGTAGCCCAGGTGCAGGGCCTCGCGCACATCGGCCTCATTCGCCGACAGGAACAGGTGCGCGCCCAGCGGCCGCAGGTAGCGGAACGGGTCGCGCCCCTGGGTGAACACGCCGCGCTGGATGGTCGGCAGGCCATGGGCATTGCATGAGCGGAACACGCGCATGCCACTGACCGGGTCATTGCGCGAGAGCAGCACCACCTCCACCCGCTGGTGCTCGGAGGTGTTGAACGCGAGCAGCTTGCGCACCAGGGAAAACGCCACGCCGGGCGCGGCGGGCACATCCAGGCGCTGGCGCTGCAGCTCCACGTAGGCGCGGTCATCGCTCTCGTGTTCGAAGACGCGGTTTTCTTCCTCGAAGTTGAACAGCGCGCGCGAGGAGATCGCCACCACCAGCTTGTCGTCCAGGGTCACGGCCATAAAGTCACTTCACAAACTGATTCAGCTGGATGATGGGCAGTAACACGGCCAGCACGATCAGCATCACGATCATGCCCATGCCGACGATGAGCAAAGGCTCCAGGATGGTGGCCAGCGCCATCGCGCGGCGCTGCACCTCGGTGGAAAGCTGCCGTGCGGCGCGCTGCAGCATCACCGGCAACTGCCCGGTCTGCTCGCCCAGGCGCGCGAACATCGACAGCAGGCCGGGAAAACGCTTTTTCTGCGCCAGCGCCGAGGCCAGGGGCGCGCCTTCGCGCACCAGCACCAGCGCGTCCAGCGCGTCGGCGCGCAGCGCGCGGTTGTTCAGGGTTTCGGCGGCGGCCTGCAAGGCTTTCAGGATGGGCACGCCCGCGCCCGCCAGCATGGCCAGCGTGCCGGCAAAGCGCGCCGCGTTGTAGCCGCGCGCCAGCTTGCCCACGAGGGGCAGGTTGAGCCAGGCGGCATCGAATTTTTCACGGATATGCCCAATGGTCAGTGCCCAGCGTGCGCCAAAAACCATCAAGACAAAAGCAATCAGCACCATCAAGCCATAGCTGCGCACAAAAGCGCTGATACCCAGCATGGCCACCGTGAGGAACGGCAGCGCCCGCTTGGTGCCCGCGAACACGCTGGCCACCTGGGGCACCACGTAGCCGACGAGGAAGAGCACGATCACGATGGCCACGATGGTCACGATGGCCGGGTACAGCGCAGCGCCCACCAGCTTGGCCTTGAGCGCCTGGCGCTCTTCCAGGTCGTCGGCCAGGCGCTCCAGCACCAGGCCCAGGTTGCCGCTGTGTTCGCCCGCGCCGATCACGGCGCAGTAGATGTCCGAGAACTCGCGCGGGTGCTGCGACAGCGCGCGGGCGAACGTGGCGCCGGCATTCACCTCGGCGCGCAGCGCGGCCACCAGGTGGCGCTGGCGCTCGTCGTCGGCCTCTTCCGACAAGGCGGTGAGGGCGCGTTCGAGCGGCAGCCCGGACGACACCAGCCCGGCGATCTGGCGCGTCCAGATGGCCAGCGCGGTGGCACCGAACACCGGCCGGGTGAACAGCCGCTGGCCGAGGCTGGCGGCGCTCCCGTCCAGCGACTGTCCGGTCTGCACCAGTTCCACGGCCAGCGGCACCAGGGCCTGGGCCCGCAGCAGGCTGCGCGCCGCCTTGGCGGTGTCGGCCTCCATGAGGCCCTTGCGGGTCTGGCCCTGGGCGTCCAGGGCTTCAAAGGAAAAAGCGGGCATGCGGGCGTGGGCGGTAAGGCGTGGGCGTCAGGAAATCACACAACGGTGGGTGGAGGCAGAAATGCCCTGCAGTCCGAGATGGTAGCCGCTACCCGAGGCCACTTGCCGCGCCGTGGGTCCTGCTGTCGGAGGCGTGATCCAGGTCAAGGCGCCGGCACCCCGGGCGCGCAGAATGAAAAAAACGGACCTGTGGCATCGGGTTGCAGGTGTTCTGAACGAACCAGGAGTCTTTCATGCTGAAGAACAAGGTGGCGTTGGTCACGGGGGCATCGTCGGGCATCGGGCGTGCCATTGCGCTCGTGTGGGCGCGCGAAGGCGCCAAGGTCGTGGCGTCGGATGTGAACGTGCCGGCGGGCGAGGAAACGGCTGCGCTGGTGCGTGCGGCGGGCGGCGACGCCATTTTTGTGGCCGCCGACGTGGGCAAGCCCGCAGACTGCGAAACGCTGGTCAACCGCACGGTTGCCCACTATGGCCGTCTGGACGTTGCCTGCAACAACGCTGGCATCGGCGGCCCGCAGGCACCCACGGCCGACTATCCGCTGGAGGGCTGGGCGCAGGTCATCAACATCAACCTGTCGGGCGTGTTCTACGGCATGAAGTACCAGATCGCGGCCATGCTCAAGAATGGCGGTGGCGCCATCATCAACATGGCGTCCATCCTGGGCTCCGTGGGGTTTGCCACGGCGCCGGCCTATACGGCCGCCAAACACGGTGTGGTGGGGTTGACCAAGGCGGCAGCCATTGAGTACGGTGCCCATGGCGTGCGCATCAATGCCGTGGGGCCCGCCTTTATCCACACGCCGATGATCAGCGGTCTGGAGCAGGACGCAGGCGTCAATGCCATGCTGGTGGGCGCGCACCCCATCGGCCGCCTGGGGCAGCCCGAAGAGGTGGCCGAGCTGGTGGCTTGGCTGGCATCCGCCAAGGCGTCATTTGTGACCGGGGCGTATTACCCGGTGGATGGCGGATATCTGGCGCGGTGAAGCCTGGGCGACAGGGGGGTGTGTGGTGATTCAGGCTGGCAGAGGCAGGCCTGTGGCCCGCAGGGTGCCGTGGGCCTGCGCCGCGATGTCCAGCGAGCGCAGCCGCAGCGCCGGGTCGTACACGTCGCTCACCAGCATGAGCTCATCCGCGCCCGTGGCCTCGCTCAGTTGCTCCAGGCCCGCTCGCACGGTGTCAGGCCCGCCGATGACGGCGGCGGCCAGAAAGTCTCCGATGGCCGCACGTTCCTGCGGCTGCAGGCGCGCGGCGTAGTTTTCGATGGGTGGCAGCAGGCGGCGGCGGTCGCCCGTCAGGATGCCCAGCACCCGCTGGTAGGTGCTGCTGGCCAGGAACTCCGCTTCCTCGTCCGTGGGCGCTGCAATCAGGGGCACCCCGATCGCCACATAGGGCTTGGGCCAGGCGGCGGACGGGCGGTACAGGTTGCGGTACAGGTCGATGGCCTGGTGCAGCAGGCGCGGCGCGAAGTGCGAGGCAAAGGCATAGGGCAGGCCGCGCTCCGCCGCCAGTTGCGCCGAGAACAGGCTGGAGCCCAGCAGCCAGATGGGCACATTGGTGCCTGCGCCGGGCATCGCGATCAGGCGCTGGTTGGGTTCTGCCGGTGCCAGCAGGCGCTGCAGCTCGGCCACGTCCTGCGGAAAGTCGTCGGCCGTCTCCACCCGGCTGCGGCGCAATGCGCGCATGGTGGTGGGGTCGGTGCCCGGCGCGCGGCCCAGGCCCAGGTCGATGCGACCGGGGTACAGCTCGGCCAGGGTGCCGAAGGCCTCGGCCACCACCAGCGGCGCGTGGTTGGGCAGCATGACGCCGCCCGAGCCCACGCGGATGCGCGAGGTGCCCCCCGCGATGTGCCCCACCAGCACGGCGGTGGCCGAGCTGGCGATGCCCGCCATGTTGTGGTGCTCCGCCAGCCAGTAGCGGGCAAAGCCCAGTTTTTCGGCGTGCTGCGCGGTGCGCAGGGCAATCTGCAGCGCGTCGGCGACGGTGCCGCCTTCGCGGACGGCGACCAGGTCGAGCATGGACAGGGCGGGGCGGGTGGCGGTGGAAGTCATGGGTGCATTGTCCGGCGGCCACCACATTCGTGCAGGCCGGGTGCCAGAGCTGGCAGCGGCTGAAGGGTTGCCCTGGGCCGCGTGCGCGGAGAGGCGATTTTTTGGTAGCCAAAAATGCGCCGCACCCACAAAATGTTTCAAGGCATTTCTGCCGGGACGATTTCCGGTTTCCCGCACGAGGCCTTTACTGGGACCAAGCATGGGTTTTTTCAGCCGCCTGTTCAAGATCCGGGAGCAAGACCCTGCCAGCCCCGACACCACCTGGGCCATGGAAGACAACGGCAGCGAGCTGGTGCTGGACGCCGAATACGCCTCCATGCTGATGACCGAGATCGACATCGACGCGGCCATCGCCAGCCACGAGCGCTGGCGCCTGCAGCTGCAGGACATGATCAATGGCCGCTCGCAGGAGGTCATGCGGCCCGACCGCATCTGCCAGGACGACCGCTGCGACCTGGGCCGCTGGCTCTACGGCACGGGGCGCGTGCGGTTGGGGCACTTTCCGGCGTTCGACATGCTGGTGGCGCGGCACAAATACTTCCACCAGCAGGCGGCCGATGTCGTGACCCTGTTCCAGGCGGGGGAGCAGCAAAAGGCCGTGCAGCTGCTCAACGGAAGCTGCCGCCACGCATCCAACCAGGTGCTGCTGCTGCTCAAGGAGCTCAAGCGGGGCCTGGGGCGCTGAATCCCGGGGGCAGCCGCATGACTGGGCGCGGCACAGCGGCTGACCAATACCGTCGAATGCTATGTTTTGTGCAGCGTGATGTGATTGACCAGTAAGCGCCTGGAGCGTTTTTTTCACATTCCCGGCTGTTCTGGCACGGCAATGGCTGCGGCCATCAGCGCCGCCGCGCCCGCCGCCAGCATCGGCACACAGTTCTTACATCTGCAGACATCGCCAGGGGCCGGAAACGGCACTGGCGTGGCTATCCTTCGGCGCGCGCCCACCACTGCTTGCGGTTGGTTGCGCAAAAAAACAATCAGACCAAGATCAATCAACTGACTGACGTCAGAGAGGGAACCCCGATGGACCGCCGTAAATTGTTGACGCTTGTGACCCTGGCTTCCGGCGTGAGCGCAGTATCGCCCGTGTGGGCGCAGTTCGACTTGGGCAAGATGCTGGATGCGGGCAAGGACCTGGCCAAGTCCGAGAGCCTGTCGGACGAGGAACTCAAGAGCACGTTCGACCAGATGTCCGCCGAGATGGACCGCCAGAACAAGGTGGCCCCGGCAGGCAACCCCTACGCGACCCGCCTCACCAAACTCACCTCGGGCCTGGGCACGCACGACGGCCTCAAGATGAATTTCAAGGTCTACCTCACGCCCGAGATCAACGCCTTCGCCATGGCCAACGGCACGATCCGCGTGTATTCGGGCCTCATGGACAAGTTCACCGACGACGAGGTGCGCTACGTGATCGGCCACGAGATCGGCCACGTCAAGGCCGGCCACACCAAGGCCCGCATCCAGACCGCCCTGCGCACCAGCGCGCTGCGCAACGCCGTGGCGTCGAGCAACGGCAAGGCCGGCGCCATCGCCAGCTCGCAGCTGGGTGACCTGTTCGAGAAGGTGGTACGCGCCCAGCACTCGCAAGGCAATGAGCGCGAGGCCGATGACTACGCCATGGGCTTCATGAAGGCCAAGCGCTACCAGCCCGCGGCCTGCGTGACGGCCCTGGAAAAGCTCGCCGCCATGTCGGGCGGGGATTCCACCAGCTTCCTGTCCACGCACCCCTCGCCCAAGGAGCGTGCCGACCGGCTCAAGACGCAGGTGGCCTGACCCTGTCATTGCCGCAGAAACCCTGGTGGGGCTATACCGCGCCTTCGGGCGCGGTATTTTTTTGCCTGTGGCACGCCGGCATTCCGGCGGGTGGCCGGGCGAAGCCGCAGCGGGGCGCCGTCTTGCGGGCGCCCGGGGGTCAGTAGCTGCGCCCGCCCTTGTACATCGCATGCTGGCGCCGGTTGAGCGTGGCCGCTTCCCCCAGCCGCCCCATGGCCGCACCGGCATGCGCGTGGGTGATGGCCATGCCCAGGCCGTCGGCCGCATCGGTGCCCGGCAGGCCGGGCAGGCGCAGCAGGCGGCGCACCATCTCCTGCACCTGGCTCTTGGCCGCGCGGCCATGGCCGACCACGGCCTTTTTCATCTGCAGCGCGGTGTATTCGGCCACGGGCAGGTTGCTGGCCACCAGGGCCGTGATGCAGGCGCCGCGCGCCTGGCCCAGCAGCAGGGTGGACTGCGGATTGACGTTGACGAACACGATCTCGACCGAGGCCACATCGGGCTCGTAGCGCGCGGCCACTTCGGTGATGCCGTCGAACAGGATCTTCAGGCGCCCGGGCAGGTCACCCAGCGCCAGCGTGGTGGTGCGGATGGTGCCGCTGGCCACGTAGCTGAGCTGGTGGCCGTCCATGTCCACCACGCCGAAGCCGGTGGTCTGCAGGCCGGGGTCGATGCCGAGAATGCGCATTTGCTATTTATTTGATAGCTACCGGCGCTTATTGGTAAGGCGCTGGCGGCCGATTTTATTGTCAGAGGCCGAAGTACCAGCGCACCGAATGGAAGAACACCGGCGCCGCGAAGCACAGGGCGTCCACCCGGTCGAGCAGGCCGCCCGCGCCGGTGACGGACATGCCCTGCATGCCCCAGCTCGTGATGCCACGGTCGCGCTTGAGCGCCTTCATCACCAGGTGCCCCAGGCTGCCCGCCACGCAGGCCAGCAGCGCCATGCCCAGCGCCTGCCCGGGCTTGAAGGGCGTGATGAAGGTGAGCAGCGTGCCCACCAGCCCGCCCACGCCCACGCCCGCCAGCCAGCTCGCCCACTGGAAGCTCTGGCTGACCTGCGGCGCCACGGGCTTGTGCGGAAAGCGCCGGCCCAGGAGATGCTGCACCACCATGCAGGTCTGCACCACGAAGACGAGGAAGAACACCAGGAAAGCGCCCTTGTCGCGGTAGCCCGGAAAGTCGAGCAGCAGCAGCGCGGGCACATGGCTCATGCCGTACACGCAGACCATGATGCCCCACTGCAGCTTGGCGTTGCGCTCCAGGAAGCGCTGCGGGTCGTTGGCCAGCGCGCTCACCACGGGCAGGGCCAGGAACACGTAGACGGGGATGAACACCGTGAACAGGTCGAAGTGCTTGCTGCCCACGATCCAGAACTGCAGCGGCAGCACCACGAAGAAGGCCAGCACCAGGCTGCGGTGGTCGCCCCGGCGCGTGGGCGAGAGCGTGATGAACTCGCGCAGCGCGAAAAAACCCACGATCGCGAAGAGCACGGTGGCCACGGTGTCGCCCAGCACCCAGCCCACCCAGAACACGGTGGCCATCATCCACGAGGTCTTGAGCAGGCCCCAGAAGCGCTTGGCCTCCAGCGCGCGCGCCTCGGATTCGGGATCGTCGCCCGCGTGCTCGCGCAGGTTGCGCACGAAGGCCCAGACGGTGACGATGGACAGGATGCCGAACACGACCAGGAACAGGGCCCCGATCTGCTGGGTGGCGGTGAGGTTGCGCAGGAAGTTGTTCATGTCCGTGCCGCCCCCGGGGGCGCGGCGATAGGCGAGGGCAGGGGCTTGGGGATCGTCATGGTCAGACTTCCCGCAGCGCGATCACGGCGCGGCGTGCGCGGTCCAGGAACGGACGGCGTTCTTCACCCGCTTCGAGCTGGACGGGTGCGCCAAAGGTCACGGAACACAGGATGGGCACGGGCACCACTTCGCCCTTGGGCATCACGCGCTGCACGTTGTTGATCCAGGCGGGCACCAGCACCACCTGCGGGAACATCTGCGCCAGCTTGAACAGGCCCGACTTGAACGGCTGCGGTTCGTCGCCATGGCCGCGCGTGCCCTCGGGGAAGATCACGATGGAGTCGCCGCTCTCCAGCGCGCGCACCAGCGGCGCCAGCGGGTCCGACTCGGGCAGCGCGGCGCGTAGCGCCTCGGGGCTGGGCGGGCGGGGCGGGGCTTCGGGCGAGGGGTCGGGGCCGCCGGCCATGGCGGTGTCGGCATCGGCCGGGGCCGCGGGCGCCCCCCCGGGCTCCGCCGCCACGGCCGCGGTCGGCCGCGCGGGCGTGGCCTGCCGGTCCACATAGACGGCGTTGAACACGGCCGTGGTGATCCATTGCCGCAAGGGCGTCTTGGTCCAGTAGTCCTTGGCCGCGATGGGGCGGGTGATGCTGCGCAGCTCCTCGGGCAGCGCGGCCCAGATCAGCACCATGTCGGCATGGCTCTGGTGGTTGGCGAAGTAGATACGCTGTTCGGCCTTGGGCGGGCAGCCATACCAGCGGGCCTGGGAGCCGGTGAGAAACCGCACGATCCCCAGCAGAAAAAGACTCATCAACTTGGCAAGCATGGCGGGGATGATACGTGGCGTGCGCCCTGCGGGCGGGCGGCCACCCCCGCTGCACCTACACCCAGATGCGGTACGCCCAGAACGCTTCGTCGCCGTAGATGCCGTCATACAGTGCCTGCGGTGCGTAGCCGGTGACGCGCCGGGTGACGCGGCACAGGTGCGACTGGTCCGAGAAACCAGCGCCCGCCGCCACATCGGCCCATTTCACCGTGCCGTGGACAGCCTCGGCCGCGATGGTGTCGAAGAACGCCTGCTCGGCCTTGCCGAAGCCGCGCAGCTCGCGCAGCGGCAGCCCTGCCCAGCGCTTGATGCGGCGCTCCAGCTGGCGCAGGCTGCGGCCTGGGGCCGACACGGCGGCGCGTTGCGCGAGGTGCATGGCCCAGTCGCCATAGCGCTGCGCCTGCAGCGCTTGCGCGGGGCGGCAGGCTTGCCAGCGGGGCTCCAGAAATGCTTCCAGGCACGCCATGCGGGCCGCGTCGTCGGGCTGGTGCTGCACGGCTTCGCACATCGCGATCCAGTCGGGCGGCAGCACGGTTTGCGCGTCCACCATGCGGTCGGTCAGCGTCTCGGGCTCCAGGCCGATGAGCTGGTGCAGCGCATCGGGCATGAACATCACCATCATGGCGTGGGTGGGATGGGCGCAATAGCTGGTGCTGGGCCGAGTGTGCGGGCCCGTCAGCACCCAGCGACCGGGGTAGGCCTCGCGCGGGCTGTGCAGGCCGGGCATGGTGTCGGGGCGCTCGGGCACCAGGCATTCGCTGCGACCCTCAAACCACCAGCTCAGGCTGCACAGGGGCGTGGCCGGAAAGCGGTTGATGCGTTGCTCGTCACGGAGCGCGTAGCCCAGCGTGCTGCGCACCATGGCACCGCGCAGGCAGGCCGACAGGCTGGCGCGCGGCAGCCACAGCTGGCCCGAGGGGATCAGCCCCTGTGGATGCCGTGCGGAAGGTGGGACCAGGGTTGCCATGGGGCGCGAGTGTAGGCCAGGGGCGATGTCGAATTCGTTCAATACCCGGCGGCTGCTGCATTGCACCATGCACGGCATGAACACCACGACCACCACTCCCGCCGCTACCGCTCCGATACCCCTCGCCGCCGCCGTCCAGGCCGCACGGCCTGGCGGCCCTGCCAGCCGCTGGTGGGGGCTGCCCCTGCTGCGCGACATGCGCGCCGACTACCTGGGCTTTGTCGTGCGGCTGCAGCGCCGCCATGGCGACCTCACCCGCATGCGCCTGGTGCATGAGGATGCATGGGACCTCATGTCGCCCGAACTGGTGCGCGAGGCGCTGGTCACCCATGCCGACCAGCTGATCCGCTGGGAGCGCGGCATTGCCGTGTTCGAGCAGGTGTTCGGCCAGAGCGTGCTGGTCACCGAGGGCGACACCTGGCAGCGCCAGCGCCGCATGCTGATGCCCGCGTTCAGCCCCAGGCGCGTGGCGGGCTACGCGCAACTGATGACCGATGCCGCCCGCAGCGCGCTCGATGCCGCCGTGCCCGCCGGCCAGGCCGAGGCGCTGGTGCCCATGGACACACTGTGGACCGGCGTGGCGATGGACGTGATCCTGCGCACGCTATTCAGCGAGTCGGCAAAGGCCGATGCGCGCGACGCCGCCTGGGCCACGCAGACGCTGTCGGAGACGGCGTTCCGCGAAATGTTCATGCCCTTCACGCTGCCCGACTGGCTGCCCCTGCCCGGCAAGTCCGCCAAGCGGCGTGCGCTCAAGGCGCTCCGGGGGCTGGTGCAGCGCCACATCGATGCGCGCAGGCGGGAAGAGGGCGGCCCGGCGGGCGCTCCGCCGCGCATCGACCTGCTGCACATGCTGCTGGCGCTGCGCGACGAATCCACGGGCGAGCCGCTGTCGCCGCAGGAGGTCTTCGACCAGTGCATGGTCAGCTTCCAGGCCGGGCACGAAACCAGCGCCACCACGCTGCTGTGGTGGAGCCGCCTGATGACCGAACACCCCGAGGCCGCGCAGCGCGCGCAGGCCGAGGTGGACAGCGTGCTGCCCCCGGGCCAGACGCCCGGCCCCGAGCACCTGGCCCGGCTGCCCTTTTTGGCCGCCACGCTCAAGGAGGCGCTGCGCCTGTACCCGCCGATTGCCGCGCTGATGACCCGGCGCACCACCGCGCCCATCACGCTGGGGGGCGTGGCCGTGCCCCAGGGCGCCATGCTGCGCATCACCCCCTGGGTGCTGCACCGGGATGAACGCTGGTTTGCCCAGGCCGACCGGTTCGTGCCCGAGCGTTTTCTGGACGATGCCCCGGCCATCCCCAAGGGTGCATGGATACCGTTCGGCGTGGGCCCGCGCGTGTGCATTGGCCAGCACTTCGCGATGCTGGAGATGACGCTGCTCGCGGCCATGCTGCTGCAGCGCTATCAGCTGCGGTTGCCGGGTGGGGCGCCCGCGTGCGCGCCGAGGCTGCACGTGACCTTGCGGCCTGACGGGCCGGTGATGGTGCGGCTGGCGCGGCGGCGCTAGGCGCGCCGCCCGGTCGGGTGCAGGGCCAGGTGCCCCCAGGCCCTGCGGTGGCGCAGGGCCCGCCCCGTCACGGCAGCTCCGCGCTGCCCATGCGCGCCAGAATCGTCCGCGACCGGCCCGCCAGATACGCGGACCCGGGTGTTTTCTCGAAGCGCTTGGGGGCCGGGAGCATCACCGCCAGGCGCGCGGCCTCGCCGGCGGTGAGTTTGCTGGCGCTCTTGCGAAAGTAGTGCTGCGCGGCCGCCTCGGCGCCGAACACGCCTTCGCCCCACTCCACGCTGTTGAGGTAGATCTCCAGGATGCGCTGCTTGGAGAGCAGTTGCTCCAGCAGCAGCGTCAGCACGAACTCCTGGCCCTTGCGCAGCAGCGTGCGCTCGCCCGAGAGCAGCAGGTTCTTGGCCAGTTGCTGCGTGATGGTCGAGCCGCCCCGGATCTTCGGGGCGCGCACGGGGCGGTCGGGGGCGCGGGCCTGCGCCTTGCTGGCCTGGGCCTCGGCCTTGGCGTTGCGCTCCCAGGCCTTCTCGATGGCCGTCCAGTCCACGCCGTCGTGGCTCACGAAGCCATCGTCTTCCGACGCGATCACGGCGCGCTTGAGCGAGTCCGAGATGCTCGCGTAGGGCACCCATTGCTGGCGCCAGCGCACCTGGCCCGTGCTGGACAGCTGCGCCCAGGCCTCGGAGCGCTGGAAGCTGGTGGATTCCGGGTCGATGGCCACCATGGCCGCGATGCGGACCACGAAGAACAGCTGCAGCGCCACGAAGGCGAGCACCACCAGTCCCAGCCAGCGCAGCACGGCTTTCATCGCAGCGTGTCCTTGTTCCGTGGGTTCAGTCAGAGGGCGGATTGGAGTTCGGCCAGCACCTGCGCCGAGGGCGGGCGCACGCCGCGCCACAGCAGGAACGCTTCGGCGGCCTGCTCCACCAGCATGCCCAGGCCGTCGCGCGGCACGGCGCCGTGGCGCCGGGCCCATTCCAGAAAACCCTGCGCTGCGGGGCCATACATCATGTCGTAGGCCAGGCAGCCCGGGCGCAGCACGTGGGCGGGCACCGGCACCTCGGCACCGGCAAGGCTGCTGGCCGTGGCGTTGATGATGACATCAAAATTGGCATCTAGTGCTTGTGGGGTAAGCGCTAGTAGCTCCGATTTTTGTAGTGAGGCCAGTGCGCTGTGCGATTGCACCAGGGCCTGTGCCTTGGCCAGCGTGCGGTTGGCCACGGTGATGTGGCGCGCACCGGCCCGCAGCAGTGGGCCCAGCACGCCCGCAGCGGCGCCACCGGCGCCCACCAGCAGCACATCGCGCCCCGCCAGCGAGATGCCCGCGTTGCGCGTGATGTCGGCCACCAGGCCCAGGCCGTCGGTGTTGTCGGCATAGATGCCGCCGTCGGCGCGGAAGGTCAGGGTGTTGGCCGCACCGGCCAGTTGCACGCGTTCGCTGCATTCGGTGGCGAGACCGGGCGCCTCGGTCTTGAAAGGCACGGTGACATTGCAGCCGCGCCCGCCCTGGGCCGCGAAGTCGCGCACGCCCTGCGCAAAACCATCCATGGGCACCAGGCGGCGCTCGTAGGCGATGTGCTCGCCCGTCAGTTCGGCGAAGCGGGCGTGGATGGCGGGCGAGCGGCTGTGCGCCACCGGGTTGCCCATCACGCAGTACAGGTCGGGGGCGAGAGGCGAAGGTGTCATGGGAACAACAAGGGCTGCATGCAGGGAGCGGGGTCAGGCCGGGGCTGCCGCGGAACTGGCTTTGCCAGGCGGCTGGCGGCGTCGCCCTGGGGGGAAGGCGCCGCAGGCGACTCAGGGGGGTTACCGAACACTGGTTTCCAGGGTTTGGTCCCGCGTGAACTTGAAGCGCGCCACCATGGCGATCTGGTCGGCCTTCTTGCGCATGTCGGTGCCAAAGGCGCCAAAGGGCCCTGCGGCGCGGGCAATGGCCTCGGCGCGCCGGTCGAGTGTGGTGTTGCCCGAGCCTTGCACCACCTCGGTCTCCAGCACGCGGCCGTCGTGGTTGACGGTGACGATCATCGTGAGCTCGCCGTACAGCTTGCGCCCGCCCTGTTCGGGGAAGTTCTCGGTGCCCTTGTCTTCCACCTTGCGGCGCAGCGTGTCGTAGTAGGCGGCGTAGGCTTCCTCACGCGTGGCGGGGCTGATGTAGCGCTTCTTGGGGCGCGAGTTTTCTTCGTTGATGCGCTTTTCGATCTCGGCCAGCAGCTTGACGAGCTGGCGCCGCTTTTCCTGCTCGTTGGCCTGCTCGGCGCTCTGGCTGGGCTTGCGCGGGTCGGGCTCGGGCAGGGTGGCCAGCTGCTTGCGCAGCTGGGCCAGCAGCTGCGCCTGCTGCTCCTGCATCGCATCCATCTTGCGCTGCGCTTCCTCGAAATCGTCGCCAATGGCCGTGAGCGCCGAATACGGCAGGGGGCTGGTGGCGCGGCCCTTGTCGGCATCGCCGCCGCCCGCCAGGTTGGTCTGGGCGATGGCCTGGGCCTTGTCGGGGCGTTCGTTGGACTTGGCGTTGACCAGGATGACTTCGAGCGGCGTGTCCTGGAACACGCGGTTGAAACCTTCGGGGTCGATGAAGCGCACCGAGATCAGCGCGGCGTGCACGGCGATGGACACGCCCAGCGCCAGCTGCAGCGTGCTGAAGGTGCGAAGGAAGGCGGGCAGTTTCATTTCAGGGATGCCCCCGAATCCAACGCGGCCCCCTCGGGGGGCCGCGGCCAGACGGGGCCGGGGAGCGTGGGGGCCATGTTCACGGGGTGGGATTATCAGCGGTGGCGGGTTCGGCCTCGTTCACATCCACGGCGATGGCGATGGGCCCCGCCACGGTGTCGTCTTCTTCCTCGGCGTCCTCCACCGGGCCGTCGTCGCTGCTATCGGCCGGGTCGTCCAGGCGCTCGATCACGGTGCCGTGGATGTCCAGGGTGATCTCGTCCACCTCGCCCAGCTTCACCAGGAGGCGCGCGCCGCGCGGCAGGTTCTGCGCGCCCAGCACCGGGAAGACCAGCGGAATGTCGTCCGCCCGCACCAAAAAGCTGCCGCCCGGGCCTTCCTTGAAGACGGTGGCGTTCAGTTCGGTGATGCCGTGCTGCTCTACATATTTGAGCGTCCAGAAGCGTTCCATGCCGGCCTGGTAGCCGTTGTAGGCGCTGTAGGCGCCGTCGAAGCTGCTGATGATGGAGAACAGGTCGGCGTCCTTGGGCTTGAAGGGCGCGGCCAGCGCGGCGGTCTTGCCGTGGCGGGCGCAGGCAATGATCTGCCACTGGTTGACCAGGTCGGTGTAGCGGCGCAGGGGCGATGTGGCCCATGAATACGCCTTCACGCCGATGCCCGCATGCGGCAGTGCCTTGGTGCCCATGCGCACCTTCACGCCCGGCGCCATGCTGGCCTGGCTGCGGTAGATGCCGGGCACGCCCAGCTCGGCCATCCAGCTGCCCCAGGTGCTGTTGGCCACGATCATGGCCTCGGCCACGATGAGGTCGAGCGGCGCGCCGCGCTGGCGCACGCTGATCTGCACTTGTTCATCACCCGTGGGCTCGGCGCCGTTGTTGCCGACCAGGCGGAAGTTGTAGTCCGGCCGGTTGAAGTTCTCGGGCTTGCCGCGCACGACTTCGCGGCGGGCCTTGAGGTCCTTGGCCAGGCGGTGCAAAAATGATAGCTGGGGGCGCAGTTCGGACAAGCGCTGGGGGTCATTTTGATGCTCGAACGCCGGGTTGGACAGCCATTCTTCGGTCACCACCGCATCGAGCTGGTCGTGGCGCAGGTTGGCGACCACGTGCACGCGCTCGAGCTTGGTCTCGGAGCTCTTGAACTCCAGCGTGGCCTCGTCGATGGTCACGTACAGCGACACGGCCGGGTTGGCGCGGCCCTCGTCCAGCGTGTAGGTCTGCACCACGTCGTCGGGCAGCATGGTGATCTTGTAGCCCGGCATGTACACCGTGGACAGGCGCGCGCGGCCGAGCTGGTCGATGGCGCTGCCCGGCTGGATCGCCAGGCCGGGCGCCGCGATGTGGATGCCCAGCACCACGGTGCCCGTACCCAGGCCCTGCACCGACAGCGCATCGTCGATTTCGGTGGTCTGCGAATCGTCGATGGAATACGCCTGCGCGGGCGACAGCGGCAGCTCGTCCGCAATGGCGGGCGCCGTGACGGCCGGAAAGCCCGTGCCCTTGGGGAAGTTCTCGAACAGAAAGCGCTTCCAGTGGAACTGGTAGGCCGAGTCGATGGCGCCGGCCTTTTGCAGCAGATCGAGCGGCGCGGTGTACGTGGCGCGGCTGGCGTCCACCACGGCCTTGTATTCGGGCGCGTTCTTGTCCGGCTTGAACAGAATCTTGTAAAGCTGGTCGCGGATGGGCTGGGGGCACTCACCGCGCCCGAGCGCTGCGGCCCATTCGTCGATCTGCGCGAGGACGGCCTTTTTCTTCTCGATGGCCGCCAGCGCCTGCTGCAGGATCTCGGCCGATGCCTTCTTGAACCGGCCCTTGCCCGCGCGGCGGAAATAGTGGGGCGCGTCGTACAGGCGGAACAGCGCACCGGCCTGCTGGGCCAGCGTGGCGTTGTCGGAGAAATAGTCGCGCGCCAGGTCGGCAAAGCCGAATTCGTCCTCGGGCGCGAATTCCCAGGCCAGGTCCAGCTCGATGGTCTCGGCCACGGCCTGGGCCTGGGCGACCAGCTCGGCGGGAGCAGGTTTCTCGAATTTCAGGAGGAGGTTGGCGGCCTTGACCTTGACCCGTTTGCCCGAGTCGAGCTCGACCTGGGCGGAGGTGTCGGCTTCGGACAGGATACGGCCGGCCATGAACTTGCCGGCTTCTTCAAACAATGCATGCATGGCCGGCATTCTCCCATGGGCGCCGGGCGCCGATTGTCAGATCTCCAGGACCAGTCCGGGAGCGAACGCCTTGTTTTCCACCACGCCCTGGGGCGCGTAGCCCCGTGGATTGGCGACGACGCGCGTGGCGCCGATGGTGTAGTCGAAGCTGTCGTGCACGTGGCCGTGCAGCCACAGGCGGGGTTGCCAGCGCAGGATGCGCTCCTCCAGGTCGGAGACGAAGCAGGCATTGAGCGGCGAGCCGGCGAACTGGCTGGCAATGCTGCCGCGCGCCGGCGCGAAGTGCGTGACGACCACGCTGGGACCGTCAAACGGCTCGGCAAAACGCTCTTCCAGCCAGGCGACGGACTGGTCGAAGAGCATCTGCGACACCGCGGGGGTGAACGGCTGGGGAAATTCGGGCGCCACGCGGATGCGGGTGAAGTCGCGCACCAGCTCCACGGCCTTGGCCAGGGTCTCGTCGCGTTGCTGCGCCGAGTCAAAAAGCCGGTAGTCCGACCACAGCGTGCACCCCAGGAAACGCACGCCGCCGTGGCGCCACTCGCCACGTTCGAGCACCCGCACGCCGCTGCCCTCGGCATGCGCGCGCAGCTGCGCCATGGTGGTCACGAGGTCCGAGCCGTAGAACTCGTGGTTGCCCGCCACGAAGACCGTGGGCAGTCCCAGCTGCCGTGCCCACGCCATGGCCTGCGCGGGCCGCTGCAGGTCTCCGGCCAGCACCACCACGTCGGCGTCGGGCACGGCAAGGGCCAGGGGCTGCACGGACAGGTGCAGGTCGGAAAGCAGGGCGATTCTCATGGGGTGTGCGAGGAAGTTGCCTGGTGGAGATGTTACCGGCGGCCCGGGAGCGCCCGCCGGGCGGGAGGACGGCAGGGCAGGTGCGGGCAGGCGGCGGCGCGCGGGGTGCGAAACCAGCCCCTATGATCCAGGGTCCTTCATGATGGCACGGTTCTATCGACATGCTTTTTGATGCCATTGCCGCACCGCTGGCGTTGCTCGCAGTGGTCTTGCCGTTCCTCTTCGCCTTCACCGACTCCCCGATCTCCAATTTCTGGCCCGTGCTGGTGTCGTGGGTGTGCGTGGCCGTGCTCCTGCTGCTGGGGGCCTGGTCGGTGCACGCGGAGACACCCCGGCGCGGAGGGCGCGCCTGGTGGGGAATGCTGCTGGCCGGCGGGCTGGGCGCGGCCGCGGTCGTGGCCAGCGCCATCGGACTTGTCCAGTACGTGGCGGGCGATGTGGGCCTGGGCCCCTGGATCCACGCCTCCGTGCCCGGGCAGGCCGTGGGCAATCTGCGCCAGCGCAACCAGCAGGCGACCTTGCTCAGCCTGGGCACATGGGCCTGGCTGTGGTGGGCGCTGCATGCCCGGCCGTCCCACGCGGGGGAACGCTGCGGGGAAGCGCCGGGCCCGGGGCGGTGGCTGTCATCCACCGCGCTCGCGAACGTGCTTGCCGCGGCAGCGCTGGCGGGGATCGCCGTGGGCGAGGCCGCCACGGCGTCGCGGACAGTCGCCGTGCAGTGGCTGCTCATCCTGGGGCTGCTGGTGCTGTGGCGGGGGCCCGGCAGGGGCAGCGCGCTGCGCATGGGCGCGGTCGGGCTTTCGATTTTTCTCGCGGCCGCATGGCTGCTGCCCGAGCTGCTCTGGCAGTTCCAGGGCGTCCGTGCAGATGCGCTGTTCCATCGCTTCACCGATGGCGCGCACGCGTGCACCAGCCGCCGGGTGCTGTGGTCCAACATGTTCACCCTGATCGCGCAAAAGCCCTGGCTGGGCTGGGGCTGGGGGGAGCTGGACTATGCGCACTACATCACGCTGTTCCCCGGCGAGCGCTTTTGCGTGCTGCTGGACAACGCGCACAACCTGCCCCTGCACCTGGCCGTGGAGCTGGGCCTGCCGGCGGCCCTGGCGCTGTGCGGGGCGTTCGTGGCCTGGTGCGTGCACGCCCGGCCGTGGCGCGAGACCGATCCCGCGCGCCAGCTGGCCTGGGGTGCCCTGGCGATCATCGGGCTGCACAGCATGCTGGAGTACCCGCTGTGGTACGGGCCTTTTCAGCTGGTGGCCCTGCTGTCGGTGGCGCTGCTGGCCTGGCCGCGGCGGGCGGCGGGCGGCCCCGCGCGGGGGGCGGGGCTTGCGGGGCTGGTGGGGGCCGTGGCGGTCCTCGCCGTGTGCGGCGTTGCCGCCTGGGACTACCACCGCGTGAGCCAGTTCTACAAGCCCAGCGCGCAAAGGGCCCCGGCGTACCGGGATGACCTGCCGGGCCGGGTGTCCTCTTCCGTGATGTTTGCGAGCCAGCTGGACTTCGCGCGCCTCACCACGATGGCGCTCTCGCGGGACAACGCGCAGCAGATGAATGCCCTGGCCCACGAGCTGCTCCATTACTCTCCCGAGCCCCGCGTCATCGAGGCACTGATCGAAAGCGCCGTGATGCTGGGCAAGGACGATGAAGCCGCGTTCCACATGAAGCGCTACCGCATCGCCTACCCGGACGACCATGCCCGCTGGATGGGGGCGGGTGGCGCCGGGGCGTCCCGCGCCCGCTGAGCACAGGCGCCCGCGTGGCGCTGGTGGTCAGGCCAAGCGCAGGAACTGCGCCACCTGGGGCAGGTGGTCGCTGAAATTGGCGAGGGCGTGTTCGCCCCCCTCCTGCACGATCCGCCGCGCATGCGTGTAGCGCGCCGCCATTTCCCGCCAGTCCAGCACTTCGTCGCCCTTGGCGATGATGGCCATCTCCGGGGCGGCGGGGGGCTGGTCCGAAGTGTCCAGCGCCCGCAGCTCGCCGATGTACTCCGGCTGGAAGTAGAACCGCTGTGCCGGGTCGTGCCAGGAGGTCTGCTCGCCGATGTGGCGCTCCAGGTCGCGCGCCGGGTGGACGGCGGGGTTGAGCATCACGCTGGGGCAGCCCTTGTGGTGCGCCACCCAGCTGGCATAGAAACCGCCGAGCGACGAGCCGACCACCGCCATGGCCGCGCCGGGCCAGTGGGCGATGCCCTGCGCCACCAGCGCCATCGCCGCCCGGGGCGACGGCGGCAGCTGGGGGCACCAGAAGGTGACGCCCGGATGGTGCAGCGCCACGTACGCCGCCATCTGCCGGGCCTTGGCGGACTGGGGAGAGGAGCGAAAGCCGTGCAGGTACAGGAGGTGGGTGGTGGTCATGGAGGGGGAAAACGACAAGGCAGGGGAATCACTGCTGCAAAGGGCGGTGGCCCAGACATAAGATGCGTGGCATGGGCGCCACACGGTGGAGCCCGCAGCCTTGATCCCCACCATGACTGATTTTGCCCCGCTTTCCACCGCCAAACGCTGGGCCCTGGGATCCGCCGAGAAGCCGCCCGCTTCATTGGGGAGGTTCGAGCTGAAAAGGCTTCTGGGCCGGGGCGCCCAGGCCACGGTGTGGCTGGCGCTGGACCCGCGCCTGCAGCGCGAGGTGGCCATCAAGCTCATGCGCCCCGTGCAGGACCAGGACCCGTCGGTGCTCGAACACTGGCTGCGCGAGGCCCGGCACGTGGGGCGCCTCGCGCACCCCTTCATCGTACCGGTGTTCGAGGCGGACGTGCAGGGCCGCCAGCCCTACATCGTCTTCGAGTACGTGCCGGGCAGGACACTGGCCGAACACTTGGCGCAGCAGGGGCGCTGCACGCCCCACGATGCCGTGGCCCTGATGGTGGACGTGCTCGACGGCCTGCAGGCTGCGCACCAGGCCGGCATCGTGCACCGCGACCTCAAGCCGTCCAACATCATGATCGACGCCCAGCGCCACGCCCGGGTCATGGACTTCGGCATGGCGGCGCCCATGCAGGCCGCGCCGGATGCCCAGATGGCCAGCGGCACCCCGGCCTACCTGGCGCCCGAGGCCGCGGCGGGCGCGGCGCCCGCGCCCGCCATGGATGTGTATTCCGCGGCGCTGGTGCTGGTGGAAATGCTCACCGGCCATCCGCTGGTCCACCAGAAGGACACCTGGCAGGCGCTGTACCACATCGCCAATGAAGCCCTGCAGCTGCCGCAGGACCTGGGCCCGGGCGTGGACGACGGGCTGCGGGCCATCCTGCAGCGCGCCATGGCCCGCGAGCCGGGCGGGCGCTACGCCTCGGCGGCGGAGTTTCGCGATGCCCTGCGCGCCTGGGCCGCGCCCGCGAGCGCGCCCACGGCGGCCAGCAACGCCACGCTCGACTTCCTGCTGCGGCGCATGCGCCACAAGAGCGATTTCCCGGCGCTCTCCGATTCGGTGGCGCGCATCCAGCGCGTCGCCAACTCCGAGGACGACAGCATCAGCGACCTCACGCACGAGATCCTGAAGGATGTGGCGCTCACCAACAAGCTGCTGCGCCTGGTCAACAGCGTGCACTACGCCCATGCGGGGCGCGGCACGATCAGCACCGTGTCGCGCGCGGTGAGCCTGGTGGGTTTCAACGCCGTGCGTAACATGGCGCTCAGCCTGGTGCTGCTGGACCACATGCAGGACAAGGCCCATGCGAGCCAGATGCGCGAGGAGTTCCTGCGCGCCATGATGGCCGGCTCGGTGGCGGCCGAACTGTGCGCATCGGCCCAGGCGGCCGAGGAGGCTTTCATCGGGGCCATGTTCCAGAACCTGGGGCGCATGCTGTGCGAGTTCTATTTTCCGGAAGAGGCGCGGCAGGTGCGCAGCCTGCTGGCGTCGGGCCGCGTGGAAGGCGGCGAAGAAGCCGCCGCGCTGCAGGTGCTGGGCCTGGGGTTCGAGGACCTGGGCGTGGGCGTGGCCCGCGTCTGGGGGCTGCCCGAGAGCCTGCAGCGCTGCATGCGAAAGCCCCTGGGCTCGCCGATGCAGCGCGCCCCGGAACAGGGGGTGGAGCGCCTGCGGTGGGTGGCCATGGCGGCCAACGAGGTGGCCAGCACGCTGCTGCTGAGCGAGCCGGCCGCGCTGGAAGGGCGCCTTGGCCAGATCGGCACGCGCTATTCGCGCACGCTGGCGTTGTCCGCCGACGCGATCTCCGATGCCACCCTGCGTGCCCGCCACAAGCTGGTGGCGCTGGCCGAGGCGCTGGACCTGCGCGTGGACCCGGGCACGCCCGCCGCGCGGCTGCTGAAGCTGCCGCCCCCGACGGGTGCCGCCATGCCGCAGGACGACTCCCTGGGCTCGCACGAGCTGCGGGCCAGCGAAACCCAGCCGCTGCCCGCGGTGCTCGAGTCCCAGGCCGGCGGCGCGGTGTCGGTGGCGCAGGTCAACGAGGTGCTGGCCGCGGGCATCCAGGATGTCACCAACGCCATGGTCGAGAGCTTTCAGCTCAACGACGTGCTGCGCATGATCCTGGAGACCATGTTTCGCGCGCTGGGGTTCCGGCGCATGGTGTTTTGCCTGCGCGAGGCGCGCACCGACCTGCTGACCGGCCGCTTCGGCCTGGGCGAAGGCAGCGAGGCCGCCGTGCGCGCCATGAAAGTGCCGCTCAAGGCCCAGGGAGACCTGTTCGCCGCCGTCTGCCTGCGCGGCGCCGACACGCTCATCAACGACGCGACCGAGCCCAGGATGCAGTCCCGCCTGCCCGAGTGGTACCGCACGGGGCTCAACGCACCCTCGTTCCTGCTGCTTCCGCTGCAGATCAAGGGCCAGACCTTCGCGCTCATCTACGCCGACCAGTCCATGGCCGGGGGCATCGTCGTGGACGACAAGGCCCTCGGGCTGCTGCGCACCCTGCGCAACCAGGCGGTGATGGCCTTTCGCCAGGCGGGGTGAACGCCGCCTGGTGCGGGCGGGCCCCGGGGCCACGATAATCCCGCGATGGCCGTTGTTTTTGAGAAACCCACGCTCGCCCAGCGTTTTCTTCCCCTGTTTCGCGGGTTCGACCTGCCGCTGCTCCTGGTGGTGGTGCTGCTGGCATGCGCCGGGCTGCTGGCCATGTATTCGTCGGGCTACGACCACGGCACGCGCTTCATGGACCATGGGCGCAACATGCTCATCGCGGGGGCGATCCTGTTCATGGTGGCCCAGGTGCCGCCGCAGAAGATCATGGTGTTCGCCGTGCCGCTGTATGCGGCGGGCGTGGCGCTGCTCGTGGCGGTGGCGCTGTTCGGCATCACCAAAAAAGGCGCGCAGCGCTGGGTCAACGTCGGTATCGTCATCCAGCCCAGCGAAATCCTGAAAATTGCCATGCCGCTGATGCTCGCGTGGTGGTTCCAGAAGCGGGAAGGGACCCTGCGCCCGCTCGACTTTGCCGCCGCGGGGCTGCTGCTGGCCCTGCCCGTGGGGCTGATCATGAAGCAGCCCGACCTGGGCACCTCGCTGCTGGTGCTGGCGGCGGGGCTGTCGGTGATCTTCTTTGCGGGCCTGTCCTGGAAACTGGTGCTTCCGCCGGTGCTGCTGGGAGGCATTGGCGTGCTGGCGCTGGTGCTCCTGGGCGACCAGCTGTGCGCGGACGGCGTGCGCTGGTCGGTGCTGCATGACTACCAGCAGCAGCGCATCTGCACCCTGCTGGACCCGACGCGCGATCCGCTGGGCAAGGGATTCCACATCATCCAGGGCATGATCGCCATCGGCTCCGGGGGCATGTGGGGCAAGGGCTTCATGGCGGGCACGCAGACGCACCTGGAGTTCATCCCGGAGCGCACCACCGACTTCATCTTTGCCGCGTTTTCCGAGGAATTCGGCCTGGCGGGCAACCTTTTTCTGCTGGTCTGCTTCCTGATGCTGGTCTGGCGCGGGCTGTCCATCGCCGCGGGGGCCACGAGCCTGTTCGGGCGCCTCATGGCCGGGGCGGTCTCCATGATCTTCTTCACCTACGCCTTCGTGAACATGGGCATGGTCAGCGGAATACTGCCCGTGGTGGGCGTGCCACTGCCCTTCATCAGCTATGGCGGCACCGCCATGGTCACGCTGGGCCTGGCACTGGGCATCCTGATGTCGGTCGCCCGCGCCCAGAAGCAGGAACCCAAGGACGCGCGTCCCGCGCTGTAGCGCCCCGTGCCGGGGCGGCGTGGCCCCGGATGAATCTTGGCAAGGCCCAGGGTCTCTGCCCGGGCGTTGCGTGGGCCGCCGCAAGAGGGTACAAACCGGCAGGCCAACTGTGCCTTGGCCTCAGAGCAACCGAAGGGATTCCCCATGGCGGCGAAGTTCGAGCTGAAGAAGTCGAAGAACGATAAATTTGTCTTCAACCTGCTGGCCACCAACGGCCAGGTGATCCTGACCAGCGAGCTGTACGAATCCCGGGCCAGCGCGCTGGGCGGGATCGAGGCCGTGCGCAAGAACGCGCCCGAGGGCGGCCGGTTCGGACGCCTGAGCGCCAAGGACGGATCCCCTTACTTCACGCTCAAGGCGGGCAATGGCCAGGTCATCGGGCAAAGCCAGATGTACTCCGGCGCCAAGGCGCGGGATGCGGGCATCGAATCCGTGCAGGCGCACGCCCCGCAGGCCGGCCTGGACGATCAGACGGCAGCCTGAGCATCGGGGCGGCCGTGTGATGCGGCATAGGGACATACCGCCTCGTGCCCTGCCGGGCATGGCCGCGCGCCTAAAATGCCCCGATGACCTCCCGCTCCACCACTGCCGCGCCCCAGCGCGCGGCCACCAGCCAGCGCATCGACGTCGCTCGCGAACTGCTGCTGACCCCCTTCGGGCTCGATGAGAGCCATCTCGCACGGGCATTGGCCGAGATCCGCACCCACCAGGTGGACGATGCGGACCTGTACTTCCAGTACACGCGCAGCGAGGGCTGGAGCCTGGAAGAGGGCATCGTCAAGACGGGCTCCTTCAGCATCGACCAGGGGGTGGGGGTGCGGGCGGTCAGCGGGGAAAAGACGGCTTTTGCCTACTCGGACGACATCTCGCAGGCTTCCTTGATGGATGCGGCCCGCACGGTGCGATCCATTTCGTCTGCAGCGCAGGCGGGGAAAGCGCGGGTAGCTACTAAAAAGATAGCTGCTGGCCGCAGCCTGTACCCCGGCGTGGACCCGATCGCCTCCCTGGACAGCACCGCCAAGGTGGCGCTGCTCGAGAAGCTGGAACAGCGCGCGCGCGCGAAGGACCCGCGCGTGGCGCAGGTGATGGCGGGCCTGGCCAGCGAATACGACGTGGTGCTGGTGGCCCGGGCCGACGGTACGCTGGCGGCCGATGTGCGCCCCCTGGTGCGCCTGTCGGTGACGGTGATCGCCGAGCAGAACGGCCGCCGCGAGATGGGGTCCGCTGGCGGCGGTGGCCGCTTCGGCCTGGCCTACTTCGACGACGAGCAGATGGGCCGCTACGTGGACGAAGCGGTCCATGCCGCGCTGGTGAACCTGGAGTCCCGCCCCGCGCCTGCTGGCGAGATGACCGTGGTGCTGGGCCCTGGCTGGCCCGGCATCCTGCTGCACGAGGCCATCGGCCATGGGCTGGAAGGCGACTTCAACCGCAAGGGCTCCAGCGCATTCAGCGGGCGGATCGGCCAGCGCGTGGCGGCCAAGGGCGTCACGGTGCTGGACGACGGCACCATCGCCGACCGCCGCGGCTCGCTCAACGTGGACGACGAAGGCCACGCCAGCCAGCGCAACGTGCTCATCGAGGACGGCATCCTCAAGGGCTACATCCAGGATTCCCTCAACGCGCGCCTGATGGGCGTGGCGCCCACCGGCAACGGCCGTCGCGAGAGCTACGCCCACATCCCCATGCCGCGCATGACCAACACCTACATGCTGGGCGGCGACAAGGATCCCCAGGAGATCGTGGCCAGTATCAAGAAAGGCCTGTTCGCGAGCAACTTCGGCGGCGGCCAGGTGGACATCACTTCGGGCAAGTTCGTGTTCTCCGCCAGCGAGGCCTACTGGGTCGAGAACGGCAAGATCCTCTACCCCGTGAAGGGCGCCACCATCATCGGCAGCGGCCCCGAGTCGCTCAAGAAGGTGACCATGATCGGCAACGACATGCGCCTGGACAGCGGCGTGGGCACCTGCGGCAAGGAAGGCCAGAGCGTACCCGTGGGCGTCGGCCAGCCTACCTTGCGCATCGAGGGGCTGACGGTGGGCGGCACGGCCTGACATCCGCAGTATTCCTGGTAGCCACGGCTCATGCATGCGCAATTTAGTGGTTTGCTTGCGGTTGGAGTAGCCTTGCCTGATCGGTCAATATCGGCATCCGGCCGCGTTGCATTTTTAAAAGAAGGCATGAAACCCGGGGGGGCGAATAGTAGCAAGGCTGCTGATTTCCTGAGGCGCCTGGCTTGCCTTTTTGGGCTGCTCCTTCCCGCTATGTCTGCGCATGCTCAAACATGCATGACGCAGACTGCCAATCCGTCCGCGCCACCCAGGCAGCTATATGTCGTTGCTGGACAGTCGAATGCTGTTGGATTGGCATCTGTCAAGGACATTGATTCCAGGGGGGAAAGGTATGCCCAAGAGAATACTACTTATTCCAATGTAAGTATTTATGGAATTTATGGTGCGCCTCCTGGGGTGGCAGGGAATGACGACGCTGCGCGATCCCGGGCGATCAATTGGAGTTACTTTGCCAGATGGAGAGTCGCAGGCCCAGGCTTTGGGTATAAAAATCTGGCTGGCAATTCTCAATTATTCCCATTTGGTACAAAATCCACGGACTTTTTTGGCCCGGAATTATATCTTGCTCATTTCTTAAACAAAAAGCCGCCACGCGATCATTATATCGCCAAATTGGCGATTTCAAATACATCGTTGAACTACACTGCATCTGCTGATAGCTGGATGCCCGGAGGTCGCTTGTATCATGAATTGCTGGCAGTGATTGCAGATGCTTATAATTCCAAACGGGCAAATGTGCGGCTCAGGGTGGGAGGGCTCTTTTTCATGCAAGGCGAAACTGATGCTTTAAATGAGGTATGGGCGAAAAATTATAAAAATAATCTAAAAAACTTTATTACAAGAATAAGGCGGGATGTGAGTGATATGGGATGTTCCGATGAAATGGAATTTCCTGTGATTATTGGTAGAATCCAAGACAATCCTGCCTGGACATATAGAAAATACGTGAGATCCGCTCAGATGGATGTGGCGCGGAGCTTGCCGCAAGTGGGCATTGTGGACACGGACGATTTCGCGGAGCATCTTGTGGCCGGAGGGGTCCACTTCAATGAATATGGTCAATTTCACCTGGGTGCAAGAGCGTATCAGGCGCTTGTGGGCAGGGCTGCGATAGGAAACCTTCAGAGTGTGGTGTGGAAAAAAGTGAAATCCAAACGGCAGAACTCGACTCCCATCACGGAAGCGCTCGAGAGAGTGCCTTGCTGCAAGCCTGGTGATTTGATCGACCGGCAGCTTCAGAAGTACTTCCCCTGGACATACGGATATGGCGGGGCATGCCGAGGCTACGCATGCGCCCCAGTGTATTGAAAGGCCATGTGTAAAATGCGCACACTATTTATGTTTGCGGCACTTGTTCTGGTATTTTGATATAAAGGCTTGTACGTTGTGAATATATTGGGTATATCATCATACTACCATGATAGTGCCGCCGCGCTGTTGCAGTCTGGTCGGATAATTGCTGCGGCGCAAGAAGAACGGTTCACGCGGCAAAAGCATGATGCGCAGTTTCCCAGGCATGCTATTGAATATTGCCTGCAAGAAGCAGGGGTGCGCTCGCATGATCTGGATTCCATCGTATTCTACGATAAGCCTATTTTAAAATTCGAGCGCTTGCTGGATACGTATCTAAGCTATGCACCCCGTGGATTTCAATCATTTGTCACTGCGGTGCCGATATGGTTGAAAGAAAAGCTGTATTTAAAGAAAACTCTCAAGAGGGAGCTTGCCGGCCTGCTGTCGTGCAAGGAATCCGACCTGCCGCCGATCCTGTTTGCAGAGCATCATGAATCGCATGCGGCTTCTGCGTTTTATCCGAGCCCGTACAAGAAGGCTGCGGTATTGTGCCTGGATGGGGTCGGTGAGTGGGCAACGACGTCCGCCTGGCTGGGGGATGGTCCAGAATTGACTCCCTTGTGGCAGATCAATTTCCCGCATTCCCTGGGATTGCTGTATTCTGCGTTCACCTATTACCTTGGGTTCAAGGTGAATTCTGGAGAATACAAGCTGATGGGTTTGGCGCCATACGGCAAGCCAACGTATGTCGATCTGATTTTTGATAACCTGATCGATGTCAAGGAAGATGGGTCATTCCGCCTGAATCTGGAGTATTTTGATTACTGCACGGGCCTGCAGATGACCAATCGGAAATTCTCCGATTTGTTTGGTGGCCCGCCCCGTGGTGCCGAAACAGCCCCGACCCAGCGCGACATGGATATAGCTGCGTCCATACAGGTGGTGACGGAAGAGGTTGTACTGAAGTTGGCGAGGCAGCTGCAGAAAGAAACCGGCGCGGAGTACTTGTGCATGGCGGGGGGCGTGGCGCTGAACTGTGTTGCGAATGGGCGGTTGCTGCGGGAAGGTATTTTCAAGGACATTTGGATTCAGCCAGCCGCAGGGGATGCCGGCGGAGCGCTGGGTGCCGCTTATGCCGCCTTCCACAAATTCAGAAAAGAAGAACGGAAGTATTTCAACGGAGTGGATCAGATGCAGGGGTCTCTATTGGGGCCCAAGTTCGCGCAGCTGGATATTGTTGAAAAACTGGATGCTCTGGGGGCAAGCTACACGGTCTTGGATCAGACGGGCCTGTACGAGACGGTTGCAGGCTTGCTCGCAGATGAAAAGGTGGTGGGTTGGTTCCAGAACAGGATGGAATTTGGACCAAGGGCGCTGGGCGCCAGATCCATATTGGCGGACCCCCGTTCGACGGCGATGCAATCGCAACTGAATCTGAAGATAAAATTCCGCGAATCATTTCGCCCGTTTGCACCTGCCGTCAAAGAGGAAAATGTAGAAAAATATTTTGATCTTGACCGACCCAGCCCCTACATGTTGCTTGTTGCACAGGTGAATGAAGATATTCAACGGAAACCCGATCAGTCCCTGCAAGGCCTGGCGCAGCTGCATCAGGTACGTTCGGATATTCCTGCGGTAACCCATGTGGATTATTCCGCGCGGGTCCAGACGGTGAGCAGGACGAGCAACCCCGAGTTTTACCAGCTTCTGAGCGCTTTTGAGCGACAGACGGGGTGCTCGGTTCTGGTGAATACCTCTTTCAACGTCCGGGGCGAGCCCATCGTGTGCACGCCGGAGGACGCCTATCGCTGTTTTATGGGAACGGACATGGATTATCTCGTATTGGGCAATGTACTGCTGTCCAAGGATGCGCAGAACAATGCGTTGGTAGGTCAGCGCAAGGGTGCGCTCGCCCTGGATTGAGTATTCTTCATATGATGAAACCAGCTCTGGAAAAAAGCATGAATGAGCGCAAGCAGGAGCTGCGCAAATTCGGCTATGTCATGGGGGGCTTCGTTGCCCTGATTTTCGGCTTGCTGCTTCCCTGGTTGTGGTCGGCCAGATGGCCCCACTGGCCCTGGATCGTTGCGGGCATATTTTTCCTGGTAGCTACTTTTTTTCCTGTTGCGTTGAGCCTGGTTTATAAATACTGGATGCGCGTCGGCGAAGTGCTGGGCTGGATCAACACCCGAATCATCCTAGGCATTGTTTATATTTTGGTATTTTCTCCGCTAGGTTTTCTGATGCGTATCCTTGGCAAGGATACGCTGCAGAAGAAGTGGAATGGCGATTTGCAGACATATCGAATTAACAAGATGCCCCGAAAACCTGAACACATGGAGCGCCAATTCTAATGCTGGAACTTATCAAGGAGCTTATTTTATTTTTCCGCGAGCACAAGAGGTATGTGTTGATTCCCGTGCTGGCGGTCCTGTTGCTGCTGGGGGCTCTGCTCGTGTTCGGTCAAGGCTCGGTAATAGCTCCGTTTATTTATACTTTATTTTGAATGATGAAGAAATTTCTATATTTCTTCCTTCCTTCATTTCTGCTGTGCTCGCTGGTGGCTGTCGGATACTGGGCAGGAGGGTATGTCGCGGCGGGAAAATTCGAGCGTACCATTCGCTGGGTGGAACAAGGTGAAACCTTGGCGGGCGTGTTGTCTGCCACCAAGCTGACAGACGAGCAACGCAACAACTATCGCAATGCCTATAGCGACCCGTCTGTCGATACCGGCAAGATCAGCTGGTCGGTTCCTAATCAGCCCACGCCTTTTGTAGGGACGGCCCCGGCACCGGGGCAGCACCACAATGCCCATATCAACTCCTGGCAGATGCGGAGCCAGCAGGAGCTGGTGAATCCGAAGCCCAATGGGTCCTATCGCATTTTCCTGACGGGGGGGTCAACCGCTTTTGGTTCTGGTTCTCCGAGCCAGGAACACACTATTGGCAGTATTCTTGGTGATCTTCTCAATGCGAATGCAACGGAGAAGGACAAGGCCCGCTTCGAGGTTTTCACGTTCGCGAACCCCGCATGGTCTTCTACCCATGAGCGCATTGCCATTGAGAACTATCTTTCCGAGCTTCAACCAGATCTGGTCATCTCCCTCTCGGGAAATAACGATGTTTTCTGGGCTGATGCGGGGCGAAATGTGTTGTGGTTCAGCGCATTCGCCGATGACTACTACCGGTCTCTGGTGAACATTGCCCTGAAGGTGGCTGGAAGGCAGGAGTTGCCCGAGTTGGTCAATGCGCGTCCGGCCGCTCAGCCGGTGTCGCCGCAAATCGTAGCCCGCCGGATTGAAAAGAATGCACGCTTGGGTGCGTATGCACTGCAGGAAGGTAAAGTGGATTGGATATTTTTCCTGCAGCCCACTCTTTCCGTGACGAAGAAGGATCTGACCCAGCGTGAAAGAGACTTCATTTCGGCTTCGAAAGATTATTACATTGACTGCTATAAGGCCATGTCTTCAAATCTCTCGAACCTGAAATTGGATAATTTCACTTTTGTGGATTTGTCCGGCATCTTCGACCGGTACTCGGCGAAGGATGATATGTTCCTGGATCAGTTTCATTTTGGAGACAAGGGCAATGCCGTGATCGCCAAAGCTATTTTTTCTGAAGTGTCCAAAAAGTTGAGTGCGATGCGGCGGGCGCCATAGCCTCTGCCGGATCGCGTTTTCGCGGCATGGGGCAGGTCTGTTTGTTCTGAGGCCAGAGTGGTGGGCTTCTTGCGAGATTCAATCAAACGACCCGGCTCGCGCACAATACGGCCATGACTTCCACGCGTTTTGGCTCGCAGTATTCGGGCCAGTCGTTCGGTGACCTCAGCCGCTTCTTGCGGGAGGGGGTGGCTGACGAGGAGTCGCGGGAGCTGCGCGAAAGTCTCGGGCTGATGTCGCAACTCATTGACGAGGCCGTCAGGGCCCGGCGGGGGGGCGCTGACCCCCAGGCGATCCTTTCGTGTGTGGCCACGCTGGTTCGGGCGCTGCGCGAACACCAATTGCTTCTTACCGGCCTGGGATCTGCCTGGCACGCACTGTATGAGTTTGGCGCCTATCAGCGTGCGTTGCGGGAATTGCGGAACGCCATTGCAGCCTGGCAGCAGATGTTGGAGCGACGCAGTGCCAAAGAAGGCGCTAGCTTCGATCACTTCGAACTCCTGGCCTGGCGCACGCTGGGCGAGGCGCTTTTGCTCATCGATATGTATGAACACCAAAGCGATCCCCTCAGTGATCTGCCAGACGCGCCACGGCGCAAGCCGTCCGCCTTGCAGCGCGCACGCGAATGGCTTCGCGGCTGGGGACGGTAAACCGGAAGCTTGGCCGCGGCCATGCTGCTGGCTTGTAGTGAATTCACAACATTTCAAACTTGCTGCACTGCCGCACTCCTGTGCTACATTGGTCGCCATGCAAGTTCGCAGCGCGTTTTATTTTTGGTTTTTTATCTCGGTCCCCGGCGGATGAGAGGAAAACGCGCAAGCTGACACAACCTTCCCATACCAACCGCCGACGCTGCAAAGCCCGGCGGTTTTTGTTTTTCCGCCCTTCCGTTTTTCCATCCACTTCAACTGACTCCACGAGGAAGCAACCATGACGGCCCCTACCACCCCCACCAGCGATGCCTGGTACCGCAGCGTCGAGAAAACCAGCCAGACCGACGACGAACGTATCAAGGACATCACCGTGTTGCCTCCTCCAGAGCACCTGATCCGCTTTTTCCCGATCCGCGGCACGCCGGTCGAGACGCTGATCACCCAGACCCGCAAGAACATCCACAACATCATGGCGGGCAAGGACGACCGCCTGCTGGTCGTCATCGGGCCGTGTTCCATCCACGATCCGGCCGCTGCCCTGGAATATGCACGCCGCCTGATGGCCGTGCGCGCGCAGTACGCCGACACCCTGGAAATCGTGATGCGCGTGTACTTCGAGAAGCCGCGCACCACGGTGGGGTGGAAGGGCCTCATCAACGATCCCTACCTCGATGAGACCTACCGCATCGACGAAGGGCTGCGCATCGCGCGGCAGTTGCTGATCGACATCAACCGACTGGGCATGCCGGCGGGCAGCGAGTTCCTGGACGTGATCTCGCCCCAGTACATCGGCGATCTCATCAGCTGGGGCGCGATCGGTGCCCGCACCACCGAGAGCCAGGTGCACCGCGAACTGGCGTCCGGCATCTCGGCGCCCATTGGCTTCAAGAACGGCACGGACGGCAACATCCGCATCGCCACCGATGCCATCCAGTCGGCCAGCCGGGGCCACCACTTCCTGTCGGTGCACAAGAACGGCCAGGTGGCCATCGTCAACACCAAGGGCAACAAGGACTGCCATGTGATCCTGCGGGGCGGCAAGGCTCCCAACTATGACGCCGCCAGCGTGGCCGCTGCCTGCAAGGACCTCGAGGCCGCCAAGCTGCCCGCCACGCTGATGGTGGACTGCAGCCATGCCAACAGCAGCAAGCAGCATGAAAAGCAGCTGGACGTGGCACGCGACATCGCGGCGCAGCTCGCCGGCGGATCGCGCAGCGTGTTCGGTCTCATGATCGAAAGCCATCTCATCGCCGGTGCCCAGAAGTTCTCGCCCGGCAAGGACCAGCCCGGCGCGCTGGAGTACGGCAAGAGCATCACGGACGCCTGCCTGGGGTGGGATGACTCGCTGGTGTCGCTCTCCGAGCTGTCCGACGCGGTCAAGGCGCGCCGCGCGCGTTGACAGCGGACGGGCCGATGGTCCGCGCCGCAGGCGGGAGGCCCTAAACTGCAAGCCTGTGGCGGCCCGTGCGATGACGCACGGGAAGCACCACGGCTTCAGAAGAAAGGCAAACCATCATGCACAGCGAAGTGTCGGTCCATCTGGCCGGAAACCAGGAATTCCGTTTCGATCTGGAGGGCGCCGAGCCCATGGGCCATGAGGCCGGAAGGCGCTGGCTCGACGACCAGTTCACCGCGCTCGATTGCGAACCCCTGCGCGCCAGCGGCAAGGTGCTGCTGGCCGACAAGGTGCTTACCGTCGCACGCGCGGCAGGGGCCTCGCTCCTGACCGATCCGGCATGGTCCCGCGACTTTGCGCGGGCCGCCAGCGCCGCCCTGGCCAAGCCGGTGGTGCGCGTGGACGTGCCGGGCATGGCCGTGTCGTTCTGACCCTTTTGAATAAAACAGGGTCCTAGCGCTTGTCATACAAGCGCAGGCAGCTATTTATTTTGTAGCGAATCCAGCAGCTTCGCATGGATTCCGCCAAATCCGCCGTTGCTCATGCACACGATGTGGTCACCCGGGCGGGCTGCCGCGGTGACTTGCTGCACCAGGGTGGCGATGTCGCCGGCAGTCTGTGCCCGCAGGCCGGGGCCCACGCCCAGGGGGGCGAGGGCTTCGGCTGCATCCCAGTCCAGCCCGGCCGTGTGGCAGAACGCGAGATCGGTGGGTTCCAGCGCCCACGGCAACTGCGCCTTCATCGCGCCCAGCTTCATGGTGTTGCTGCGGGGCTCGAACACCGCGAGGATGCGCACGCCTTGGCCCAGGCTGCGGCGCAGGCCGTCCAGGGTGGTTCTCAGGGCGGTGGGGTGGTGCGCGAAGTCGTCATACACGGCAATCCCGTGCACGGTCCCGCGCAGCTCCATGCGCCGCTTCACATTCTGGAAGGCCGCCAGTGCCGTGGCCGCCTGCTGGGGGCTGACGCCCACATGGTGCGCGGCGGCAATGGCCGCCAGCGCGTTGAGCTGGTTGTGCACGCCGGTCAGCGCCCACTCCACCCGGGCCACCTTGCGCCCCTGGTGCAGCACATCAAACGCCTGGGGATCGCCCTCGGCCGAAAAGTCGCTGACGGCCTCCCCAAAGCTGGCCACCTCGCTCCAGCAACCCGTGTGCAGCACGCGGGCGAGGCTTTCCTCGAGGCCGTTGACGACCACCCGGCCCGACGGGGGCACGGTGCGCACGAGGTGGTGGAACTGCCGCTCGATGGCTCCCAGGTCGTCAAAGATGTCCGCGTGGTCGAACTCCAGGTTGTTCAGCACGGCGGTGCGGGGCCGGTAGTGCACGAATTTGCTGCGCTTGTCGAAGAACGCGGTGTCGTATTCGTCCGCCTCGATCACGAACAGCGGCGCCGCACCGAGTGGCGAGGGCGCGGGCACCGGGCGCCGGGGTGCGCCCAGCCGGGCCGACAACCCGAAATTGAGGGGTACGCCGCCAATCAGAAAGCCCGGCTGCTGGCCCGCGCTTTCCAGGATCCAGGCCAGCATCGAGGTTGTCGTCGTCTTGCCATGGGTGCCCGCGACCGCGAGCACGTGGCGGCCTTGCAGCACCTGTTCGGCCAGCCACTGGGGGCCGCTGGTGTAGGGCAGGCCGGCGTCCAGGATCGCTTCCATCAGGGGAAACTTTGGCGATCCATCGGGCTGCCGAACCCGGCTGACCACGTTGCCGACCACAAACACATCGGGCTGCAGGGCAAGCTGGTCGGCGCCGAACCCTTCGATCAGGTCGATGCCCAGCGCGCGGAGCTGGTCGCTCATCGGCGGATAGACCCCCGCATCGCAGCCCGTCACCTTGTGGCCCGCCTCGCGTGCGAGTGCGGCGAGGCCTCCCATGAACGTGCCGCAAATGCCCAGTATGTGTATATGCATGGGCGCAGATTCTAAGGTTCAACAGAAAACGGGGCTCCAGCGCTTGGCTGGCAAGCGCAAGAAGCTATGAAAAATATAGTAGATGCGGGTGTGGCCGGAGTGGAGACTAGGGTCAACCCGTAGTCCTGGTGGGCGGTTCGGGCCACAATGCGGTTTCGTTCCTTGCTGCCTTCCCACTGCCATGCACACACCTTTGAGCGACGAAATCGCCCACACCACGGCCCGGCTGGTGGTGGAGGAAGGGCTTGAATGGGGCCCGGCCAAGCGCCGGGCACTGCGCCAGATGGGGCTGCCCGCCCGCACCCCCCTGCCAGACAACGACCAGGTCGAGGCCGCGGTGCGGGAGTACATCCAGCTTTTCTGTGCCGACACCCAGCCGCGCGAGTTGCGGGCGCTGCGCCAGCTCGCCCTGGTGTGGATGGAGCGCATGGCGGCCTTCCGCCCCCACCTGGCGGGCGCGGTCTGGCATGGAACGGCCACGCGGTTGTCCGATATTTATCTGCAATTGTTCTGCGATGACCCGAAATCGGCAGAAATAGCCCTGATCGACCACCACGTCGACTATGAACCGCGCACGGTGACCGGTTTCCATGGCGAGTCGGTCGAAGCATTGAGCCTGGGCAGCAAATCCCCCGAACTCAATGAGATGATCGGGGTGCACCTGCTGATCTATGACCTTGACGACCTGCGCGGCGCCTTGCGCCCGGACGCGAAGGGGCGTGTGCCGCGGGGCGACATGACCGCCGTACGGCGCCTGCTCCAGGAAACCCCAGCCCCATGACGACACCATCTTCCGATCACCCCGCCTCTGCGGCCCCCGTCCCTGGCATTGCGCCCGCAGCCTCGCGCAGGCGCCTGCTCTATGCGGGCGTGGCGGGCGCCGCCGCGCTGGGCGGCGCGGGCCTGGCCTGGTGGAAATTCCAGCCCCACGCGATGGAGCAGGGGGCCGAGCAAGCGCTCTGGACCATGGAATTCGAAAAACCGGAAGGCGGCTCGGTGGCGCTCAAGTCGCTGGCCGGCAAACCCTTGTTGCTGAACTTCTGGGCGACGTGGTGCCCGCCTTGCGTGGAGGAGCTTCCCATGCTCAATGCCTTCTACCGCGAACATGGAGCGAACGGATGGCAAGTTCTTGGATTGGCCATCGACCAGCCGTCCGCCGTGCGCAAATTCCTGCAGCGCATCCCGCTGGAATTCCCTGTGGGGCTGGCCGGCCTGGGCGGCACGGACCTGGGCAGATCGCTGGGCAATCTCACGGGAGGCTTGCCGTTCACCGTGGTCCTGGGCGGCAGCGGCCGTGTCCTGCACCGTAAAATGGGGCAGATCACCCCGCAGGACCTGCAGCGCTGGGCTGCCTTGCGCTGACCCCTCGCACCGGCCGTCTGGCGGTTCCGCTGGGATATCCGGCGGTTATTGGCATGATGTAGTTCATGAAAAATACCCGTGGAAGACGGTGATAGGCCGAAATTGGAGTAAATTCGCGCCCTATTCAGTTTTATAGCCGTTGGAGCTCCCATGGATCTGCGAAAACTCAAAACCCTCATCGATCTCGTGTCCGAGTCGAACGTATCCGAACTCGAAATCACGGAGGCCGAGGGCAAAGTCCGCATCGTCAAGAGCGTGGGGGGCGTGGTTCAGCAGTATGTGCCCGCCCCGGTGCAGGCGCCTGCCGCCCCCGCACCCGCCGCCGCGCAGGTGGCCGAGCTGCCTGCGCCTTCCGCACCCGCAGCCCCTGCGGGCCACATCGTCAAGTCGCCCATGGTCGGTACGTTCTACCGCTCCTCCAGCCCCGGGGCGAAGGCTTTTGTCGAAGTGGGCAGCCAGGTCAAGGAAGGCGAGACCATCTGCATCATCGAGGCGATGAAGATCCTCAACGAGATCGAGGCCGACAAGTCGGGCACGGTCACCCGCATCCTGGGCGAAAACGGCCAGGCCGTGGAATACGGACAGCCGCTGTTCGTGATCGAATAAGGCGCTCATGTTCAAGAAGATTCTTGTTGCCAATCGCGGCGAAATCGCGCTGCGCATCCAGCGCGCCTGCCATGAGCTGGGCGTGAAGGCGGTGATGGTCTACTCCGAGGCCGACCGCGACGCCAAGTACGTCAAGCTGGCGGAAGAAGCGGTGTGCATCGGCCCCGCCCCGTCCCCGCTGTCCTACCTCAACATGCCCGCCATCATCTCCGCCGCCGAGGTGACCGATGCCGAGGCCATCCACCCCGGCTACGGCTTCCTGTCCGAGAACGCGGACTTCGCCGAGCGCGTGGAAAAGAGCGGGTTCCAGTTCATCGGCCCCACGCCCGAGTCCATCCGCATCATGGGCGACAAGGTCTCGGCCAAGCAGGCCATGATCCGCGCGGGCGTGCCCTGCGTGCCCGGCTCCGAGGGCGAGTTGCCCGATGACCCGGTGCAGATCCGCCGCATCGCCAAGGCCGTGGGCTACCCCGTGATCATCAAGGCCGCCGGCGGCGGCGGTGGCCGCGGCATGCGCGTGGTGCACACCGAGGCCGCCCTGGTCAATGCCGTGCAGATGACCAAGGCCGAAGCGGGCGCCGCCTTCGGCAATCCTGCGGTGTACATGGAGAAGTTCCTCCAGAACCCGCGCCACATCGAGATCCAGATCCTGGCCGACAAGCACCGCAACGCGGTCTACCTGGGCGAGCGCGATTGCTCCATGCAGCGCCGCCACCAGAAGGTCATCGAAGAGGCGCCGGCACCCGGCATCCCCCGCAAGCTGATCGAAAAGATCGGCGAGCGCTGCGTGGCGGCCTGCAAGAAGATCGGCTACCGCGGCGCGGGCACGTTCGAGTTCCTGTACGAGAACGGCGAGTTCTACTTCATCGAGATGAACACGCGCGTGCAGGTCGAGCACCCCGTGACCGAGTGGATCACCGGCGTGGACATCGTGAAGACGCAGATCATGGTCGCCGCGGGCGAGAAGCTGCCGTTCACCCAGCGCCAGATCGAGATCCGGGGCCATGCCATCGAGTGCCGGATCAATGCGGAAGACCCCTACAAGTTCATCCCCTCGCCCGGGCGCATCACCACCTGGCACCCACCGGGCGGCCCCGGCGTGCGCGTGGATTCACATGCGTACACCAACTACTTCGTGCCGCCCAACTACGACTCGATGATCGGCAAGATCATCGTGCACGGCGACACGCGCGAGCAGGCCCTGGCCCGCATGCGCACGGCGCTGAACGAGACCGTGATCGAAGGCATCAACACCAACGTGCCGCTGCACCGCGAGCTGATGGTGGACGCCAAGTTCATGGCCGGCGGCACCAACATCCACTATCTGGAAGAGTGGCTGTCGCAGCACAAGCGCTGAGATTGCGGCTGCGCACGGTCATTCGCATGCTGGCTCCTGGCGACGGGTGCCAGCATTTCATTTTTTCTGAGAGGCGCCTATGTTTGAGCTGAGCCTGATGTGCCCCGAGGACCGGATCGAAGCGGTCAGCGATGCCCTGGATGCACTGGATGCACTGAGCGTGTCGGTGGAGGATGCCGATGCGCAGACCGATGCCGAACAGGCCCTGTTCGGCGAGCCTGGCATGCCGCCGCCCAAGGATGGCTGGCAGCGCAGCCGGGTGACGGCGCTCTTCCCCTCCGAGGGGGCTGCGCGCGATGCGCAGCAGCTGCTGGCCGTGCAGGACTTCTTTGCCGGCTGCCAGGTCCTGGGTGTGTCCCAGGTGGCCGACCAGGACTGGGTGCGCCTGACGCAATCGCAGTTCGCACCCGTGGACATCACCCCGGACTTCTGGATCGTTCCCACCTGGCATGAACTGCCGGCGCAGGCGAAGCGCAGCATCCGGCTGGACCCGGGCCTGGCCTTCGGCACCGGCACCCATCCCACGACACGCATGTGCCTGCGCTGGATTGCCCGCAACGGTGCCACCGAGTCGTCCATGGGCAATCCGCTGGGCCGGGTTCTGGACTATGGCTGCGGCTCCGGCATCCTGGCGATTGGCGGGGCGAAGTTTGGCGCCACGGACATTGATGCGGTGGATATCGATCCTGCCGCCGTGGAATCCACGGCGCTGAACGCGCAAGCCAATGAGGTGCAGCTGCATGCCGGCTTGCCCGACAAGGCCCGGGGCGCATACCAGACCGTGCTGGCGAACATACTTGCCACCCCCTTGCGGGTGCTCGCGCCCCTCCTGTGCGGGCATGTGATGCCGGGCGGGCACCTGGTGCTGGCGGGCATCCTGGAGCGCCAGGCCGATGAGCTGAAAGAAGCCTATGCACCCTGGGTTCGGCTCGAGGTGGCCGACCTGGAGGACGGCTGGATCCTGATGACCGCACGGCGCGACGAGGCGGCGTAGGCAGAGCCACACGCTCGGCGGGGTTGCGTGCGCCGCTATCTACAATCCATCGCTGATGAGCCAGATCACTCGCTGCCCGTCCTGTCTTACCTCCTTCAAGGTGGTGGCAGACCAATTGCGCATCTCCGAAGGATGGGTGCGCTGCGGCCAATGCAAAGAGGTTTTCGATGCGTCGGCGCATCTGCTGCCAGCGGCCCCTCCCGCGCTTTTGCCGGATGTGTCCTTGACCGACGTGCGTCCGCCGCCGGTGCCCGTGGCGCGCAGGGCGGATGCCGAGCGCGCATGGGGCGAGCCTTTCTCTCCACCGCCTGCTTCACCGTCTCCGGCGGTGTCGCCGGCAAGCGGGCCCGCGCCGGCCGCGCTTCCGCAATTGCCCGCGACCCCTGTCCTGGATGTCCCTCAGCCGGCGGTGCCTGCCTTTCTTGCCGCGGCAAGCGGGGACGTGGCTGACGGCGAGGACGCCCGCATGGCGCGCCTGACGCGATTTGCGTGGCGTCCGGAAGATTCTTCGTCGCCTGGCAGTCCCGATGGCGCGGCTCCGGCTCCGGTGCCGCCTCCCGCCGCCGTGGTCTCGGATCCCTTGCCCGCCGCACGGCCGGATGTGGCCGTTGAGTCCGTGCCGGGCGGGTATGAATTGCCGTACGCCGCGTTGCGAGACCCCGAGGAGGAGCCTGAACCGGTTTCGCCAGCGGCCCTGACCGACATGGGCTATCCAGCGCTCGAGTTGCCTGTGAAACCGGCGGCCGCCTCCGCGCCGGAGGATGACGGTGGCTTCGAGGTGGCACCCGCCGCGCCGGAGGGCACCGCAGAGCCCCTGCCGCCAGTGGAGTTTGTGCGGGAGTCCGTGGTGCCCGGGCCGGAAGCCTTGGCGCTCGTGGAGGACCGTTCTCCCGCAGCCGTCTTGCTAGCGCCCTCGCGCAATTCGCCCCGGGATGCGCCAGACCTGGATGACGACGAAGACGAGGGAGTGGATGCCGGGCAGGAGGTCAGCTTTGTCGTCGCGGCGCGGCGAAAGGCGTTCTGGCGCAAGCCGATGGTGCGCGTGGGGCTTGCCCTCGTGCTGTTGTTGTCGGTCGCGGCGCTCGCGCTGCAGGTCGCCATTCAGGAGCGTGACCGCGTGGCGGCGATGGATCCGCGCACAAGGCCATGGTTGATGGCGTTGTGCGTTCCGTTGCAATGCCAGATTGCGCCGCAACGCCAGATTGCGGATGTGGTCATCGACAGCTCCTCCTTCAACAAGGCCCGGGGTGACAGCTATCAGCTGGCCCTGGCCATGAAGAGCAAGGCCTCGATACCCCTGGCCATGCCCGCCGTGGAGCTGACCCTGACGGACGCGCAGGACCAGCCCGTTCTCCGGCGTGTCCTGCTGCCGGCCGATCTGGGGGCTCCGATGGAGCTGCCGGCGCGCGGTGAATGGAGCGCCTCGGTGTCGGTGATCGTGACCACTGGCGGGGCGCGTGTGGCCGGCTATCGGCTGCTGGCGTTCTATCCCTGATACTGATTTCTACCAACCTACTTTTCTGATATGGCTGCCCTTATTTGCGGTTCCCTGGCATTCGACACCATCATGACCTTCGAGGGCCGCTTCGCCGAGCAGATACTGCCGGACCAGCTGCACATCCTGAATGTCTCTTTCCTGGTGCCTTCGTTGCGCCGTGATTTCGGGGGGTGCGCGGGCAACATCGCGTACAGCCTCAAGCTGCTGGGCGGGGAACCATTGCCCATGGCGACATTGGGAAGCGACGGCGCGGACTACTTGCAGCGGCTGCGAACGCTGGGCATCAGCACCGAATTTGTGCGGCAAGTGGACGACAGCTTCACGGCCCAGGCCATGATCATGAACGACCGTGACAACAACCAGATCACGGCTTTCCATCCCGGGGCGATGCAGCAGGCGCACATCACGCGCGTTGCCGCGCGCGGAGACATCCGCCTTGGCATCGTCGCACCCGACGGGCGTGAGGCGATGCTGCAGCATGCAGAGCAATTCAGGGCGGCGGATATTCCCTTTGTGTTCGATCCTGGCCAGGGCCTGCCCATGTTCGACGGCAAGGAGCTTGCGCATTTCGTGGATCTTGCCAGCTGGGTGGTGGTCAACGACTACGAGGGGAAAATGCTCTCGCAGCGCACGGGCTGGAGCCTGGCCGACATCTCCCGGCGTGTGCGCGGGCTGGTCGTGACCCTGGCTGCGGAAGGCTGCGAAGTCTGGATTGACGGCGAGCGCGAGCATGTGCCCGCCGCGAAGCCGGCTGCCGTGGTCGAGCCCACGGGTTGTGGCGATGCCTGGCGTGGCGCGCTGTTGTTCGGCCTGGAAAAGGGCTGGCCGTTGGCCCGCTGCGCCGAATTGGGCAACCGGGTCGGGGCCCTCAAGATTGCGCAGCGCGGCCCGCAGAACTACACGCTGGATTTCACCCCCGCGTGAGGGGGTGGTGCCTGCGGGGCAGGCGGGTGGGGGCGGCTTCGGTTCGAGGTGCCGCTTTGCCCGAAGCGCGTGTCTCGGCAGGCATAAAAAAACCCGGTGCAACGGCACCGGGTTGAGCGCGTAATACGTGCTGATTACGGCTTGTTGCCCGTAGGGAAGGGCCAGGCTGCCTGAGGGTTCAGGGTAGTCTGTGCTGCAGGAGCGGCCGCAGGGGCAGGCGCCTTGGGGGCCTTCTTGGCCGGTGCAGCTTTCTTCGCGGGGGCGGCCTTGGCGGGTGCAGCCTTCTTTGCTGCTGCTGCCTTCTTGGCGGGAGCGGCCTTCTTGGCTGGTGCTGCTGCCTTCTTGGCAGGCGCAGCCTTCTTTGCTGCTACTGCCTTCTTGGCGGGAGCGGCCTTCTTGGCTGGTGCTGCTGCCTTCTTGGCAGGTGCAGCCTTCTTCGCTGCTACTGCCTTCTTGGCGGGAGCGGCCTTCTTGGCTGGTGCTGCTGCCTTCTTGGCGGGCGCAGCCTTCTTCGCTGCTACTGCCTTCTTGGCGGGCGCGGCCTTCTTGGCTGGCGCTGCTGCCTTCTTGGCAGGTGCAGCCTTCTTCGCTGCTACTGCCTTCTTGGCGGGAGCGGCCTTCTTGGCCGGTGCAGCCTTCTTTGCCGCTACGGGCTTTGCCGATGCGGCCTTTTTCGCTGGGGCTGCCTTCTTGGCGGCCGTTTTTTTCGCAGTTGCCATCATGTTCTCCTTGGGTCAATTTGCAAAGAGCACTTCGTGTCTGCAGTGGACACGAAGCGATCCATGGCGATGGAGAAAACCCCCATCGCCATGAACACGGGAACGCCCCGCACGGCAACGCTCTGCGGCGCTGTCTGTGTGGGGCGTGGTGTAAAAATCCATGGTGGTGTGATGCGAAAGGCGCTAGTCCCAGGACAGCGCACCACCGGACTGGTATTCAATAACCCGGGTCTCGAAGAAGTTGCGTTCCTTCTTGAGGTCAATCATCTCGCTCATCCACGGGAACGGGTTCTCTTCGTTGGGGAACAGCGTTTCCAGTCCGATCTGCGTGGCACGGCGATTGGCGATGTAGCGCAGGTAGCCCTTGAACATGGACGCGTTCATGCCCAGCACGCCGCGGGGCATGGTGTCTTCGGCGTAGCGGTATTCCAGCTCGACCGCCTTGAGGAACAGCGCCTTGATCTCGGCCTTGAATTCGGCGGTCCAGAGGTGCGGGTTCTCGAGCTTGAGCTGGTTGATCAGGTCGATGCCGAAGTTGCAGTGCATCGACTCGTCGCGCAGGATGTACTGGTATTGCTCGGCAGCGCCGGTCATCTTGTTTTGCCGGCCCAGTGCCAGGATCTGCGTGAAGCCGACATAGAAGAACAGGCCTTCCATCAGGCAGGCGAAAACGATCAGCGACTTGAGCAGCGTCTGGTCGTTTTCGGGGGTGCCGGTGTGGAAGTTGGGGTCCATGATCGCTTCGATGAAAGGGATCAGGAACTGGTCCTTGTCACGGATCGACTGGACTTCGTTGTAGGCGTTGAAGATCTCGGACTCGTCCAGTCCGAGCGACTCCACGATGTACTGGTAGGCGTGCGTGTGGATGGCTTCTTCAAAGGCCTGGCGCAGCAGGAACTGGCGGCACTCGGGCGCCGTGATGTGGCGGTAGGTGCCCAGCACGATGTTGTTGGCGGCCAGCGAGTCGGCGGTCACGAAGAAGCCGAGATTGCGCTTGATGATGCGGCGCTCGTCATCGGTCAGGCCGTTCGGGTCCTTCCACAACGCGATGTCGCGCGTCATGTTCACTTCCTGCGGCATCCAGTGGTTGGCGCAGGTGGCGAGGTACTTTTCCCACGCCCACTTGTACTTGAACGGGACCAGCTGGTTGACGTCGGTCTGGCCGTTGATGATGCGCTTGTCGGCGGCATTGACGCGCCGATGCACTGCAGTGGACTCCGCCACTTGCGGGCCGGCCGCGGCCGTTGCGGCCGCAGCAACGGGTTGCAGCGAGGGGGACTGAAAAGACAGAGGCGGTTGCCCCGCCGGGCGGTTGTTTTGCAGACCGCCGTCCAGTTGATTTTGCGATGAGGGCTTGACTTCTTCGTCCCAGGTCAACATAGATTTTCCAGTGTTCGGATTATGAAAGCAGTGCTGCGAAAAGAAAAGCACTGAAGCGTTGTGTGGCAACGATTTGTTGCTTCACAGCACATGCGCAACGCCTCGGATGTGTCGAGGCGTTGCGCGCGAAGTCCTTATTGGCAGGCTTCGCAGGTTGGATCGTCGATTGCGCAGAACTTGATGTCCGTGGCGGGCAGCGCGGCGGCCTGCGCGGCGGCCGCTGCCGCGGCGGCTTCCAGCGCGCTGGGCTTGGCCTGCGGGGACGCGGAGGCCTGTGGCGCACCGCCGTCGTTGCCGGACGAAACCGCGTTGAGCTGGCGCGTGTTCACGGTGCTCATCTCGACGTGCGTGGCGCTCTGCGTGCGCAGGTAGTAGGTGGTCTTCAGACCGCGCACCCAGGCCAGCTTGTAGGTGTCGTCAAGCTTCTTGCCCGATGCGCCAGCCATGTAGATGTTCAGGCTCTGCGCCTGGTCGATCCATTTCTGGCGGCGCGATGCGGCCTCCACCAGCCAGTGGGGCTCCACCTCGAAGGCGGTCGAATACAGCGCCTTGATGTCTGGCGGCACGCGATCGATGGGGTGCAGGGAGCCCTTGAAATGCTTGAGATCCATGATCATCACGTCATCCCACAGTCCCAGGCGCTTGAGGTCGCGCACCAGGCCGCCGTTGATGACGGTGAATTCGCCCGACAGGTTGGACTTCACGGACAGGTTGCCGAACGAGGGCTCGATCGATGCATCCACGCCGATGATGTTGGAGATGGTCGCGGTGGGCGCGATGGCCACGCAATTCGAGTTGCGCATGCCGTCCTGTGCGATCTTCTTGCGCAGGGCGTCCCAGTCCAGGGTGGAAGAGCGGTCCACTTCCACATACCCGCCCCGGGCATCCGACAGCATGTCCAGCGTGTCGAACGGGAGGATGCCGCGGTCCCACAGCGAGCCCTTGTAGCTGGAGTACTGGCCGCGTTCCCGTGCCAGTTCGGTGGAGGCCCAGTAGGCGTAGTAGCAGATGGCTTCCATCGACTTGTCGGCGAACTCCACGGCCTCTTGCGACGCGTAGGGAATGCGCAGCTCATACAGGCTGTCCTGGAACGCCATCACCCCCAGGCCCACCGGGCGATGGCGCAGGTTGGAGTCGCGCGCCTTCTTGACGGCGTAGTAGTTGATGTCGATCACGTTGTCGAGCATGCGCATGGCGACCTTGATGGTCCTCTTGAGCTTGTCATGGTCGATCTGGCCGTCCTTCAGATGCTGCAGCAGGTTGACCGAGCCGAGGTTGCACACGGCGGTCTCGGTGTCGCTGGTGTTCAGCGTGATCTCGGTGCACAGGTTGGACGAGTGCACCACGCCGGCGTGCTGCTGGGGCGAGCGCACGTTGCAGGCGTCCTTGAACGTGATCCAGGGGTGGCCGGTCTCGAACAGCATGGTCAGCATCTTGCGCCACATGTCGGTGGCCTGCACCGTCTTGGAAGGCTTGATCTCGCCGCGCGCGGCCTTTTCCTCGTAGGCCACGTAGGCTTTCTCGAAGTCGGCGCCGAAGAGGTCGTGCAGGTCGGGCACGTTGGAAGGGGAGAACAGGGTCCAGGTGCCCTTTTCCATCACGCGGCGCATGAACAGGTCGGGAATCCAGTTCGCCGTGTTCATGTCGTGCGTGCGGCGGCGGTCGTCGCCCGTGTTCTTGCGCAGCTCCAGGAATTCTTCGATGTCGAGGTGCCAGGATTCCAGGTAGGTGCAGACAGCGCCCTTGCGCTTGCCGCCCTGGTTCACGGCCACGGCCGTGTCGTTGACGACCTTGAGGAAAGGCACCACGCCTTGCGATTCGCCGTTGGTGCCCTTGATGTGGCTGCCCAGCGCGCGCACCCGGGTCCAGTCGTTGCCCAGGCCGCCCGCGAACTTGGACAGCAGTGCGTTTTCCTTGATCGACTCGTAGATGCCGTCCAGGTCGTCGGGCACCGTGGTCAGGTAGCACGAAGACAGCTGCGAGCGCAGCGTGCCGCTGTTGAACAGCGTGGGCGTGCTGGACATGAAGTCGAACGACGAGAGCACTTCATAGAACTCGATGGCGCGGGCTTCGCGGTCGACTTCGTTGAGGGCCAGGCCCATGGCCACGCGCATGAAGAAAGCCTGGGGCAACTCGATGCGCGTCTTTTTGACGTGCAGGAAGTAACGGTCGTACAGGGTCTGCAGTCCGAGGTAGTCGAACTTCAGGTCGCGGTCCGCCTGCAGGGCGGCGCCCAGGCGCTGCAGGTCATATTGCAGCAGGCGCTCGTCCAGCAGCTCGTTTTCCACGCCCTTCTTGATGAATTCGGGGAAGTAGTCGATATAGGCTTGTCCCATCGCGCTCTGGGTCACCTCGCGGCCCAGGACTTCGCGCACGATCGTGTGCAGCAGCAGGCGGGCGGTGGCGTAGGTGTAGTCGGGGTCTTTTTCGATGAGCGTGCGGGCCGCCAGGATGGAGGCCTTGTAGACCTCGTCCATGGGAACGCCGTCGTACAGGTTGCGCATGGTTTCGGCAACGATGGGGTCTGCGCTGACGTCCGCGCCAAGATTCACGCAGGCCGACTCGATCAATGCCTGCAGCCGGTGGAGGTCGAGGGCAACGCGTTCTCCGCCGTCCAGCACGTGGAGCAGCGGAGCGGGGGCGGACGGAGCCTGCTGCTCGACCTGGCGTGCACGCTCCTGGGTGCGGCGCTCGCGGTACAGCACGTAGGCGCGGGCAATCTCATGGTGGCCGCCACGCATCAGTCCGAGTTCCACCTGGTCCTGCACATCTTCAATATGAAAGGTGCCGCCTCCGGGGCGCGACCGCACCAGGGCGCGGGTGACATTCTGGGTCAGGGTGTCCACGACTTCGCGCACGCTGGCGGACGCGGCGCCTTGTGTGCCATGCACCGCCAGGAAGGCCTTCATCATCGCCACCGCGATCTTTTGCGGCTCAAACGGCACCACCGCCCCGTTGCGGCGGATGATCTGGTAGTGCGCCAGCGAGTTGGCCGCCGACGTTGGCGCGGGCTGCGAAGCCGGAGCTTGCGCTGGGTTGGCGTGGGTGGTGGAAGGCGTAGTCAAAGCAGCTTGCATGGGTGTCCTCTTCTGTGGGCTGTCTGGGATGTGTGGCGCGGGGCGTGAAGCCGCCGCAAGGTGTGAGTGATGGGCCGGACTTCTGTCTGCCGCACACTATATATGGTGTGTCAGGTGCATTCAAGACACTACCGGTAGTGTACCGCCCCAAACCCCTGGGAAAAGGGAAACAGCATGTTTTCAATGCTGCGAGTTCTTGCGATGACCCCGCTGGAATCCCTTGTCCCACCGAAAAAGCAGCAGCGAATCCGCGCCGCGGCGGGCGATTCGGGCGGTTTTTCTTCGCGAGGCCGCGTGGAGCTTGGCGATGCGGCTTTGTGCGGTTGCACAAAGAAAAAGTTGCTGTGACGCGGCGCTGCGACAGCGCGTTCAGCTGGCGGCCAGGATGGCGGGCCGGGTCGCCGCGGGAAAACGGTGCGGAGGCCAGCGCAACGCCTTTTGTACCTTCACCCAGTCGAAGCCGGGGCCGGGATCCTGCTTGCGCCCGGGCGCTATGTGCTCATGTCCCGCAATGTGCGCGATGGGATAGCGCCGCGCGATGTCCTGGCAGAGAGTGGCCAGCGTCCGGTACTGGGCGGGTTCGAACGCCAGGCCCTCCAGGCCCTCCAGCTCGATGCCGATCGAGTCGTCATTGCACTGGCTGCGCCCGCGGTAGGCCGACTGGCCTGCGTGCCAGGCCCGCAGATCGCAATCCACGAACTGCCAGAGCGCACCGGTGCGCTCGATGAAGAAATGCGACGACACCGCCAGTCCGCGGATGCTCTGGTAGTAGGGATGGGCATCCCAGTCCAGGGTGTTGGTGAACAGCTGTTGTACTGCACCCCCCCCGTACTCGCCCGGCGGCAGGCTGATGGAATGCACCACGATCAGGTCGATGGCGGACCTGGCCGGTGCCGGGCGCGTGCCATGGTTGGGGGATGGGAGCCTCGTGGCCGCGCGGTGCCATCCGCCGTCCCACGGCGGTGGGTCCGCCGGCGCTGCCTCCTCAGCCCACGTCGTCATGCGGGTCCTGGTCGTTGGGCACGGCGATGTTCAGCCGGGCGATCCTGTAGCGTATCTGGCGCAGGCTGATGCCCAGCCGGGCGGCGGTGGCGGTCCGGTTGAAGCCCGCCTCGCGCAGGGCGCGGATCAGGATGTCGCGCTCCTGCTGGTCAAGCCATGCCTGAAGATCGCTGGGCAGCGTCACCAGGCTGCCCGCGCCGGGCGGCGGCGCGGCCGGGTAGGTGCTCTGCGGGTCGGCGGGGGACGGCATCGCGGGCGCTGGCGCCGCCCGTGTCCTCGGGGACTCGGCGGTCCCCCCCGAGGGCCCGTCCACATGCAGCTCTTCCCCATCGCTGAGCGCCACGGCCCGGTGCAGCAGGTTTTCAAGTTCCCGGACGTTGCCGGTCAGCGGGTGCGCGGCGATGGCGTGGAGCGCGCTGTCGGTCAGCGGGGGGACCGGCATGCCCGATTCCTGCGCGATGCGCGAGAGCAGCGCGGCGCACAGCACCGGCAGGTCCTCGCGCCGCTCGCGCAAAGGGGGGATCAGGATCTCGATCACGTTGAGCCGGTAGTACAGATCCTGCCGGAAGCGGCCCGATTGCACATCGGCGGCCAGGTCGCGGTGCGTGGCGCTGACGATGCGCACATCCACCGTCTCCTCCTGCGTCGAGCCCAGGGGCCGCACGCTGCGCTCCTGGATCGCACGCAGCAATTTGGACTGCATGGCCAGGGGCAGGTCGCCGATCTCGTCGAGAAACAGCGTGCCGCCACGGGCTGCCTGAAAGTAGCCGTCGCGATCCTGGGCGGCGCCGGTGTAGGAGCCCTTGCGGGCGCCGAAGAACTCCGCCTCGAGCAGGTTCTCGGGAATGGCACCACAGTTCACGGCCACCAGCGGGCCATCCGCGCGCTGGCTGCTGGCATGCAGGGCCTGCGCCACCAGTTCCTTGCCCGTGCCTGATTCACCGTGAATCAGCACGGGCGCCATGCCGCGCGCGACCTTGGCCACCCGCTGCTTGACGTTGCGGATCGCCTCGGAGGTGCCCACCAGCCGGTCCAGGGCGGTGCCCGCCGCCAGGGGATCCGCGCCGGCCGGCGCCGGCCGGCCTTGCACTCCACCGCTGCGCGCGGCCCGGGGCGCGGGGACACCACCCGTGCCCTGCACCGCGGAGGCGACAACCGACCGGAACTGCTTGAGGTCCACCGGCTTGGTCATGTAGTCGAACGCGCCGGAGCGCAGGGCTTCCACGGCGTTCTCGGCCGACCCGTAGGCCGTCATGACCACGCAGCGTTCGCGGCGCTGCTGGTCGCGCAGGTCCTGCAGCAGTTCCATGCCGAACCCGTCGGGCAGGCGCATGTCGGTGATGACGGCATCGAACCGGTGGGCCTTGAGCTGCTCGCGTGCCTCCTGCACGCTGGACGCAGTCTCCACACGATAGCCTTCGCGCAGCAGCGTCAGCTCGTACAAGGTGCGCAGGTCGGGTTCGTCGTCCACGACGAGGATGGAGGCGGCAGGGGCGTTCATGGCAATGCGTTTCAGACCACGATGGTGTCAAACAGCGTGGCGGCTTCGGTGGGGCGTGTGGTGCGGCGAAAGCCCACGGTGAAGGCGTTGCCTCCCACCTCGCCCCGCAGGGTGGTGCGGGTAAGCCGCTGGTAGCTGATGGACGCCCCATGGCGCTGGCACAGCTCGCGGCAAATATACAGGCCCAGGCCGCTGGAGCGGCTTTCGGATGAAAAGAAGGGCTCGAACAGGTGGCGCTCCACCGATTTGTCCATGGGGGCGCCGTCGCTCCAGACTTGCAGGCTGATCTGTCCCGACGGCAGGGCCCGGGTGGTCACCGTGAGCGAATCGGGCTCCTGGCCCATGTAGCGCAGCGCATTGTCCAGCAGGTTCACGAGCACGCGGCGCAGATGCTCCGTGTCGAACTCCACCTGGGTATTGCCCGCTTCGAGCATCACCACCGCGCGGCGCTGCAGGGGGTCCTGCGCCTGCCAGTCATTCCAGACCAGCGCCACGGTTTCGTCCAGCGGTAAGGTGGATGCCGGCGCGTGGCTGATCTGGTGCTGCACGCGGGCGATGTCCAGCACCTCTTCGGCGATGCGGGCCAGGCGGTCCGCATTCTGCTGCACCATGCGCGCCAGGCGTTTCTGGGCGGGGTCGTGCAGGTCTTCCTCGAGCAGGGCGTTGGCCTGCACGATGGCGGCCAGCGGGTTGCGGATCTCATGCGCCACGGCGGCGGACATGCGGCCCATGGCGGCGAGCTTTTCCGTGCGCAGCCGGGCTTCCATCTCCCGCAGATCGTGCAGGAACATCACGCACAGGCGCTCGGTCTGCGCCTGGCGCGCGGCTTCGCGCGTCGAGGTCAGCCAGGTGCGCACATGCAGTCCGGTGGGGCTCTGTCCAGGATGGAGCAGGTCCACGTCCGCGGTCTGGGAATGTTCCTGGCGGAAAGTCCTCCGTGCCAGCGTGACCAGCGGGTTCCAGGGCGTCTCGGACGACAGGATGAAGGGCAGTTCGGGCAGGGCCGAGCCGCCGAGAAGCTGGAGCCCGGCGGGATTGGCAATGCGCACCACATCGCTTTCGTCCACCACCAGGACCCCGTCGGTGAGGTTCTGGATGACCAGCGCGCTGACCTGGGTCTGCACCCGGGCGGCGACCTGGCTTTGCTGCGCCACTTCCTGCTCGCGGGCCAGGCGGGTCGCGAGCTGGTGCACGAGGTAGCTCACGATGAAGTAGCCCGTGCCAGTCAGCGCGCTTTGCAGGTAGCGCGGCGCATCGTCGCCCGCGGTGCCGGAGCCCATCCACCAGGCCCAGCCCAGCAGCAGCAGCGTCACGCCCGCCGTGGTGCCCAGTGCCAGGGTCAGGGTCCCCAGCACGGCCGCCATCAGGATGGGCAGGCCAAACAGGGGGGTGTAGTTCATGGTGCCCGCATGCAGCAATTGCAGCGCGGCGATGGCGGCGAGGTCCACCCCGATGGAGGGCAGCCATTGCGGGCCGGCCCCCGGCGACGGCGGGCGGTGCCTTGCCAGGATGCGCAGCAAGGTGGTGGCCGCGAGATACAGCGCACACACCACCAGCACGACCGGCTCCGTGGCCTGGTTGATGGCCTGGCCCGCACCTTGCAGCACGAGGAGAGCCAGAGCCACCATGACGCGGCCGGTCAGGAATCCCCGCCACAGCCGCACGAACGGCGCCTCGACCACGGATGTGAAGGTGCTGGCGGACAGCGCTGGCATGGCCGGTCTCAGGCCGGACCCAAGCGCCGGTGCTCGGCGCAGCAGTAGGCCTGGGGGCCGACCATCAGCGCTTCGGCCTGGGGAACGTGAACGCCGCAGTGGGCACAGGCAAGCATGTCTTGCGGAAGCGCCAGGGGCGGGGGTCTGGAAGACTCCGCGCCGGTCGCGCGGCGTCCGCGCCAGATACCGATGGCAACGACCAGCACCACCAGCAAGACCAGGTATTTCATGCGTTGCGGCCCAGAACGACTTCCATGACAAAGCGGGATCCCACGTAGGCCAGCAGCAGCAACGCCGAGCCTGCGTACAGCACGCGCACCGCATTGCGGCCCCGCCACCCGAAGCGCGCACGCCCCACCAGGAGGGTGGCGAACGTGAGCCAGGACAGCAGGGAGAACACAGCCTTGTGGTCCCACCGCCAGGCCCTTCCATACAGCGTGTCGCCAAACAGCCAGCCCGCCAGCAGGGTCGCGGTCAGCAGGATGAAGCCCGCGGTCACGAAGCGAAAGGTCAGGCGTTCGAGGGTCAGCAACGGAATGCCGCTGTGCGGGTCTTCGGCCTGCCGGATATGGCGCTCGGCGCGGGTCATGAGCCATGCATGCACCACGGCGGCGCCAAAGAGGCCGTAGCAGGCGATGCCCAGCGCCAGGTGCAGGGGCAGCCAGGCGGAGGCCGCGACATGCAGGGGCTGGCCCGGGAAAACCAAGGCCAGCACCACGGCGATGGCGCCGAGCGCGGCCAGGATCCACCGGGCCTGCATCTGCGGAAACAGCTGCCGTTCCACCGCATACACCGTGAGCACGAGCCAGGCCGTCATCGACAGGGCCGGGGCAAAGCCAAAGCGGGGCGCCTCGCCCCAAAGCCCCCACACCAGCACCGCGCCATGCAGTATCCAGGCGACCAGCAGCGCATTGCGTGCTGCCGCGGCCCCCAGCCGCGAGGCGGCTGCGGCGGGCACGGCGTATGCCACGGCCGCGGCCAGGGCCAGCAGCCAGCTGACGGGGGAAGCACTGGGTAAAATCATGGGTACAGTTTAGCCTTTCGCCCCACCGCCAGCGCCCTGGCGGGCCCGCGTGCACAACGACAGCGTTGATGGCGCGCAGGCAATACCGGAACTTCTCCTATGGCCTCCGCCCTTACCGACAAACTCACGCGCCTCGTCAAGGAGATGCGTGGCCAGGCCCGCATCACCGAGTCCAACGTCACGGACATGCTGCGCGAGGTGCGCATGGCCCTGCTCGAGGCCGACGTGGCCCTGCCCGTGGTGCGCGACTTCATCGCGCGCGTCAAGGAAAAGGCACTGGGCCAGGAGGTGCTGGGCTCGCTCAAGCCGGGCCAGACGCTGGTGAGCATCGTCAACCGCGAACTCGCCGCCACCATGGGCGAAGGCGTGGCCGACATCAACCTGGCTGCGCAGCCGCCGGCCGTGATCCTGATGGCCGGCCTGCAGGGGGCGGGCAAGACCACCACCACGGCCAAGCTGGCCAAGCACCTGATCGAAAAACGCAAGAAGAAGGTGCTCACCGTCTCGGGCGACGTGTACCGCCCGGCGGCCATCGAACAGCTCAAGACGGTGACGAAGCAGGCCGGTGCCGAGTGGTTCCCGAGCACACCGGACCAGAAGCCGCTCGATATCGCGCATGCCGCGCTCGACTACGCCAAGAAGCACTACTTCGATGTGCTGCTGGTCGATACCGCTGGCCGCCTGGCCATCGATGAAGCCCTGATGAAGGAAATCAAGGACCTGCATGCGGCGCTGAACCCGGTCGAGACCCTGTTCGTGGTCGATGCCATGCAGGGCCAGGATGCGATCAACACGGCCAAGGCCTTCAAGGAGGCGCTGCCGCTCACCGGCATCGTGCTCACCAAGCTCGATGGCGATTCGCGCGGCGGTGCGGCGCTGTCGGTGCGGCAGATCACGGGCGCGCCGATCAAGTTCGCGGGCGTGTCCGAGAAGCTCGACGGCCTGGAGGTGTTCGATGCCGAGCGCCACGCGGGCCGCATCCTGGGCATGGGCGACATCGTGGCGCTGGTGGAGCAGGTCACGGCGGGCGTGGACATGGAGGCAGCGCAAAAGCTGGCGGCCAAGGTCAAGAGCGGTGACGGCTTCGACCTGAACGACTTTCTTTCCCAGATCCAGCAGATGAAGCAGATGGGCGGGCTTTCCAGCCTCATGGACAAGCTCCCGTCCCAGCTCACCGCCAAGGCCGGCGCCATGGACATGGACAAGGCCGAGAAGGACATCAAGCGCAAGGAGGGCATCATCCAGAGCATGACGCCGCTGGAGCGGCGCAAGCCCGACCTCATCAAGGCCACGCGCAAGAAACGCATCGCCAACGGCGCGGGCGTGCATGTGCAGGAAGTCAACCGCCTGCTCAAGGAGTTCGAGCAGATGCAGGGCATGATGAAGAAGATGAAGGGCGGCGGCCTGATGAAGATGATGAAGAAGATGGGCGGCATGAAGGGCCTGGGCGGGGGCGGCATGCCCAAGATGCCCTTCTGAGATAGAGAAATTTTGGCCTCTGGCGCTGATGGATAAAGCGCGAAAAGCTATAAAAAATATAGCAAAATAAAAAGCCGGCATGCATGCCGGCTTTTTTTGTGGGCGATGTGATCGCGAGGAGGCGACGGACTAGGCTGCCTTCAGCATCGGCTGTGCCAGGCGGCTGGCATGCAGCCATGCGCGGCGCAGCACGGGGGGCGACCAGGACTCCTCGGGAATCAGCAGCAGGCGCTGTGCGCGCATCGCCTTGCCCAGCGCGATCTGGCTGGTGAGCACGGCCAGCGGAATCGCCAGCGCCAGCGGCAGGCCCACGGGCATCAGCCACAGGAGGGCGCTGCTGTCGATCAGCGCAACACCCAGCGCCAGCAGGCCGATCACCACGCTCATGGGGGCCAGCTGGCGCACGGCATGGAGCCAGGGCACGGCGTGGGCCTCGCGCGGAGGCGATTTCCATTCCAGCTTCAGGCCCGTGAGCGCGATCAGTACGAACAGCGAATGCGCCAGCATGCGGATGGGGGCCTGCAGGATGGCCAGCACGCTTTCGAGCGCGGCGCTCTTGAGCAGGCTGAAGGCGCCGCCATACTCCTTTTGCTCGCGGCGCATGAACACCGCGGCCACGCCCAGGATGCGAGGCAGGAACAGCATGCACAGCGTCCATGCCCACAGCGAGAGCAGTTCGGCCGGCAGGATGTGCCAGTCGGCCACGAGCTTGGCGCCCGAGAGCCACAGCGCCGTGCCCAGGGTGAGGAAGGCCAGCCACAATGGGGCCGAGAGGTAGGCCATGGCGCCCGTGATGAACATCGAGCGGTGCACGGCGTGGAGGCCGGGCTCGGCCATGAGGCGAGCGTTCTGCAGATTGCCCTGGCACCAGCGGCGGTCGCGTTGCAGTTCGGCCAGCAGGTCGGGAGGCTGTTGCTCGTAGCTGCCGACCAGGTCGGCCACCAGCCACACGTGGTAGCCCGCGCGGCGCATCAGGGCTGCTTCCACGAAATCGTGCGACATGATGCCGCCCGCCAGACCGCCCTTGCCCTTGATGGGTGCGAGTGCGCAATGCTCCATGAAAGGAGCTACGCGGATGATGGCGTTATGGCCCCAGTAGTGGGATTCGCCCAGCTGCCAGTACTGCATGCCCAGGGTGAACAGGCGGCCTGTGACGCGCGAGGCGAACTGCTGCGCGCGGGCGTGCAGCGTGACGTGGCCGATGGCCTGCGTGGCTGTCTGGATGATGCCGGCGCCCGGGTTGGCTTCCATCAGCTTGGCCATCGAGACGATGCAGTCGCCGCTCATCACGCTGTCGGCGTCCAGCACCACCATGTAGCGGTAGTCCTTGCCCCAGCGGCGGCAGAAGTCGGCCACATTGCCGGCCTTGCGGTGCGTGCGGCGGGTGCGCAGGCGGTAGTACACCTGCACTTGCGGCTGCTGGCCGTGCTGGGCGAGGGCATCGCGCAGCGCCTCCCATGCGGCACGCTCGGCCTGGGCGATGGCGGGGTCGTAGCTGTCGGACAGCACGAACACGTCGAAGGTGGCACCGTGGCCGGTGGATGCGACCGACTCGCACGTGGCCCGCAGCCCGGCAAACACCGTGGCCACATCTTCGTTGCAGATCGGCATGATGATGGCCGTGCGTGCGTCGGGCGCCAGTTCGTGCTCCAGCACGCTGCGCACGGACAGCGCGTGCCGGTCACCGCGCAGCATCACCCAGAAACCCATCAGGCCGGTAAGGAAACCGGTGACCACCCAGGCGGAGAGCAGCGCAAACAGCGCGATCTGGCCGTACCCCAGCCAGGCGTTTTCATAGTCGGGCTGCACGCCCGCAAACAGAAAGCTGGCCAGGGCCGTGGTCAACGCGGTCAGCACGGCAAAGGTCCAGCGGCGGCGCTGCGCGGCGCCCTCCCAGGCCTGGGCCACGGCGGGGGCCGCGGGCAGGGCCGGGTGGGGCGCTGCGCTGCGGCCTGTCAGGCGCAGCAGGAGGGCGGTGCCCATGCTGTTCCAGAAGCCGCGCCAGGGAAGCGGTGCCATGGAGCCCCGGTTGACCGGGGGCGCGGTCACGGCATTGGGGTGCCGTTCCTCGCGCAGCGTGCTGCGGGGGATGCCGACAGTCCGGTGCTGCTGTAGGGGGCTTACTCGGGAAGAATGATGTGCGTCCATGTTTCACTCACAGCGTGGTTGTCGTGTTGAAGAAAAGCGCGCAGCTCGATCGGGCGATCGGCCTTTTGGCGCTGTACGCGAACGGTCATGCGCCACTGCTCGGTGGCGGGATTGCGGTAGACGATGTTTTCAAGCACCTTGCCGTTGGCGTCGCTGGTCACCACGGCCTTCACGGTGGCGTCGGCGGGCAGGGCCTTGAGGGCGGGGCCGTCGAAATCGACCACGTACTGGGCCTGCTGGCGCAGGGCCTCGGCGGTTTGTTTGGTGTAGCCCATGCCCCGGCGCGATTGCGTGGCCCAGGCCCCGGGGGGGCGCTGCTGCTCGTCGCCCTGCCAGCTCAGCTCATAGGCAAATTCCAGGGGCTGGCCGGGGGCCGGCATCTGGGCCGGAACCCAATACGCCACGATGTTGTCATGCGTTTCGTCGGGGGTGTGGAGCTGCACCAGTTCCACGCGGCCAGCGCCCCAGTCGTGCAGGGGGCGCACCCAGGCGCTGGGGCGGCGCTCATACCGGGCTTCCACGTCCTCATAGTTCGACCACTGGCGGTCGCGCTGCATCAGGCCAAAGCCCTTGGGGTTTTGGGTGGCAAACGATGTGACCAGTGTCTGCCTGGGGTTCTGCAGCGGCCGCCACAGCCATTCGCCCTCGCCCGTGGCGATCATCAGGCCGTCGGAGTCATGCACTTCGGGCCGGAAGTCGTCCTTGCGGGGCTGGTTCTCGCCAAAGAAGAACATGCTGGTCAGCGGCGCGACCCCGAGCGTGGCGATGGGCTTGCCGGAGCCGGGCCGCACAAAAATGCGGCTGCGCACGGTGGTGGTGGTCTGCGCGCCGGGCTGGATGTCGAAGCGGTAGGCGCCGGTGGCGCGCGGCGAATCCAGCAGCGCGTACACCGTGACCTGTGTGGACAAGGGGTCGGGCCGTACCAGCCAGAACTCGGTGAAGCGCGGGAACTCCTCGCCGTTGCCGCCCACGGTGTCGATGGCCAGCCCCCGGGCCGACAGGCCGTACTGCTGGCCCTTGCCCAGCGCGCGGAAGTAGCTCGCGCCCTGGAAGACCACCAGCTCATCCTTGTAGGCGCTGGAGTTGAGGTGGTTGTGCAGGCGAAAGCCCGCAAAGCCCAGGTCTCCCCAGGCCTCAGGCCGCACCTGGTTCTTGCCATAGTCGAAGTCCGCACGGCTGTAGCCGATGTGGCGCGCGCCCTGCGGCGTGACTTCGTTGATCAGCACCGGCTCTTTCTGGTACAGGCCCAGGTGGAAGAACATGGCCTCGAACGGCAGCTTCTCGGTGCGCCACAGGGCACGGTCGGGGCGCCAGCGGATGTCGCGCACCTGGTCGTAGTTGAGTTTTGCGAGGTCGGCGGGCAGCTTGTCGCTGGATGCGCGATACGGCTTCTGTGCCCGCTCCCGGGCGAGGCGGGTGACGCTGTCGAAATCGAAGCCTTGCGCCTGCGCAGTGCCTGCGAGCAGGGCGGCGGCCAGCGCCATCACGGCCCGCGGGAGGCGGCCGATGGCGCGTGAACGGAGAGAAAAAACAGCTTGCATGCTGGAACTAGGGCAAACCCTGTGCCAGCTTGAAAAAACTGTTCTAAATCAAATGCTTAGGCCATCAACTGCATGTAAGCAGATGTGCAGCCCCGCCATGGGAGCCGAAATACCGGTTTTTTGTCGCCATCTGGCGACAGCGAATGGGGTCGCTGCTAAAAAACCAAGATAAATCAAATACTTAGTCGTGTCGCCCATCGGCGACGTCGTCGTTGTCCGTGGCGTCATTCTTGAAGTTTCCGGGGGTCAGCGCGTGTTTTTGCAGCAGCCGGTAGAACTCCGTGCGGTTGCGCTGCGCCAGGCGCGCCGCATCGGCCACGTTGCCGTCCGTCATCTTGAGCAGGCCCACCAGGTACTCGCGCTCGAAGCGTTGCCGGGCTTCGGCAAAGCTCAGCACCTGGGTGGACGGCGTGCGCAGTGCGCGCTGCACCAGCGTCAGGGGCACCAGAGGGGTGGTGGACAGCGCGCACACCTGCTCGACAACGTTGTAGAGCTGGCGCACATTGCCGGGCCAGGCGGCCAGGGTCAGGGCCTTGAGCGCCTCGGGCGCAAAGCCTGACAGGCGCTTGTCGTACTTGCGCGCCAGCTTGTCCAGAAAGTGGTTGGCCAGCAGCGCGATGTCCTCGCGCCGGTCTGCGAGGGTGGGCAGCATCAGCGTGACCACGTTCAGGCGGTAGTACAGGTCTTCGCGGAACTGGGCCGTGGCCATCGCCGCCTCCAGGTCGCGGTGCGTGGCCGAGATGATGCGCACGTTGATCGGGATCGCCTGGCTGGCCCCCACGGGGCGCACCGCGCGCTCCTGCAGCACCCGCAGCAGCTTGACCTGCAGTGCGGGGGGCATGTCGCCGATCTCGTCCAGCAGCAAGGTGCCGCCTTCGGCGGCCTGGAACAGCCCCTTGTGGTTGCTCACCGCGTCGGTGAAGGCGCCCTTGACGTGGCCAAACAGTTCGGACTCCAGCAGGGCCTCGGGGATGGCGCCGCAGTTGACCGCCACAAAGGGGTGGCTCGCACGGGGGCTGGCGCGGTGGATGGCCTGGGCCAGCAGCTCCTTGCCCGAGCCGCTGTCGCCCAGCAACAGCACGCTCGCATCCGACTGGGCCACCATGTAGGCTTCGGCCAGCAGGTCGGTCATGCGGTTGGAGCGGCTCACGATCTCGGCGCGCCATGCCTCGTTGGCATGGGCATGTGCCACCGCAGGGGCGCTGAGCGCCAGGGCCTGGGCGATTTTCTCGAGCAGCTCCTTGCCGTCGTAGGGCTTGGTGAGGTAGGTGAACACCCCGCGCGACGTGGCTTCCACCGCATCGGGAATGGTGCCGTGGGCGGTGAGCAGGATGACCGGCAGCGAGGGGTGGCGTGCACGCACTTCGTCGAACAGCGCGAGTCCGTCGCGCCCTGGCAGGCGCACGTCGCTCAGCACGAGCTGGGGGCGCGCCATGTCGAGCTGGGCCAGCGCGGCCTCGGCCGAGCCCACGGCCACCACGTCGTATCCGGCGGCATGGAGCCGCAGGGACAGCAGCCGCAGCATGTCGGCGTCATCGTCCACCACAAGAATGCGGGCGGCGGGCGTTGCGCGGGAGGGGCGGGGAGTGGCTGCCATGGTCGTTGTCTCGCAAGCTCAGGGGGCCGGGCGCTGCGGGCTGCTGCCCGGGGTTGATGCCGGTGTGGCAGGAAGCGGGGCGGGGCGCGTGGTCAGGCTGCGTTCGATGGCGCGCACGGCCTCCAGCCGTTCGTTGAGCTGGTCGTTGCGGCGCTGTGCATCGCGCAGTTGTTGTGCCTGCCGCTCCAGCTGGTCTTCAAGCCGGCGTTGCTGCAGCAGCCGTGCCTCCATGAGGCGCGCCAGGGGATGCAGGGGCTGCGCCGCGGCAGCGGTGTTGCCCATCACGCGCTGCACCAGCCCGAGGGCACGTGCCGTATCGACGGGCTGGCGTGTCTGCGCAAGCGCAACAGCCAGGAGAAGCGGGGTTTCCGCCGTCGCGTCTTCCGCCTCGCCGAGGCGGGCGATTTCCCTGGCCAGTTCTGCAGCGGGCATGCGCAGCGTCCGGTCGGCCTGGGCCAGCACCTGCAGCACCGGTTCGGCGGCCTGGGTTGTGCCGGCGGCCGCGGCCTCGCCCGCCGGGAAGGACTCCGGTGCGTCCGGGGCCGGGGCGGCAACCGCCACGACGGGGGCGGGCGCTCCTGCCGCCGCTGCTGCCGCCTTGGGCGAGGTGGCATTGCAGCCCGTCAGCACGAGCGCTGCGGCCAGCGGCAAGATCCATGCAGGGGAATTCAGGGCTTGCTGGCCGGCAGGGCGGCAAGGGACATAACTAGGCGGCATGTGGTAGTTCCATGCGAAAAAAGGAGTGGACGCCGTCTTCCACCAGCCGCACGCGGCCACCGTGGGCAACAACGTACTCGTGGACGATCGAAAGCCCGATGCCGGTGCCTCGCACTGCATCGTCGGGCTGGCGTATGCCCCGGTAAAAGGGTTCAAACACGCGGTCGCGGTCGGCGCTGGCCACCCCGGGCCCCTGGTCGGAGACATCCACGCGCACGTGGTCGGCGTGGCGCGAGAGGGACAGCCGCACCGTTCCGCCCTTGGGGGAGAAACGGATGGCGTTGGACAGCAGGTTGCTGACGGCCGAGGCGATTTTGTCGGCATCGATCTGCAGGGACACAGCCGGTCCCTCCATCAGCACGCGCAGGCCACGGGCCTGCCATTGCAGGCGCTGGGCCTCCACCTGGGCCTCCAGCAGCGCAAGCAGATCGGTGTCGCGCCGCTGCAGCTGGCGTGCCTCGAACGCCGCGGCATTGAAGCGCAGCAAGGCTTCGATCTCCCCCTGCAGCACCAGCGTGTTGTGGTGCAGGATCTGCGTCACTTCGCGCTGGCCGGCGTTGAGCTCGCCGGTCACGCCGTCCTGCAGCAGCGCCACGCCTTCCCGCAGCGCGGCCAGGGGGGTCTTGAGCTCGTGCGAGACATGGCGAAGAAAGCGGGCCTTGTCGGCGTCCAGCTCCAGCAGCCGCAGCCGCAGCCATTCCAGTTGCTGACCGACCCGGCGCACGTCGTCGGGGCCCGAGATCACCACGGGCGCCTCGAGCTGGTTCTCTCCCAGCCGCCGGATCGTGCCTTCGAGCCGCTTGAAGGGGCGGGCGAGCCAGATGCCCAGCGCCAGGGCCAGCACCAGGGCCAGGACGATCACCCCCACCACCTGGTGGGTCACGCTGCGGCGGCTCGCCTCGACCCGGTCCTGCAGTTCACGGTTGCGCTGGGCATTGATGTCCTGCACCGATTGCGCAATGGTGGTGTGCAGCGCCTCCAGCGTGATGAATTCTTCCGCCACCAGCCGCTCGTTCTCCAGCGCCCGCTCTGGCGGGGCATCGAGCAGATCCTTGACGGCGTCCAGATGCCTGCGCCATTGCGCGGACTGCTCTTCGGGGAGTCCGCCCTTGTGCAGTTGGTCGAGAACGGCCAGCGCCTCCACGGACATCTCGTTGAAGCTGCGGCGCAGCGGCGCATCCCGCAGCACCAGGGACTGGCGGGCCGCGCGCTCCAGCGCCTGCCCACGCTGGTTCAGCGCCTGGGCGGCCGTGCTCAGGGCTGTTGCCTCCGCGCCGCCGTGGCGGCTTTGCACCATGAGCTGTTCCAGCGTATAGAGCGCCCGCAGGGAGCTCACGCCCAGCAGGCCCGCTATGAGCAGGAACGCCAGGAGCAGCAGTTGCTGAAACGAGAGGCCATGCAGAGGGCCGTCGACCTTCTGCGAATCCGCGTGTGGCAGGTGTTCAGGCATTGCCACGGGTGTCTGCTGCGTCTCAGGCGGCGTATGCCGCCTCGTGGGTGCGCACTTCGCCGCGCAGGGTATAGGCCTTGGCCTCGGTGATCGTTACATCCACCATCTGCCCCACCAGGCGGGGCTGGCCCACAAAGTTGACCACGCGGTTGCATTCGGTGCGGCCCATGAGCTCGGTGGCGTCGCGCTTGGAGGCGCCTTCCACCAGGATGCGCTGCACCGAGCCCACGCGGCTTTCGCTGATGGATTTGATGTTGGCGTTGATGACGCCTTGCAGGTGTTGCAGGCGGCGCAGTTTCACGTCGTGCGGCGTGTCGTCGTGCAGGCCGGCGGCGGGCGTGCCGGGGCGCGGGCTGAAGATGAAACTGAAGCTGTTGTCGAAGTGGATGTCGTCGATGAGCTTCATCATCTTGTTGAAATCGTCCTCCGTCTCGCCGGGAAAGCCCACGATGAAGTCGCTGCTCATGGCCAGGTCGGGGCGGATGGCGCGCAGCTTGCGCACCGTGCTCTTGTATTCCATGGCGGTGTAGCCGCGCTTCATGGCCATCAGGATGCGGTCGCTGCCATGCTGCACGGGCAGGTGCAGGTGGCTGGCCAGCTTGGGCAGCCTGGCGTAGGCCTCGATCAGGCGGGGCGTGAATTCGTTGGGGTGGCTCGTGGTGTAGCGGATGCGCTCGATGCCCGGGATGTCGGACACGTATTCGAGCAGCAGCGCGAAGTCGGCGATCTCTGCCGTGCCCCCCATCTTGCCCAGGTAGGCGTTCACGTTCTGGCCCAGCAGGGTGATTTCCTTCACGCCCTGGTCGGCCAGGCCCGCCACTTCCACCAGCACATCGTCGAACGGGCGGCTCACCTCTTCGCCGCGCGTGTAGGGCACCACGCAGTAGCTGCAGTATTTGCTGCAGCCTTCCATGATGGAGACAAAGGCGCTCGCGCCCTCGACCCGCGCCGGGGGCAGGTGGTCGAACTTCTCGATCTCGGGGAAGCTGATGTCCACTTGGGGCTTGTCCAGGCGTTCGCGCTGGTTCAGCATCTCGGGCAGGCGGTGCAGGGTCTGCGGGCCGAACACCACGTCCACATAGGGCGCGCGCTTGATGATCTCGGCGCCTTCCTGGCTGGCCACGCAGCCGCCCACGCCGATCTTCACGCCGCGCGCCTTCAGGTGCTTGATGCGGCCCAGGTCGCTGAACACCTTCTCCTGCGCCTTCTCGCGCACCGAGCAGGTGTTGAACAGAATGAGGTCGGCTTCGTCCACGTTCTGCGTGGGCTCGTAGCCCTGGGCGGCATTGAGCACGTCGGCCATCTTGTCCGAGTCGTACTCGTTCATCTGGCAGCCGAAGGTTTTGATAAAGACTTTTTTGGCCATGGCGGGCTCGCGATCAGGAAAGGGATAAGGCGGGGCGCCCGGCGCTCCGCAAGCATGCATTCGGCTGCGCGGTTGCGCAGGGCGCAGCCGCCGTGTTACTTCTTGATGGGGTCGGATTCCGCGCGGTAGTTGCGCTCGACCGTGTCACTGCCCTTGCGGGGTTGTTCGGCTTCACCCTGGGTCAGGATCCAGGCGGTGATCAGCATGCCGGTGCTGTTTTCGATGACGTAGTTCACCTTGTAGCTCTGGCCCAGCACCGTGTGCGCCATCACCAGCGTGTTCTGCGGGCTCAGCAGGCGCATGCCGGGTGCCATGCGGATGGTGCGGCCGTTGAGCGTGGCTTCCGACACCGTATTGAGGGTCAAGGTGCCGCGCAGGGCCGCATCAGGGAACGTGCGCATGCCTCCGAGGCCAGGCTGTACCTGGGCGGTGGCGGGCAGAGCGGCGTACACGAGGGCGCAAGCGAGCCCGGCGACGATGTGGTGGCGTAGGTTCCGTGCGGGAACGCGGTGGGGAACAGTGCAGCGATTCATGGTTTACATCCAGGGGCTGAAGGGAGAATTCTAGGGCGGACCTGCCGTTGGGGGTGCGTGAGCCAGCAAACCGTCCGAGGCGGGAAATGACCCCATCGGCTGTGGAGGGGCCTGCGCATTGTCAGGGCCAGCCCAGGCAACACGAAAGCCCGGCACCAAAGAAAAACCCACAGTGGGTTGCCGCACTGTGGGTTGGATGTGGTGGTCGTAGGTGGACTTGAACCACCGACATCAGCATTATGAATGCTGCGCTCTAACCAACTGAGCTATACGACCGTAGCCCCAGATTATAGAACAAAAATTATTGGTGTGTGAAGTTCGCTGTGCGTTTGTTCATGAAAGCGTCCATGCCTTCCTTCTGGTCCTGGGTCGAGAACAGGGCGTGGAAGAGGCGGCGCTCGAACATGACGCCGTCCGACAGGCTGCCTTCGAAGGCGCGGTTGACGGACTCCTTGGCCGCCATCACGGCGATTTGCGAGAAGCCTGCAATGATGATCGCGGCGCCCAGCGCCTCGTCCATGAGCTTGTCGTAGGGCACCACGCGGCTGACCAGCCCGGCGCGCTCGGCTTCCGCGGCGTCCATCATGCGGCCCGTCAGGGCCATGTCCATGGCCTTGGCCTTGCCGACGGCGCGCGGCAGCCGCTGCGTGCCACCCGCGCCAGGGATCACACCCAGCTTGATTTCAGGCTGGCCGAACCGGGCGTTGTCGGCGGCGATGATGAAGTCGCACATCATGGCCAGCTCGCAGCCGCCCCCCAATGCAAAGCCGCTGACGGCGGCGATCACGGGCTTGCGGATGGACCGGATGGCCTCCCAGTTGCGGGTGATGTAGTCGCCCTTGTAGGTGTCCGCAAAGCTGTACTTCGCCATCGCTCCAATGTCCGCGCCCGCCGCGAACGCCTTTTCGCTTCCCGTGACGATGATGCAGCCGATCTTCTCGTCCGCGTCGAAGGCCTTCAGCGCGGTGCCCAGTTCGTTCATGAGCTGGTCATTCAGCGCGTTGAGCTGCTTGGGGCGGTTGAGCGTGATGATGCCAACCTTGTCCGCCTCGGTGCGGACCTCGATGGTTTCGTAGGACATGGAAATCTCCTGGATTTATAGGTGGTTATGACGGCGTGAACGAATATACCCAAGCGAGGCTGCAGCGCGCGGAGGTAGGTAGAACACCGTACCGCGCAGCGGGAATCAGTTCAGCCAGCGCCCCACCGCGGCCGCGTTGGCAACCGACAGGCTGATCGTGTCAGGAACGGCAGGGGCTGGCACGGGGCCGCGGGCGGTTTTTCTGGGCGCGGAGGACGGGCCCCGGGACGGGAGTTCCAGCGCCAGGCGCAGCAGGCGGCCATCGCGCGCCACCAGGGCCGTCAATGCCGTCTCGGTGCCTGCATAGAACGCCACGTCCTCCAGCTTGCTGATGCGCCATCCCTGCTGGTTCACCTCGATGCCCAGCCATTCGTCGCCTGGCGTCATGCCCGCCTTTTCCGCGGCACCGCCGCGCAATACGGTCTTGATGTGCACGCTGTGGCTTTCTCCCACCCGCAGCCCGAGCCGCTGGGCCCATTGGGGTGTTTCGGCCTTGAGGTGCACGCCGTGGGCCGCCAGCAGTTCCGTCAGCGGAAGCTCCGTGGTGCCATGCACCCACTGCGCCAGTTCAGCATCAAAGGATCGGCCGGCCAGCTCTTCCAATACCGCGCGCAGATCGTCCTCGGCCATGGGGCCGCCATGGCAGCGTGTCCAGAGCGCGCGCATGACCTCGTCCAGGCTGGTCTTGCTTTCGCGGCGCAGGGCGAGGTCCAGGCAAAGGGCCACCAGCGAGCCCTTCGTGTAGTAGCTGACGGTCGCGTTGGGCGTATTCTCGTCCTGGCGGTAGTACTTGACCCAGGCATCGAAGCTGGCCTGTGCCACCGTCTGTACGGCCCTGCCGGGGGTCTGCAGTACCTGGTTGATGGTCTTGGTGACGAGCTTCAGGTATGTGGACTCATCGATCAGCCCCGCGCGGCGCAGCAGCAGGTCATCGTAGTAGCTGGTGAAGCCCTCGAAGAACCAGAGCAGCTGCGTGTAGTTCTCCCGCGAGTAGTCGTGCTCGGTGAACTCGGACGGGCGCAGCCGCTTGACGTTCCAGGTGTGGAAGTACTCATGGCTGATGAGGCCCAGCAGGGTGGTGTAGCCTTCCGCGGCGCGTGTTTCCCCGAGCCGCGGCAGGTCGCGGCGCCCGCAGATGAGCGCGGTCGAGTTGCGGTGCTCCAGCCCCCCGTAGCCGTCCCCCACGGCATTGAGCATGAACAGGTAGCTCCTGAAGGGAGCCTTGCCATCGCCATGCCAGAAGCGGATCGTGGTTTCGCAGATCTTCTGGGTGTCCGCCAGCAGGCGCTTGCCATCAAACGATGGCGCCGCCCCGGCCACCACAAAGCGGTGCGCAATGCCGCCGGCCGTGAACCGGCCGATCCAGAACATGCCCATCTCCACCGGGCAATCGACCAGCTCGTCGTAGTCTTGGGCGGCATACAGGCCAAAGCCCTTTTTGTCGGCCTTGAGCGCGGCAAGCCCGGTGGCGACCGACCATCCGGCCGTGGCGGGCGTGCTGGCGATGTCGAGGGTGTGGCGTTGCTTTTCCTGTCCATGCACGCGCAGGCACAGGCTGGTGCCATTGAAAAAGCCCCGGGATGTGTCGAGCCAGGCCGTGCGCACGGAGGTGTCGTAGGCGCAGACGCAATAGGTCAGCACCAGGGGTTTGTCCACGCTGCAGTCCGCCTGCCACCGGTGCTTGTCCAACTGGATCAGCGCCACCTCGCGCTTGCCCTGGTGGGCCTTGAGCTCCTGCAGGTTCTTGGAGAATTCGCGCACCAGATAGCTCCCCGGAATCCAGACCGGCAGCGAGACCTCCTGCAGGGCCTGGGGACGGGTGACCGTCAGTGCCACGCGAAAGAGATGGGCGTACAGGTCCGAGGGCTCGACGCGGTAGTGGATGGCGGCGGGTTCTGGCGTGCGGGAAGAGGGCATGGGCAGCTGCAGGTTCAGGCTTGCGGGCAGATGGCACAGCCCGTGGGAGAGGGCGTCAACGGCGGCGCAACGCGGGTCAGTTCGCTGCGGAGGGTTCGCTGCTGGCCTCGGCCAGGCGCTTTTCCACTTCCTTCGCACCGATCGCGCCCGGCACGCGGGCCCCGTTGGCAAAGATCAGCGTGGGGGTGCCCGTGATCTTGTGCTTGCGCCCAAAGGCCAGATTGCGCTGCAAGGCACTGGTGTCGCAGCTTGCCGCAGCCGCGGGCTTGTCCCGCACCATCAGGTCCTGCCAGGCGGTCACAGGGTCCTTGGCGCACCAGATGTTGCGCGATTTTTCGGCGGAGTCTGGGCTGAGGATGGGGTACAGGAACAGGTAAACCGTCACGTTGTCCACGTTCTGCAGGTCGCGTTCGAAGCGCTTGCAGTACCCGCAATTGGGGTCTTCAAAAACGGCCACCTTGCGTTTCCCGTCGCCCCGCACGATGGTGAAGGCATCCTTGAGGGGCAGGGCGGAGAACTCGACCGCGGTGAGTTTGGCGATGCGGTCTTCCGTCAGGTTGCGGCGCGCCTTCGCATCGATCAGCTCGCCCTGGATCACATAGTTGCCCTTGGCATCGGTGTAGAACAGATCCGTCCCGATGCGCACTTCGTACAGGCCCTTCATGGGCGTGGGGCGCACTTCGTCGATCTTGTCCATTTGCGGAATGCGCTCGGCGAGGGCCTTGCGGATATCTGCCTCCTGCGCGGAGGCGGCAATGCCTGAAGCCAGGGCGGCTGCGGCGAGCAGGGTGGGAATCAGTTTCATGGTGTTCTTGTTCCGGAGATCTGTCGGCCTCCCGGTGGAGGCCGCAATGTGGTCAATGTATTCCCATGGCCTGGCGGGCCACGAAGTTCTTCAAGGGGCCGCTTAGCTCAAAGCCCTTCATTCCCCAGTTGCGCAATGCCTGCAGGGGGCCCTCGTGGCGGGAGAAAAGCTGCTGCAGCCCGTCCGTCGCCAAACCCATCGGCAGGAGCGCGGCCTTGCGCTCCCTTTCATAGCGCCGAAGCAGCCGCACATCCGCCACGCTGCGCCAGTAGTCGCGTCCCTGCAGCATGCCTGCCAGGGCCTGCGCATCGGCCAGGCCCAGGTTCAGCCCCTGGCCCGCCAGCGGGTGCACGTTGTGCGCCGCATCGCCGGCCAGCACCCAGCTGCGCGGGTTCTTGCCGCTGGCGGGCAGGGCCCCGCACCAGCGGTCCGCCTTGGCAAGCTGAAGGGGCCAGGCTGCGCGCTCCGCACTCAGCACCAACTTTCCCAGCACCTCCTGGCTGGCCGCCTGGAGCTTTTTCGCGAATTGTTCAGGCGGCAAGGCCATCAGCGGCGCTACCTGGTCCTGCAAGACGGACCATACAACCGCCACGGAGTTCCCCTGGGGGCCGCCCAAGGGCAAAAAAGCCAGGATGCCGTCGGGCAAGAACCACTGGCGCGCCACCTGTCCATGCGCACGTTCGCACTCCAAGCGGGTGGCGATGGCGTGCTGGGGATAGGGCGTCACCTGAAAATCCACGCCAAATTCTTGCCGCGTGCTGCTGGCGCGGCCCTCGCACACCACCGTCAGCGCCGCGGGCACGGGCGACTCCACCCATTCCACCTGCGGCTGGTAGCGCACGGCTTCCGTGAGGCGTGCTTCCAGGGCGGGCACGTCAACGATCCAGGCCAGGGCATCCACCCCCTGGGTGGCCGCGTCGAAATGGACGGCGCCGTCGTGGTCACCCTGCACCTGCATGGTCCGCACCGGCGTGGCGTGTTCCTCGTCCGGCCAGCTGCGCAGCGATTCGAGCAGATGGCGCGAGGCCGCATTCAGCGCGTAGGCCCGCACATCGGCGGCTGCGGCGCCTCTGGGGCCGGGGGCCGGCAGCAGGGCCACTTTCAGCCGTTCGCGGGCCAGCAGCAGCGCCAGGGTCTTGCCCACGATGCCGGTGCCGCGAATACAGATATCAAAGGTTTGGGCCATGGCGGCATTGTAGGAGGGGGCTTGTGCCCGCGCGCGCAGTGCAGAATCGGGGCCCGCATCCCCGCCCGTTTTTCAAGGAGTACCCCGGCGTGAGCTTCAACCCTGATTCCGATCTGTCGGGCACCATCGCACGGCTGTTCGTCTATCCCGTCAAGTCGTGCGCCGGCATTGAAGTGCAGGAGGCGCTGCTCACGGAGACCGGGCTGGACCTGGACCGCGCCTGGATGGTGGTGGATGCCAAGGGCATGTTCCTGACCCAGCGCGTCCTGCCCCGCATGGCGCTCATCCGGCCGCAGCTCAAGAGCGACGAAATGGTTTTGCGCGCGCCCGGCATGCTGGCCCTGCACGTGTCCATCGATGCGGTCGAGGCGCCTGCCACCGTGACCGTGTGGCGGGATACGGTGCCCGCCTGGGACATGGGCGCGGTGGCCGCCCAGTGGTTCACGGATTTCCTGGGTCAGCCGTGCCGGCTTGTCCGTTTCGACCCTGAGCACCGCCGCCTGTCCAGCATGGAGTGGACGGGGGGGATCGAGGCGCCCAATCAGTTCGCCGACGGGTTTCCCGTGCTGGTGGCCAGCGAGGCTTCCATGCAGGAGCTGAATGCGCGGCTGCAGGCGGCAGGCCATGCCCCCGTGGGGATGGAGCGGTTCCGGCCCAATGTGGTGCTGGCCGGCGTGGATGCCCATGACGAAGACCGTGTGGACATGATTCGGGTGGAGGCCCCGGAAGGCGGGATCCACCTGCAGCCCGTGAAGCCGTGTTCACGATGCCCCATCCCCGACATCGACCCCGCCACGGCCGAAAGCACCCCCGCGGTGGGCGACATGCTGCGGACCTACCGCCAGGACAAGCGCCTCGATGGTGCGATCACCTTCGGCATGAATGCCATCGTGGCCCGGGGCGCGGGCCAGATGCTGCGCGTGGGGCAGCGGGTGGGGGCGGATCTGCGCTTCGATTGAGGCGTGAACCGGCCCCCGAACGGCGGTTGCCGGCGGGCCCGTAAAATCGGCGGTTTGTCTCCGAATTCCAGAAAGCCCTGCCATGAGCCTCCAATGCGGCATCGTGGGCCTGCCCAACGTCGGCAAGTCCACCCTTTTCAACGCGCTGACCAAGGCCGGTATCGCCGCCGAAAACTATCCCTTCTGCACCATTGAGCCCAATGTGGGCGTGGTGGAGGTGCCGGACCCCCGCCTGCAGCAGCTGGCCAGCATCATCTCGCCCGAGCGCATCGTGCCTGCGATCGTCGAGTTCGTGGACATCGCCGGCCTGGTGGCGGGCGCCAGCCAGGGCGAAGGCCTGGGCAACCAGTTCCTGGCCCACATCCGCGAGACGGACGCCATCGTCAACGTGGTGCGCTGCTTCGAGGATGACAACGTGATCCACGTGGCCGGCCGCGTGGACCCGATCTCCGACATCGAAGTCATCCAGACCGAGCTGTGCCTGGCCGACATGGGCACCGTGGAGAAGGCGCTCAACCGCTACACCAAGGCCGCCAAGTCGGGCAACGACAAGGATGCCGCCAAGCTGGTGGCGCTGCTCACGCGCATCCAGGCCGCGCTCAACGAGGGCAAGCCCGCCCGCTCGGTGGAGATCACCAAGGAAGAGCAGCCCCTGCTCAAGTCCCTGTGCCTGATCACCGCCAAGCCCGCGATGTTCGTGGGCAACGTGAGCGAGGACGGCTTCGAGAACAACCCTTTCCTGGACCGCCTGAAGGAATACGCCGCCAGCCAGAACGCGCCCGTGGTGGCCATCTGCGCCAAGATGGAAGCGGAGATGGCCGAGATGAGCGACGAGGACCGCGACATGTTCCTGGCCGAGATGGGCCAGACGGAGCCCGGCCTGGCCCGGCTGATCCGCGGCGCCTTCAAGCTGCTGGGCCTGCAGACCTACTTCACCGCGGGCGTGAAGGAAGTGCGCGCCTGGACCATCCACATCGGCGACACGGCGCCCCAGGCGGCCGGCGTGATCCACGGCGACTTCGAGCGCGGGTTCATCCGTGCACAGACCATTGCGTTTGAGGACTTCATCGCGCTCAAGGGCGAGCAGGGCGCCAAGGATGCAGGCAAGATGCGCGCCGAAGGCAAGGAGTACGTGGTCAAGGATGGCGACGTGCTGAACTTCCTGTTCAACGTCTAGGGGTTGGGAGGCTGAAAGCTCCGCCGGGCCATGGGCCCGATGGCATCGCATCCCTGCACGGCCCCTGGCATGCAGGGATTTTTTTCGACCGTTCGAAGGGGCCTGCGCGCCCCTGGCACCACCGATTTCTATGAACACTGGAATCCTCTACGCCGCGCTGGCCTATGCCGCCTGGGGCCTGTTCCCGCTGTATTTCAAGCAGGTGGCGGATGTGCCCTCGCTGGAGGTGGTGATGCACCGCACGGTGTGGTCGCTGGTGTTTGTCTTTGGCGTGCTGATGGTGCGCAGGCAATGGTCCTGGATGGGCGCCGTGCTGCGCCAGCCCCGTGTGCTGGGCGCGTTCGCGCTGTCGGCGATGCTGCTGTCGGGCAACTGGCTCACCTATGTGTGGGCGGTGCAGAACCAGCATGTGGTGGATGCCAGCCTGGGCTATTTCATTTTGCCGCTGGTGAACGTGGCGCTGGGCTTCGTGTTCCTGAAAGAGCGGCCTCGCCCGGGCCAGTGGCTTGCGGTGGCCGTGGCTGCCGCGGGAGTGCTGTGGCTTGCGGTGCAGGCGGGCCGCCTGCCCTGGATTGCGCTGGTGCTGGCCCTGAGCTTTGGCTTCTACGGGTTGCTGCGCAAGCTTGCCGTGCTGGGCGCGCTGGAGGGGCTGGCGCTGGAAACCCTGGTGCTCGCGCCGGTGGCCGCCATCATGCTGGGCTGGTGGGCCTGGCAGGGCGAGGGCGCACTGGTCCAGGGGTCGCCAGCCGCCGTGGGATGGCTGTTGCTCGCGGGCCCCATGACGGCCGTTCCGCTGCTGCTGTTTGCCGCGGGTGCCCGCCTGATCCCGATGTCCACCTTGGGCATCCTGCAGTACATCTCCCCGAGCCTGCAGTTTGCGCTGGGCGTGTGGCTGTTCCATGAACCCTTCCAGCCTGCGCGCCTCGTGGGGTTTGTGTTGATCTGGACTGCGCTGCTGGTCTACAGCCTGGAAGGCTGGTGGACACGCCGGCAGGTTGCGGCGGCCTGAAGAGGCATCTTTTTCCGGGCGCAAACAGTGGCCGCAAGGCGGGGTGCGCGGCGCCAAACGCCGCCCGCAGGGTGCGCTGCAGCGCGCGAGCTACTGGAAAACACGGAGCGCTTCCGTGTCAGTTCTGCGTAAGATGCGCGGGCCCGTCTGCCGGGCGTCAGCGCTGGCGGACTGTGTATTTCGGTGAACCTGTCACCCGAACGAACCCGGGCCCACGCCTGCCTCCGCATGTTCTTTGGCCGCAAGAATCCGTTTTCGGCGACGGACGCCTTTCCGCTGTCCGACGCCGTCATGGAATTCGATGACTCATCGTCGGCCATGGCGCGTCCCGCGCGCAGGGCCATGGATGGCCTGGGGCCGCGAAGCGGGCGCAGCGCGGGGCAGAAATGGCGGCTGGCCGGGGGGCTGATCGGCCTGTATGTATTGGCGATGGCCGGGTTCTATGCGCTGGGCATGGTGGATGTGCAGGTGCTCGCCGTCCTGGCCGTATTGGTGGTGCTGGGATGCGGGGCCTTCTGGGGGATTTTCAGTTCGGGCCTGCACAAGAAGGTGCGGCACAGGCACCTGAAGCTGGCCATTGTGGCCACGGCGTTGGCCTGCATGGTCGGGGTGTTCTATCTGGCGCCGGTCACGCAGATCCTGCTGGTTCCGTTCACCTTCGTGGCGGTGGCCTACGGGATCTTCACCGTGCCGCGGCCCGCGCTGCTGGCGCTGGCGGCCTGCATGCTGTGCCTGTACGCCGTGGTGGTGGGGCTCCATTACGTGGAGCAGAAAAATGACGCGCTGCTGCGCCTGGAAGCGCTGCACTGGCTGGCCCTGGCGCTATCGTTGCCCACCTACATCCTCCTGATGGGCAGGGTCCAGCGCCTCTACCGCAGCCTGTACCACGCCAGCCGGAAGATCAAGAACATCCAGGAAGACGCCCAGCGCGACCCCCTGGTCGGATGTTTCAACCGCCGCTACGTGCTGGCCGCGCTGGAGGAGCAAAAGCAGCTGGCGGATGAAAGCGGCATTCCCCTGTGCCTCGCCGTGGTGGATATCGACCACTTCAAGCGCATCAATGATGAATTGGGGCATCTGGGGGGTGACGAGGTGCTGCGCACGTTCGCCCGCGTGGCACAGCAGGGGGTGCGCGCAGGCGATGTGTTCGGGCGCTATGGGGGCGAGGAGTTCCTGCTCATCTTTCCCGCCACATCCCTGCTGCCTGCGCTCAATACCTGCGAGCGCATCCGCGCCCAGGTCGAGATCCATGCATGGGCCGGGCTTCTCAAGGGGCGGGTGACGGTGTCGATCGGCGTGACCCAGTACGTGCTGGGAGAGTCGGTGCTGGAGTTTTTCTCGCGGGCCGATACCGCGATGTACATGGCCAAGGAAGGCGGGCGCAACCAGGTGGTGGTCGAGGAGCCGGTGGCCCGTGGCGATTCGCTGTTGTCCGACATCGGCGCACACGCACCGCTGTCGTGAGACGTGGGCATGAGGGAGAGGGGCGCCTGGGGACGGCAGTTGCACACCCTTGTCATTGCTGGCGCCAAGCGGCCTCAACGAAACACCGGGTGAGAAGTCACAGCGCCAAGTGCCCCGGCATGAAGTGCAGCAGCACGCTCGTCATCAGCAGATAGCGGAAGAACTTGCCCACGGCCATATAGGCCAGGCAGGGCCAGAACGGCAGTTTCAGCCATCCGGCCACGGCGCACAGCGGGTCGCCCACCACGGGCAGCCAGCTCATCAGGCAGGCGCGTGCGCCAAAGCGCTGGAGCCAGTGCAGCGCGCGCACGTCGGTGGCATTGCCACGGGCCTTGTCCACGACCTTGTGAGCCCCCAGGCCCATCCACCAGCTCACCCCACCGCCCAGCGTGTTGCCGACCGTGGCGACCAGGATCGCGGGCCAGAACAGTTCGGGGTTGATCTTGATCAGCCCGAACACCGCCGGCTCCGAGCCCAGCGGCAGCAGCGTGGCCGAGATGAACGAAACGACAAAGACCGTGCTCAGGCCGAACTGCGGCAGCGCAAGCCATTCCAGCAGCTGGTGCATCCAGATTTCCATGGGAGGAAGTGTAGGGCGGCGGCGGCATCGCTTTCATGCCAGGGGGCGCTGTCCTACGCAGGGGTGCGCCATCCGCGCATGGCCGTGGGCGGCGCCTATTTGTATCGTGAAGCAACACCGTCCCTGAATGAACTTACCCCGGGAGGCTTCATGCATTGTTTCGCAATCCCTGCCATCGCCCGCCCGGCACCTGCCGCCGTGCCGGTGGGCACCCGCTGGTCGTCAGCGGCCCTGGCGCTGCTGCTGGCCGCCTGCGTGCACAGCCCGCAGGCGGCGGTGCCCCCTGTGTCTTCTTCGCTGCCGCCGGCTCCGCACGCGCATGCCGGCAGCGGTAGCGGCTGCAGCGAGATGCCCGGTGGGCGCGCCGCGCTGGATGGCGTGGCCCGGGAGCTGCAGGCGCAAGGCATGGCACTTGAAGCCACCTGCCCCGTCGCCGCCGGCGAATGGGTGGTGCGGGTGCGGGTGGTGGACGGCATGAAGGCCAGCAAGGTCGTGCGCGGCCCCCTGGCCGATGGTCACGATGTGGACATGGGCACGCCCGCCGGCGTGAGGCAGGGGGGCGCGGAGCTGGCCGCGCGGGGCTTCTCGCCGGATGTGCTGCACAACCGCCAGTGGCTGCGCACGCTGATGGCGCGCCATGAATTCGACAATGCCGCCGATGCCTGGTGGCGCTTTGCGCAACGTGCCCGGGTTCCTGCACCGACGGCGGAAACCGACCTCGCCGCGCGCTGACCGTGGCGGCCGCGCGTCGCCGCGCCGGAGAGCATCGGGGTGGACAGGGGCGTCATTTCAGTGGGCGGAACATTTCATTTGCTGAAATTTTGAGCAGGTACAATCCTGCCTCCTTTTTCAGCATTCGCTGCTGCACCTACCGCGCCCCTTCATGCACATCGGCCACATTCCTCTGGCGAACCGCTTGTTCGTCGCCCCGATGGCGGGCGTCACGGACCGGCCGTTTCGCCAGCTGTGCAAGGCGCTGGGCGCGGGCTACGCGGTGAGCGAGATGGTGACCTCGCGCAAGGACTTGTGGAACAGCCTCAAGACCTCGCGCCGGGCCAACCATGAAGGGGAGCCCGGGCCCATCGCCGTGCAGATCGCAGGCACCGATGCGCCGATGATGGCCGAGGCCGCGGTCTACAACGTGGAGCGCGGCGCGCAGATCATCGACATCAACATGGGTTGCCCGGCCAAGAAGGTCTGCAACAAGTGGGCGGGCTCCGCCCTGATGCAGAACGAGGCGCTGGCCGTGGAGATCGCCGAGGCCGTGGTACAGGCGTGCGCGCCCTTCAACGTGCCCGTCACGCTGAAGATGCGCACCGGCTGGTGCCAGGAGCACAAGAACGCCGTGGCGCTGGCCCGCGCGTTCGAGGGCGTGGGCATCCAGATGCTCACCGTGCACGGCCGCACGCGCGAGCAAGGCTACAAGGGCCATGCGGAGTACGACACCATCGCGGCGGTGAAGGCGGCGGTGAGGGTGCCCGTGGTGGCCAATGGCGACATCACTTCGCCCGAGAAGGCGCGCGACGTGCTGGCCGCCACCGGGGCCGACGCGATCATGATCGGCCGTGCCGCACAGGGCCGGCCGTGGATCTTCCGCGAGATCGGCCACTTCCTGGCCACGGGCGAGCACCTGGCGCCACCGCTGGTGGCCGAGGTGCGGCGCCTGTTGCTGGACCACCTGCAAGACCACTACAGCCTGTATGGCGAGCTGACCGGGGTGCGCAGTGCGCGCAAGCACATCGCGTGGTACCTGCGTGCGCTGCCCGGCGGCGAGGCCTTCAGGCAACACATCAATACGATCGAGGACTGCGCCGCGCAGTGGCAGGCCGTGGCCGACCACCTGGATGCCCTTGCGCAACAGATGGACCGGCTGCCCGCCGCCACCGGCACGGACGCAGAACCAGAAGAACAAGAGGGAATGGCTGCATGAGCAAGAAACACATAGAAGAATGCGTGCGCGAGAGCCTGCAAGGCTATTTTCGCGACCTGGGCGGAGAGACGCCCGACGGCATGTACGACATGCTGGTGCGCGTGGTCGAGAAACCGCTGCTGGAAGTGGTGATGACCCATGCCGACAACAACCAGTCCCGCGCCGCCGAATGGCTGGGCCTGAACCGCAACACGCTGCGCAAGAAGCTGGCCCTGCACAAGCTGCTCTGACCGGCGCACGATTGCTATTAAATGTATAGCTGTTGGCGCTTATCCATAAAGCGCCAGGCCCTGTTTTTATTCAAACTCTCCCCACCACCACTGCCATGAACGCACTTCTTTCCGTCTCCGACAAGACCGGCATCGTCGAATTTGCACAGGCCCTGCATGCGCTGGGCATCAAGCTGCTGTCCACCGGCGGCACCGCCAAGCTGCTGGCCGACCAGGGCCTGCCCGTGACCGAGGTGGCCGAGGTCACCCAGTTCCCCGAGATGCTGGACGGCCGCGTGAAGACGCTGCACCCCAAGGTGCACGGCGGCCTGCTGGCGCGCCGCGAGCTGCCCGAGCACATGGCCGCGCTCCAGGAGCATGGCATCGACACCATCGACCTGCTGGTGGTCAACCTGTACCCCTTCGAGTCCACCGTGGCCAAGGCGGGCTGCACGCTGGCCGACGCCATCGAGAACATCGACATCGGCGGCCCGGCCATGGTGCGCAGTGCCGCCAAGAACTGGAAGGACGTGGGCGTGCTGACCGACGCCTCGCAGTACCCCGCCGTGCTGGCCGAGCTGAAGGAAAACGGCAAGCTTTCCGACAAGCTGCGCTTCGCGCTGTCGGTGGCCGCGTTCAACCGCATCGCGCAGTACGACGGCGCCATCAGCGACTACCTCTCGTCCGTCACCTTCGAAGAGGAAAAGCTGTCCGAAACCTACGTGCCCGCGCGTGCCCAGTTCGCCGGCCAGAGCAACGGCATCTTCACCAAGGTGCAGGACCTGCGCTACGGCGAGAACGCGCACCAGCAGGCCGCGCTGTACCGCGACCTGTACCCCGCGCCCGGCTCGCTGGTCACGGCCGAGCAGGTGCAGGGCAAGGAGCTGTCGTACAACAACATCGCCGACGCCGATGCGGCGTGGGAATGCGTCAAGAGCTTCGAGGCGCCTGCCTGCGTCATCGTCAAGCACGCCAACCCCTGCGGCGTGGCTGTGGGCCTGGACGCGCTCGATGCCTACGGCAAGGCCTTCCAGACGGACCCCACCAGCGCCTTCGGCGGCATCATCGCCTTCAACCGCACGGTGGATGGCGCCGCCGCCCAGCAGATCGCCAAGCAGTTCGTCGAAGTGCTGATGGCGCCGGAGTTCACGCCCGAGGCGCTGGAGGTGTTCAAGGCCAAGGCCAATGTGCGCCTGCTCAAGATCGCCCTGCCGCCGCATGCCGGCAAGGCGCAGCAGCTCACCGACTGGCAGCGGGGCCGCAACGCCATGGATGCCAAGCGCATCGGCTCCGGCCTGCTGCTGCAGACCGCGGACAACCACGAGCTGTCGCTCATCGACCTGAAGGTGGTCACGCACAAGCAGCCCACGCTGGAAGAGATGGAAGACCTGCTGTTCGCCTGGAAGGTGGCCAAGTACGTCAAGAGCAATGCCATCGTCTTCTGCAAGGGCGGCATGACCATGGGCGTGGGCGCCGGCCAGATGAGCCGCCTGGACTCGGCCCGCATCGCCAGCATCAAGGCGGGCCACGCGGGCCTCACGCTGCAGGGCACCGTGGTGGCCAGCGACGCATTCTTCCCCTTCCGCGACGGCCTCGATGTGGTGGTCGATGCAGGTGCGACCTGCGTGATCCAGCCCGGTGGCTCCATGCGCGACAACGAAGTGATCGATGCCGCCAACGAGCGCGGCGTGGCCATGGTGTTCAGCGGGGTGCGCCACTTCCGCCACTGATTCGGGCGGCGGGGCGCCATGCAAAAAGCGGCTTCCTGGGAAGCCGCTTTTTTTGGGAGGTACTCTCGGAACGGGGAGAGAGTCAGGTTCCGAAGTTCATCGGCAGCCCTACATAGTTCTCGGCCAGTGAGACCGAGGCTGCGCGCGAGTGCACCAGGTATTCCAGCTCGGCTTCCTGAATCTTCTGGCCGAATTCGCCAGTCTCTGGAAAACGGTGCATCAACGAGGTGAACCACCACGAGAAGCGCTCGGCGCGCCACACGCGGCGCAGGCAGCGGTCGGAATAGGTGTCGATGCCGGCGCTCGACTTCTCGCCGTAATAGTCGGCGAACGCATTCCACAGGTAGCCCACGTCACTCGCCGCCAGGTTCAGGCCCTTGGCGCCGGTGGGCGGCACGATGTGGGCCGCGTCGCCCGCCAGGAACAGGCGGCCAAAGCGCATGGGCTCGGCCACGAAGCTGCGCAGCGGGGCGATGCTCATCTCCAGCGCCGGGCCGGTGACAAGGTTCTCGCGCGCCTCGGGGTCCAGGCGGTTGCCCAGTTCGGCCCAGAACTGCTCGATGCTCCACTGCTCCACCTTGTCGGTCGATGGCACTTGCAGGTAGTAGCGGCTGCGCGTGTTGCTGCGCATGCTGCACAGCGCAAAGCCCCGCTCGGTGTTGGCGTAGATCAGCTCGTGGGACACGGGCTTCACGTCTGCCAGCACGCCCAGCCAGCCAAAGGGGTAGACACGCTCGTAGGTGCGCAGCGCACCCTCGGGCACGCTGGCGCGGCACACGCCGTGGTAGCCGTCGCAGCCTGCGATGAAGTCGCACAGCACCTCGTGCGTCTGGCCGTCCTTCTCGTAGGTCACGCGCGGCTGCTGGCCGTCGAAGCCGTGCACGCTCACGTTCTGGGCGTCGTACACCGTGGTCAGGCCTTCGGCGGCGCGGGCGTCCATCAGGTCGCGGGTCACTTCGGTCTGGCCGTACACCGTCACGCGGCTGCCGCCGGTCAGCGCGTGCAGGTCGATGCGGTGCCGCGCGCCCTTGAACAGCAGCTCGATGCCGTCGTGTGGCAGTCCTTCGGCATGGGCGCGGGCGCCGACACCCGCCTGGTCCAGCAGGTCCATGCTGACCTGCTCCAGCACGCCGGCGCGGATGCGGCCCAGCACGTAGTCGGGGCTGCGCTGTTCGATGATGACGGCGTCGATGCCGGACTTGTAAAGCAACTGGCCGAGCAGCAGGCCGGCGGGGCCTGCGCCGATGATGGCAACCTGGGTACGCATGGTGGACAACCTCACAAAGCAAACAAGGGCGCTGGAAAGCGCTAAGACAACAGCGCCAAGCGTAGGTTGATCCATGTCAATGCGGCGCCCGCCCGGCGCCCTGGCGCGCGGTGGGTGGACGTGATGTGCGATCATCGCGCAATCTTCCACAGCCCCGGCGCATCGGGCGCCCGCACCCCGGGCATCGACCGGCCGACCATGGACCCCCGCATGACCACCGTTCCCATCGCCAAGGCAGATTTCATCGAAGGCATGGCCAAGGGCCTGGCGGTGCTGGAGAGTTTCGACACCGAGCGCCAGCGGCTCAATGCCACGCTGGCCGCGCAGCGCACCGGCCTCACGCGCGCGGCGGCGCGCCGCCACCTGCTCACGCTGGCGCACCTGGGTTATCTGGAGACGGATGGCAGCTACTTCTGGCTGGCGCCCAAGGTGCTGCGGTTTTCGGGCAGCTACCTGGCATCGGCCCGGCTGCCGCGGGTGCTGCAGCCCACGCTCAACCGGCTGGCGGCACAGACGCAGCAGTCATTCTCGGCCGTGGTGCTGGATGGCGGCGAGGTGGTGATCGTGGCGCGCAGCGGCGTGTACGGCGCGCCTTCGCGCGTGCTGGCCTATGGCCTGCACCTGGGGGCGCGGCTGCCGGCGCACCCCACGTCCACGGGGCGCGTGCTGCTGGCCGCGTTGCCACCGGCAGCGCTGACGGCGTGGCTCAAGGCCTGCCCGCTGCACCGGCTCACGCCCCACACCATCACCCAGGTCGGCCCGCTGCGGCAGGTGATTGCCAAGGCGCGGCGCGACGACCATTGCCTGGCGGTGGAGGAGCACGAGCTGGGCGTGCACGCGCTGGCAGTGCCCCTGCGCAATCTGCAGGGTGACACGGTGGCCGCGCTCAATGTGGTGGCGTCGCCCAAGCAGGTGGACGAGCGCAGCCTGCAACGCGACATGCTGCCACTGCTGCAGGAGGCCGCCCGCGAGCTGCGGGGGCTGCTGTGAACGAATGCCAACGTCGAGTTAGCAAGCAGGAATATTCATAAAAATGGCCGATAGCGCTTGATGGGTAAGCGCTGGTAGCTATTATTTTGATAGTTCCTTGAAGACTTCGCGGGCGGCTGCCACGGTGGCGGCGATGTCGTCGGCGGTGTGTGCCGCGCTCACGAAGCCCGCCTCGTACAGCGCCGGCGCGATGTAGATACCGCGATCGAGCAGGCCGTGGAACAGCTGGTTGAAACGCGCGCTGTCGGTCTTGAGCACCTGGGCGTAGTTCTGGGGCAGCTCGGGCATCAGGAAGAAGCCGAACATGCCGCCTTCGCTGTCGGTGCTGAAGGGCACGCCTTCGGCCGCCGCCGCGGCAGCCAGCCCATCGACCAGCGAGCGCGTGGTGGCCGACAGGGCGTCGAAGAAACCCGGCTTCCTGATCTCGCGCAGCGTGGCCAGCCCGCAGGCCGTGGCCACCGGGTTGCCCGACAACGTGCCCGCCTGGTACACGGCCCCCAGCGGTGCCAGGTGTTCCATGATGGCGCGCGGGCCCCCAAAGGCGGCCAGCGGCATGCCGCCACCGATCACCTTGCCCAGCACCGTGATGTCGGGCTTGAAGCCCGGGATGCTCCGGGCGTACACGCTCTGGGCGCTGCCCAGGGCCACGCGAAAGCCCGTCATCACCTCGTCGAGCACCAGCAGCGCGCCGTATTCGGTGCACAGCTCGCGGCAGCGCTTCATGAACGGAACGCTGGCGCGCACCAGGTTCATGTTGCCCGCGATGGGCTCGATCATCACGCAGGCCAGTTCCTTGCCATGCAGGGCAAAGGCTTCTTCCAGCTGGGCGACGTTGTTGTATTCGAGCACCAGGGTGTGCTGCACCACCTCGGGCGGCACGCCTGCGCTGGTGGCGTTGCCGAACGTGGCCAGGCCCGAACCGGCCTTGACCAGCAGGGAGTCGGCATGGCCGTGGTAGCAGCCCTCGAACTTGATGAATTTGCTGCGGCCCGTGGCACCGCGCGCCAGTCGGATGGCGCTCATGCCCGCTTCGGTGCCCGAGCTGACCAGGCGGATCATCTCCATCGAAGGGACGAGGCTCAGGATTTCCTCGGCCAGCTCCACTTCGCGCTCGGTCGGCGCGCCAAAACTGAAGCCTTCGAGCGCTGCGCTCTGCACGGCTTCGAGCACGGCGGGGTGGCCGTGGCCCAGGATCATCGGGCCCCAGGAGCCGATGTAGTCGATGAAGCGCTGGTCGTTGGCGTCCCAGAAGTAGGCGCCCTGGGCGCGCTTCACGAAACGCGGCGTGCCGCCCACGGCCTTGAAGGCCCGCACGGGCGAGTTCACGCCGCCGGGGATCAGCGCCTTGGCGCGTTCGAACAGGGGGATGTTGAGGTCAGTGCTTGGTGTCATGGGGTGGCATCACAAAGCCTTCGAGGGCCTGTGCTTCGTCAATCGGGGGTTCTTCTTCATCGCCGTCGGCCTCGTCATCGTCGGGCTGGGCCCAGAACATGCGGTCGGGCACGATGTGCCCCATGCCGGGGCGAAAGCCGGCGTCCAGGCAGCGGTCGAGGTAGCCCAGGGCCTCGCTGGTGGCCTCGCCCAGGTCGTTGCCGCTGGCCACCAGGGCGGTGAGCGCGGCGGACAAGGTGTCGCCAGCGCCGGAGAAGGTGGCGTCGAACAGTTCGAACTTGCCGCTGCCCAGCACGGTCTGGGGCGAGGCCAGCACGTTCTCGACAAACTGTTCGGGCAGCGGAATACCGGTGACCAGGGTGTAGGGAACACCCATCTCGGAGGCGGCCCGGGCGATGTCGCGCGCGGTCGGGCTGCGGTCGCTGGTCCAGTCCGGCAGCAGCCAGCGCCACAGGGTGCTGTGGTTTCCAACCAACACCGAGGTCTGCGGTAACAACAATTCCCGGAAGGCGTCCAGGTACTCGTCGATCAGCTCGTCGCGCCACCAGGACAGGTTGGGCATGTAGGCGATCACGGGCACTTCGTCGTAGTCGGTCGTGATCTCGGCGATGGTGCTGATGTTCTCCGGGCTGCCCACGAAACCGACCTTGATGGCCTGTACCGGCAGGTCCTCCAGGACGGCGCGGGCCTGCTCGGCCACGGCCTCGTCGTCAAAACTGAAGTGGTCGAAAATCTCCGCGGTATCGCGGGCGTACGCGCCGCAGACCACGGCGATCGGGTGCCCGCCCACGGAGGCGATGGTGGTGATGTCGGCCGTCAGTCCGCCGGCGCCGCTGGGGTCGCTGGCGTTGAAGACGAGCACGCACGCAGGGCTTGCGTCCTCCGAACCGTCATCTTCGAGATCTATGATTTCTGGGGGGGGAGGGGATGCTTTGGCGGTCATGGACCAGATCCTGCTTGAGGGGCGGCACCGGCGCCGTGGCCCGCGGAGATGACTAGATACAATCGTTGCATTCTATGTGAAGGCCCTTTAAGCTGTGACCGACTCTAAAACTTGGATGTGTTTGATTTGCGGTTGGATTTATGACGAAGCAGAGGGTTCACCTGAGCACGGCATTGCACCCAACACTCCATGGGATCAGGTTCCCATGAATTGGACCTGCCCTGAATGTGGCGCCCGCAAGGAAGACTTCGAGATGGTTCAGATTTGAGGCGCACCAGCATCATGTGCTGCCGCGTTGTTTATTTTTCCATCGGGAGCAGTAACAATTGACTACAACAGGCGCATCTTTCAAAGTGCTAGTGGTGGATGACAGCAACACCATCCGTCGAAGCGCCGAGATTTTTCTCAAGCAGGGGGGGCACGAAGTCTTGTTGGCCGACGACGGCTTTGATGCTTTGGCCAAAGTCAACGATTACCAGCCTCAGCTGATTTTCTGCGACATCCTCATGCCCAAGCTCGACGGGTACCAGACCTGCGCCATCATCAAGCGCAACGCCCGTTTTGCAGATACTCCGGTGGTAATGCTGTCTTCCAAGGACGGCGTATTCGACAAGGCGCGCGGGCGCATGGTCGGCTGCCAGGAATATCTCACCAAACCGTTTACCAAAGACCAGCTGCTGCAAGCAGTGCAGCAGTTTGGCAATTCCCAACAAGGAGCGATGTAAATGCCCATCCAGAAAGTACTGGTCGTCGACGACTCGAAGACCGAGTTGATGTTTTTGACGGACCTGCTTCAGAAAAAAGGCATGCAGGTACGCACCGCTGAAAATGCCGATGAAGCCTTTCGCCGCCTGGCGGAAGAAAAGCCCGATCTGATCCTCATGGATGTCGTGATGCCCGGCCAGAATGGCTTTCAACTCACGCGCGCCATCACCCGCGACCCGCTGTATGCCGACGTGCCCATCATCATGTGCACCAGCAAGAACCAGGAAACGGATCGCGTCTGGGGGATGCGGCAGGGTGCGCGGGGCTACATCACCAAGCCCGTCGATCCCGCCGAACTGCAGGCCAAAATCGACGCCCTGAACTGAGGCTGCGGCGCGTTCATGGCCAACCGCGAAGCCCTGCGAGAGCTCCAGACCCGACTTGCCAGCCGCCTTCAGGCCGCAAGAACCGAAGGGACCTCTGTGTCATCCTGGCTGGCTGTCGAGTCCGCCGGGAGTTTCTATTTGCTGCCCCTTGGACAGTCGGGGGAGATTTTCCCCTGGGTCTCGATCCAGGCGGTGCCCTATACCCAAAGCTGGTTCCTGGGCGTTGCCAACCTGCGCGGCGGGCTGGTCGGCGTGGTGGATCTCGCGGGGCTCCTGGGCTCCGCGGCGCCCCGTACCGAACAGGCCCTGTCGGAGGCCAGCCTCCTGGCTTTCAACGCGGCCCTCGAAGTCAATGCCGCTTTGCTGGTGGACCGCCTGGCCGGCCTGCGCGGGACCGATGCGTTCGTGTCCTCCGAGCCTCCGGCCGAGGATTCCCCTGCATTCTTCGGCACCACGTATATCGATTCCAGCGGCGCGCGCTGGCAGGAACTGAACTTGCAGATCCTGTCCCAACATCCCGCTTTCCTGAGCATCAGTGCTTGAGTTTTTCTGTAAGGCTGCACCATGTCCGTCGTCAATCAATTTGGAAAACTGTTCAACCGGAAACCTGCCACACCGGATGCAGGCGCGATTGCCGGCACGGCCGACGACGGGCAGGATATTCTTGCCACGGGTTCGCTGGACGGCGCGCAATTGCGCGACGCGTACCAGGCCGAAGCCATGAACAGTGTTCAGGGTGACCCGGACGGCTATGCCCCCGAGCAGTCTGCCCAGGACGCGGAGGAAGACCTCATCTCCCTGCCACTGCTGGGCCGCTCGACCGCTGCAGCCCACCAGCGCCGCCTGCTCGGCCTGCTGGCTGTGGGCGTGATCGTCCTGGCCTTGATCGCTGCCTGGGTGTTGCGGCAGGCCGACCGCTCCGCGCAGCAGCTTGCTGCAACGGGCCAGTCCCTCATGCAGTCGCAGCGCCTGGCGAAGTCGGTGTCGCAGGCGCTGGTGGGAAGTCCGCAGGCCTTCCCGGACGTGGTGGAAAGCTCCGGCGTGCTGGCGCGCAATGTGCGCGCCCTGAATGCGGGTGATGGCGAACTCGGCGTGGAATCGCTGGGCGAGCCCTACAAGCCCGATCTGGACGCCGTGAACCCGCTCATGGAACGCGCCGAGCGCAATGCCAGCGTGGTGATGGGCCAGCAGAAGATCCTGACGCAGGTGGGGGACGCTCTGCGCACCATCAACCGCCAATCGTCCGACCTGCTGGAAATCGCCGAGACGGTGTCGTCCCTCAAGCTGCAGCAGAACGCGCCTGCCGCCGAGATCTCCGCCGCCGGCCAGCTCGTGATGCTGACACAGCGTATCGGCAAGTCGGCCAACGAATTCCAGACCATGGAAGGCGTGAGCCCCGAGGCCGTGTTCCTGCTGGGCAAGGACTTGAATTCGTTCAAGGAAATCGCCCAGGGCCTGCTCGATGGCAGCCCTGAACTGCGCCTGGCCGCCACCAAGGATGCCCAGACCCGCGAACAGCTCGAAGCCCTGGTCAAGCTCTATGAGCAGACCCGCACGCAAGCCAGCGCCATTCTGGGCAACCTGCAAGGTCTGGTGTCTGCCCGTGAAGCCCAGTCGGCGATCATTGCCGACAGCGAGCCCCTGCGCCGCCAGCTCGAAGGCCTGCAGAGCAAGCTGTCCGCCCAGACGGGTGTGGGCGGTGGACAGCTCGCTGCCCTGGCCCTCGCCGGCCTGTTCGTGATCTTTTGCGGCGTGGGCATCTCGCGCGTGCAGCTGCTGGACAGCCGTGGCCGCCAGGCTGCTGCCGAAATGCAGCAGAAGGACGCCAAGCGCCAGGAGCAGGAAGCCAAGCGCGTCAATGACGCCAACCAGGCCGCCATTTTGCGGCTGATGAACGAACTGCAGTCGGTCGCTGAAGGTGACCTGACCCAGGAAGCCACCGTGACGGAAGACATCACGGGCGCCATCGCCGACTCGGTGAACTACACGGTGGAAGAACTGCGCCAGCTGGTGGGCAGCGTGCAGAACACGGCCACGCGGGTGGCGCAGACGACGGCCCAGGTGGACAACACGTCCACGGAGCTGCTGGCGGCATCCACCGAGCAGCTGCGCGAAATTCGCGAAACCGGCCGCTCGGTGCTCGACATGGCCACCCGAATCAACGAGGTGTCCACACAAGCGCAAGAGTCCGCCACGGTGGCCCGTCAATCGCTGCAAGCTGCCGACTCGGGCCTGCAGGCCGTGCAGAACGCCATCGGCGGTATGAACTCCATCCGCGACCAGATCCAGGACACCTCCAAGCGGATCAAGCGCCTGGGCGAATCCTCGCAGGAGATCGGTGAAATCACCGAACTGATTTCGGACATTACCGAGCAGACGAACGTTCTGGCCCTGAACGCCGCCATCCAGGCAGCGTCCGCCGGTGAAGCCGGCCGAGGCTTCTCGGTGGTGGCCGAAGAAGTGCAGCGGCTGGCTGAACGTTCCGCAGACGCCACGCGCCAGATCTCGGCGCTCGTGAAGGCGATTCAGACCGACACGCAGGATGCCGTGGCCGCTATGGAACGCTCCACGCAGGGTGTGGTGGAAGGGGCGCGCCTGTCCGACAGCGCCGGTACCGCACTGACCGAGATCGACCGCGTGTCGCGCCGCCTTGCCGAACTGATTGAGCAGATTTCGTCCTCAACATCCCGGGAAGCCGTTCTGGCCAACGAAGTGGCCGACAACATCCAGCACATTTTTGCGGTGACCGAGCAAACGGGTGAAGGTACCCGAACCACAGCGCAGCAGGTGCGCGAGCTCTCGCACATGGCTGAAGAACTGCGCCAATCGGTGGCACGGTTCAAGATCGCCTGACGCTGTAGTCATCAACCAGCTGGCTCATAGCAGCCGGGGACGAATCCATGTCATCTATTGATGTCAACAATGCACCGGCCGCGGATGGGACCCAGGGAGATCAGGACCTGGGTCCTTTGGCGTGGGTGCTTGACGAACTGCGCAAATCCCTTGACGGTGCTGTCAAGGCCATGCGCCGCTTTGTGCGCGATGCGGAAGCCGCCCGCGAGTCGGATCTCGCGGCGCTCGATGCCGGCCCGCTGCGCATTGCCCGGCAGCAGCTGCACCAGGCGTGCGGCGCCCTGGAAATGGTGGGCATGGGCCCGCCGGCGCTGGTCCTGCGGGCCATGGAGTCTGCCGTCCAGAAGTTCGTGCAGCGGCCCGAGACCTGCAGCGACGACGCCGCGGCCGTCATCGAGCGTGCGAGCTTTGCGCTGATCGAATACCTGGAAACCGTTCTGGCTGGCAAGGCGGCTTCGCCTGTTGCGCTGTTCCCCCAGTACCGCGACGCGCAGGCGCTGGCCGGCGCGGACCGCGTCCATCCTGCCGACCTGTGGCCTGTGGAGCGCAGGTTTCGCGAGCCCGAGGGTGCAGTGTCGGTCACGCCGCTGCCGTACGGTCCTGAAGCGCGCGCGCGCCTGGACGCCGCGGTGCTGCGAATCGTCAAATCCGGTGATCTGCGGGCCTCGTTGAGCCTGAGGGACACCTGCCTGGGCTTCGTGGCGGCCCAGCCGGACCGCCAGTCCCGCGCTTTCTGGAAGATCTGCGCGGGCTTCTTCGAGGCCTTTGGCTCCGGCCTGCTGCCCGCGGATGTCTACGTCAAGCGCGTGGCGTCCCGTGTGCTGATGCAGTACGCCACCCTGGCCAAGGGCGACACGACCATTGCAGACCGCCTGGTGCAGGACCTGCTGTTCTTCTGTTCCCAGGCCAGGCCGGCCGATGCGGCCGCCAGCGACGTGCCCTCGCTGCAGGCCGTGCGGCAGGCCTTCGCGCTGGACCGGTTCAAGCCGGTCGACTATGAAGCTGCGCGGTTCGGCCGTTTTGACCCCGCCATGCTGGCGCAGGCACGCAAGCGGATCGCCGCGGCCACCGAGACCTGGTCCGCGCTGGCCGGCGGGGACCGCAACAAGCTCAAGCCCGCAGCAGATCAATTCAGCCTGGTGTGCGACTCGCTGCGCAAGCTGCATCCCGGAAGCGAAAGCCTTGCGCAGGCCCTGACGCGCGCACTGGAATCCACCACCCGTTCCGGCGAACCGCCCTCGGCCGCCTTGGCCATGGAAGTGGCAACCTCGGTCCTGTACCTGCAGGCGGCCTTTGAAGAGCTGGATGCGGGCGACGACCAGATGGAAATCCGCGCGGGCAGGCTCGCGCAGCGCCTGGATGCCGTCGGCGCGGGCGCGGAGCCCGAGCCCCTGGAACAGTGGATGGAGGAGCTGTACCGCCGGGTCAGCGACAACCAGACCATGGGCAGCGTTGTCGACGAACTGCGCTCCACGCTCGGCGAAGCCGAGAAGGCGCTGGATCAGTTTTTCCGCAATCCGCAGGACACGGCGGTCCTGGCGACCGTCCCCGGCCATCTCGCGCAGATGCGCGGTGTGCTGTCCGTGCTGGGCCTGGACCAGGCGTCGCTCGCGGTGGTTCGCATGCGCGACATGGTGGAGCGCCTGCTCATCAACGAGGTGCCCGAGGCCGATCGCCAGGGTGTCTTCGAGAAGCTGGGCAACAGCCTCGGCGCGCTGGGGTTCCTGATCGACATGCTCAGCTACCAGCGCACCATGGCCCGCAAGCTGTTCGTGTACGACGAAGAGCTCGGTGAACTGCGCATCCTCATGGGCAAGACCCGTCCGCGTGCGTCGGATGCCGTGGAAGAGGCGCCGGCCAAGCTGGAAGAGCGGGCCGCCATCCCATTGCCCGACGTGGTGCCACGTTTTCCCGTGCCGGAACCCTTCGGCGAGCCCACGGATTTCGGATCCCTGCCTTCCCTGCCGGACATGCCGTCCGAGGTGGCCCCTGCGCAGCTGGCGCCGGTGGATCCGGGGTCGCTCGCACCCGACATTTCCTTTGATCTGCCCGTCGCCACAGAGGGCGGCGGCGCGCCGGTGCCCCAGGCGGCAGCGCCCGCGCCCGCAGCGGCGCAGGCACCGGAGATCGAGGATGAACTGCTGGAGGTCTTCCTGGAGGAGGCCCGCGAAGTGGTGGTCAATGGCCTGGCCGCCATCGACGTGCTTCAGGATGAGCCGGGCAACCTCAGCGAACAGACCACGCTGCGCCGTGCCTTCCACACGCTCAAGGGCAGTTCGCGGATGGTCGGGCTGAACGATTTCGGTGAAGCGGCCTGGTCCATGGAACAGGTCCTCAACGCCTGGTTGGCAGAGCAAAAGCCGATGCAGCCCAGCCTGCTGCAGCTGTCCTCGGACGCGCTGCGGGCATTCAGCCGCTGGGCGGACGATATCGCCGCGGGCCAGGCTTCGGGCTGGCAGCCAGACGCATTCCGCAAGTCCGCGGATGCCATGCGGCTCGACGGCACCTTGCTGCCGCTGGCCACCCCGTTCGCCAGCGAGGACAGCCCCCCGCAGGCTGCGCCCGTGCAGGAGCAGATGCAGGAAGCTGCGGCCCTGGACGGCGTGCCCATCGAATCGCTGGAGCCAGAAGCTGCAGACGCACCACAGGCGGTGGAAGAGGCGCTGGCCATCCCCGACTTCGAAGCCACCGAAATCTTCGACCACGCACCCGAAGTGCCGGCGGATCAGGCCGTGGCCTCCCCCGAGGTGGCCGAGGAGATCGATTTCTCCGTGTTTGCAGCCGCGCTGGACGAAGCGCCCGCAGACGCCGCGGTGATCGATCCTTCCAGTGCCGACTTCGTGCTGGATCTCGAACTGCCCGACCTGGAACCCGCCGTGGCGGCGCCTGAAGCCGAACTTCCGGCGCCAGCGACCGCGTTGTCCGACGAACTGACTGAGGACGAAGTGGCCGGGCTGCTGTCGGCGCAATCCCTGGATGCCGCCGAGCCGCTGGAAGCACCGGAGCCGGTGGAACTGGAGGCGCTGGAGCCATTGCCGGAGGCCGGTGCGCCCGAGCCCGAAGCCCTCGTGCCTGCCGAAGCGGTGGAAACCGTGGACCCCGAGCCCGTTGCTGCAACGCCGGAACTGGCCGAGGCCCTGCCGCTGGAAGACAGCAGCAGCGACGAAGCGGTCAAGGTGATTGACACGCTGCGCATTGGCATTCCGCTCTACAACGTCTATCTGAACGAAGCCGATGAATGGTCCCGCCGCCTGGTGACCTGCCTGCAGGAATGGTCGCTGGAACTGCACGAGCCCCTGCCGGACATCGCGGTGGCGTTGTCGCACTCGCTCGCGGGCAGCTCCGCCACCGTGGGCTTCAATGCCCTGTCCGAAATGGCGCGCGTACTGGAGCATGCGCTCCAGCACGTGACGTTGCAGTCTGGCGGCACCCAGGAACAGGCCCAGGCCTTCATGGCGGCGGCGGAAGATATCCGCCGGTTGCTGCACCAGTTCGCGGCCGGTTTCCTCAAGGAGCCCAGCCAGGAAGTGCTGGAGCAACTGCGCCAGATCCTGCAGACCGAGGTGGACAACACCCTGTCGCCGCCCGAAGAAGATGCGGAAGCCGCAGACGGGCTGGCGGTGGAGCCGGTGGCACCGATCGGCGCGGAAGCCGCGCAGCCGCTGCCCCCAGCCGAACCCGTACCCGATGTCCCCGCCGAGCTGACGCCCGTGCCGGTTCCCAAGGGGCATGTGGCGCCCGCGTTGTCCGCCGTGGTGCACGACCACGACCAGATGGTCGACGACGCGATTGCCCATGCCGTGGCGCTGGGTTCGGACGTGGATGACGACATCGATGCGATCGACGTCATCGATCCGGACCTGTTCCCGATCTTCGAGGAAGAGGCCGCGGAACTGCTGCCGCAGCTCGGTGGAGCCCTGCGCCAGTGGGCTTCGCGCCCGGACAACCTGGGTGCACGCAGCGAGGTGCTGCGGGCATTGCACACCCTCAAGGGCAGCTCGCGCCTGGCGGGTGCCATGCGTTTGGGCGAAATGGCCCACCGCCTCGAATCCGCCATCGAGCAACTGGACGCCGAGACCGTCACCTCCGACCAGATCGAGCCCCTGCAGGCCAGCTTTGACGGCCTGCAGGCCAACTTCGAAGCCCTGCGGACCATTGGGCAGAGCCCCGCCGACACGGTGGTGTCGCTGCCGGTCGAGGCCGTGCGCGCCAGTTCCCCGGTGGACCTGTCGGCAGTGCCGGTGGATGCGCCGGCACAGGCGCTGGCAACGCCGCCATCGGCGCCTGCCGTGCGCCTGCCGGCACCCTCCCAGCTTGCGCCGCTGCGCGTGGCGTCCAACCAGTCGGTGCGTGTGCGTGCGCAGCTGCTGGACCGCCTGGTGAACCAGGCGGGCGAAGTGATGATCAGCCGATCGCGCCTGGACGTGCGGCTGGGCCAGTTCCGCAGTTCGCTGGCCGACCTGTCGGGCAATCTGGACCGCCTGCGCCAGCAGCTGCGGGACATCGAGGTGCAGGCCGAATCGCAGATGCAGTCGCGCCTGGCCCTGTCCAAGGATTCGGCCGCTGGTTTCGATCCGCTGGAGTTCGACCGCTTCACCCGCGTACAGGAACTCACGCGCATGATGGCCGAGTCGGTGAACGACGTGGCCACCGTGCAGCGCAACCTGCAGCGCACCATGGAAGGCGCCGAAGACGACCTGATCGCCCAGGGCCGCCAGGCGCGCGAACTGCAGCGCGACCTGCTGCGCACCCGCATGGTGGAGTTCGAAGGCATTGCCGAGCGCCTGTACGCCGTGGTGCGCCAGGCCTCCAAGGAAACCGGCAAGCAGATCAAGCTCGATATCACCGGCGGCTCCATCGAGATGGACCGTGGCGTGCTGGACCGCATGACCCCGGCGTTCGAACATCTGCTGCGCAACTGCGTGGCCCACGGGATCGAGAACCCCGAGGACCGGGTCGCCGCGGGCAAACCGGCGTCCGGCACCATCACGGTGGATCTGCACCACGAAGGCAACGACGTGTCGGTGGAGTTCCGTGACGATGGCGCTGGCCTGAACCTGCCGCGCATCCGGGAAAAGGCACTGTCCCAGGGCTTGATCGAACCTGATGCGCAGCTGAGCGATGCCGAAGCGGCCAACCTGATCTTCACGCCCGGTTTCAGTACCGCCAGCGAAGTGACCGGCCTGGCGGGCCGGGGCATCGGCATGGACGTGGTGCGCTCGGAGATCAATGCACTGGGCGGGCGCATCGAGACCTCGACCGAGGCCGGCAAGGGCGCTGCCTTCCGCATGGTGCTGCCACTGACCACGGCGGTGACGCAGGTGGTGATGCTGCGTGCCGGCGATCTGGCGATCGGCGTGCCCGCCAACGTGGTCGAGATCGTGCGGCGCACCTCGGCGGCAGACCTTGAAGTTGCATACCGTACCGGCCATTTCGACGATGGCACGGAGCAGCTGCCGTTCTTCTGGGCCGGGGCGCTGCTGCAGGCTTCTGCGCGCAGCAACGAGCCGGCTGGCAAGACGCGACCTGTGGTGATTTTCCGCAGCGCATCGCAGCGCATCGCCATGCACGTGGACGAAGTGCTGGGCAACCAGGAAGTCGTGGTGAAGAACCTCGGGCCCCAGTTGTCCCGCCTGCCGGGCCTGGCGGGCATGTCGGTGCTCGCCTCGGGTGCCGTGGTGCTGATCTACAACCCCGTGGCGCTGGCCACGGTGTACGGCGATCAGGTGCGGGCAGCCCATGTGGATCTGCCTCCCGTGCTGGAGGCCGATGGTTCGGGCGCTGGCGGCAAATCCGTGGTGTCGCTCCAGCTGGCGGGCCCCAGCCAGGTGCCCCTGGTGCTGGTGGTGGACGATTCGATCACGGTGCGCCGCGTCACGCAGCGCCTGCTGCAGCGCGAAGGCTACCGTGTGGCGCTGGCCGCCGACGGCCTGCAGGCGCTCGAGCGGCTGCAGGAAGAGCGTCCCACGGTGGTGCTGTCGGACATCGAAATGCCCCGCATGGACGGCTTCGACCTGGCGCGCAACATCCGCGCGGACGGTGCGTTGCGCGACCTCCCCATCATCATGATCACGTCGCGCATCGCCGAGAAGCACCGCGAACATGCCATGGAGCTGGGCGTCAACCATTACCTGGGCAAGCCGTACTCCGACGAAGAGTTGCTGAGCCTCATTCAGCACTACGCACGCATCGCAGCCGCGGTGGAGGCCTGACCCATCGCGCGTCTCGCGGCCTGTGGCCGCGGGCAGGCCTGCCCTTCCCGGGGCGGGCCCGTGGCGCACTTCCTGCCTCTTCCGGGGCAGCCGCGGCGCCCGGCAGAGCGCTGCACCCCCTGAACATGGCAGAGCCGACCGTGTGCGCTATGCCACGCCACGCCGCGCGGGGGCTGGGCCGCGCTGGCGCGGGGCGGCCTCTCAGGCCGCCGCCGAGGTGACCATTGCGTAGCGCTCCAGCGTTCTTTGGCGTGCCGCCGCGTGGTCCACGATCGGCAGGGGGTAATTCTGGCCAAGTTGCACGGCCGCCTCCTGCAGCTCCAGGGGCCGCGCCGTCCAGGGCGCATGCAGGGCCTTGTCGGGCAATCCGGCGAGCTGCGGCAGGTAGCGGCGGATGAACTTGCCCTGCGGGTCGAACTTTTCGCTCTGGCTGACAGGGTTGAAGATCCGGAAGTACGGCTGCGCATCGCAGCCGCTGGAGCTGGCCCATTGCCATCCCCCATTGTTGGCGGCCAGGTCGAAGTCGTTGAGGTGGGTTGCAAAATAGGCCTCGCCCCGGCGCCAGTCGATCCCCAGGTCCTTCACCAGAAAACTGGCCACCACCATGCGCAGGCGGTTGTGCATGTAGCCCGTCTGGTTGATCTGCGCCATGGCGGCGTCGACCAGCGGGTAGCCGGTGCGGCCCGCGCACCAGGCCGCGAACAGGGCGTCCGCGTGGGGGCCGGTTTCCCAGTCGATGGCGTCGTAGGCCGGCTTGAAGGCATGCCCCACCACGTGCGGGTGGTGGTGCAGTATCTGGAAGTAGAAGTCCCGCCAGATCAGCTCGTTGAGCCAGGTGGCGGCGCCCGGATTGCCCTGGGCCGCGAGCTGGTGGGCCGCGTGCGCCAGCAGGCGCGGCGAGATGGTGCCAAACCGCAGGTGCACGCTCAGGTAGCTCGGGCCCTTGACCGCCGGGAAATCGCGGGTGGCCCCATACCGCGCGATGCGGCCCAGAAAGTCGTCGAACAGCTGCCGGGCCCCGCTGGCGCCGGTGGGCAGCCCTGGCTGCGCTGTTGTGCCTGCGGCGGGCACGAAGCCCAGTGCCGCCAGGCCGGGAATGGGCTTGCAGTGTTCCGCGGGCCGGGGCGCCAGCCGGTGCGCGTGGCGCTCCACGGGGTAGCTCTTGAGCTGGAAGGCGTCGATCCTCTTGAGCCAGGCGTTCTTGTAGGGCGTGAACACGCTGTAGGGCGTGCCGCTCTGTGTCAGCACCTCGCTGCGCTCAAGGATCGTGTGGTCCTTGGACGTGTGGAAGGCCTTGCCCATGGCCGCCAGCCGGGTGCGCACGAGGCTGTCGCGCGCGAGCGCCTGCGGCTCGTCGTCGTGGTTGGCGAACACCCCCTGCACGTTCAGCGCGCGCGCGAATGCGGGAACGGACTCGCTGGCCGCCGCGTGGGCCACGATGAGCCCTCCCTGCGCGTGGCCCGACAGCGCGCGCAGGGCCTCGTCCAGCTCCACCAGCGCCTCCCGGATGAACTCCACGCGCCGGTCGGCCCGGGGCAGGGCATCGAGAATCTCGCGGTCGAAAACGAAGAGGCAATGCACCTGCCGGCACTGCGTCAGCGCGTGGTGCAGGGCCGCCTGGTCATGGGCCCGCAGGTCGCGCCGGAACCAGACAAGGCCGCTGGGGTAGGAAGGCTCTGGAGAGTGCGCCATGTTCACCGTTAAAATTGGCAGATGTCTTCCGATTCTGCGCCCATCAACCTGACGCATCACTTCCTGATCGCGATGCCCGGTCTGGAGGATGAGTCTTTTGCGCGCAGCGTCGTCTACCTGTGCGAACACAGCGAGCGCGGCGCGCTCGGGCTCATCATCAACAAGCCGACCGACATCACGCTCAAGGGACTTTTCGACAAGGTCGACCTGTCCCTGCGGCGCGAGGACCTGAGCCGGGAACCCGTGTTCCAAGGCGGCCCCGTGCAGACCGAGCGCGGCTTCGTGCTACACGAGCCCATGCTCATGGACACGGCCGAAACGGACGAATCCGCCTACGCTTCCACCATGACCATTCCGGGCGGGCTGGAGATGACGACCTCCAAGGACGTGCTCGAGGCCCTGTCCACGGGCGCGGGGCCCCGCAGGGTGCTCATCACGCTGGGCTACTCGTCGTGGGGCGAGGGCCAGCTCGAGTCCGAGCTGGCCGAAAACGCCTGGCTCACCGTGGCGGCCGACCTGTCGGTGATCTTCGACACCCCGGTGCCCGAGCGCTACGACCGCGCCTTGTCGCTGCTGGGCCTCAAGGCCTGGATGCTGTCGCCCGAGGCGGGGCACGCATGACCGGCTTGCCCGCTCAGCCCGCCGTTCCCGCGCACTTCCAGACCTTTCTTGCTTTCGACTTTGGCCTCAAGCGCACGGGCGTGGCCACGGGCAACCGCATGCTGCGCAGCGCCACGCCGCAAGCCACGATCAAGGCCGAAGGCGACGCGCGTTTCGTTCAGGTCGCGCAGCGCATCAAGGAATGGCAGCCCGACGCGCTGGTGATCGGCGTGCCCTACCACCCCGACGGCGCGAGCCACGAGAACACCGAACGTGCGCTCAAGTTCGGGCGCCAGCTGCGCGGCCGCTTCGGCCTGCAGGTGTTCGAGGTGGACGAGCGCTACAGCACCACCGAGGCCATCGCCGGCGGTGCCAAGGATGCGGACGCCGCTTCGGCCTGCATCATCCTGGAACAGTTTTTGAGGAACCTCCCATGAGCAGCAACCCATCCCCCGGCGCGTCCGGCAGTCTCGTGCTGGATGCCGAGGCCCTGTACCGCGAGCTTTTGCGCGGCGTGCGCAGCCTGTGGACCCCCACGACGCGCCTGGCGGGCATCGCCTCGGGCGGTGCCTGGCTGGCCGAGCGCCTGCAGAAGGACCTGGGCCTGGAGGGCGCGCCCGGCGTGCTGTCTTCCGTGATGCACCGCGACGATTTCGCCCAGCGCGGCCTCTCGGCCAGCGCGCAGACCTCGCTGCCGTTCGACGTGAACGGCGCCGACGTGCTGGTGCTCGACGACGTGCTCTACACGGGCCGCACCATCCGCGCGGTGGTCAATGAGCTGTTCGACTACGGCCGCCCCGCCAGCGTGCGCCTGGCCGTGCTGGTGGACCGGGGCGGGCGCGAGCTGCCCGTGCAGGCCGACTTCGCCGCGGCCCGCGTGGCCCTGCCCGCCGCCCAGTCGCTGGCCCTGGCGCGTGGCGACAGCGGTACCTTCCACTTCCAAGTCAAAGAGGCCTGACCGTGCTGAAGAAGCGCAACCCCCAACTCAACGGCAACGGCGAACTCATCCACCTGCTGTCCATCGAGGGCCTGCCGCGCGACATCGTCACGCACATCCTCGACACGGCCGCCAACTTCGTCTCCGTCAACGACCGCGAGGTCAAGAAGGTGCCGCTCTTGCGCGGCAAGAGCGTGTTCAACCTGTTCTTCGAGAACAGCACGCGCACGCGCACTACGTTCGAGATCGCGGCCAAGCGCCTGTCGGCCGACGTGATCAACCTCGACATCGCGCGCAGCTCGGCCAGCAAAGGCGAATCCCTGCTCGACACCATCGCCAACCTCAGCGCGATGGCGGCTGACATCTTCGTGGTGCGGCACAGCGAATCGGGCGCGCCCTACCTCATTGCCCAGCACGTGGCACCGCATGTGCACGTGATCAACGCGGGCGACGGCCGGCATGCCCATCCCACGCAGGGGCTGCTGGACATGTACACCATCCGCCACTACAAGAAGGATTTTTCCAACCTCACCGTGGCCATCGTGGGCGACGTGCTGCACTCGCGCGTGGCGCGCTCGGACATCCACGGCCTGACCACGCTGGGCTGCGCCGAAGTGCGCGTGGTGGGGCCGCGCACCCTGGTGCCGTCCGACATGGCGCAGATGGGCGTGCGTGTGTGCCACACGCTCGAAGAAGGCATCAAGGACGCGGACGTGATCATCACGCTGCGTCTGCAGAACGAGCGCATGAGCGGCGCGCTGCTGCCGTCGAGCCAGGAGTATTTCAAGAGCTTCGGCCTCACGCAGGACAAGCTGCAGCTGGCCAAGCCCGATGCCATCGTGATGCACCCCGGCCCCATCAACCGGGGGGTCGAGATTGACTCCGCCGTGGTCGATGGCAAGCAGAGCGTGATCCTGCCGCAGGTGACTTTCGGCATCGCTGTGCGCATGGCCGTCATGTCCATAGTGGCGGGGAACGAGGCGTGATGCCCGGAATGAATGCTCCTGTTTTCATAGCTTCTAGCGCTTATCCAATAAGCGCTAGCAGCCAATTTGGCTTCAAATCATGAAGATACTGATCCAGAACGGCCGTGTGATCGACCCCGCTTCGGGCCTCGACCAGACCTGTGACATCGCCATCGCGGCGGGCCGCATCGTCGGCGTCAACCGCGTGCCGCCCGACTTTGCGCCCAAGCGCGTGGTGGACGCCACGGGCTGCATCGTGCTGCCCGGCCTGGTGGACCTGGCCGCGCGCCTGCGCGAGCCCGGCCACGAGCACGAGGGCATGCTCGAATCCGAGATGGCGGCCGCCGTGGCCGGAGGCGTGACCAGCCTGGTGTGCCCGCCCGATACCGACCCCGTGCTCGACGAACCGGGCCTGGTGGAGATGCTCAAGTTCCGTGCCGAGAAGCTGCACCAGTCGCGCCTGTTCCCGCTGGGTGCGCTCACGCGTGGCCTCGCCGGCGAGGTGCTGACCGAGATGGCCGAGTTGACCGAATCGGGCTGCGTGGGCTTCGGCCAGGCCGAAGTGCCCCTGGCCAGCACCCAGGTGCTGCAGCGCGCGCTGCAGTACGCCGCCACCTTTGGCTACACCGTGTGGCTGCGCCCGCAGGAAATGCACCTCGGCAAAGGCGTGGCCGCCAGCGGTGCGCTGGCCACGCGCCTGGGCCTGTCGGGCGTGCCCGTGGCAGCCGAGACCATTGCGCTGCACACCATCTTCGAGCTGCTCAAGACCACTGGTGCGCGCGTGCACCTGTGCCGCCTCAGCAGCGCGGCCGGTGTCGAGCTGGTGCGCCGGGCCAAGGCCGAGGGACTCAACGTGACCTGCGACATCAGCATCAACACGCTGCACCTGACCGAAAACGACATTGGCTTCTTCGACAGCCGTGCGCGCTTGACGCCCCCGCTGCGCCAGCAGCGCGACCGCGATGCCCTGAGCGCGGCGCTACTGGATGGCACCGTCGATGCGCTGGTGTCCGACCACACCCCTGTTGATGAAGACGCCAAGACCCTGCCGTTCGCCGAGGCCGAACCCGGTGCCACGGGTCTGGAGCTGCTGCTGAGCCTGGCGCTCAAGTGGTCGCAGGACAGCGGCGTGCCGCTCGTGCGCGCGCTGGCCACGGTCACGTCCGAACCCGCGCGCGTGCTGGGCAGTGCCCTGGGCACGCTGCAGGCCAGCGTGGGCCAGATCGTCGAAGGCGGCGTGGGCGATCTGTGCATCTTCGACCCCCAGGCTGCGTGGACCGTGCAGGACGATGCGCTGCGCAGCCAGGGCAAGCACACGCCGTTTTCCGGCTACGAGCTGCCAGGCAGGGTGCGCATGACGCTGGTGGGCGGGCAGGTAGCGTACGGGTGACCCCCCTGTGCCGCTTCGCGCCATCCCCCGAGGGGGACGCCACCGGTGGTCCGGCAGGGCCGGTTCCACGGTGGCACCCGTATCGGCCAGGCCCGTTGCGTGGGCCGTGGACATGGCGAATCGCCACGGACGGCTGAGATGAGGCATCTGCGCGCCTGCTGGCGCCTGCTGCGCCTGCTGGGCCACATCGCCAAGGGGCTGGCCATCGTGGCGCTGCGTTTTCCGGCGCTGTCACCCGATCAGCAGCACGCGCGGGTGCAGGTGTGGTCGTTGCAACTGCTGGCCCATGCCGGCATCAGCCTGCGCATCGTGGGGCAGCCGCCAGTGGCGGGGCCGGTGATGCTGGTCGCGAACCACATCTCGTGGCTTGACATTCCCGTGATGCACGCGGCCCGGCATTGCCGCTTCGTGTCCAAGTCCGACGTGCAGGGCTGGCCGCTGATCGGCACGCTGGCCACCGCCGCCGGCACCCTCTACATCGAGCGCAGTTCGCGCCGCGATGCGCTGCGCATGGTGCGGTCCATGCACGAGGCGCTGGAGCGCGGCGAGGTGCTCGCGGTGTTTCCCGAGGGCACCACGGGCGATGGCCGCGAGATGCTGCCGTTTCATGCCAACCTGCTGCAGGCCGCCGTCACCGCCAGCGCGCCGGTGCAGCCCGTGGGCCTGCGCTTTGCCGACAGGGCCACCGGCGCCACCAGTTTCGCGCCCAGCTACATCGGCGACGAGACCCTGGTGGGCTCGATCTGGCGCACGCTGTGCGCGCCGTCCATCGACGCCGTGGTGCACTACGGCGACCCGCAGCCGGCCGAAGGCCGCGACCGGCGCGCATGGGCGCAGCACCTGCACGACACCGTCGACCAGTTGCGGAAAACCTGAGGCGGCGGCAGCGGCGGGCGGGCCAGGCGCGCCGCTCCTCCCGCGTGCGCGGCGCGCAAGCGGGGTGGTTCTGCGGCCCAAAAACGTGCATATTCCACGTTTGCGGCGGCGACGGTGTGGCAACAGCGCCCAATTGCGGGCAATTTCCCGTATCGTCCGCGTCTTTCGGCCTGCGGCACGGCGGCAGCAGGCACCACTCACACTGCCGGGAGGGCACCATGAACCTGATTGAGCGCGCCAAGAGCATTCTTCTGCAACCCAAGGAGACCTGGGTCGCCATCGAATCCGAATCCACCGATGCGGCGACCCTGTTCACCCGCTACTACATGATCCTGGCCGCGATCCCGGTGGTCTGCGGCTTCATCGGCCTGTCGCTGATCGGCTTCGGCGGCTTTGGCGTGACCGTTCGCGTGCCCCTGGTTTCCGGCCTGGTGAACATGGTGGTGTCGTACGTGCTTAGCCTGGTGGGCGTGTTCGTGCTCGCGCTCATCATTGATGCGCTCGCCCCTGCGTTCGGGGGGCAGAAGAACCAGATCCAGGCCCTCAAGGTGGCGGTCTATGCCAGCACGGCCGCCATGCTGGGCGGGGTGTTCAGCCTGCTGCCGGCGCTGGCCATGCTGGGTTTGCTGGCGGCGCTGTATTCCATCTACCTGCTCTACACCGGCCTGCCCGTGCTGATGAAGAGCGCACCGGAGAAGTCGGTGGCATACACCGTGGTCGTCATCATCGCGGCCATCGTCATGGGCGTGGTCATCGGTGCCGTCAGCTCGGTCTTCATGCCCGGTGGCGGAAGCCTGTTCGGCGGCGCCGCGGCGCCTGCCGTCACCCTGAACACGCCCAAGGGGCAGGTGTCCATCGACACCGCCGGCCTGGAAGCTGCCGGCAAGAAGATGGAAGAAGCCGCGCGCCAGCTGGAGCAGGCCCAGAAGGGCCAGGACCCCGCCGCCATCGCGGCCGCCACCGGCAAGGCCGCAGCGGCCGCGGCGGGCGCGCTGGGGGGCGGCCAGGCCATTGCCGCGCAATCGCTCAAGGCCGCGCTGCCCGAAAGCCTGGCGGGCCTGCCGCGCACCGGCTTCGACGTGCAGGACGGCGCGGCGCTGGGCCTGCCCACCAGGCAGGCCAGCGCGCAATACGGCAGCGGCAGCAAGCAGGTCCGCCTGGAGATCACCGACATCGGCGGCCTGGGCCAGATGGCGGTGATGGCCATGGGCATGGCCCAGGGCGAGAAGGAAGACCAGATCAGCGCCGAGAAGACGTGGCAGGAGGGCGGCCGCACGCTGCACCAGCGCTACGAGAAGGACGGCAGCCATGCCGAGTTCAAGGCCATCCTGAAGAACGGGCTGGTGGTCAGCGTCGAGGGCGACCACATGGGCGTCAAGGACTTGCGGGGCATCCTGGGCCAGGTGGACCTCAATGGTCTGGAGGGCCTGCAGCGCAAGGGCAAGTCCTGACGCCCCGGCGTACGCGGCCCACGCCCCGGGCATGGGCACCGTGCCCCTGCACAGGCAAGCCGGCACGCGCCGGCTTTTTTTCGTGTCCGGGCCTGCGAAGCAACCGGTGTCCGCGCGCTAGACTGGCGGGCAGGCGCGGGCCCTGCCGGTTCGTTTCCCTTGCCGGTGCGGCCGGACGCTGCGCGCCGCCAGATCTTCCTGCCCCTTCCCATGCCTGCTCCCACCCCTGCTTCCCTGTACCAGCGCGCCATGGGCCCGGCCTTCGGGCGCCTGGCGCCTGCGCTGGCGCGGTTTCACAGCCTGTCGGGCCGGCACAGGCTTCGGGGCAAGGTGGTGGTCGAGGCTCCGGCGGGCGCGATGGGCCGCCTGCTCGCGTGGGCGCTGGGGGCGCCACTGCGCCCGGTCCAGGGCGACATCGTCTTCGAGCTGGATGCCACTCCCGGCGCCGAGGTGTGGACGCGTTGCTTCCCCGCGCGGACCATGCGCTCCACCCTGCGCGAATCCGGCGGCCGGGTGGTGGAGCATCTGGGGGCCGCGCGGCTGGGCTTCGTGCTCGATGAACAGCAGGGCCGGCTGGTCATGCGCTTGCAGCACCTGCATTTCCTGGGCATCCCTTGCCCCGCGTGGCTGCGCCCGCGCGTGGTGGCCGAGGAGACCGGGCGGGGCGATACCCTGCATTTCCACGTGCAGGCCACCATGCCGTGGGTGGGGCGGGTGGTTCACTACCGGGGCCACCTGGTCGTGCCAGCCACAGAGGGGCTTCCTCCATGATCGTGGTGTTCGACGCGCAGTGCCTGCTGTGCAACGGCTGGGTGCGGTTCCTGCTGCGGCACGACCGCGCGGGGCGCATCCGTTTCGCCTCCATGCAGGGCGCCACCGGCCGGCGGCTGCTGGCCGGCGCGGGCCTGCAGGTGGATGGGCTGCAGACCCTGCTCGTCATGGAGGATGGCCGCAGCTGGCAGCACACGGCGGCCATCCTGCGCGTGCTGCACCGCCTGGGGTGGCCCTGGCGCCTGGCCTGGTTGGGATGGCTGGTGCCCGCGCCCGTGCGCGACGCGATATACCGCCGGGTGGCGCGCAACCGCTACCGGATATGGGGGCGCTCCGAGACCTGCCTGGTGCCCGTGCCCGGGATGGCCGCACGGTTCCTGGACTGACGCGGCATCGGGCCGCGCACGCCGTCACTCGCGGGGAAAGGTCACCACATGGTCCACCTGCGCGCGGATGCCGATCCATTCGCCCAGGGCGTGGTCGTGGTGGCTGGGCACGTGGGCCAGCATGGTCTGGCCGCTGGCCAGGCGCAGCGTGTAGAGGAATTCGGCGCCCCGGAACGACTTGCGCACGATCTGCGCCTGCACCGGCGCATCGTCGTCGTGCACGATGTCGTCGGCGCGCAGCAGCACATCGCATTCGCCGCCGGGGTAGCTGGCGGGCAGGGGGCATTCGTCCAGGTCGGTCAGTTCGCCCAGGGGCGTTTGCGCCACCACGTTGTTGCCGCGCTGCACCAGCGTGGCGGGGGCGAACACGCCGTGCCCGATGAAGTCGGCCACGAAGCGCGTGGCGGGGCGGTGGTACAGGGTGTACGCGTCGTCCCACTGGTGCAGGCGGCCCTCGTGCATCACGCCGATCACATCGCCGATGGCAAAGGCCTCGAACTGGTCGTGCGTGACGAACAGCGCCGTGGCGCCCGCGGCCTTGAGGATGCCGCGCACCTCGTGCGCGAGGCGCTCGCGCAGGTCCACGTCGAGGTTGGAGAAGGGCTCGTCCAGCAGCATGAGCTGCGGGCGCGGCGCCAGGGCGCGTGCCAGCGCCACGCGCTGTTGCTGGCCTCCGGAGAGTTCGTGCGGAAAGCGGTTCTCGCTGCCTTCCAGCCCCACCAGCTGAAGCACCTCGGTCACGCGCGCGGCCTGCTCGGCCCGGGGCAGCGCGTGGATGCCGAACGCCACGTTGCGGCCCACCGACAGGTGCGGAAACAGGGCGTAGTCCTGGAACACCATGCCGATGCGCCGCAGTTCGGGCGGCACGCTCAGCGCGGCACTGCTCACGAGGCCCTTGGTCAGCCGGATTTCGCCGCCGCTCACCGGCTCCAGCCCCGCCACCGCGCGCAGCAGCGTCGTCTTGCCGCAGCCCGAGGGGCCGATCAGCACGCCGATATCGCCTGCGTGCAGGCCCAGCGTGACACCTTGCACCGCGGCCTGCGCACGGCCCGCATAGCGCACTTCGAGTTGGGAGACCTCAAGAAACATGTCTGCATTTTATGGGGTAGGGGAGTGAATGCTTAAAATTCGCATTTGCATTCCTGAGCGTTGCCCGGTTGCCGTCCGTGCGGGTGTGCGTTTTCTTCCCACCCCCTCTGCCGAGCTCCCGCCCCTTGCGTCGCACGCCCTTCGCCTTTCGCACCATTCCCCTGGTCCTGTTCGCAGGCTTTCTGGCGTTGCCCGTGCTGGCGGTGCTGGCCTCGTGGTTTCCGTTCTCGCCCTCGGGCCAGGGCGACGCCCAGGCCGGGGCCATCCTGCGCGAGATGGCCGCCACCGTGCTGCCCGGCTATGTGTGGACCACATTGCAGCTGAGCGTGATGGTAGCGCTGGGCGCCGCCATCGTGGGCACCAGCGCCGCGGCGGCCGTGACGCTGTTCGACTTTCCCGGCCGCCGCACCCTGGAGTGGCTGCTGCTGCTGCCGCTGGCCATGCCCGCCTATGTGACGGCCTACGCGTACACCGACTTCCTGCAGTTCAGCGGCCCCCTGCAGGTGGGCCTGCGCAGCACCTTTGGCCTCGAAGGCCGCCTCCTGCCCGAAGTGCGCAGCCTGGGCGGCGCGGTGTGGGTGTTCATCTTCTCGCTGTACCCGTATGTCTACCTGCTGGCGCGCACGGCGCTGGGCGAGCGTGCCGCGCACCTCATGGAGGCCGCGCGCCTGCTGGGCGCGCCGCTGCCGCGCCGCATCCGCGCGGTGGCCCTGCCGCTGGCGCGCCCCGCCGTCGCCGCCGGCGTGGCGCTGGTGCTGATGGAAACCCTGGCCGACTTCGGCGTGGCGAGCTATTTCGGCATCCAGACCTTCACCACCGGCATCTACAAGGCCTGGCTGTCCATGGACAACCGCCTGGCGGCCGCGCAACTGGCCACCATGCTGCTGGTGGTGGTGATGGTGCTGCTGCACATGGAGCACCGTGCGCAAAAGCGCATGCGTTTTGCCACCGGCGGCGGGCGAGCGGGCTCGGCCGAGGCGCAGCCCCTGGCGCTGCGCGGAGCGCGCCGCTGGGCGGCATGGGCGGTCTGCACGGTGCCGGTGGTCATGGGTTTCGTGGCGCCAGTGGCCTTCATGCTGCGGCCGCTGGCGGCCGACTGGTCGGTGCTGCCGTGGGAGCGCTTCATGGAATGGGCCTGGCACAGCGTGCGCCTGGGCGGCATCACGGCCGCGCTGGCGGTGGCCATCGCGCTGGCGCTGGCCTTTGCGGTGCGCCGCCAGCCCGACCCCGTCACGCGCGGCGTGGTGCAGCTGGCCAGCGTCGGCTATGCGGTGCCGGGCGCCGTCATCGTGGTGGGCCTGCTGCTGCCCGTGGGCTGGCTGCAGGCGGCCATGCCGCAGTGGGGCGTGGGCGCGCTCGTCACCGCCACGGCGTTTGGCATCGTCTGGGCCTACCTCGTGCGGTTCTGCGCGGTGGCCCTGCAGTCCATGCAGAGCGGCTACGCGCGCATTCCGCTCAGCCTGGACGACTCGGCCCGCATGCTGGGTGTCGGCAGCCGCGGGCTGCTGGCGCGCGTGCACTGGCCGCTGCTCAAGCGTTCCACCGCCGCCGCCGCGCTGCTGGTGTTCGTGGACGTGATGAAGGAGCTGCCCGCCACGATGGTGCTGCGCCCCTTCAACAGCGACACCCTCGCCGTGGTGGCCTACCAGCTGGCGCGCGACGAGCGGCTGGGCGAGGCGGCCTTGCCGTCGCTGGCGCTGGTGGCGGTGGGGCTGGTTCCCGTGATTTTGCTCAGCCGCACCCTGCGCAGCCGGGCCTGAGACCGTCAGCATGTTCCGGTCATCTGCGCAATGAACAAAGCCGCCCGAGGGCGGCTTTGTTCATGGGGCCTGTGAGCAGTGCCCGGGCGCTCGTTCATTCGCTCCAGTCGGCGTGCTTCTCGCACAGCTTGTTGGTTTCCTTGCCCTTGCGGGTTTCGGAGAAGGTCACCAGGTTGCCCTTGAAGTCCTCGGGCGTTTCGTTCCACATGCAGGTGCACCACGCCTGGGCCTTGGTCTGGCCCTTGATGGGGCTGGCTTCGTTGCCGCCCTGGTAGACCTTGGCGGAATGGCTCAGGCACTGGCGAAACTGCGCGTCGCCCGCGGGTGGGCGGTTGTAGTCATCTGCGGCGTGCACCGCGCTGCTGGCCGAAAGAACAAGGGCCAGGGCGGCGAAGAGGGGGGAGATTTTCATGGCGCAGATTCCCCGTGCGGGGGATGAAGAAGAGAGGGCAGGGATGGACACTGCCGCCCGTGAAACAAGGCGGCATCGTCAGTGTAACCATTGGATACATTTTTGGAGTCCGCCCTGCGGCTTTATCTTTGCCGGGCCCTGCCGCGTGGCGGCTCGCGGACGGTGGGCGTGCCGCCCCTGGCATGTTCTCGCTCCCGGTTGCCGGGCACACCACCACCAGCATAGGCATTGGTTGCTATCAATAGAATAGCTGTCGGCGTTTTACCCATGAGCGCTTGCGAGCCATTTTGCTCAAAACCCGGCGGGTGGTGCGCCGTGCCCGCGCACCACCGTCCGCAGGGCCGGTGATGCGGGAAGGCCCCCGGTTCAGGCCTGCGTGTAGGCGGTCTTCACCGTCGTGTAGAACTCGGCGGCGTAGCGGCCCTGCTCGCGCGGGCCGTAGCTGCTGCTCTTGCGGCCGCCGAAGGGCACGTGGTAGTCCACGCCCGCCGTGGGCAGGTTCACCATCACCATGCCGGCTTGCGCGTGGCGCTTGAAGTGCGTGGCGTGCTTGAGGCTGGTGGTGGCGATGCCGCTGGCCAGGCCGAAGGGCGTGTCGTTGGCCAGGGCCAGCGCTTCGTCGTAGTTCTTCGCGCGCAACACGCTCACCACGGGGCCGAAGATCTCTTCGCGGTTGATGCGCATGCCAGGCGTGGTCTCGGTGAACAGGGCCGGGCGCAGGTAGAAGCCGGGTGCGCCGTCGGCGTTCTTCTCCAGGGCCTCGCCGCCGTAGGCGAGCTTGGCCCCCTCCTGCCGGCCGATGCCGATGTATTCCAGGTCCTGCGCCAGCTGGCGGTCGTCCACCACGGGGCCGATGTCGGTGCCGGCCTTGCGCGCGTCGTCCACCTTCAGGGTCTTCATCTTCTCGACCATGGCGGCCACGAAACGGTCGTGGATGCCCTCGGTCACGATCACGCGGCTGCTGGCGGTGCAGCGCTGGCCGGTGGAGAAGAAGCCGCTGTTCACCGCAGCGCCCACGGCCACGGCCAGGTCGGCGTCGTCCAGTACCACGAAGGGGTTCTTGCCGCCCATCTCCAGTTGCACCTTGGCGCCGCGCGGCACGCAGGCCGCCGCCACGCGCTGGCCCGTGCCCACCGATCCGGTGAAGCTCACGCCCGCGATGCGCTCATCTTCCAGCAGCACCTGGCCCACGTCCGAGCCGCGGCCCATCACCAGATTGAACACGCCGGCCGGCAGGCCCGCGCGGTGCAGGATGTCGGCCAGCGCCCAGGCGGAGCCGGGCACCACTTCGGCGGGCTTGAACACCACGCAGTTGCCATAGGCCAGTGCCGGGGCGATCTTCCAGGCCGGGATGGCGATGGGGAAGTTCCACGGCGTGATGATGCCGATCACCCCCAGGGGCTCGCGCGTGATCTCGATGCCCACGCCGGGGCGCACGGACGGCATCACTTCGCCACCGGGGCGCAGCGCCTCGCCGGCGAAGAACTTGAAGATGGCGGCCGCGCGGCCCACTTCGCCAATCGCCTCGGGCAGGGTCTTGCCTTCTTCGCGTGCCAGCAGGTCACCGAGCTCGGCCTTGCGGGCGATGATCTCGTTGCCCACCGCGTCCAGGATGTCAAAACGCTGCTGGGGCGTGGACACGCTCCAGGCCGGGAAGGCCGCGTGGGCTGCCGACACGGCCTCCAGCGCCTGCTCGCGACTGGCCACGGCGTAGTCGCCGATCACGTCGCGGGTGTCCGAGGGGTTGGTGTTGCTATAGGTGCGGACGCCGTCTGTCCAGGCGCCGCCGATCAGGTTTGCATGCATGGCTGTGGTGGGTTGGTGAGTGAAGTGAAAAGGGTGTGCGGAAGGCAGTGCCTGCCCTCGGCGGAATGCCGCGCCGCGCCCAGGGCCCGTGGCGGGGCGCCGACGGGCTGTGGCTGCGCAGCGTACCGCAAGGCCGGGTGGCGGTGGCGCGGCGCGGGCAGCTCGCCCGCAGGTGCCCGCCGCCATCTGCCGTCGTGCGGCAAACGGGCTTGAAAGCCTTGTTGTATGTCATCGTACAACATTTGAGACCTCTCAGACCTGCGGGTTAGTACTGATGAGACAACCGGATACTTCGCATCAGACAGGCGAGAGGGCCGATGCCCACGGCGCGGGCGCGTCAACTCGCCTCGGCCTGCGCGCGCCGCCTGCGCTCGCGGCTGTTGGCCAGATGGGTGCGCATGGCGGCCCGCGCGGCGTCGGGGTCCTGGCCCACGATGGCGTCGTAGATGCTTTCGTGTTCGCCATTGACGCGGCGCAGGTACTGGCGCCGTTCATCGTCCCCCGAATCCGGTGAGGCCAGCCGCGCGCGCGGGATGATCATGCTGCCCAGCGTGCCCATCAGTTCGGCGAAATGGCTGTTCTGCGTGGCGCGCGCAATTTCCAGGTGGAACTGGAAATCCGCCGCCACCGCGTCGCGGCCGGCATCCACGGCGGCGGCCACCGCATCAAGCGCCTCGCGCATGGCCTTCAGGTTGGCCTCGGTGCGGCGCTGGGCGGCCAATGCGGCCGCCTCGGTTTCCACGCCGATGCGCAGCTCCAGCACCGCGATCACGTCGCGCAGCGTGCTGAACTGGTCGGGGGTGATCTTGAAGCCCGGTGCCTGCCCCAGCCCCAGCACAAAGGTGCCGATGCCGTGCCGTGTTTCCACCAGGCCGGAGGCCTGCAGCTTGGAAATCGCCTCGCGCACGACGGTGCGGCTGACGCTGAACTCGGCCATGATGGCCGCTTCGGTGGGGAGCTTGTCGCCCAGTGCCAGGCTGCCATCGCGGATGCGGTCCCCCAGGGAATCGACCAGTTCCAGGGCCAGGGTGCGAGGCTTGCGGCGAAGCGCGGTATCGGTGTTCATCTCTTGGTGTTATCCCTATGTGGCGCCGTGGGGAGAAGCAGTACATTGCATTTTTGTTGTACGACAACTGATGACGTTCAACAGAATCTGTTGCCACTGTACCAAGAACCCCCGCCTTTGTAACCGCCATGCCTTGCCATCCCACCGCCATCCGTTTCCAACGCTTGTTACTGACCGGGGCGGCCGGGGGGCTGGGGCGCGAGCTGCGCACGCGCCTGAAGGCCTACTGCGGCACCTTGCGCCTGTCCGACGTGGCCGACCTGGGCCAGGAAGGCGCGGGGGAAGAGGTGCGCCCCGCGCGGCTGGAGGATGCCGGTGCCATGCTCGCGCTGCTGGAGGGGGTCGATGCCGTGGTGCACCTGGGCGGCGTGTCCACCGAACAGCCCTGGGAGCCGATCCTGCAGGCCAACATCATCGGTGCCTACAACCTGTATGAGGCGGCGCGCAAGCAGGGCGTCAAGCGGGTGGTGTTCGCCAGTTCCAACCACGTCACCGGCTTCTACCGGCAAGACGAGGTGGTGGGCCTCAAGGACCCGGCCCGGCCCGACGGCCTGTACGGCCTGTCCAAGGCGTTTGGCGAAGACCTCTCCCGTTTTTACTTCGACCGCCATGGCATCGAGACGGTGTGCCTGCGCATCGGCTCCTCGTTCCCGGAACCCCGCAACCGCCGGATGCTCGCCACCTGGATGAGCTATGACGACCTGGAGCGCCTGGTGGTCGCCAGCCTGACCGCTCCGGTGGTGGGCCACAGCACCATCTACGGCATGGGCGACAACACCACCACCTGGTGGGACAACACGCTGGCGCGCCACATCGGCTACCGGCCGCAGGACAGCTCCGAGCCCTTCCGCGCCAAGGTCGAGGCGGCCGACCCGCACCCCGACCTGACCGACCCCGCCGTGATCTACCAGGGCGGCCCGTTCGTGCGCACGGGTCCCTTCGAATGAGCGCCCCGATGACGCCCCCCGTGGACCTGCTGCTGCCCGACCACCGCGACCAGGTGGGCGAAAGCCCCGTCTGGAACCCCGCCGAGCAGGCGCTCTACTGGGTGGACATCGAAGGCCGCCAGCTGCACCGCTGGACCTATGCGGACCAGCGCGTGCAAAGCTGGGAGACGGTGGAGCGCCCCGCCTGCATCGCGCTGCATGCGGCCGGCGGGCTGATCGCAGGCATGGACACGGGCGTCTTTCACCTGCAGCCCCAAGTGGGAGGCACCCTGGCCGCCACCCTGCTGGCCGGCGTGGACCACCCCCGGCCCGGCATGCGCTTCAACGACGGCCGCTGCGACCGCCAGGGCCGCTTCTGGGCGGGCACCATGGTGCGCGACATGTCGCTGGCGCAGGCCGCGGGCAGCCTGTACCGCATGGACGGACAGCGCGGCCTGTCGGCACCGCAGGTGCAGGGACTGGTCACGCAGAACGGCCTGGGCTTCAGCCCCGACGGCAAGACCCTGTACCTGAGCGACAGCCACCCGAGCGTGCAGCAGATCTGGCAGCTGCCATTGCACGACGATGGGTCCCTGGGCGAACGCTCGCTGTTCGTGGACATGCGCGATCTGCCCGGCCGGCCCGACGGCGGCGCGGTGGATGCCGACGGCTGCTACTGGATCTGCGGCAACGACGCTGGCGTGGTGCACCGCTTCACGCCCGACGGCCGGCTGGACCGGTCCATCGCCGTGCCCACCAGCAAGCCCTCGATGTGCAGCTTCGGCGGCCCGGGGCTGGACGTGCTGTTCATCACCTCCATCCGCCCCGGGCAGCCCCAGGGCGACGACGTGGCGCTGGGCGGCGCCATTTTTGCCACCCGCCCCGGCGTGGCGGGGTTGCCGGAAACACCCTATCGGAGCGCCTGAAGACAACAGGCTTCGGAACTCTCCCCCATTCACAACACTTCAACCCAGGAGACAACCATGAAAATTCCCCAATTGATGGGCCGCGTGGCGTTTGCCGCCAGCATCGTGCTCGGCGGCCTCACCGCGCAGGCCACGGAATTCCGCTCGTCGGACATCCACCCCGAGGACTACCCCACCGTGCTGGCCGTGCGCCACATGGGCGAGACGCTGTCCAAGGCCACGGGCGGCAAGCACGGCATCAAGGTGTACGCCAAGGGCTCCCTGGGCATCGAGAAGGACACCATCGAGCAGACCAAGCTGGGCGCCATCGCCATGACGCGCGTGAACGTCGCGCCCATGAACAACATCTGCCCCGCCACCATGGTGCCCACCATGCCCTTCCTGTTCCGCGACAAGGAACACATGCGCAAGGTGCTCGATGGCGCCATCGGCGACGAGATCCTGAAGGACTGCGAATCGCAGGGCTTCGTGGGCCTGGCCTTCTACGACAGCGGCGCGCGCTCGATCTACACCGTGAAGAAGCCCGTCAAGACCCTGGCCGACGTCAAGGGCCTGAAGGTGCGCGTGCAGCAGAGCGACCTGTGGGTGTCCCTGCTCGAGGCCATGGGCGCCAACGCCACCCCCATGCCCTTCGGCGAGGTCTACACCGCGCTCAAGACCGGCCTGGTGGACGCCGCCGAAAACAACTACCCCAGCTACGAAAGCTCGCGCCACTTCGAAGTGGCCAAGTACTTCAACAAGACCGAGCACTCGATGGCGCCCGAGATCCTGCTGTTCAGCAAGCGCGTGTGGGACACGCTGAGCGCCGACGACCAGAAGGCCATCCGCGCCGCCGCCAAGGAATCGGTGGGCTTCATGCGCAAGATCTGGGACGAGCGTGAAGAAAAGTCCCTGGCCACCGTCAAGGCCGGCGGCGCACAGATCGTGGAGATCGACAAGGCGGCCTTCAAGACCGCGATGAAGCCGGTGTATGACAAGTTCCTGAAGGACCCCAAGCTCCAGGACATGGTCAAGCGCATCGACGCGGTGCAGTAATCCTGGCGTTCCATGCCGCAGGGCCGTGCGTCCTGTGGCGGGTCCCTCCTTCCGTCTTCTGAATGTTCTCTATGTACACGCGTCTTTGCGCCTTCATCGCGCGCTCTTGTCTGCAACTGGGGGCGGCGGGGCTGGTGCTGCTGGTCTGCGCCGTGCTTTACCAGGTCATCGGCCGCTACATCTTCAACAACACGCCGACCTGGGCCGAAAGCGGCGCGGTGCTGCTGGTGTTGTACGTCACCATGCTGGGCATGGCGGTGGGTGTGCGTGACGCGGGCCATATCGGCCTCGAATCGTTCCTGGTACTGGCGCCCGACTGGCTGCGCCACAAGCTGGAAATCGTGATCCACGTGCTGGTGCTGGTCTTCGGCGTGGTCATGGCCTGGAACTGCGGCGTGCTGGCCGAGTCCGTGGCGCCCTACAAGATTCCCACGCTCGGCATCTCCGAAGCGTTCAAGTACGTTCCCCCCGCGCTCGCTGGCGTGCTGGTGGCGATGTTCTCCCTGGAGCACATCATTGCCCTGGTCCGCGGGACAGAGGTCGAGCCCGCCTGGCATTGAGATGAAGCACACCCCCCTGAGCGCTTTCAGCGCTTCCCCCCGCTCTCGCATGGCTGCGCCACGCGAGCAGGGGGACGCAGCCCTCGCGGCGGGGCGGCCCTGGCTCGGCTGCCCTGGCCTGGGTCACGCCCGCCGCATGCGGAGCGCCCCGGGGACGATCGAAGCAATCCCTGCGTACCGCCCAGCACCCTAACGTTCCTGTAAAGATTCCACCATCATGGCGTTGACCATTCTGTGCGTGACCTTCACGCTCCTGCTGCTGCTGGGCGTGCCCGTGGCGTTTTCCATCGGCCTGTCGTCGCTGGCCACCATCCTGTATGAAGGCCTGCCGCTGGCCGTGGGCTTCCAGCAGATGATTTCGGGCATGAATCCGTTTTCGTTCCTGGCGATCCCGTTCTTCATCTTCGCGGGCGAGATCATGATGTACGGCGGCATCGCCGACCGCATCGTGGACTTTGCCAAGAGCGTGGCCGGCCATGTGCGCGGCGGTCTGGGCATGAGCAATGTGCTCGCCTGCACGCTGTTCGGCGGTGTGTCGGGTTCGCCCGTGGCCGACGTGTCCGCCATGGGCGCCGTGCTCATCCCGCAGATGAAGAAAGAGGGCTACCACGCTGACTACGCGGTGAACGTGACCACGCACGCCTCGCTGGTGGGCGCGCTCATGCCCACGTCGCACAACCTGATCATCTTCACCTTGGCCGCCGGCGGCAAGGTGAGCATCGCGGCGCTGATCCTCGCGGGCATCGTGCCGGCGCTGCTGCTCACGGTGTGCAATCTGCTGGCGGCCTACCTGGTGGCCGTCAAGCGCGGCTACCCTGCGGGCACCTTCCCCGGCTGGGAGATCGTGTGGATCTCCTTCAGAGCGTCAGTCCCCGGGCTGGCGGTGGTGGTCATCATCATCGCGGGCATTCTGTCGGGGGCGTTCACGGCCACCGAATCAGCCTCGGTGGCCGTGGTGTGGGCCCTGGTGCTGTCGGTCTTCGTCTACAAGAAGCTCACGCGCGAACAGTTCCTCAAGGCCGCCTCCAAGGCCGTCAAGACCACGGGCACCGTGCTGCTGCTGATCGGCATCTCGTCCATGTTCGGCTACCTGATCGGCCTGTACGGCGTGGCCGAGCTGACGGGCGATGCGCTCAAGTCCATGAGCACCTCGCCCTGGGTGATCTTCCTGTGCGTGAACATCATCCTGTTCGTGCTCGGCACCTTCCTGGACATGGCGGCCACCATCCTCATCTGCACGCCCATCTTCCTGCCCATCTGCCAGCAATTCGGCATGACCACCGAGCAGTTCGGCATCGTCATGCTCATCAACTGCGCGCTGGGCCTGAACACGCCGCCGGTGGGTACCACGCAGTTTATCGGCTGCACCATCGGCGGCATCTCCGTGGGCGAGGTGATGAAGACCATCTGGCCGTTCTACAGCGCACTCATCGTGGCGCTGATGCTGGTGACCTACGTGCCACAGTTTTCGATGTGGTTGCCGGACCTGGTGCTGAAGGCCGGTGGATGAGCACGGCCGTGCAAAACACGAAGCGGACATGAAGTGAACGACCCGATGCGAGAACCCCTCACCATCCGCATGCACGCGGACGACAACGTCGCCATCGTCGCCAACGACGGTGGCCTGCCCGCAGGCACGGTGCTGCCCGAGGGCGTGCCGGGCGCGGGCGTCACCCTGCGCGACAAGGTGCCCCAAGGCCACAAGGTGGCGTTGACGGACATGGCCGAAGGGGAGGTGGTGCGCCGCTACAACGTGCCCATCGGCTACGCGCTCAAGCCCATCCCGGCAGGCAGCTGGGTGCACGAGCGCCTGCTGCAGATGCCTTCGGCCCGCGCGCTCGAAGGTCTGCCCATGGCCACCGTGAAGCCGCCCGTGCTCGAACCGCTCACGGGCTACACCTTCGAGGGCTACCGCAACGCAGACGGCTCGGTGGGCACGCGCAACATCCTGGCCATCACCACCACCGTGCAGTGTGTGGCGGGGGTCGTGGCCCTGGCGGTGCGCCGCATCAAGGCGGAGCTGCTGCCGCTGTACCCGCAGGTGGATGACGTGATCGGCCTGGAGCACACCTATGGCTGCGGCGTGGCCATCGATGCGCCCGACGCCATCATCCCCATCCGCACCCTGCGCAACATCAGCCTCAATCCCAACTTTGGGGGTGAGGTCATGGTGGTGAGCCTGGGCTGCGAAAAGCTTCAGCCCGACCGCCTGTTGCCCCCGGGCAGCTTTCCCATCACCGACGAGCGTGATGCGGCGCTGGGCCCGGAGACCGTGTGCCTGCAGGCCGAAGAGCATGTGGGCTTCATGTCCATGCTCGACCACATCGTGCAAAGCGCGCGCCCGCACCTCACACGGCTGAACGCCCGCCGCCGCGAGACCATCCCCGCCAGCGAGCTGGTGCTGGGCGTGCAGTGTGGTGGCAGCGATGCGTTCTCGGGCGTCACCGCCAACCCGGCCGTGGGCTTTTGCGCCGACCTGCTGGTGCGCGCCGGCGCCACCGTGATGTTCAGTGAAAACACCGAGGTGCGCGATGCCGTGGAGCAGCTCACCAGCCGCGCCGCCACGCCCGAAGTGGCCCAGTCCATCGTGCGCGAACTGGGCTGGTACGACCAGTACCTCGACCGGGGCCGCGTGGACCGCGCCGCCAACACCACGCCGGGCAACAAGGCCGGTGGCTTGTCCAACATCGCCGAAAAGGCCATGGGCTCCATCATCAAGAGCGGCACTGCTCCGATCTCGCACGTGCTGGCCCCGGGCGAGAAGCTGCACCGTGACCAGCGCGGCCTGGTGTACGCCGCCACGCCCGCCAGCGACTTCATCTGCGGCACGCTGCAGCTGGCCGCTGGCATGAACCTGCACGTGTTCACCACCGGCCGGGGCACGCCCTACGGCCTGGCCGAATGCCCCGTGGTCAAGGTGGCCACGCGCACCGACCTGGCCCGCCGCTGGAATGACCTGATGGACATCAACGCCGGCAAGATCGCCGACGGCGAGGCCAGCATTGAAGACCTGGGCTGGGAGATGTTCCACCTGCTGCTCGACGTGGCCAGCGGCCGCAAGAAGACCTGGGCCGAGCAGTGGAAGCTGCACAACGCGCTGGTGCTGTTCAACCCCGCGCCGGTGACTTGAAGTGACACCCCCTGAGTCGCTTCGCGCCTTCCCCGTCTCTCTACGCGCTGCGCGCTACGGGAGTGGGACGCAGCCAGCGCGGCGGGGCGGCCCTTGCGCGGCTGCCCTCGCCTGGGCTGCGCCCTTTGCATGCGTTGGGGGTGGTGCGTAGCGCAATGGATAGCAGAAACCGTGGTCTTGCAGTTTGCGTCCTGGAGCTGCGAGCCTCCTCCCACACAGCCCGTCCTTGCACGGGCTGTGTCACTAGAGAGAGCTGAACTCACATGGGTCACACCCGTTTTTCCGACCGCAAGGTCCTGGTGGCGCTGGCGCTGCTGTGCTGCCTGCTCTGGGGCAGCTCCTATCCCGCCATCAAGACCGGCTACGCCTGGTTCGGCATTGCCAGGAGCGACATTCCCTCGCAGCTGGTGTTCGCCGGCTGGCGCTTTCTGGGGGCGGGGCTCATCTTGCTGGCCTGGGCGCTGGCGCAGCGCAAGCCCATCGTGAACCTGGGGGCGGGCAGCGCACGCCAGCTGGTGGTGCTGGGTCTGTCCCAGACCACGCTGCAGTACGTGTTCTTCTACGTGGGGCTGGCCTACACCACGGGGGTCAAGGGCTCCATCATGAATGCCACCGGCACCTTCTTCAGCGTGCTGCTGGCGCACTGGGTCTATCACAACGACCGCCTGAGCCACGCCAAGCTCTGGGGCTGCGTGGTGGGCTTCGTGGGCGTGATGGTGGTGAACCTGGGGCGCGGCACGCTGGACATGGACTTCACGCTGCTGGGCGAAGGCTTTGTGGTGATCGCTGCCTTGGTGCTGGCTGCCGCCAGCATCTACGGTAAACAGGTTTCGCAGCGCATGGATTCGGTGGTGATGACCGGCTGGCAACTGGGCCTGGGTGGCGTGGCGCTGCTGGCCATCGGCTGGGGTCTGGGCGGGTCGCTCACGGGCTTCACGTGGGGCTCCACCGCGCTGCTGGTGTACCTGGCGCTGTTGTCGTCGGCCGCGTTCTCGCTGTGGAGCATCCTGCTCAAACACAACCGCGTGAGCCAGGTCACGGTGTTCAACTTCACCGTGCCGATCTTTGGCGCGGCGCTGTCGGCGCTGTTCCTGGGCGAGGCGCTGTGGGAGTGGAAGAACCTGCTGGCCCTGGTGCTGGTGTGCGCGGGCATCTGGCTGGTGACGCGCGATGCGCCAGCCGCGCCACCCGCCGCCAAATAGAGGCCCCCTAAACTTGCGGCCATGGCTTACTCCCTTTCCCGCGAAGCGTTTCAACAAGAGCTCCACGGCCAGCGCACCGACCTGTTCACCCTGCGTGGCGCGGGCGGGCTGCAGGTGGCCGTGAGCAACTACGGCGCCCGCCTGGTGCAGGTGGCGGTGCCCGACGGGCAGGGTGGCCTGGCCGATGTGGCGCTGGGCTACGACAGCCTGCAGGGCTACCTGGACGGCCAGCTCTCCATGGGCGCATTGATCGGGCGCTGGGCCGGGCGTTTGCGCGCAGGCAAGCTGACCCTGCCGGATGGTTCGCTTTTGCAATTGCCCACCAACAGCGGTCCCCACCACCACCATGGCGGGCCACGGGGCAGCCGCTTCCAGGTGTTTGCGGTGGAGGAGGTGCGGGACGATGCGCTCACCCTGGGCCACACCTTTCGCACCGAAGACGACGGTGTGCCGGGCACGGTGCGCCTGCAGCTTCGCTTGCAGGTCACGGCCGACAACGCGCTGCACATGGCCTGGACGGCCGAGGCGCTGTACGCACCCACCGTGCTGAACCTCACCGGGCATGCGTTCTTCAACCTGGCGGGCCGTGGCAGTACCCACGGCCACACCCTGCAGGTGCCCGCCAGCCGCTATGTGCCGCTGGCCGCCGACGTGTGCCCCACGGGCGCGCTGGCTGGCGTGTTGGGCACGCCATTCGACTTCCGCGAGGCCCGCCGCGTGGGCGATGCTGTGGCGGTGCCCAGCGAACAACTGGCCCAGGCCGGCGGGCTGGACCACTACCTGGTGCTGGACGAGCCGGATGCATCCCGTGCGCCGCCCGTGTCATCCATCACCCCGTCGGGCCTTCGGCTGGCCGCGCTGCTGAGCGAGCCCGTCAGCCGCCGTGCGATGGAGGTCTGGAGCACAGCGCCCGGCGTGCAGGTCTATGCGGGCCATGGCCTGAAGGCGGACCCGGCGCGGGACCGGGGCCGTGGCGCGCGGCAGGGCAACTGGCTCTGGCAGCCGGGTGACGGTATCTGCCTGGAACCCATGGAGTACCCCGATGCGCCCAACCACGCCGCCTTTCCCATGCGCTGGTTGGCGCCCGGGGAGGTGGTGCGGGGCGCGATCGTGTACCGGTTTCGCAGCCGCTGAGCGCGGTGGCCGGCGAGGGTCCCGATTTTCGGCAGGTCGCGCTACCATGCCACCTGGCTTTCAACCGAGGTCGCTCATGGATACAACCGTTGCACCCAGCACTGACTGGAAGGAAGTGGTGGCGCCCGACGAAGCCCGGCGCTTTGCCGGGTATGCCCGCCAGTTCGCCGAACTACAGGCGCGCAAGTCGCACAAGTACGGCAATGGCCGTGGCCTGCACCGCAAGCAGCTCACCGCCGCGCGGGGCCAGCTGCAGGTGCTGGGCGATCTGCCTGCGTTTGCGTCCCACGGGCTGTTTGCCCAGCCCGCACAGTACGACGTGCGGGTGCGGCTGAGCAATGGCGGCATGGACAAGACCTCCGACCGCAAGCCCGACATCCGGGGCTTTTCGTTCAGCGTGCTGGGGGTGAAGGGCGATTCCGCCCTGGGCAACGGGCCCGCCAAAAGCCAGGACTTCACGCTCATCAACCAGGAGAAGTTCGCCTTTCCCCAAAGCGGCGAGTTCGTGGACTTTGTGGTGGCTGCCTCGCATGGCGGCGGCGCGCTGATCAAGTTCCTGGTGCAGCGCCACGGGCTGCTGGGGGCCGCCAGGCAGATCGCCAAGACGGTCAAGACCTTCGGCCGGCCCTTCGGGGGCTTTGCCGCCCATGCCGTGCACAGTGCCGCGCCCATCGCGTGTGGGCCCTATGCGGTGCGTGTGCGCCTGCTGCCCCATGCCTCCAACGGCGCGCCGGTCACCCAGGTGCAGGACGATTGGAACGCCGAGTTTTCGGCCCGCCTGCGCCAGCAGGACCTGGTGTGGGACCTGCAACTGCAGCCCTTCGTGGACGAGGCCACCACCCCCATCGAAGATGCCAGCGTGGACTGGCCCACACCCTACACCACCGTGGCCCGGCTGACCCTGCCCCGGCAGGATCCTGCGGCCGACCCCGCGCTGGCCGCCGAGGTGGAGGCCGCCGTGTTCGACCCCTGGCAGGCACTGGCGGCGCACCGGCCGCTGGGCGACGTGATGCGCGCCCGCAAGGTGGTGTACTTCGAGAGCCAGAAGGGGCGCGGGGCGGTGTAGCCTGGGTCGCCCCGAAGCGGCTCGCAAAGCCCGCCGAAGCGGTTCTGGCCGGGCGCCGTGTCGCAGGCAGCACGAGGAGGAGCACCACAACAGGCGGCAACGTTCGACGCGCCGAGCCTGGCGCGTTCCCGGCTCTAAGTTTGGTCTAAGTGTTGGTGCCCACACTGCCCTCCATCGCAACTCCGATGGGAAAGGCACCACACCATGAACACCACGACGCTGACCTCCACCCCCCGCCGCCTCATCCTGGCCCTGGTGGCCGCAGGCGCGGTGGGTGCCACCGGCGCGGGCCTCATCACGGGGCACCAGGCCCGGGCCCTGACCCCCTCCGCGCCCATCGTGGCCCAGACCCCGGCGGCCCCGGGCGGCGCGCTGCCCAGCTTCGCGCAGATCACCGCGCAGAACGGCCCTGCCGTCGTCAACATCAGCGTGACGGGCAGCACCAAGACGGCGATGGCCAATGACGACGAGGACGATGACGAAGGGCAGCCCACAGCGCGCCAGCGCCGGGGCCCGCAGATCGACCCGAACGATCCGTTCTACGAGTTCTTCCGCCAGTTCGGTTTTCCCGGCGGGGGTGCGCAGGGCCAGCCCAACGTGCCCACGCACGGCCAGGGCTCGGGCTTCATCGTGAGCCCCGACGGCCTGGTGCTGACCAACGCCCATGTGGTCAAGGGCGCGAGCGAGGTCATCGTCAAGCTCACCGACCGGCGCGAGTTCCGGGCCAAGGTGCTGGGCTCCGATCCCAAGACCGACGTGGCCGTGCTCAGGATCGACGCCAAGAACCTGCCCACCGTGCGCCTGGGCAGCACGCGCGACCTGCAGGTGGGCGAATGGGTGCTGGCCATCGGCTCGCCCTTCGGCTTCGAGAACAGCGTGACGGCGGGCGTGGTCAGCGCCAAGGGCCGCTCGCTGCCCGACGACAGCCTGGTGCCCTTCATCCAGACCGATGTGGCCGTGAACCCCGGCAACTCGGGCGGGCCGCTGTTCAATGCGCGCGGCGAGGTGGTGGGCATCAACTCGCAGATCTACAGCCGCTCGGGCGGCTACCAGGGCGTGTCCTTCTCCATCCCCATCGAGCTGGCGGCCAAGATCAAGGACCAGATCGTCGCCACCGGCAAGGTGCGCCACGCGCAGCTCGGTGTGGCCGTGCAGGAGGTGAACCAGGCGTTTGCGGAATCGTTCGCGCTCGACAAGCCCGAGGGCGCCCTGGTCGCCAGCGTCAGCAAGGGCAGCCCGGCCGACAAGGCGGGCCTGCAGGCCGGCGACGTGATCCGCCAGGTGGATGGCCAGCCCATCGTGGCCTCGGGCGACCTGCCCGCCTGGGTGGGGCAGGCGCAGCCGGGCCAGCAGGCCAGGCTCTCGGTGTGGCGCCAGGGCAAGCCGCTGGAGCTGACCGCCACGCTGGGTGATTCCAGCGACAAGGCCAGCAAGCAGGCGCGCAACGACGATGCCGTGGGCAAGGGCCAGCTGGGGCTGTCGCTGCGCCCGCTGGACCCGCAGGAGCGCCGCGAGGTGGGTGTGAGCGAGGGCCTGGTGATCGAGCAGGCGCGGGGCCCCGCCGCGGCGGCCGGTGTGCAGCCGGGCGACGTGCTGCTGGCCATCAACGGCGCGCCGGCCCGGAACATCGAGCAGGTGCGCACGGCCATGGCCAAGGCGGGCAAGTCGGTGGCGCTGCTCATCGAGCGCAACGGCGACAAGATCTTCGTGCCGGTGCGCCTGGGGTAAGCCGTGGGGGAGGCCCGCCGTCGGAAAAGATCCTGCGGCGGGCTGCGCGCATCAGCGCGGCAGCGCCTCCACTTCCTTGGTCCAGCGGTCGATCAGGCGCCTGCGCTCTGCGGCCTTGCCGTATTTCTCGAAGTCGTATTTGATGAGCTTGACGTTGTCCAGCGTCGGGATGCGCGGGTCCATCTTGAAGCTCTTGTTGGCGGGCACCTGGTAGCTGCCGACCTGGGCGCCCACGGCCTGGCCTTCGGGGCTCATCAGCCAGTCGTAGTATTTCTTGGCGTTCTCCATGTTGCGCGCGCCTTTCACCAGCGCGATGCCGCCCACCTCGTAGCTGGTGCCTTCGCAAGGCGCCTGGGTCTTGACCGGGTACTTGTCGGCCTTCCACTTCTCGAAGTTGAACATGAAGGTGATGCCCACGCCCACCTCGCCCTTGGCCACGTTGGGTGCCTGCGCCTGGCCGCTGCGGGTGTAGGTGGTGGTGTTCTTGTGCAGCGCCTTGAGGTAGTCGAAGGCCTTCTCCTCGCCCATGAGCTGCACCAGCCCCGCGATCACCGTGTAGGCCGTGCCGCTGGAAGCAGGGTGCGAGATTTCCACTTCGCCCTTGTACTGGGGCTTGATCACATCGGCCCAGCACTGCGGCTCGGGCAGCTTTTTCTTCTTGAGCGTCTCGGTGTTGTAGCCAAAGCCGATGGCCGAGCTGTAGAAGCCCCCCACCTGGTGGCCCGACATCGCGTACTGGCGCACGCTCCAGCCGTGCAGGTCATGCAGGTAGGCCGGGCGGTATTCGGCCAGAAGGCCCTGCTCGGCCGCTTGCAGGAAAGGGTCGCCCGTGCCGCCCCACCAGATGTCGGTCTTGGGGTTGTTGGCCTCGGCGCGCAATTGGGCCGCGATCTCGCCCGTGCCTTTGTGGGCCTGGTTGACCTTGATGCCGGTCTTCCTGGTGAACTCCTTGGCGGCGGCTTCGCACCAGGGGGCGTCGGTGCTGCACAGCGCGTTGACCGCGCCCTGTGCCTGGGCGCCTGCCGACAGCGCGGCCAGCACGGCCGCGGCGGAAATGAACCGAATCTTGTGGAATGCCATCGATCTTGCTCCTTGTTCTCTGTTGGTATGGATCGAACTGAGGGTCGGGCAGTGGGCCCGACGCACGATGATTGTGACAGTGATGTGACAGAAAAACGGCGAACGGGATGCTCCGCATTGCGGTGGGCCGTGGCGCCACCGCTATCCTTTGAGGGGCGATTCCCCTCGATCCATTGAACCCATTGCCATGCGCCTCCTGCTTGTTGAAGACGACCCCATGATCGGCGAAGCCGTGCAGGACCTGCTGCGCGCCGAGCACTACGCCGTGGACTGGGCGCGCGACGGCGATGCGGCCGACACCGCCTTGCGCACCCAGCCCTACGACCTTGTGCTGCTCGACCTGGGCCTGCCCAAGCGCGACGGCCTGGCCGTGCTACGCGACCTGCGGGCCCGCAAGAACCGCACCCCCGTGCTGGTGGCCACCGCGCGCGACGCCGTGGCCCAGCGCATCGAAGGGCTCGACGCCGGGGCCGACGACTACGTGCTCAAGCCCTATGACCTGGACGAGCTGCTCGCCCGCATCCGCGCGCTGCTGCGCCGCGCCGCCGGGCGGGCCGAGCCGGTGTACGAGCACAAGGGCGTGTGCATCAACCCCGCCACGCGCGAGGCCACGGTGCAGGGTGTTCCCGTCGTGCTCTCGGCGCGCGAATGGGCGGTGCTGGAGCCGCTCATCGCCCGGCCCGGCATGGTGCTGTCGCGCCAGCAGCTCGAAGACAAGCTCTACGGCTGGGGCGACGAGGTGAGCAGCAACGCGGTGGAGGTCTACATCCACGGCCTGCGCAAGAAGCTCGGCGCGGAGGTGCTGCTCAACGTGCGCGGCGTCGGCTATCTCGTACCCAAGGCATGACCCGCAAGCTCACCCAGGCCCTCCAGGGGCTGCTTCCCCGATCCTTGCGCATGCGGCTGCTGGTGTTTCTGCTCGCGGCCATCGTGCTGGCCGGGGCGGTGCAGGGCGCGCTGGCCTACCGGGGCGCGCTGGCCGAGGCCGATGCGCTGTTCGATTACCACATGCAGCAGACCGCGCTGGCCCTGCGTTCGGGCCTGCCGGTGGATGCGCAGGGCCTGGGGCCGGGCCTGGACCCCGAGGACGAGAACCACGAATTCATCGTGCAGGTGTGGACCAACGAGGGCCTGCGCATCTTTGAATCGGCCGTGGGCGCGGCCCTGCCGCAGATCGCCGTGCTGGGCTTCACCGACGTGCAGGCGCGCGGCGGCACCTACCGGGTGTTTTCGATGCAGACGCGCTCGCAGGTCATCCAGGTGGCGCAGAACATGGCCGCGCGGCGCGACATGGCCCGCAGCCTGGCGCTGCGCACGCTGGCGCCGCTGGCCATCATGGCGCCGCTGCTGGTGCTGGCCGTGTGGTGGGGCGTGAGCCGCTCGCTGGCCCCAGTGGAGCGCGTGCGCCGGCAGCTGGCCCAGCGGCAGGCCGACGATCTCTCGCCGGTGAACGACGCGCAGCTGCCCGACGAAGTGCAGCCGCTGGTGAGCGAACTCAACCTGCTGTTCGAACGCGTGCAGCGCGCCTTCACCGCCCAGCAGCACTTTGTGGCCGATGCGGCGCACGAGCTGCGCTCGCCCCTGGCCGCGCTGCGCCTGCAGCTGCAGGGCCTGCAGCGCGCGGGCGACGATGTGGCGCGCGCCGCCGCCATCGAACGCCTGTCCGCCGGCATCGACCGTGCCACGCGCCTGGTGGAGCAACTACTCACCCTCGCCCGGCAAGAGGCCGGAACGGCCGCCACCGACCCGGTAGACCTGCGCGCCGTGGCGCAGCTGGCCCTGGCCGACGTGGCCCCCGCCGCCCAGGTGCGCGGCATGGATGTGGGCCTGCTCGATTCCGACGCCGCCACCGTGCCCGGCAACGCCGAGGCCCTGCGCATGCTGGCGCGCAACCTGCTCGACAACGCCATCAAGTACACCCCGCCCGGCGGCCGGGTGGACCTGCAGGTGCGCGCCGACAACGGCCATGCCGTGCTCACGGTGGAAGACAGCGGCCCGGGCATCGCCCCCGAACACCGCGAGCGCGTGATGCAGCGTTTTGTGCGCGAAACCGCCGATGGCGCTCCCGGCAGCGGCCTGGGCCTGGCCATCGTGCAGGCCATCGCGCAAAGCCATGGCGCCACCGTGCAACTGGGGGCCTCGCCGCGCCTGGGCGGCTTGCTGGTGACCGTGCGGTTTGGTGCAGGTCAGCTGGCGGCAAACCCCCTGGTCGCAGGCGCCATGGGTTGATGGTGCTTCAAATTTAATAGCTGTTGGCGCTTGGTGGATAAGCGCTGGAGGCCAAAAACACTCAAAATCTGAAGGCTGGAGGTGTCTGCAGACACCGTCGCCTCTGCGCCAGGCCCCGTGGGCGCGCCGCCGCACAATGCGCAGGCGCCGCACCCACTGTGGCGCCCTGTCTCCCATTGCCCAAGGAAGCACCCGCATGCACTTCATCGTTCTCGGCGCAGGCGCCATTGGCTGTTATGTGGGGGGGCGCCTGGCAGCGCACGGCCAGCCGGTCTGCCTGGTGGGGCGCCCGCATGCGCTGGAGCCCATCGCCCAGCAGGGCTTGAAGGTGACGGACCTGGACGGGTTCGACCGCACCGTGCCCGTGTCTGCGCTGCGGCTGGCCTCCACGCTGGCCGACGCCGCCCCCGGTGCCGACAGCATCATCCTGCTGTGCGTCAAGAGCGGCGCCACCGAGTCCGCCGCGCGCGAACTGGCGGCGGCCTGCGCGCCCGGCACCCCCGTCATCTCGCTGCAGAACGGCGTGGACAACGTGGCCTGCGTGGCGGCGCTGGCCCCCGGCCTGAACGTGCTGGCGGGCATGGTGCCGTACAACGTGGTGCTGCGTGGCGCCCAGGTGCACCGCGCCACCGCGGGGCATCTGCAGCTGCAGCGCGACGCCGCCACCGAGCGCATCGCGCCGGTGTTCGATGCGGCGGGCCTGGCCACCGTGCTGCCCGCCGATATCCGCGCGGTGCAGTGGGGCAAGCTGCTGCTCAACCTGAACAACCCGGTCAATGCGCTGTCGGACCTGCCCTTGCGGCAGGAACTGCTCGACCGCGACTGCCGCCGCGTCTTCGCCGCCCTGCAGACCGAGGCGCTGCGCGTGATGGCGCGCGCGGGCATCACCCCCGCCCAGGTCACCGCCGTGTCGCCCACGCTGCTGCCCCATGTGCTGCGCCTGCCCAACTGGCTGTTCACCCGGCTGGCCAAACGCATGCTGCAGATCGACGCCAAGGCGCGCTCGTCGATGTGGGACGACCTGGAAGCCGGGCGCGTGACCGAGATCGATGCGCTCAGCGGCGCGGTGGTGCGGCTGGCGGCGCAGCATGGGGCACGGGCACCGCTCAACGCGCGCATGTGCGAACTGCTCGGCGGCCCGCGCCAGCGGCTGAGCGGCAAGCAGATGCGGCAGGCGCTGGGGCTGTGACCAGTCAGGCCAGCGCCTTGTCCAGCGGCACCCGCAGTCCCGACTTGAGGCTGCCCAGCGCCACCGAGGTGCGAAAGCGCCGCACATTGTCATCCCCCTCGAACAGCCGCTGCGTCAGGGCCTCGTAGTCCGCCATCGACGCCACGGTGACCACCAGCAGGTAGTCGGCCTCCCCCGTCACGCTGTAGCACTGCTGCACCGCGCCCTCGGCCGCGATGCGCGCGCGCAGCGGGGCGGTGCGGTCGGGGCGCTCGTTCTCCAGGTGCACCTCCAGCACGATGGTCAGCGGCATGCCCACTTTCACCGGGTCGAGCACGGCCACGTTGGCGCGGATGACGCCGCTGTCGTGCAGCCGCCGGATGCGCCGCTGCACGGCGGGCGCCGACAGGTTCACCGCCTGCGCAATCACCCGCTGGGGCGTGGTGTTGTCGGTCTGCAGGATGTCCAGGATCGCGAGGTCGAAGCGGTCGAGCGGGGGCGGGGTGGGCATGGAATCCTCTCAAGCAGCGAGCGAAAGTTGCGTGCACGGCCCGAAATAAGAGAAAAAAGCACGCACGGGTCGAACTATATTTTTACCCATGACCGCGTCGCGCTTTCAACGATTCTTTCCCTTCCTGGCTGTTCTGGGCTCCGTCACCGCCCTGGGCATTGGCACGTCCTGGGCCAAGCAGCTGCTGTTTCCCGCCGTGGGCGCGCAGGGCACGACCGCCTTGCGCGTGGGTTTTTCCGCCGTGCTGGTGCTGCTGCTGTGGCGGCCGTGGCGCTGGCGGCTGTCGCGCGCGGATGCCGCAGCCCTTGCCTGCTATGGCGCGGCGCTCGGGGGGATGAACCTGATGTTCTACATGTCGCTGCGCACGCTGCCGTTTGGCCTGGCCGTGGCCATCGAATTCTCGGGGCCCCTGGCGGTGGCCATCTGGTCGTCGCGCCGCGCGGTGGATTTCGTGTGGGTGGCCCTGGCGATGGCCGGGCTGGGCATGCTGCTGCCGCTGGGGCTCAACGGCAGCACGCTGGACCCGGTGGGGGTGCTGTATGCCCTGGGCGCGGCCGTGTTCTGGGCGCTGTACATCGTGTTCGGCAAGCGCGCCGGGCACCTGCACGCGGGGCATTCGGTATCGCTGGGTCTTCTGGTGGCGGCGCTGGTGGTGGTGCCGGTGGGCGTGGCGCATGCGGGCGCTGCGCTGCTGTCGCCGGCCTTGCTGCTCATCGGGGTGGCGGTGGCGGCGGTCTCCAGCGCCATTCCGATCTCGCTGGAGATGATGGCGCTCAAGCGCCTGCCCAAGGAGGCTTTCGGCATCATGATCAGCATGGAGCCCGCCGTGGCCGCCGTGCTGGCCGTGGGCCTGCTGGACGAGCACCTGAGCCTGCTGCAATGGCTGGCCATCGGCTGCATCGTGGCGGCGTCGATGGGAAGCGCGTTCACGGCGGGGCGGTCCGCCGCACCGGGGCACGCCGCGCCGCATCCGGCCTGACACGGCGGGCGATGCCCGCCGCGACGGTTCCGTCGCGGACAGGCTCCAGTCTGGCGGGCGCGGCCCCTCTCTCCGATCCCTTGCCCACCCGATGGCGGCCCGGCGCGGGCGATGCCTGGGTTGTGCTACCGCGATTCCCACACCCGAACCTCGCGGCGGCCTACGTCATCGCGCCGCCGCCTTTTCTACCGTGGAAGCCATGGAGGGATGGCACGCTGGCATCCCCGATGCCCGCCCGGGCGCGGCCCCGCGCCGGGGGCAGGAGCGGTGGCCGTCCGCTGGACGCTGCACCGATCGATATACCCACCACAGCCCCTACAGGAGTCGCCCATGCGCATTCCCCCGCTGCCCCAATCCGAAGTCGACGAGGCTGAACGCAAGGTCAGCGCCATCCTGGAAGACCTCGAAGAAACCACCGATTCCGATGTCAAGGACATCGACCTGGAAGACGTCGTGGAAACCGATACCGCCAGCGGCAAACCCGCCGTGCACCAGACCGTGGACATCACCGTCCAGCCGCGTGCCCGGCGCAAGTGGCTCAAATGACGACCACGCCCCAGGAGATGGGTGGCCTGCGGTGGGCCTGCCTGCCCGCCGGTCACCCGGTGGCCGAACCCCGGCCTTCGCGCCACTGCAGCACACGCGCCACCAGTTCGGCATAGCCGGGCTCGGCGTGCGCCAGCAAGGGCAAGCCCGTCTCTCGCACCGCGTGCCCGACTGCCGGGGCCCACTGCGGGGTTCCAGGTTCTGCCTGGCTGCGGGCCATCTTTGCCAGCACCAGTTCCTGGCCCCAGAAGTACACCTGCTGCGCGTGCACGTTCGATTGCATGCGCTGCACATCCGCCAGGGCCTGGGGTTCGGCCAGCCCGAGCCAGATGTCGGCATACAGAAAATCGACGGGCGCGCCCTGGGGTTGCCATTGCAGCGCATCGGACTGAACCAGTGCCACCTTGCGCGCGGCGGCATCGGGCAGCCCCTCCAGCACACGGCACAGGCCAAACAGCTGCAGCACGTCCTGGTCCCGCTCGACCACCGTCACGCGGTCCACCGCCGGCTGCAGCGCCATGTTGGCCGCAACCCAGCCCATGCCCAGCCCCATCACGACGACGTGGCCGCGGACATGGCGCAAGGGCAGCTCCTGGCTTTCGATTTCCATGGGCGAGAGCGACATCCAGGTGTCCCACCCGCCCTCGTCGTTCTCGCGCATCAGCACGGCTGAACCCGAGGCGACACACGGGCCGCTGTGGTAGCCGCAGTCCAGCCCGACGCCGCCACGCCTGATCCGCCAGGGGCCCACGGCACCATCAGGGTAGTGCGGCGTGTGCCAGGGCGATGTGAAGACGGGCAACCCGAGCGCTTGCGCCAGCACGCTGGCGGAAGGCTCTGAAAAGGAAGCGGCGGGCAGAGGAGGGGATGGTGGCGGTGTGGACACGCGGCTATCTTAGAGGACGCCTTCGTGGCCGGAAGCAGGGCGCGGTGGTCCAAGATCGGCCCCCGCCCGGACGTCTTTCACGCCTGGGGCCGTGCCTTGGTTGCGAGTGTCCGGGTTCAAATGCGCGCGATGGGCCGGGTCGAGCACGGCATCCGGCCTGGCGCGTGGTGCTTTCAGCTACGGCTCTCCCATCGGAGTGCATCCTCTGGCGGGCTTGGTTTGTGGCCCGCCTCCTACGGCAGCAGGCCACGGTACGGCGCCCAATGGGCTTTCTGCCCAAGGAGCGCACCATGGCCACAGACCCCAACGAACACCCCGCCCACCGAGTCCCCGAGGAATTTCCTCTGCCCCCGGGCGATCTGCCGCCCAGCACCGAACCGCCGACCCTGCCACCACAACCGCAGCTGCCCGATGGCTCCGGTCCAGATCCCTACCAGGGCGAAGTTGAGAACGAGGACGATGACCCGGTCGGCAAGCCGCCGAGGATGTGAGCCGATAGCCGCCCTGGCGCTCCGCCTGAGCGAGGGGGCCGGCTCCACCAAGCCTGCGCAGCCCTGACGGCGCTTGTATCTCGGCAACCAGGGCACATGCCTCTCTTCGGGCGACTGTGACGCTGGGTGTGGGCGACGCCATGCGTACGGTGAGGCCTAAAGCAATCTTGCACCGTAGACCGCGGCAGGGAGCGGCCCCGCTCTCGAAGAATGGCGGGCTGTCAGCTGCCAGGCGGCTGATGCAGGGGCAGGCCTTCAGCTGTGGTGATCGGCGTTGGCGCGGTAAGTGATCCAGCCCGCGGTGGTCGGCACGCCGCCCGGACGATCTTTTGGATGGCTGCGACCTTCCAGCACAGGCACCTCGTCAAAGTCGAACGGGCTGAGCCCATCGATGCAGGCGACGTTCACACCATACTGCGTGGGCACGGAACGCCGGGAGTGAAAGGTGTATATCCCGCACACGGAGCAGAAATAGTGCTTGGCCTGTCCGGTGTTGAATTGATAGAGCGTCAGTTTGTCCTCACCCGCATGCACATGAACGTCATCCAGGTTGACAGAGACTGCTACCGCGCCCCGCATGCCGCAATACGAGCAGTTGCACCGGCGCGCGCTGCGCAATCCATCGGTCAACAGCAGAGTGAACTTCACGGCGCCGCAATGGCAACTGGCGTGAAGCTCTTTGCGGCCGTCGAAATCAGCTGGGGTCAAAATCGCCTCCACTAACGAATCAGCACATGAACAGATGAGCCATCCGGATCGACTGGCGCAACGCCAGGTCCGCTCCTGGCCGGATTCTGCCCGATGACGAACGGTGCGGCGCCCGCGTGCCTAGGTTCGAGCTGGCGGCATCTGGTCGAAAGCCGAGAGCGGCATTTCCGTCCCGTCATGAGCGACCACCACGCCTGCCGTGGAATCGGAAATCTCAATCGGACGGCTCCAGAACTCGGTCTTGGGAGGTGGCTCCTTCCGATTCTGGTCCGCAACGGCGCCATAGCATCGGGTGATGTACAAGTCCTCTGCCTGCTGGGCTGTCAGGATGATCTTCTGGGGGTACTTGTTTTCGTGGTCACGCCAGTGGGTGCGGAACGCGTTCGAGAGGCGGCGGAATACATCCAGCATGCCTGGGCGATAAGGGGGGAGGTCAACAATGTTCTGGGCTGCCATGGGTTCGATTTTGCCCATGAAACCCGGAAGAAAAAAAAGCCCGCACTCAGCGGGCTTTAACTTGCTCAAGGCAAGGAGGGGAGGGTTGTCGCAGAGGAGGGCGACGGAGCAATCGTACGGGGGCTGACGGCCTGCTTTTGTCAGACAACGCCGCATGAATCCATGGCGGGCTGGGGGAAGGAGCGCCGTCTCAATGCCCGTAGGCGCGGGGCCAGCCAAGCGGCGAGGGCAGGCGCAAGCGGGCTGCAGCGGTGGGAGGTTACGGGGCGATCACCCTGCCGTACCGTGCTCCCACAATGTCCCCGGGAACGGATCGTTGGGTGTAAGTCGTTGATTCGTAAAGGGCTCGTGGTCCCCTCGACAGGAATCGAACCTGTATCTAGCGCTTAGGAGGCACTCGTTCTATCCATTGAACTACGAGGAGGCAGCCGCGCATTGTAGTGGGGCCGCGCGTGCCTTCCCGGAGGTGGGGCCTCAGTCGTACTTCACCGTGTAGATGATGTCCACCGCGCTCTTCTCGCCGGTCTGCCCGCGCAGCGTGAGGCGGCGCGAGAGGTCGTAGAAGATGTACAGCGTGCCCAGCGTGCCCGACAGGCTGCGTTCGTAGGTCACGTACAGGTCCTTGGACAGGCGCTTGCCGAAGGTGAGGGCGGCGGCGCTGGCGTCTTCGCCGGAGCCGGGGCCCTTGAAGCCGATCTCGTCCAGGCCGACCCGGCTGGCCATGTTGGCCGCCGTGTTGTTGTTACCGCCCCTCCCCAGCAGCGCCAGCGCGGCCTGCTGCAGCACGGCGGCCTCGGCGCCGCCCGCGGCTGCGTTGCGGCCCAGCACCACCCACGAGAGTTTTTCCGCGTCGGGCAGTTCGGGGTCGGAATACAGGCGCACGCGGGGGGCCTGGGCGCTGCCCGTGACCTGCACGCCCGCGCGCACGCTGATGTTGGGGCGCAGCGCGAGGATGTCCAGCGACGGGTTGTTGTATGGGCCGTTGAAGCGGATGAGCCCGGTTTCTACGTCCAGCATCTGTCCCCAGGCCCGGTAGCGGCCTTCCTCGGTGCGCACCTCGCCCGTCACGCGGGGTGGGGCGCCGGGCACGGCGCTGCTGCGGATGTCCACCTCGCCCGTCAGCCGGGTGGTGATGCCATGGCCGCTCAGCGCGAAGTCGCGGCCCAGGTTGAGGGTGACCGCGATGTCGGGCGGCTTGGCGGTTTCTGCCTGCGCCGCCACCTGGCTGGCCTTCGCGGCGGCCTGCGCCCTGGCCTGGTCCTCGCGGTCCTTGGCGGCCGAGCGCACGACGACGTCCGAGCCCAGGCTGGGGGCGTTTTCGTCGGGCAGGATGATGGTGGCCCGGTCGGTGGTGAGCTTGCCGCGCAGGCTGATCTGGCCCTGCTGCAGCTGGGCCTGCAGCTGGCCCGACACGCTGATCTGCCGGTCTGCGCGCACGAGCACCTGCAGGGCCTTGGCCTCCGCCTGAAATCCCATGGCAATGCCCGAGAGGCCGTTGGCGGCATCGCCCCAGGTGATGCGGCCGGTGCCGGTGAGGGTGCCGCCGTCCTGCGGCGCGGCCGTGCGGTTGCCGCTGAAGCCCGCGATGCGCGCGCCGCTGCCGCGCCCGCCCTGCAGGCGGAACTCGGTGATGTCGAGCTGGTTGCCTTGCAGCGTGGCACGCAGGCGGCCGCCCTGCAGGTCCACGCCGTCCACGGCGGACCGCACCGCCAGGTCGTCCGCGCCCAGGGTTCCCGACCAGCGCGGCGCGTTGCGGGTGCCCGAGAGGGTGGCGCTCGCGTCCAGCGTGCCGCGCACGCGCCAGCCGGGCGGGGCCAGGGCCGACCACACGCCCACGTCGGGCAGGCGCGCGCGCAGCGTGCCAGCCAGTGGCGCATCCGGTGCCCAGGCAAGGCTTGCGGTGCCGGTGCGCTGTGGTGCGTCTGCCGCGCCCGGCCGAGCGGGTGCGGGGGGCGAGGCGGCCGCGGGCCCCGCGAGTGACAGGCGGGTGTTCACGCTGGCGTCGATCTCTCCGGCGCGCTCGCTCATCCACCGCACACGCGCCCGCAGGGCTTCGCCCTCCAGATCGAGGGTGGCCTCGGCCTCGCGCACACCCGCTGCCGTGCCCGCTCCCGCCGGTGCTGCCGAGGCCTCGGTGGCGATCGCGGTGGCGGCGCCCGCGCCCTTGCCCTGGCCGCTGCTCTGCACGGCCGTCACGGCGGTGGGGTCTCCGGCCAGGATGCGCAGGTCGCCGCTGGCCCGGCGCAGGCTGGCGCTGGCGCGCGGGTTGGCCGTGGTGGTGTCCACGTTCCACTGGCCGTCCAGCACGATGCTGCTGGCCAGGCCCATGCGGGCCAGCAGGGGCTGGGCCGGGCGGCCCGCGGCGGCAGGGGTGTCCCCCGCGCCCAGCGCGTCGACCCAGGCCATGGGCAGGCCTTGCAGCGTGCCCTGGGTCTGCACCCGCAGCGCGGGCCCGGAGGCCACGCGCACGGGCTGCCAGCGCAGGACCACGGTGCCCGGCAGCGGGCCGTTCAGGCGGGCCTGGCCTGCGGAGGTTTCCACCGACAACGGGGCGGTGCCCGGGGTTCGTGCGGTGATGTGCAGTGGTTCGGACAGCTGCAGGGTCCATGGCCCGGGGAGCTGTGTGTCCTGTGCCTGCAGGCGCATCTCGCCGACCTGTACCTGCCACTGCGCGGGGGCGGCCAGCCCGCCGGTCAGGCGGGTCTGCAGTGCAACGCGGTGGGCCTGTGCGCTCTGGGGTGCATCCATGCGGGCCTCTCCTTGCAGCGACAGCGCGGCCTGTGCGATGGTGCCGGAAAGCTCGGCCTTCACGGCGCGCAGCTGTACCGCGGTGGCGCCCCGGCCGGTACCTGGGGCGGGCGGCAGCGACAGTTCCATGTGCGCGGTGCCAAGGGTGGCCTGCAGCTCGAAGGTGTCCTTGCCCGCTGGCGGCGCACTGCCGCCGCCGGCCGCCTGCAGCTGGCGCACCAGCGTCTGCCAGCCACCTTTCCAGCGGGCGGTGAGCTGTCCCGCGCCCTTGGCGGAGATGCCCTGCATGGCGCCTTGCAGCGTGCCGCCCGCCAGCGGCAGGCTGGCCAGCCAGCGCTGGGTGGTGTCGATGTCGCTCCACTGCACCTGCAGGTCGCCGCCACCGGCGAGCGGCGCGGCATGGCCCTGGGCACGGGCGGTGGCGCCGGGCACTGTCAGCACCATCTGGCCCTGCACGGAAGGCGGCCCGCCGAGCGCGATGCGCAGGTCGGTGGCCTCGGCGCGCGCCTGCAGGGCGTCGAGCAGCAGGCGTTCGAGCCGCAACGTGCCGCCAGTGCCGGCCTGCGGGGGCGGGGCGGGCTGCCAGTGGCCTTGCGCGGTGAAGGTGTTGATGCGCAGGGCGGAAGCCCGGCCGCCCGCCGCCCGGCTGCCCGCCGCGGCGGCGCGGATGTCCGCCGTGAAGCGCACGGTGTCGCCCTGCGCCGTCTGCGCGCTGAGGCGGCCTGCCAAAGGGGCGGCCGCGAAGGCGGTGTGCAGTGCATCGGGGCGCAGGTTGCGCACCTGGGCCTCGCCTTCCATCGCGTGGGTGGCCGGGGTGTAGTGGCCCTGCAGCGTCACCGTGCCATCGCCGGCCGAGGCCGTGGCGGCAGGCACGGTCCAGCGGGTGCCGTCATAGCGGGCATCGGCCCGCAGGGCCGTCAAGGGCAGGCGGGCCTGGTCCCAGGGGCCTGGGAGCTCGTTGCGTAGCTGCGCTTGCACCGACCAGTGGGTGCCGCCGCCTGCCGGTCCTGGCCCCGCCTGCACGGTGCCGTGCAACTGGGTCGCCGGCGCCTGGGGCCAGAGCGTCGCGAGGTCGATGGCGTGCAGCGTGGCGCTGGCCGCCTGCAGGGGCTGGGTCGCCCAGGGCGCGAGCGTGGCCTGCACATCGGCCTGCATGGGTTGCGCTGGGGCGGGGGCGGGCGCCTTGGTGGACGGCGCTGGAGCCCGGGGCCCCCGCGTGCCCGGGGCTGGCGCGGGCGTGGAGGTGCCGGGGGAGGGGCTTACACGCGCTTGCAATTGCAATCGCGCCGCAGCGGTGGCCAATGTGCCCTGCAGCGTGGCGTGCGCCTGCACCTGCATGGCGGGTTCGCCGCCAGGCACGGCGGTGTGCACGGTGCCATCCACGCTGGCATCCAGTGCCATGGGGGCCTGTGCGCCCAGGGTGGCCCGCGCGCTGTAGCGGCCCTGGGCCAGCTCCACGCTGTCGATGTTCAGGCGGTGCTCGCGGCCGTCAAACCGGTAGTCGCCCGCCAGGCCCAGCGCTTGCACGGCGGGCGATCCGGCCCATTGCAACTGGTCGACACGAAACGGCACGCCGATGTGCAGCGGCAGCACAAGCTGCGTGAGGGGTGTGGCGGGTTCGGCATCGGGCTGGCTGCCCTGCGGCGTGATCTGCACGCGCGCGGCATGCACTTCGCCCAGTTCCAGCCGCCGCTGCAGCAGGGGGGCCAGCTGCCAGCCCAGGCGGATGTCGGTGACCTCGACGGCCAGGGCCGGGCTGCTCCAGCGCAGCCAGCCGATGTGCCCGCCCTGGCGCAGCGATCCGGTGACCTCGCGGCTTTCCAGCTGCTGGCCGGCCGGCAGGTAGCGGGCCGCCCGCGCGAGCGCCGTGGCCAGCGAGGTGCCGCTGCCCGTCCACCACCACACCGCCGCCACGGCGGCGATCATCAACGCCACCAGGGCCACCAGAAGCCAGCCCGCGGCCCGCGCGGCGCGGCGCGCGCGCCGGGCTGGCGGGCGCGGCCCGGAAGACGACGCCCCGGCGCTGAAGTCCGAGGAGCGGGCGTGGGGCTTGGGGGTGTCGGGGTGCATCCGCTTGGCCATCAGAAGCTGAAACCCAGCCGCAGGTGCAGCCGCAGTTCCTTGGTTTTCACGCCGTAGGCCAGATCGGCCTGCAAGGGGCCCACGGGGCTGCGCCAGCGCACGCCGGCACCCACGCCCACGCGCGGGTCCAGGTCCCCCATGCGGTCCGCCACGGCGCCCGCGTCCACGAACAGGGTGCTTTCCCAGTCGGTCATGGCGCCGCCGTAGACGATGGGCCGCTGCCATTCGACGCTGCCCACGGCCAGGTAGCGGCCTCCATAGAGCTGGCCGTTGTCCGTGCGCGCACCGATGCTGCGGTACCCGTAGCCGCGCACGGTGGTGTCGCCACCGGTCAGGAAAAGCTGGGTGACGGGAATCTGCGCGCCATCGCGCGCCACCACGGCGCCGGCTTCCGCCCGCAGCGCCACACGGGCGCTGCGGGCCACGCCCGCCGCGTCCTGCACGCGCCCCGCCGGGAGGAACGATTGCCACCGCACCAGCGTGCGCACGAACGGGTCGCGCTCGGGCCGCAGCGTGGTGCCCAGTCCCAGTTCCACGGCAATCCCGTGGCCCCGCGTGGGGGCTGTGGGGTTGTTGAAGTAGCGGCCTGTCCACCCGTAGTTCACGCTGACGGCCGTGCCCGATGGCGGGGCGTTCAGGCCCTGGCTGTTGGCGTAGTCGTACTGCAGGAAGTAGTTGCGGTCGATGTGCTTCGTGCTCTTGCTGCGCCCCGAGCGCAGGCGCCCGCTGTTGACTTCGTAGTCGCCCGTCGATTCACGCTGCAGCTGGCCGCCCGCGAACCAGCGCCAGCCCCGGTTGTCTGGCAGGTCGGTCCATTCGGTGCCCGCGAGCTTGGTCTCCCGGTCCAGCGACAGCTTGCTCACGGCGCGCCATCCCAAGCCGGGCAGCTGGTTGTGGATGTGCTCCAGGGACAGGCGTGCGCCGCTGTCGGTGGAGAAGCCGGGCCCGAACACGAGCTTTTGCAGCGGGGCTTCGCGCACCTGGGCAACGATGGGCGCGGCCTGGGGGTCGGTGCCCTCGGTGTCGAGCGTGAGGAACACCGCGTCGTAGTAGCCGCTGCTGGCCAGGCGCAGCTGGGCGTCCAGCAGTTCGGCCTCGTCATAGACCGCGCCCGTGGGCAGCCGCGCCAGGCGCCGGGCGCCGTCAGGGTCGTAGCGCTGGCTGCCATCGACCCGCAGTGGGCCGAAGCGGTAGACCGGCCCGGGGTCGTAGATCACGCTGAGCCTGGCTTCGTGCTTGTCGGCATCCACCTGCGCGCGGCTGCTGGCAATGCGCGCGGTGGGGTGGCGGCGGGCCTGAAGCTGGCGCAGGCCGTCGGTCTTCGCCGAATCCCAGGCCGATTGGGTGAATGGCTGGCCGGGCGAGAGGGACCAGTCGCGCTGCACGCGCTGCTGCTGGCGCAGGCTGGCTTTCGTGTCGGCAGCGTCGTTTTCCTGCGCCTGCGTGCCAGCGATGGCGGCGCCCGCGAAGTCGATGTCCGCGCTGGCGATGCGGGTCTGGGGCCCCGGCTCCACGGTCACCGTCACTGTGCGCGGCGCGGTCTTGCTGTCGGGGGTGTCGGTCAGCTCCACCGTGATGGTCGGGGCGAAGTAGCCCATGGTGCCCAGCAGTTCGCGCGCATTGGCGTCGGCCGCGCCCAGCAGGCGCTGCAGCTCGTTGGCGTGCAGGTCGGGCAGATTGCGAAAGCGCTGCAGCTCCAGGTGGCGCTCCAGCGTCTCGCGCACGCTGTCCGGGGCCTTGACCTGCACGTTGAACGACGGCGCATCCGATGCGGCGATGACCGGCGCGGGCGCCGAGGCGTCGCGTTCCTCCGCGCGGGGCAGCAGGCTGCAGCCCTGCAGGGCCAGCGCTCCGAAAAGCAGCAACGCCGGCCACGGGGCCGGCGTTGGAGATGTGGCGGTAGGGCGCGGGATGCTGAAATGCACGACAGGACGGTATATGGAGTGGAACGTGGCCCGCAGGCCTTGCCCCGCCACTATGCACCGAAAATAAGACCGCCTGTGTCAGACAGTTACGCGCGATGGACCGGTGCGCGCCGCGGGCGCCCCTGCCTACTTGGACAGCAGCCGCATCGTCTCTTCGAGCCCCTTGAGCGACAGCGGGTGCATGCGGTTGCCGACGAGCTGCTGGATGATGCTGATGCTCTGCCGGTATTGCCACACGCCCTGGGGCTCGGGGTTGATCCACGCGTGCTTGGGGAAGGCGTGCGTGAGGCGCTGGATCCACTCCGCCCCCGCCTCCTCGTTGTTGTATTCCACGCTGCCGCCGGGCTGCAGGATCTCGTAGGGGCTCATGGTCGCGTCGCCCACGAAGATCAGCTTGTAGTCCTTGTTGTACTTGCGGATGATGTCCCAGGTGGGAAACTTCTCCGCGAAGCGGCGGCGGTTGTTCTTCCACATGAAGTCGTACACGCAGTTGTGGAAGTAGTAGAACTCCAGGTGCTTGAACTCCGTCTTCACGGCGGAAAAGAGTTCCTCCACGCGCTGGATGTGCTCGTCCATGGTGCCGCCCACGTCCATCAGCAGCAGCACCTTCACGTTGTTGTGGCGCTCGGGCACCATCTTGATGTCGAGGTAGCCCGCGTTGGCGGCCGTGCTGCGGATGGTGTCGGGCAGGTCCAGCTCCAGCTCGTGCCCCTCGCGCGCGAACTTGCGCAGGCGGCGCAGGGCCACCTTGATGTTGCGCGTGCCCAGCTCCTGCTGGTCGTCGTAGTCCTTGTAGGCGCGCTGCTCCCACACCTTCACGGCGCTCTTGTTCTTGCCCGCGCCGCCAATGCGCACGCCCTGCGGGTTGTAGCCGCCGTGGCCAAACGGGCTGGTGCCGCCCGTGCCGATCCACTTGCTGCCGCCCTCGTGGCGTTCCTTCTGCTCTTCGAGCCGCTTCTTGAGCGTCTCCATGAGTTCGTCCCAGCCCATCTTCTCGATGGCTGCTTTCTGTTCAGGCGTGAGCTCGTTCTCCAGGATCTTGCGCAGCCAGTCGGCCGGGATCTCCTTGGTGAAGTCGGCCACCATCTCCACGCCCTTGAAGTAGGCGCCGAAGGCCCGGTCGAACTTGTCGTAGTGCTTCTCGTCCTTCACGAGCGTGAGGCGCGAGAGGTTGTAGAAGTCGTCCAGGCTCCAGGCATCGTCGGACTTGGGGCCCACCACGCCAGCCTGCAGGGCTTCGAGCAGGGTGAGGTATTCCTTGACCGATACCGGCAGCTTGGCCGAGCGCAGGGTGTAGAAGAAGTCGATGAGCATGGTTCTGGCCTCCAGCGGTTACTGGGAAAGCGTGTGGCGCTCTAAAAGGTATAGCAGCTGCGCCTTGGCTTCGGGCCATTCGCCCGAGCGCATGCTGTACATCACCGTGTCGCGGACGGTGCCGTCGCGGCGCAGGGCGTGGCCGCGGATCACGCCGTCCTTCCTGGCGCCCAGGCGCTCGATGGCTTTTTGCGAGGCGAAGTTGTAGTTGTCGGTGCGCCAGCCCACCACATGGCTGCCCAGCGTGTCGAAGGCGTGGCCCATCATCATCAGCTTGCACGTGGTGTTGACGTGGGTGCGCTGCACGCTCTGGCGGTACCAGGTGTAGCCGATCTCCACGCGCTTCACCGCGGGCAGGATGTCGTGGTAGCTCGTGGAGCCCAGGACCTTGCCGCTGGCATCCTCCACCACGGCGAACGCGAAGCGGTTGCCGTCCTCGCGCATCCTGAGCGCCGTCTCGATGTAGGCACGCGTGTCCTGGGGCTCGGGCACCGAGGTGACGCGCAGCTTCCACAGTTCGCCATCGGCGGCGGCGGCGGCCAGGCCGTGTTCGTGGGACAGCGCCAGGGGTTCCAGGCGGATGCCGCGGTCGCGCAGGGTGACGGGTTCTACAAAGGCCATGTGTCGTTGCCCTTCATCAGTCCTTGGAAGGCTTGTTGCGCCGGTGCGTCTGCCAGCGCCGTGCCGCATGCAGGCCCAGGCCGCCGCCCAGGCCCACGAGGGCAATGCCCCCCAGCGCCTTGTTGCCGTAGCCCGGCGCGAAGATGTCCAGGCCCAGCCACTGGCCCAGCCAGAAACCGGCGAGGGCGCCGCCGACAAAGCCGATGGCGTCGGCGATGCCGTCCATGAGGGAGGGGGTGGTGGGTGCGGCCATGGCGGGGGGACTACCGGTTCCGCTGGTTCATGAACACCAGCTTTTCGAAAAGGCTCACGTCCTGCTCGTTCTTGAGCAGCGCGCCCACCAGCGGCGGCACGGCCACCTTGTTGTCGGCGCTTTGCAGCGCGGTCAGCGGAATGTCTTCGGCCACCAGCAGCTTGAGCCAGTCGAGCAGTTCGCTGGTCGAGGGCTTCTTCTTCAGGCCGGGCAGGTTGCGCACGTCGTAGAACGTCTTCATCGCCACGCCCAGCAGCTCGCTCTTGAGCGTGGGGAAGTGCACGTTGACGATCTGGCGCATCGTTTCGGCTTCGGGGAACTTGATGAAGTGGAAGAAGCAGCGGCGCAGGAACGCGTCGGGCAGCTCCTTCTCGTTGTTGGAGGTGATGAACACCAGCGGGCGGTGCTTGGCCTTGATGAGCTCGCGCGTCTCGTAGCAGTAGAACTCCATGCGGTCGATCTCGCGCAGCAGGTCGTTCGGGAATTCGATGTCGGCCTTGTCGATCTCGTCGATCAGCAGCGCCACGGGGCGGTCGGCCGTGAAGGCCTGCCACAGCACGCCCTGGATGATGTAGTTGCGGATGTCCTTGACGCGCTCGGCGCTGTCGCCATCGCCCAGCTGGCTGTCCCGCAGGCGACTGACCGCGTCATACTCATACAGGCCCTGCTGCGCCTTCGTGGTGGACTTGATGTGCCATTGCAGCAGCGGCATGTCGAGCGCCTGGGCCACTTCCTCGGCCAGCATCGTCTTGCCGGTGCCCGGCTCCCCCTTGATGAGCAGCGGGCGTTGCAGGGTGATGGCCGCATTCACGGCGAGCATCAGGTCTTGGGTGGCGACGTAGTTCTGGGAGCCTTGGAATTTCATGGGGGCGAATCACCGGATCGTTGATGAATGGGCTTGACAGGCGCTGGCTATAATCGGCGGTTGATCAGAGCCCAGAGCTGAACTTCCACGAGATTGTGCGCGCAAAATGAACAAAACGCTGACCATGCTATTTGCCCTGGCTGTCGCTTCCGTGACCGCCCTGTCCCATGCCCAGGAAGCCAAAGGCGACGTGGAAGCCGGCAAGCAGAAGATTGCCATGTGCATTGGCTGCCACGGCATTCCGGGCTACCAGGCCAGCTTTCCCGAAGTGCACAAGGTGCCCATGATCTCGGGCCAGAGCGCCAAGTACATTGCCTCGGCGCTCGTCGCCTACCAGAAGGGCGAGCGCAAGCACCCCACCATGCGCGGCATCGCGGATTCGCTGAGCGAAAAGGACATCGCCGACGTGGCCGCCTACTATGAGCAGCATGGCAAGACGGGGGCCGAACTGCCCGCCAAGCCCGGCCGCGAACCCAGCGTGCAGGTGGCCGAGCTTCTGAAGAAGGGCGCCTGCGTTTCGTGCCACGGCGACAACTTCGCCAAGCCCATCGACCCTTCGTACCCCAAGATCGCGGGCCAGCACGCGGACTACCTCTTCGTGGCCCTCAAGTCCTACAAGGCCGAGAAGAACCCCAACGTGGGCCGCAGCAACGCCATCATGGGCGGCGTGGCCAAGCAGTTCACCAATGCGGAGCTGAAGGCGCTGTCGGGCTACATCAGCGGCATCGACGGCGACCTGCACGTGGTGCCGCAATCGCGTTTCCGCTGAGCCGCTGCGGTGTGCCACCAAGAAGACGCCCCTCCTGCGAGGGGCGTTTTTGTTGGTGGCGGGGCATGACGGGCGGCTGAGGGTCAGCTTCGGCACGGGATGCTGGTATTTTTGAACGGTTGCATCGATCCAGGCGGAGACACGATGGGCTATCTCGACTCGCATTCTCTGCACCGGCTGAGCCACGCGACGCTGCTGGTGCATTCGACACGGGACCCGAACGACCTGTCGAACAACCTGCTCCAGGCGCTGCGCAGCGTGGTGGGCGGAGACATCTTCGTTGTCGACTGGCGCAACTGCACGCCGACGCTGCGCACCCTGTATGCGCCGGAGCGCGCCGTGTCGCGCGAAATCAACGAGGCCGTCCATCAGCACCTTGGCGACAATCCCGGCTACGGCAAGCGCCGCGTGCCGATGAGCATTTCCGACCAACTCTCGCCGACGGCGTGGAGCCGGTGTGCGCTGAACGCGGAGGCCTATGGCCGCGTCGGCCAGAAGGATGGGCTGGGCCTGGACATCGACCTTGGCGAAGGGCGCATGCTCACGCTCAATGTCACGCGCGCAACGCGCGGCTTCGGCGACCCCGAGCGCACGTCGCTCGCGCTGCTGGAAGGCCACATCCGCCAGACGCTGGGCCGCCTGCAGGCCCGCAGCAGGCGCCGCCACATCGCGCACCGGCTGCACGATCGCGCCTTGAGCGAGCGCCAGCGCGAAGTGCTCGTGGCGGTGGCCCATGGCGCGACCAACGCCGAAGTCGCGGCAAGGCTCGGCATTCGCCCGGGTACCGTCAAGCGCCATCTCGAAGACATCTACGTCAAGACAGGCGTCGGCAGCCGGCACCAGCTCGCCGGTTGGCTGGCTGACGAATAGGCGCGCGCGGTCGTGTGCCGTCGGCACATGACCTGTGAATTTTCCTCCCCTACGATCCATCGCGATGCTGCGGCGGGCCGTGATCCGCTGCCAAAACCGAAGACAGGGGATGAGATGGGCAGGAGTGTCTGGCACCTGAAGGGCGCGTTGTGCCTGTTCGCCGCCGTGTGCGCAACGCTGGTCCTGGGGGGCTGTGCCATCGTCGTGCAGACGCAATGGATCGAGGCGCCGCTGGTCGCGGACGCGAGTCTGCAGGGATCGGATTACGCACCGAGCAATCCCGATGGCCTGCGGATCAATGAACATCAGCAGGCGGTCGTCCGCTTCTCGCTCGATACGCTTCCCAACGGCAACATGGTCCTGGTGTCGCGGGCGGGCTCCGGTCAGCCGCTCCAGGTGGGGCCGTCCGCCTATGCGCTGACCGCGGACAAGATCGCCAGGGCCAGGATCGTCGTCTATGTCCAGAACGTCCGGGTGGCCGGCAGCGTTGCGTTGGTTCCCCTCGAAGGCAATGGCTGCTGGCCGCAGGAAAGCGTGGCGCCTGCATGCGTGGAGGGCCCGCCGACGCCTGGCGTCGACCCGGACTACCAGGCCGGAAGCAGCGTGCGCAAGCCGGTGGCCATTCGCCAACCGGGCTTTCGGAGCTTCGACGCCACCGACATCGTCAAGTCGTGGGTGGACGGCAGCCGTGCCAACAACGGCATCAAGATCGTCAGCGTCCCAGGTGCCGATGCGTCCCATGCCGACTTCGATGTCGCGGCGAAGGAATCGAGCCCGGGCAAGACGCTGGTGCCGCATTCCGTCCAGTTGTTGATCACGCTGTCGGATTTGACGGGGGTGTCATCGAATGCCGCATCGTCGTCCCAGATCCAGGAGAACGCTCCCGGTGCGGCGGATGCGGGCAGTGCCGATCTGCGGCTGAGCGGCACGGCCGGAAGCCGCGGCGTCGCGCTGCTCAAGACGCCGGAGCTTCCTTTTGTGGTCCGCAGCATCATGCAGTATTCCTCCACGCCGCTGCAGGCCAGCCTCGTGACCTATGCCAGCAGCGTTTCGCAACCGGCCACGCTGCGGCTCTCCCCGGCCGAGGACTTCGACGCGGGCACCGTCTCCTGGAACACCCAGCCCGCGTGGGACGGCGCCCGGGCGGCGACGGCGCCTGTGGCGGGACCGGGCGCGGTCAGCGTGTTCGATTTCAGCCGCAACTACGCGGAGCTGCTGGCGGACGAACAGAATGCGAACCCCGGCACGACGGATTCCGCGCTGCCAGGCTATGCGGCCGCACTCGAGCCGGACGCCGGCGCTCTCGCCACCGTCGATGGTGTGCCGAACAGCACCACTGCGCGCGCGCCGCGGGCAACACTGGTGTACAAGACGCCCGAGGCGCTCCAGGGTCCGCTGGCTATTTTTCAGGGCGTGAGACTCTTCGATCCCGGCGACGCGGGCCCCTGGGGCTGGGAGACCGCCTACATGCCGGCCTCGCAGTCGTTCAGCATGCGCATCGGCCAGCCCTCCTCTCCGTTTGGAGTGCGGCCGCAAACGGTGTGGAGCGACACCCATGCCATCGGCTTTCTTTCTGTGCCCGTCAACGTTGCAGCGCCCGGCACGGGCGCGAGCGCGACCTTCCCTTCCGGGAGGAATACCTTCGAGACGATGGGCTCCGACAACTGGACCCCCGTCGTGCCCACGGCCAATCGTGTCGTCGGAAGCTACCTCGTGCACATCACGATGCCGGGGCACAACGCGCGCTTTGATCTGCAGTTTCACAACCTGCCGCTTCCGGTGCCCGCATTGCAAGGGCCGTCCACCGTGCTGCTGCCCGCGGGACAAACGGCGGTTTCGCTGCCTGCGACGGCCCCGGCCGATCCTGCCGCAGGATTCGTATTGGCGGTGGACGATGCCGTCGTCAACGCCCATATCGACAACACGACGAAATGGAGGATCACGAGCTCGGTGGCGGGCGACGTCCTGCCTGGCGTGATCGCGCAGAGCGATGGCAGCGTGGGCTGGCCCATCGGCTTTGCCTCGGCCGGGCCGCGGACGCTGACCGTGACGAGCCAGGGCGATGCCTCGGTCCGGGCATCGATGCAGACGACGGTGCAACAGCAGTCGAGCGTGCGCCTGGCTCAGCCGCTGGCCGGAGCCACGTTCGTCTACGGCCAGGCGATCACGCTCCTGGCCGAAGTGACGGGGGGAGCGGGGCCGCCGGCCGGCAGCGTGCACTTTTCCGATGGCGCGGCGACGGACCTTGGCGATGAGGGGCTTGATGCCTCCGCCAGGGCGGCTCTCGCGCGCCAGTTGCCCGTTGGACGGCACGACGTCCAGGCGGCCTATGCAGGCGACATCGCCAGCTTCACGCTGCCTTCGGTGTCCAATCCGGTGGCCATCGAGGTCCTGCCAGCTTCGACGGGTATCGCCCTGGGGGCGGTGGGGCCGGTCGGTCTGGGCGGTTCGGTGACGGTGTGGGCGACGCTGGCGGTGGCCGCGCCGGGGGGCGGCACGCCGACGGGAACGATCACGATCACGAACACCACCGACGGCCTGAGCTGCAGCTACGCGGCGGCCGCGGCGGCGCCAGGCTGCTCACTGCGGCCGAAGGGCTCTGGCACGAAGGCGCTGACCGCGAGCTACTCCGGCGACGGCAATTTCCTGGCAAGCAGCGCGGCGGGGACCCTGGTCGTGAGCGCATCGCCCACCCCTGTGCCGGTGCCCCTGTTCTCGCGGGAAGGGCTCGGGCTGCTGGTGCTGCTGCTGGCCGGCACCGCGCTGGCGCACAAGGCGCGCAAGCCCGGGCGCTGAGCGGGGAGGGTTCAGCGCCGCATGCGAATTTGCATGCAGCCGGGCAACCAGGCGGGAAGCCCAGGACAGGGCTGCAGCATGGCGAGGTGAACCAACGACGTCATGCGGTTGGAGGCCAATCCGTCTCAGTCCCGCGTGGCCCGCCGCTGCACGCAGGCGATGTAGGCCTCGCCGTCCGGCGGGCGGCCGGCGCGCTGGCTTTCCCACAGCATCTCGCCCAGGCAGTCCATGGCGGCGTGGTGCGCATCGTGCAGCGAGTCGAGCCGCGCGGTCAGCAGCTCCACCGCCTGGCGGATGCCGCGCGGCTGGTCGATGCTGCACTGCTCGCTGATCGACAGGTGCATGGACAGGTGCAGGAAGGGGTTGGTCTGGCCCGGCGTCTCGTCGTAGTTGCGCGCCACGGCGGCATCGGCGTCGGACAGGTCGGTGTGGTACTCGGGGTGCTCGGCGATCCACAGGCTGGCCAGCGTCTCGATGGCTTCCATGGGCGCGCCGGCCTGGGTCTTGGCGTGCACCCCGCAGAGAAAGCGGCGCACGTCGGCTTGGGAGGGGCTGAACATGGGGCGTGAGCGTAGCACGCAGCCCTGGCGCACAGGGCGTGCAGGGTTGCACGCGGCGCCGGAGTGCGGCTGGCGCGCCGGGGCGGGTGCGCGACGCGCGGCAGCGGCGGTGTCCTACGCGGGCGCGGCGGGAGCTGCCCTACATTGGCGATGCGCAGGGACAGGGAGCCGGGCCCGCTCTGCCGCAGTCCCTGAATACCCGGTGTTGGGAGATCTGTCATGAATGCAATGCGAATCGTTGGTGTGCTTTTGTTGGTGCTGGGCTTGGCAGGTTTTCTGACGGGGGGCTTCAGCTTCACCAAGGACACCACGCAGGCCAAGCTGGGCCCGCTGGAACTGACGGTCAAGGAAAAAGAGTCCGTCAACATTCCCCAGTGGATGAGCCTGGGGGCGATGGTGCTGGGCGGCGTGGTGCTGGTGCTGGGCTTTCGCAAGAACTGAGCCTTCACCACCCCAGCGTGGGCGCCCTGTGCGCGCAATGCCCGTGCCGGTGCCGGGCTGGCACCGGCGTGAAGCCGCCCGGCGGCCGCCGGGCCCCGGGCTTCACTCGCCCCGGCCGCGCGGCGCACCCATCATGCGCGAGATGGTCTTCGCGGCGCGCAGCAGCGCGGGCAGCAGGCTCTCCTGCATCATGGCCGCGCTGGTGCGGTTGGCCTGCCCGCTGATGTTGAGCGCCGCCACCGTCCGCCCCGTGCGGTCGGCCAGTGGCGCGGCGATCGAGATCAATCCTTCCTCCAGCTCCTGGTTCACCAGGCACCAGCCCTGCTGGCGTGCCTCGCGGATGCGCGACAGCAGCGCGGGCAGCTCGGTGGTGGTGTGCGCGGTGAAGCGCTCCAGCGGATGCTGCGCCAGGCGGGCCTCCAGCTCCTCATCGGGCAGCCCGGCCAGCAGCACGCGGCCCATCGAGGTCCAGGGCGCGGGCAGGCGCGAGCCCACGCCCAGGTTCGTGCGCATGATCTTGTGCGTGGGCACGCGCAGCACGTAGACGATGTCGAGGCCGTCGAGCACGGCGGCCGAGGACGACTCGCGCACTTCTTCCACCAGGTCCTCCATCACCGGCTCGGCCAGGTTCCAGATCGGCAGCGATGAAAGGTACGCAAATCCCAGGTCCAGGATGCGCGGGCTCAGCCGAAAGAGCTTGCCGTCCGTCTCCACATAGCCCAGCGTCTGCAGCGTGAGCAGGATGCGGCGCGCACCCGCGCGCGTGAGGCCCGCACGGGCCGCCACTTCGCTCAGCGTCTGCTGCGGCGTGGCCGCGCTGAACGAGCGGATCACCTCCAGCCCGCGCGCGAACGACTGCACATAGCTGTCGCTGGGCTTGGGGTCTTTGGCGTCAGGGGTTTGGATATTCATACGTGCGCCTACTATAATTCTTTATGCGAACATTTGTTCTATAAGCGAACAAATTGAAACCGAAGATCAAGCAAATCACGAAAGCGTTTCGATGATCAACAAACTGGCGGACTCGGTGGCCCAGGCCCTGCAAGGGGTGAAGGATGGTGCCACGGTGTTGATAGGCGGATTTGGCACGGCGGGCATTCCGGGTGAGCTCATCGACGGGCTCATCGCCCAGGGCGCCCGGGACCTGACGGTGGTGAACAACAACGCCGGCAATGCCGACCAGGGCCTGGCCGCGCTGCTCAAGGCGGGGCAGGTGCGCAAGATCATCTGCAGCTTTCCGCGCCAGGTCGACAGCTATGTGTTCGACGACCTGTACCGCAGCGGCAAGCTGGAGCTCGAGCTCGTGCCCCAGGGCAACCTGGCCGAGCGCCTGCGGGCGGCGGGGGCGGGCATCGGCGCCTTCTTCTGCCCTACGGCTTACGGCACCGAGTTGGCCGCCGGCAAGGAAACGCGCGAGATCAACGGCAGGCACTACGTGCTCGAATTCCCCATCCACGGCGACGTGGCGCTGATCAAGGCCGAGCAGGGCGACCGCTGGGGGAACCTCACCTACCGCATGTCGGCCCGCAACTTCGGGCCGGTGATGGCCACCGCCGCCAAGACCACCATCGCCACCGTGCACGAGGTGGTGGAGCTGGGCGCGCTGGACCCCGAGGCCATCGTCACCCCCGGCATCTACGTGAGCCATGTGGTCAAGATCGACCGCACGGCCACGCAGGCGGGCGGTTTCAAGAAATCGGCATGAAATCGGCCCCTACCGCACAAGGATAAAGCGTGAGCAGCTATCAAAAGCGTAGTAAAGAAGAACTGGCAAAACGCGTGGCGCAAGACATCCACGACGGCGCCTACGTCAACCTGGGCATCGGCCAGCCCACCCTGGTGGCCAACCACATTCCCGCGGGCCGCGAGGTCATCCTGCAAAGCGAGAACGGCATCCTGGGCATGGGCCCAGCACCCGCCGCAGGCCTGGAGGACTACGACCTCATCAACGCCGGCAAGCAGCCGGTGACGCTGCTGCCCGGTGGCGCGTACTTCCACCACGCCGACAGCTTCGCGATGATGCGCGGCGGGCACCTCGATATCTGCGTGCTGGGCGCCTTCCAGGTCAGCGCCACGGGCGACCTGGCCAACTGGAGCACCGGCGAGCCCGGCGCCATCCCGGCCGTGGGCGGCGCGATGGACCTGGCCATCGGCGCCAAGCAGACCTGGGTGATGATGGACCTGCTGACCAAGCAGGGCGCGAGCAAGATCGTCGAGCGCTGCAGCTACCCGCTCACCGGTGTCGCGTGCGTGAAGCGCATCTACACCGATCTGTGCACACTGGCCTGCACGCCCACGGGGCTGCAGCTCATCGACACCGTGCCGGGCCTTTCCCACGCCGAACTCGAAAGCCTGGTGGGCCAGCCCATCCGTCCGGCGGCCTGAGCACCCGCGGGCGCCCCGAATCCCTTCCCTTTTCAACGAGCCGATCCACCGAGATCCGAGGAGACAAAAAACATGACCACCCAAGCCTTCATCTGCGACGCCATCCGCACCCCCTTCGGCCGCTACGGCGGCGCATTGAGCAGCGTGCGCACCGACGACCTGGGCGCCATCCCCATCAAGGCGCTGATGGACCGCAACCCCGGCGTGGACTGGGCCGCGGTGACCGACGTGCTCTACGGCTGCGCCAACCAGGCCGGCGAGGACAACCGCAACGTGGCCCACATGAGCAGCCTGCTGGCGGGCCTGCCCATCGACGTGCCCGGCGCCACCATCAACCGCCTGTGCGGCTCGGGGCTGGACGCCGTGGGCACCGCCGCGCGCGCCATCAAGGCGGGCGAGGCGGGCCTGATGATCGCGGGCGGCGTGGAGAGCATGAGCCGCGCGCCCTTCGTCATGCCCAAGGCAGAAAGCGCCTTCAGCCGCAACAACGCGGTGTACGACACCACCATCGGCTGGCGCTTCATCAACAAGCTGATGAAGGAAAAGTACGGCGTGGACTCCATGCCCGAAACCGCCGAGAACGTGGCCACCGACTTCGGCATCGAGCGCGAGGCGCAGGACCGCATGGCGCTGCGCAGCCAGCTCAACGCCGTGGCGGCCATCAAGGACGGCCACCTGGCGCGCGAGATCGTGCCGGTGCATATCCCGCAAAAGAAGGGCGACGCCATCGTCGTCAGCCAGGACGAACACCCCCGCGAGACCAGCCTGGAAGCGCTGGCCAGGCTCAAGGGCGTGGTGCGGCCCGATGGCACGGTGACAGCGGGCAACGCGTCGGGCGTGAACGACGGCGCCTGCGCGCTGCTGCTGGCCGATGAAGCCCATGCCGCCAAGTACGGCCTCAAGCCCCGCGCCCGCGTGGTGGGCATGGCCGTGGCCGGTGTGGCGCCGCGCATCATGGGCTTTGGCCCCACGCCCGCCACGCAGAAGGTGCTGGCGCAGACGGGCCTGACCATCGACCACATGGACGTGATCGAACTCAACGAAGCCTTTGCCGCGCAGGGCCTGGCCGTGCTGCGCGCCCTGGGCCTCAAGGACGACGACGCGCGGGTGAACGCCTGGGGCGGCGCGATTGCGCTGGGCCACCCGCTGGGTGCCAGCGGCGCGCGGCTGGTCACCACCGCCGTGAACCGCCTGCACGAGCATGCGGGCCAGTACGCGCTGTGCACCATGTGCATCGGCGTGGGCCAGGGCATCGCCATCATCCTGGAGCGCGTGTGACCGTGGCCTCTGCAGTGACTTCCTCCACCCCCGTCACCGTCGTCACCGGTGCCAGCAACGGCATCGGCCGCGCCATTGCCGAAGCCGTGCTCGCCCAGGGCCGCGCCGTGGTCAATCTGGACTACGCGCTGCCCACGTGGAGCCACCCGCTGCTCACCTCGTACCAGGGCGACCTGACCGACGAGGCATCGACCCGCGAGCGCGCGGCAGAGATCGCCGCCAGGCACAACGTGACCGCCCTGGTGAACAACGCGGGCGCGACGCGCCCCGGCACCATCGACACCGCCACCACCGCGCAGCTGGACGACGTGGTGGGCCTGCACCTGCGCGCGCCCATGCTGCTGGTGCAGGCCTTTCTGTCCACGCTGCGGGCCTGCGGCCAGGGCCGCATCGTCAACATGTCGTCGCGCGCCGCGCTGGGCAAGGGCGACCGCGTCGTCTACTCGGCCACCAAGGCCGGGATGATCGGCATGACGCGCACGCTGGCCATGGAACTGGGGCGCGACGGCATCACCGTCAACGCCATCGGCCCGGGGCCGATCGCCACCGAACTGTTCCGCCAGAGCAACCCCGAGGGCGCGCCGCAGACCGAGCGCATCCTGAACAGTATTGCGGTGGGCCGCATGGGCACGCCCGACGACGTGGCGCGCGCGGCGCTGTTCTTCCTCTCGCCCGACAACGGTTTCGTGACCGGGCAGGTGTTGTACGTGTGCGGTGGTACCACGCTCGGCGTGGCACCTGTCTAGCCACCTGAACGCATTTTCACTGCAGCCCTGAAAGGGGCGCACCCCCTGTTCTCGCCCGGAGGCCTTGGCGCCCGGTTGAGGCCATGGCGCGGCGGATGCCGCGCTCGTGACACCCATTTCATCCACCTTCCTGAAGGAGACAAACCATGACCCGTTCCATCCACACCACCCGCCGCTTCGCGCTGTCGGCCGCTGCCTGCGCGGGCATCGCCGCCATCGCCGCTGGTGGCCTGCTGGGCAGCAGCGCAGCCATGGCCCAGGCCTATCCCACCAAGCCCGTCACCATCGTCGTGCCCTTCGCGGCCGGCGGCACCACCGACATCCTGGCGCGCATCATCGGCCAGGCGCTGACCACGGAACTCGGCCAGTCGGTCATCGTGGACAACCGCGCGGGCGCGGGCGGCAACATCGGCGGCGCGCTGGCGGCCAAGGCCCCGGCGGACGGCTACACGCTCTTCATGGGCACGGTGGGCACGCATGCCATCAACGCCGCGCTGTACAAGAAGATGCCCTTCGATCCGATCAAGGACTTCGCGCCGCTCACGCGCGTGGCCAATGTGCCCAACCTGCTGGTGGCCAACCCCGCACAGCCCTACAAGAGCGTGAAGGAGCTGATCGCCTACGCCAAGGCCAACCCCGGCAAGGTGAACTTCGGCTCGTCGGGCAACGGCAGCTCCATCCACCTGTCGGGCGAGCTGTTCAAGAGCCTGGCCAAGGTGGACATGGTGCACGTGCCCTACAAGGGCAGCGCACCGGCGGTGACCGACCTGCTGGGCAACCAGATCGGCATCATGTTCGACAACATGCCCTCGGCCATCCAGCATGTGCGCAGCGGCAAGCTGGTGCCGCTTGCCGTGACCACGGCCAAGCGCTCGCCCGAGCTGCCCAATGTGCCCACCATCGCCGAAGCCGGCGTGCCCGGCTACGAGGCCACGTCCTGGTTCGGCATGTTCGCGCCCGCCGGCACGCCCGCACCGGTGCTGGCCCGGCTCAACACCGCGCTGGCCAAGGTGCTGAACCAGGCCGAGGTGAAGAAGAAGATCAACGAGCAGGGCGCCGAGACGTACAGCGAAACGCCCGAGCAGTTTGCCGCCTTCATCCAGGCCGAGTCCGTGAAGTGGGGCAAGGTCGTCAAGGAATCCGGCGCGAGTCTGGACTGATCTGCGCCTTCGATCATTGATGCTACTAAATTGATAGCTTCTGCCGCTTGCTGGACAAGCGGCAGCAGCTATTTTCTTTTCATGCCCAGACGGGTAGGGTGCAGGTGGCCGTGATCATTGCACGCGGTACACCCGCCCCGTCTGCGCGCCTTCCACGCTGCGCTGGTAGCCGCGCGCGGCGCGCTCGGCAGACACCGTGTCGAAGCCGGGGAAGAACGGCCCGTACACGCCCACCGATTCGGTGAGGATGGTGGGGCTCACGGCGTTGATGCGCAGGCCGCGCGGCAGCTCGATGGCGGCGGCGGCCACGAAGCCCTCGATGGCGGCGTTCACCGCCGTGGCGCTGGCGCCGTTGCGGATGGGCTCGATGGACAGGATGCCTGCGGTCAGCGTGATGGAGCCGCCATCGGCCAGGTACTTCTGGCCGATCAAAGCCAATTGCACCTGGCCCAGCAGCTTGTCCTGCAGCCCCAGGTTGAACTGCTCGGGCGTCATGTCGGCCAGCGGGCCGAAGTGCAGGTTGCCGGCGGTGCTGATGATGGCATCGACCTGGCCCACCGCCTCGAACAGCCTGGCGACCGAGCCCGGCTGGGAAAAGTCTGCGCGGTGCGTGCCGCTGCTGCGGCCCACGGTGATCACGTCGTGGCGCGCGCCCAGGTTGGCCAGCACGGCCTGGCCGATGGTGCCGCTCGCGCCGATGAGAAGAATCTTGGACATGGTGTTTTCCTTTGCTTGAAAAAGAACGGGTGGAGGAACAGACAGGCCCCGATTCTTTTGCGAATCAATCAATGCATAAAGTACATTGAAGTTCTTCTTGTGCTAACCATTGATTAGGAATCAGCCCATGGACAAACTGCGCAACATGGAAGTCATGGTGGCCGTGGTCGAAGCCGGCAGCTTCGCCGCCGCCGCGCGCCAGCTGCAGGTGTCGGCCGTGATGGTGGGCAAGCACATCCAGCAGCTCGAAACCCACCTGGGCGCACGCCTGTTCCAGCGCAGCACGCGCCAGAACAGCCTGACCGAGGTGGGCGCCGCGTTCTACGAAGACAGCAAGCGCGTGCTGGAGCAGGTGCGCTGGGCCGAGTCCGCCGTGGAGCGCAGCCGCGCCGTGCCGCAGGGCCTGCTGCGCGTGAGCGCGCCGTTCACGCTGGGCAACCACGTCATCGCGCCGCTGGTGGCCGACTTCCTGCAGCGCTATGACCAGGTGCGCGTGGACCTGCAGCTCACCGACAGCGTGGTGGACCTCACGGGCGAGGGCTTCGACGTGGCCGTGCGCATCGGCCAGGTGGTGGATGAGGGCCTGGTGGCGCGCCCGCTGCGCCCCTACCGCATGGTGATCGCGGCCGCGCCGGCCTACCTGCAGCGCCATGGCACGCCCGGGCGCGCCGACGATCTGGCCCGCCACCAGTGCCTGAGCCATTCGGTATGGCAGCGCCGTGTGGAATGGACGCTGCGCGATGGCGACGCGGAGTTCTTCTGGCCCGAGAACGCGCGTTTTGTGTGCAACCAGGGCGACGGCCTGCGCCAGGCCGCGCTGCGCGGCCTGGGCCTGATCATGCAGCCCGAGGTGCTGCTGGCCGACGACCTGGCCAGTGGCGCCCTGGTGCCGGTGATGCAGCACTGCCTGCCGGTGGCCCGCGCCGTGCATCTGGTCTATGCGCCGGACCGGCGGCAGCTGCCCAAGCTCGCGCGGTTCGTGGAGCATGTGGTGGGAGTGATGGGCATCGCGGGCGATGCTGCCGCGCCGCGGGCGTAGCCCTTCCCCATGCCATGGGCGGCTACCCGGCGTGGTCTGGCGATGCGGCCATGGCGAGGCGCCCGTGTTCGCCGCGCGCCGCCGGGGCCGAGGGCCTGCGCACCTGCAGGCCGTGACAGCGGCCACCACGGCGGCCCTGGCCGCCGGGCGGGCTAGGCAGGGCCCGTGGGGCCTATCTTGAACACCCCGCTCACCCGCGCGCAGGGCACGCCATCGGCCGTCACCAGGCCCTGCGCGAACACCAGCGAGCGGGTGATGCGCAGCGGCTCGGCCTCGCCCTCCACCCAGGCGCCCAGCGGCGCGGGGGCCAGGTAGTCGATCTGCAGGCTGATGGTGGGCAGGAAACGGCCGGCCACCTCGGTGCTCTTGCGGTGCACCGACAACGGCAGCAGCATGTCGCAGAAGCTGGCCATCATGCCGCCGTGCAGGTTGTTCATGGGGTTCACATGGCGGTGCTCCACGCGAAAGCCGAATTTCACCACCGCACCTTCGTGCCGCAGGTACAGCGGGCCGTTGTGCTCGATGAACGGGCCGCCCGAGGGCAGGGCCGCGAAGCCATCAGGGACCTGGGGCGCGGTGCCCGGTACCGCCAGCGGGGCCTGCGTCATCGCGCCGCCTCCTGCTCCACGTCGCTCGCAAAGCTCGCGCCGTGCAGCGCGCTCGTGGTGCCGCCACCGAGCCAGCCGCCGTACACGGCCTGGAAGTCGGCCACGATCCGCGCCAGCGGCATGTCGTCGAAAGCGCCGCGCTGCAGCACGTATTCCATGTGGCGCTGGCCGGTCTTGTCGAACGGGTGGTAGATCGAATCGTTCTCGCCATCGAACTCCAGCGGCAGCAGGCCAAAGCGGTCGCACAGCTCGATGTTGAAGGCGGGCGTCGCCTTGCGCCACTGGCCGTCGAGCCAGATGTCGGTGTAGCCGTGCCAGATGAAGAGGTCGGTCTTCATGGTCTCGCGCATGCGCTCGGTGCTGAGGTGGTTGCGCACATCGGCAAAACCCATGCGCGCGGGAATGCCCGCCGCGCGGCACGCGGCGGTGAGCAGCGCGGCCTTGGGCACGCACCAGCCATGGCCCTGGGCCAGCACGGTGCTGGCCGCCATGCCGTGCGGCGACAGGTCGATGCGGTACGGGTCATAGCGAAAGCCGTCGCGCACGGCTAGGTACAGGGCGACGGCGCGCTCGCGGTCGGTGGCGCCGCGCGCATGCGCGGCCGCGAAGGCCTGGATGGCGGGGGCGTCGCTGTCGATGAGCGCGGTGGCGCGCAGGGCGGCGGGGGTGGGGTGGTCCGGGGTCATGGTCTCGATACTCCTCGCGGCCCAGTGTGCAGGCCGCGCCGGTGCAGGGCTGTCACGGTGGTGCCACGCGGCACAGTGTGCCGGATCGGCGGCCGGGATGGCGGCCCCTGGTTTCTTGTCACACCCGCCAGGCGGGCAACTGCCAGTTGCGCCACAGCGCCAGCCCGCGCAGCCCAGCGGTGAGCAGCACGCAGGCCACGAGCGGAGCCCAGTCCGGCGCCTGCACCTGGCGCAGCGCCACGTCGGCCCAGCCGCCCGCGAAGGCGCACAGCGCGTAGGGGCGGTGGTCGCTGAAGGCCTGGGGCACCTCGTTGCACAGCACGTCGCGCAGCACGCCGCCAAACACGCCCGTGGTCACGCCCATCATCACGGCAATGATCGGCGGCATGCCGATGGCGGTGGCGATGTCCACGCCCACCGCCGCGAACAGGCCCAGGCCAATCGCGTCGGGCAGCAGCATGGCGCGCTCGGTGGGCTGAAAGTGGCGCTGGCGCATGAACAGCATCGCGCCCACGCACAGGGCCAGGATGCCCCAGACAAAACCGGTGTGGCGTATCCAGAAGAAGGGCCGCTGGTCCAGCAGCAGGTCGCGCAGCGTGCCCCCGCCGAAGGCCGCGACGAACGCCACCACACACACGCCCACGGCGTCGAGCCGCTTGCGCGCGGCGGCGATCACGCCCGAGAGGGCAAACGCGATGGTGGCGGCCACTTCCAGGAAGAAGCGCAGGGTGTGCACCCAGGGGGCGTCGAGCAGCTGATCCATGGGCGCGATTGTGCCGTGGCGCTGCAGGCGCTGGCGGCGGCGTGCGGCGCCTGCCTGTGTGGCCTTTTGCTATTGAATGTATAGCTATTGGCGCTTGTTGGCAAAGCGCCGGGGCCTGTTTTCATCTGAAAAAAACAATGCACCGGCGCCCCAGGGTGCCGCGCGCCGGGGCTTCAGGGCGCCGCACCCCACGCCCGAAGCAGCTGCCAGGTCAGCGCCAGCCCACAGCCCGTGGCGCCCAGCGCGCCCAGGCGGCGGCTCCAGCGCAGGCTTGCGGCGGGCCACTGGTTCATCGCCAGCACCAGCAGCCAGCCCAGCACCATCCATGCCGCCACCACCAGCGCCAGCCCCGCGGCCAGCCCGGCCGCCGCCGTGGCCGCCAGGGCCTGCAGCGCCAGCGTGCCCAGGGCCACGGCCCAGCTGCGCAGCGATGTCGGCGCGGCGGCCGCGCCGTCCCCCCAGGCGCGGGCGGGGACCGCGCGCGCCCAGGTGGTCAGCGCCGTCAGCGAGGCCAGCGCGGCACACACACCGGTGAGTTCGTTCATGCGGCCTCCGGAGGGCGGTGGTCTGGGGCCGGGGCGGGCGCGTGGCGTGCCCCATGGCCCGCCCGCCGCCAGCGCAGCGCCCGCCGCACGCGCAGCAGCAGCAGCGGCGCGCCCGCAGCCAGGGCGCACAGCACCGACGCCACCGCCCACTGCGCGAGCCCGGCCTTGGCCGCCAGGCCGCCATAGGCCAGCGCGGCCAGCGCCCACAGCAGCGCGGTGGCGCGGGGCGCCCAGTGGCGCAGCGTGGCGGCGGGCAGGGCAATGAAGAAGGCGAGCAGCAGGCCCAGCATGCCCGACGACCGCGCGGGTTCGGTGGCCACGATGTGGGCCAGGCGGAACGATTCCAGCGCCAGCAGGCCGCTCAGCCAGAAGGGCCGGTGCGCAGGCACACCGCATCGGGGCCATCCGCGCGGATGCCAGCGCGGGCGGGGGGCGATGGGGTGCGCCGCCGTGCCCGAGGTGGCCACAGCGGTGTGGCGCGCGGGTTTGCGCCGGTGCGCCTGCACCCGCTGCGGCCCGATGAAGGCGGCGATGCCCGCACACGCCAGGCCCACGGCCACCAGGCTGGCGCCCATGCCCAGGGCCTGCGCGCTGCCCAGCACCAGCCCCACGGTGCCGGCCACGGCCAGCATCGCGCCCGCACCGCACAGCGCCACCCGCCACAGCGCGAGCGCGCGCAGGGCCCAGGCGGCGGCCACCGACATCAGCAGCCACGCCCCGACGAGTACCCACACCGCCCACACCGGGCGCTGCGCCAGCGACGGCAGGCCCGCCGGCCCCCACAGGTGCACGAACACCGCCACGGTGAGCGCGGCGGGCGTGGTGGCGTGCAGGGCCAGGAAGAAGCGTTGCATGGTGCGGGCGGGAGAAATCAGAAAAGAAGGGGGAAACGAGGCGGGGCTCAACCCGCCGCCGCGATCCCGCTGGCCGATGCGCCCTGCGCGGCCTCGGCCTCGCGCCGGCGCTGCTGGCGCGCATCGAGCCAGATCAAGGTGCCCGAGATCGACAGGAACGCGGGCGTCATGCCCAGGAAGAAATACAGCCACTTGAGCGTCAGCCCGCCGAAGTCGCCGAAGTGCAGCGGCTCCATGAGACCGTTGACCAGCGACCAGAATCCCGCCGTGCGCGGGTCGTGCACCTTCCTGGGCACGCCGGTGGCGGCGTGGATGTCCACCCGCGCGGTGCTGGCCAGGTGGCCGCCCAGGTTGCCGGTGAAGCTGGCCTCGGCGGTGTCGGTGCCCCAGCGGCGCATCGACACGTAGCGCGCCTCCAGCCCCGGCACGGCCTGCTGCGCGGTGGCGTACAGGGCATCCAGCGACTGCATGCGCACGGGCTCGGCGGCATCGCCAGCGGCCTTGCGCGCGGGCTTGGCGGTGGCTGCGGCTTCGGTGCTGCTGGTGGTCACGTATTTGTAGCCCTGCTCGAACAGCGGCGCCAGGCCCATCCAGGCCCCCGTGGTGGCGATCAGGATGTGAAAGCCCAGGCCCCAGATGCCCGCGGACTTGTGCAGGTCGGACATCACCACGCGAAAGCTGCGGCCCCAGCGCTGGGTGAACAGCTCGGCCAGGATCTTGCGGTGGATGACGATGCCCGTGACGATGAGCACCAGCATCGCGGCGCCCAGAAAGCCCACGATCCAGCGCGGCCCGAAGAACAGGAACACGTGCAGCATGCGCAGGTACTGGCCGAGCTGGCTGTCCACCGGGCCCACCACCGTGCCCGTGTCCGAGCGCAGGGCCACCTTGGTGCGCGTGCTGGCCGGCGCGCCGCGCTCGCGCACGAAGGCGAAGTAGCTCGGGTTGACCGCGTCGGGCAGCGCGATGGTCTCCACCGTGGCGCCGGGGTAGCGGGTGTGCAGCTGCGTCAGCACCGCATCGAGCGACGCGGGCGTCGCAGAGCGCGGCAGCTGCGCCAGCGACGGGTTGGCCCACAGGTCGATCTCGTTCTTGAACACCACCACCGCGCCCGAGAAGCACACGATGAACATCAGCAGCCCCGTGACGATGCCCGCCCAGGAGTGCAGGACGAAAAGGCGGTTCAGGGTGCGCTGGCTGGTCATGGTCGGCTCGCGGTGGCGGGGCGATGGCGCTGCGTCAGAAGAAGTACGTCACGCCCAGGTTGAAGCTGCGCGGCAACGCGGGCGAGACCACGTTGGCGTTGATCGCGCCGTCGTAGTACGCCTTGTTGAACACGTTCTTCACCCCCGCCGTCACGCGGTAGTTGTCGCCCGCGTAGCTGATGGACGCATCGGCCACCACATACGACGGCAGCGTGAAGGGATACGAGCCGATCTGCTCGCTGACGTAGCGCCCGCCCATGCCCAGCGTGATGCGCTGGTGCTGCGGCAGCTTGTAGGTGGCCCAGGCCGTGAGCGTGTGGCGCGGCGTGAGGTTCAGCGGCAGGCCCACGATGGCGGCGTTGTTGTCGCGCGTGACCTTGGTCTGCGTGTAGGTGTAGGCGCTGGTCAGCTTCCAGCCGTTCTTCATGTCCGCGCCCAGCTCCACCTCCAGGCCGCGCGCGCGCTGCTGGCCGGTCTGCACGCTGAAGCCCGTGTTCACCGGGTCGGCGGTGGTCACGTTTTCGCGCACCAGGTCGAAGACCGCCAGCGCGCCGGTGATCTGGCCGCCCGGCGCCTCGTATTTCACACCGGCTTCCCACTGCTTGCCGGTCTCGGGCACGAAGGGCGTGCCGTTGAAGGCCAGCCCCGAGGTCGGCAAGAAGGACTCGCCGTAGCTGCCGTACGCGGCCCAGCCGGGCTTGAACTCATACACCAGGCCGGCGGACAGCGTGGTGGCGCTGTCCTTCTGGCGTGTCTGCGTGTTGGCCACGCGGTTGTTCGTGTCGTTGGTGGACCAGTCGCGGCGCAGGCCCACCAGGGCCGTCCAGCCCTGGCCGAACTTGATCTGGTCCTGCGCATACAGCCCGGCCACGGTGAGCTTGGCGGGCGCGTCGCTGGTCAGCGCCGTGGGGCAGGTGGCCTGCATGCCGTAGACGGGCGCGAACAAGTCCAGCGCGCCGATGCGGCAGGTGCGGCTGGCCAGCAGGCTGTGGCCGCTGCGCACGTCCAGGCCCGTGACGAGCTGGTGCTTGGCGCCCAGCGCCTCGAAGCGCGTGAGCATCGAGGTGTCGGTGGCCAGCAGGTCATAGTCCATGTACTGGCGCGACGCCTGGCGGTTCTGCAGCCGCTGGTTGGCCTGCAGCGCCTGGTTGGAGACGAAGTTGCCCGTGCCCTTCTCGGTCTCGTAGCGCACGTTCTGGCGGAACGTCATCGCGTCGGACACCTTGTGCTCCAGCGCATAGCCCAGCGTGGTGCTCTCCACGTCGTACACGCCAAAGGCAGGATCGCCCGTGAACAGCGTGCGCGACAGGGTGCCGTTGCGGTTGGGCAGCAGCGTGCCGTAGGGCGTGATGCCCTGCTGGCGCATCCACTCGCTGCGGCTGTAGGTGGCGAACAGCACCAGGTCGGTCTGCGCGCCCAGGTCGATGGACAGCGACGGGGCGAACCACCGGTCCTTGCGGTAGACGAACTGCGTGGGGTCGTCGGCGTTGGACACCTGGGCATTGATGCGCAGCGCTGTCTTGCCCGATTCGGACAGCGGCTTGTTCACGTCGGCCTGCAGCGTGCGCTGGCCGAAGCTGCCCACCTCCACGCCCACTTCGTTGATCGCGTCTTTCTTGGGCCGCTTGCTCACCGCGTTGACGATGCCGCCGGGCTGCACCTGGCCGTAGAGCACCGAGGCCGAGCCCTTGAGCACCTCGAAGCGCTCGTAGCCGTAGGGCTGCAGCTTGGCCCACATGCCGGGGCTTTGTACCAGGCCGTCGACCAGGATGGATTCGGTGGAGCGAAAGCCCCGGATGTTGATGTCGTCAAAACCCCGGCGCCCGAAGTTGACGGGGCTCACGCCCGCCACGGTCTGCAGCGCCTGCTGCACGTTGGTGATCTGGCGCGACTCCATCTGCTCGCGCGTGACCACGCTCACGGACTGCGGGGTCTCCAGCCGGCGCATGGGCGCCTTGCCGGCGGTCTGGGCCTCGACGGGCGCAAAGCCCATGTCCTTCTCGGTGCTGGCATTGATGCGCACTTCCTGGAGCTGCGGCGCGGCCACCTGGGCGGCGGCCGCCGGTGCATCGGCGTCCTGCTGTGCCACGGCGGCTTGGGCGAGGCACAGGGCCAGCGGGGTCAGGGCAAACACCCCGGCCTTGCGGGCCCAGGGGTACGGGGAGGAAGAGGGGGCGAGCGAAGAGCGCGGCGAGAAACGGGCCGCGCGCGAGGGCTGAAAAGACATGGGAGTCCCGATGGAGAGAAAGCCGAGGGCGGACAAACGCTGAAGGCGCTGGCTCGCGTGGCTTTTCGGGACGCTGGCTGGCAGGAGGGGGTATTCTAATGCGAATAGTTATCGTTTGAGAGGTGGCCATGCAAGCGGCGCCGCAGTGCGCGTTGCGCGGTTCCGCCGGACGGCCAGGCACCGCCGCAAAGACCGACCGCTTGCGGGCGCGCACGACCGTGCTCCCTCCCGCGCGGCAATCGTCGGTCTTTTGCTATTGAATAGATAGCATATGGCGCTTGATACATCAGCGTCAAGGCCTGTTTTTGTCCACATCCTGGGCGCTGACCGCCCCGTCGGCGCTCAGCGGGCTCCCGGGCTCGCCATACCCGGGGTACGCGCCCCCCGCCGCCCCCAGCGCCGCGCTCTCCTGCCGCTCCTTGGCCATCTGCTCGGCGAACTGGTTGCGCCCCTCGCGCGCCACCGCGATGAACTTGGCGCGGTCCTTGTAGTGCGGGTACATGCGGTCGGCCAGGGCGATGTTGTGGGTGCGAAAGCGCCGGGTGATGGCCGTGGCCTCGGCGGGCGCCAGGCCCATCAGTTCCAGCACCGTGTGCGCGCTTTGCAGGCTGGACTCGAACAGTTCGCGCTGCACCAGCGTCACACCCAGGTCGCGCAGCTTGTTCCAGTGCGTGACGTCGCGCGCGCGGGCCACCACCTGCAGCTGGGGGAAGTGTTCGCGGGCAAGCTTGGCGATCTTGAGGGACTGCTCGGCATCGTCCACGGCGATGACCAGGATGCGGGCGTGTTCGGCGCCCGCGATGCGCAGCAGGTCGAGCCGCGTGGCGTCGCCATAGAACACGCGGTAGCCGAAGGTGCGCGCCACTTCCAGCATCTCCACGCTGTGGTCCAGCACGGTGGTGCGCAGGCCCTGGGCCAGCAGCACGCGCGAGACGATCTGCCCGTAGCGGCCGAAGCCCGCGATGATGATGGGCGCCTCCTGGGGCTCGGAGATTTCCTCGGCCCGGGGCTCGGACTTGAGCTGGGCGTAGCGGCGCAGCAGCACGCGGTCCAGCAGCACCAGCAGCAGCGGGCTGATCAGCATCGACAGCGCCACCGCGCCGATGAGCAGCGAGGCCGTCTCGGCCGGGAACACGCTGGCACCGGCGGCGGCCTGGAACACCACGAAAGCGAATTCGCCGCCCTGGGCCAGCAGCAGCGTGAACACCGGGCGCTCCTGGTACGGGATGTTGACCAGCTTGGCCAGCGTGTAGATCACGATGGCCTTGGCCGCGAGGAAGCCGACCAGGATGGCGGCCATGAGGCCCGGCGAGCGCAGGATCACGCCGAAGTCGATGCTCATGCCCACGGCGATGAAGAACAGCCCCAGCAGCAGGCCCTTGAAGGGCTCGATGTCAGCCTCCAGCTCGCGGCGGTATTCACTGTCGGCCAGCAGCACGCCTGCGAGGAAGGCGCCCAGCGCCATCGACAGACCCACCAGCACCATCAGGTAGGCGATGCCCACCACCAACAGCAGCGCGGCGGCGGTGAAGATTTCGGGGGTGTTGCTCTTGGCGATCCAGCGCAGCACGGGGCGCAGCAGCAGGCGCCCGCCGAGGATGATGGCGGCGATCACGCCCACGATCTTGAGCACCTCGAGCGCCAATTCACCCGGCGTGTGGCCCGCGCCGTCGCCCGCAGCGGCGCCCAGCACCGGCAGCAGGGCCAGGATGGGGATGGCCGCCACGTCCTGGAACAGCAAAATCGAAAAGCCCGCCTGCCCGCTCTGGGTGCGCATGAGGTTGCGCTCGGCCAGCGACTGCAGCGCGATCGCCGTGGAGGACAGCGCCAGGCCCAAAGCGCCCACCAGGCTCACGCGCCACGGCAGGCCGGCGAGGGCGCCCAGCGCGAACAGCACGGCCGCGCAGCCCAGCACCTGCGCGGTGCCGGTGCCGAAGATGGGGCGGCGCAGCGCCCACAGGCGGCTCGGTTGCAGCTCCAGCCCCACGAGGAACAGCATCAGCACCACGCCGAATTCGGCGAAATGCAGGATGTCCTGCACATTGCTCACCAGACCCAGGCCCCAGGGCCCGATGGCGATGCCCGCCGCGAGGTAGCCGATGATGGCCCCGAGGCCCAGCGCCTTGGCAATGGGCACGGCCAGCACCGCCGCGGTGAGGTACAGGAAGCCGTAGGTGAGCCAGGTGGGGGCGTGTTCCATAGAGGGGGATGCGGGCGATGGCGTGGGGGAAGGGGCGTCGCGGGGATGCGGGCGTGGGCGTGTCAGGATTCTGGCACCGTCCCGGCGATGTGGAGAGGCTGGCGAGGCATGTTGTTGTGGCGCTTCACTTTTAATAGCATCTGGCGGCGGTGGGACAAGCGCTGGAGGCGCTCTTCGTGCATGCCATGGCGGCGGCGCGGGCGCGTTGTTAAGATGCGTGCCCTTCTCGGATTACAGGCGCGGTGTTTCATGGACTTGCAGACTTGGCTGGCTTTTTTCGCGGCGTCGTGCCTGATCGCGGTGTCGCCGGGCTCGGGGGCCGTGCTGTCGATGAGCCATGGCCTGTCGTTCGGCGTGCGCAAGACGGGTGCCACCATCTTCGGCCTGCAGCTGGGCCTGCTGCTGATCCTGCTGATTGCCGGGGCGGGCGTGGGGTCGCTGCTGCTGGCGTCCGAGGTGGCCTTCAGCGTCGTCAAGGTGCTGGGCGCGTGCTACCTGATCTATGTGGGCTTCAACCAGTGGCGCGCGGGCGACGCGTCGCCCGTGCAGGGCGATGAGGAAGCACCGGCGGGCACCTGGCAAAAGCGCTGCCTCACGGGCTTCCTGACCAACGCCACCAACCCCAAGGGCATCATCTTCATGGTGGCCGTGCTGCCCCAGTTCATGACCGACACGCGCCCGCTGTGGACGCAGCTCCTGGTGATGGCCGCCACCACGGTGACGGTGGACGTGGTGGTGATGCACGGCTACGCTTTCGGGGCCAGCGCCCTGCGCCGCCTGATGCGCAGCGCGCGTGCGGTGCGCGCGCAGAACCGCGTGTTTGGCGGCCTGCTGATGGCGGTGGGCGCGGGGCTGTTCTTCGTCAAGCGTGGCGGCCAGCACGCCTGAGGTGGCCCCAGCGTGTTGCTGATGCTTTGATTTTGATAGCTGCTGGCGCTTGTCCATCAAGCGCCAGGGGCTGATTTGGCTTGTATTTTCATGGATGCGCGGATTCCAAGGAGGTTGTCATGCCAGTAGTTGTTGTCGCCAACCCGAAGGGCGGCGTGGGCAAGTCCACGCTGTCCACCAACATCGCGGGCTACTTTGCGAGCCAGGGGCATCCCGTGATCCTGGGCGACACCGACCGGCAGGAGTCCGCCAGGCTCTGGCTGGGCCTGCGCCCGCCGGCCGCGCGCCCCATCGGCGCCTGGGACGGCCTCAGCTCGGACGTGATCAGCCGCCCGCCCAAGGGCACCACGCATGCGGTGCTTGATACGCCCGCCGGCCTGCACGGCTGGCGCCTGAACGACGTGCTCAAGCTGGCCGACAAGATCATCGTGCCGCTGCAGCCCAGCGTGTTCGACATCTTCGCCACGCGCAGCTTCCTGGACCAGCTGGCCGAGCACCGCCACGCGGCGGGCGTGCCCGTGGGCATCGTGGGCATGCGCGTGGACGCGCGCACCAAGGCCGCCGAGCAGTTGCACCACTTCGTGGACAACCTGGGGTTTCCGGTGCTGGGCTACTTGCGCGACACGCAGAACTACATCCACCTGGCGGCGCATGGCCTCACGCTGTTCGACGTGGCGCCGGGCCGTGTGGCGCGCGACCTGGAGCAATGGCAAGGAATCTGTACGTGGCTAGACACATGACCCCCCCTGAGGCGCTGCGCGCCTTCCCCCGAGGGGGACGCCACCCCTGGACTGGCAAAGCCAGATCCACGGTGGCACTGGCCTGGGGAGTGCCAGTTGCTGGCGTTGTGTGCCAGATGGGCGCACGGTGTCCCGTGCCAGACAAGGCGCGCACGGCTGCGGCGCTACATTGGGGTGATGAAAATCTTTCGCTCCTACTCCGAAGTCAGCGCCTGCGTGGGCCAGGAGGTCGCCGTGACCGACTGGATCACCATCACGCAGGAACAGGTCAACCTGTTCGCCCAGGCCACGGGCGACCACCAGTGGATCCACGTGGACCCCGAGCGTGCGAAAGCGGGGCCGTTTGGCGCGCCCATTGCCCACGGGTTTCTCACGCTGTCGCTGATTCCGCAGTTCTTCGAGGCGGGCCTGACCATAGAGGGTGCGCGCATGGGCGTGAACTACGGGCTCAACAAGGTGCGCTTTACCGCGCCGGTGCCGGTGGGCAGCCGCCTGCGCGCGCGCCTCACGCTGCAGGCGGCCGAGCCGGTGGCGCCCGATGGCATGCAGATGACGTGGCTGGTGACCGTGGAACGCGAGGGCAGCGACAAACCCGTGTGCGTGGCCGAATCGCTTGCGAGAAATTTCGGGGCACCCGCCTGAGCCTGGCCGCTCGCGGGCAGGAGGTCTGACCCATGGACCGCCTGCAAGCCATGAAGGTGTTCGAGCGCGTGGTGGAGGAGGGCGGCTTTGCCGCCGCCGCCCGGGCCATGGACATGTCGCCCCCCGTGGTCACCCGCATGGTGGCCGAACTGGAGCAGCACCTGGGCACGCGCCTGCTGCAGCGCACCACCCGCAAGCTGGCCCTCACCGATGCGGGCGATGCCTACCTGCAGCGTGTGCGCACCATCCTGCACGAGATCGATGACGCCGAGGCGGCCGCCGCCGCGAACACGCGCGACCTGCGCGGCACCATCCGCATCGTCGCGGCCCCGGTGCTGGCCACCAACTTCCTGGCGCCCATGGTGGCGCTGTGGCATGCGGAGTTCCCCAAGCTGCTGCTCGACATCGACCTGGACGCCTATGCCTCGGCGCGGGTGGACGAATACGACGTGACCATCATGGTGGCGGGCGAGGACTTCGACGCCAACATCGTGGCGCGCCCGCTGCTGAAGGGCGAGGCCATCGTGGTGGCGTCGCCCGACTACCTGGAACGCAAGGGTATTCCGCGCGAGCCGCAGGACCTGCTGCAGCACGACTACCTGCGCGACTCGGGCATGGCCGCCCGTTCCCAGACGGGGCCTGGCCGCAAGCTGCGCCTGCAATCCCTCTCCGGCAATCTGCCGGCCCAGGAAATCGACATGCCGGCGGTGCTGCAGTCCGTCAGCACCGAGCTGCTGCTGCGCGCGGCGGTGGACGGCGCGGGGGTGGCGGTCACGTCGCGCCTGCTGGCCGAAGAACACCTGGCCCGCGGAGAGCTGGTGCACATCCTGCCCGCGTGGATCTTTTCGCGCTACACCATCTATGCCGCGCTGCCCTCGGGCCGCATGCTGCCCGCGCGCACCAAGGTGTTCCTGGACTTCCTGAGCGAGCAGGTGCCCCTGGCCATGGCCGAACAGCGCGGGCAGGCAGGCTAGCGGGCTGGCTGGGGCGGCGGTTTCCGCTCTGGTGGCCGGGTCATGTTCCCCCGGTCGGCCGCAGGCGGCGATGAACGGCCTGCGTCAGCCCAGCTGGGCGAATCCGCTGATGATGGTGCCTTCTGGCTCGACGGTGATCTCGCCATCGGGCATCGCAAAACTGTTCTGGCGCCAGGCCTCGAACACCGTCACCGCCACGGCGTTGGACAGGTTCAGGCTGCGCTGGCCTGCCACCATCGGCAGCCGCAGGCGCTGCGCGGGTGGGAAGCTGTCGCGCAGCTCGGGTGGAAGACCCCGCGTCTCGGCGCCAAACACCAGCCAGTCGCCCGGCAGGAAACAGGTGGAGTGCACCGGCTGCGAGCCGTGGGTCGTCATGGCGAACATGCGGGAGGGGTCGGGCTGGGCATCGCGCAGGAAGGCGGTCCAGCCGGGGTGGATCTGCACCTGGGCGTACTCGTGGTAGTCGAGCCCCGCACGCCGCATCTGCCTGTCCTCCATCGTGAACCCCAGGGGCTCGATCAGGTGCAGGGTGCACCCGGTGTTGGCCGCCAGGCGAATCACATTCCCGGTGTTGGGCGGGATCTCGGGTTCGACGAGGACGATATGGAACATGCTGGCTATTGTCATCGCCCGGCGTGTGAGTTGAGCAACCGCTCGTAATCAAAAGTATCCCGCTAGTCCAGCCCCGTGCGCGCGAGGACTGCGCAGGTGACATGCGCCACGCCCGCCTCGCGCAGTGCCTGCGTGGCGGCCTGCATCGTGGCGCCCGTGGTCATCACATCGTCGACCAGCACCACGCGCTGGCCCCGCAGGGCCGCCGCATGCGCGGGCTCGATGGCAAACGCACCCCGCAGGTTGCGCAGGCGCTGCGCCCGAGGCAGTCCGCTCTGTGCCTCGCTGGCGTGCAGGCGCAGCAGGGTCCGGGTGTCGCTCCTGGGGCCTGCCAGATGCCTTGCGAGGAGCGCGGACTGGTTGAATCCCCGCTCGCGCAGGCGCTCGGCCGACAGCGGTATCGGCAGCACGCGGTCCGCCGCGTCCAGGGCCGGTTCCATCCAGGGCGTGCTGCGCATCAGCGTGGCCAGGGCCCTGGCCCACCCGGGGTCACCCCGGAACTTGAAGTGCGCGAGCGCGTCGGCCCATGGGTAGGCGTAGTCCACGGCGGCCACGCAGGCATCGAAGCTGGGCGGGCTGTGCACGCAGGCGCCGCAGACGGCGACCCCCGGGGGGACCCGCAGGGCGCAGCGCTGGCAGCGTGTGGCGGGCTGGGCAAAGCGCGCCGCGCAGGCATTGCAGATCCGCTGCGACGGCCATGCATGGCAGGCGGCGCACTGGCTGGGCACCTTGTCCGCCGAGGTGCGAAGAGGGCGCGAAATCCCTAGCAAGCCCGTGAAAAGCATGAATCAATATACTCGCCCGTCCTGCCATGCCCTCCGAGCGTCCCCCCACCATTGATCCCGTTGCTGCGGCCCGCTGGCATGCGGCGGCCCCTGCGTTGTCCCCCTGGCTCCATGAGGAGGTGGCGCGCCGCATGGAGGACCGCCTGCAGTGGATCCGCCAGGCTCCCGAATCGTGGTGCCATTGGGATGCGGTGCGCGGAGGGCTGCACGCACATACGCTGGTGAGCGCACGCTTTCCCAAGGCACGCTGCCAGATCTACGAGACGGCCGCGCATTGCCAGGAGGTGGCGCGGCAGGCCCTGGCCAGGCCCTGGTGGAGTCCCGCCCGCTGGGGCGCCGGCAACCCGCAGCTGGGTGCGCCGGCGGATGCGAGCGTGCAGATGCTCTGGGCCAACATGGCGCTGCACACGGCAGCGGACCCGCAGGCGCTGATCGCGCAATGGCACCGTGCCCTGGCCGTGGATGGCTACCTGATGTTCTCGTGCCTGGGCCCCGACACGCTGCGCGAGCTGCATGCGGTGTACGCCGAGCTGGGCTGGCCTCCTGCCGGGCATGCGTTCACGGACATGCACGACTGGGGGGACATGCTGGTGCACGCGGGCTTTGCCGAGCCTGTGATGGACATGGAGCGCATCACGCTGACCTTCGCCACCCCGCAGCGGCTGGTGCGGGAGTTGCAGGAACTGGGCTGCAACCTGCACCCCGCGCGTTTTGGCGCGCTGCGCGGGCGGCGCTGGCGCGAGCGGCTGTACGAAGCGCTGGCGCACCGGCTGGCGGACCCTGGCAACGCAGGGCAACTGGCGCTGACCTTCGAGATCATCTACGGGCATGCGTTCAAGCCCGCGCCGCGCGTGCGCGTGAGCCCCAGCAGCGCCGTGTCGCTGCAGGACATGCGCGCCATGCTGCGACAGGGCGGCAAGGAGAGCTAGTCTGTAACTCCGTGTCAATGACATGGAACAAGGCACGCTACAATTCCGGGTTATTGAGATTTCGGGCATCTTCCCGCGCAACCTTGCAGGCTGCGCCTGTCGCGGCAACGCATGGCAGGCACCTTTCAGCCGGCAGTCTTGTGAGCACTTCTGGTGACGGGCTTGGTTTTTCGTTTTGCCACGGTGTCGGGTCAGCGCATCGACTGGCGTCTCGTTCGCAATTGCTCGGTCACGCCGGCGCAACTGGGTTGGACGTACCTGTCGCTGTGCCTGGTGTCGCTGGGTATCGCGGCTTTCTTCTGGATGCTCGGTGCCCGTCTGGTCATGCCCTTCGCATGGCTCGAAATCGTGGCTGTAGGAATTGCATTCGCCATGTACGGTCGCCATGCGGCGGATGGCGAGAGGATTTCACTGCAGGGCTCGCGCCTCGTGGTGGAACTGGAGACAGCAGGCAAGCTGGAGCGTGCCGAGTTTGACCGGAGCCGGGTTCGCGTAGAACCCAAGACCGGAGACCGTTCGCTGATCATGCTGTCTGCGCAGGGCCGTTCGGTCGAAGTGGGGCGCTACGTGCGCCCCGAGCTTCGGCCGGTCCTGGCATCGGAGATCCGCATGGCCTTGCGCGCCGCCTGACCCCACGCAGGCGCGCGAAAGGGATTGGTTAAATTGAGGCTTAGAAGTAAGTGAGAACTATGAAGAGCATTTCCAACAAGCTGGCTTCTCTGCTGCTGATTGCCGGTGCATGGGTGGGTTCCGCAGCCCATGCCGTTCAGGACCTGCCTGGCGGCCCCGCAGTCAACCAGCTGAACCTGGCGCCGCCCGTCACCAAGATCGCAGAAGAGCAGCATTTTCTGCACTGGATGATGCTGATCATCTGCACGGTGATCTTTGTTGCAGTGTTCTCCGTGATGTTCTACTCGATCTGGAAGCACCGCCGTTCCAAGGGCGCCAAATCGGCCAATTTCCATGAGTCCGTGACGGTGGAAGTGGTGTGGACCATTGTTCCGTTCATCATCGTGATCCTGATGGCCCTGCCCGCCACGAAGGTGCTGGTGGCCCAGAAGGACACGACCAATGCCGACCTCACCATCAAGACCACGGGCTACCAGTGGAAGTGGGGCTACGACTACATCACCGGCGAAGGCGAGGGCCTGGCCTTCATCTCCACGCTGGACAGCAGCCACCGCGTGATGTCCGACAGCGGCAACGTCAAGGACGCCCCTGCCAACTACCTGCTGAAGGTGGACAACCCGATGGTGGTGCCCGTGGGCAAGAAGGTCCGCATCATCACCACCGCCAACGACGTGATCCATGCCTTCATGGTGCCCGCCTTCGGCATCAAGCAGGACGCGATCCCCGGCTTCGTGCGCGACACCTGGTTCCGCGCCGAGAAGATCGGTGACTACTATGGCCAGTGCGCCGAACTGTGCGGCAAGGAACACGCCTACATGCCCATCCACGTGAAGGTCGTGTCCGCCGAGGACTACACCGCCTGGGTGGGCGAGCAAAAGAAGAAGGCAGCGGCCAAGCTGGACGACCCCACCAAGGTGTGGACCCTGGACGACATCATGAAGCGCGGCGAGAAGGTGTATGCGGCCAACTGCGCGGCCTGCCACCAGGCCAACGGCAAGGGCGCCGGTCCCATCAAGCCGCTGGACGGCTCGGCCATCGTGCTGGATGCGGACCACGCCAAGCAGATCCAGGTCGTGCTCAAGGGCGCGGCCAATGGCGCGATGCCTGCATGGGCTCAGCTGAGCGATACCGACATCGCCGCAGTGGTGAGCTACACGAAGAACTCCTGGTCCAACAAGACCGGCCAGCTGGTGCAGCCTGCTGAAATCGTGGCCCAGCGTGGCAAGTAATCATCGCCCTATCGTATTGAGGAATCCAAAATGAGCGCAGTTCTCGACAATCACGGGCACGCGGGCGATCACGCACACGACGGCCACGACCACCACCACGGCCCCACCGGCTGGCGCCGCTGGGTGTTCGCCACCAACCACAAGGACATCGGTACCCTGTACCTGCTGTTCGCCTTCGCCATGCTGATGGTCGGCGGCGTCCTGGCACTGCTGATCCGCGCCGAGCTGTTCCAGCCCGGCCTGCAGCTGGTGAACCCCGAGCTGTTCAACCAGCTCACCACCATGCACGGCCTCATCATGGTGTTCGGCGCCATCATGCCGGCCTTCGTGGGCTTCGCGAACTGGATGATCCCGCTGCAGATCGGCGCATCCGACATGGCCTTCGCACGCATGAACAACTTCAGCTTCTGGCTGATGATCCCCGCGGCCATCATGCTGGTGAGCTCGTTCTTCATGCCTGGTGGCGCACCCGCCGCCGGCTGGACTCTGTACGCGCCGCTGACGCTGCAGATGGGCCCCTCCATGGACGCCGGCATCTTCGCGATGCACATCCTGGGTGCCTCGTCCATCATGGGCTCGATCAACATCATCGTGACCATCCTGAACATGCGCGCGCCCGGCATGACGCTGATGAAGATGCCCATGTTCGCCTGGACCTGGCTGATCACCGCCTACCTGCTGATCGCCGTGATGCCCGTGCTGGCTGGCGCCATCACCATGACGCTGACGGACCGCCACTTCGGCACCAGCTTCTTCAACCCCGCCGGCGGCGGTGACCCGGTGATGTACCAGCACATCTTCTGGTTCTTCGGCCACCCCGAGGTGTACATCATGATCTTGCCGGCCTTCGGCATCATCAGCCAGATCGTGCCCGCGTTCGCACGCAAGAAGCTCTTCGGCTACGCCTCCATGGTGTACGCGACCTCCTCCATCGCCATCCTGTCGTTCATCGTGTGGGCACACCACATGTTCACGACCGGCATGCCCGTGACGGGCCAGCTGTTCTTCATGTACGCCACCATGCTGATCTCCGTGCCCACGGCCGTGAAGATCTTCAACTGGATCGCCACCATGTGGCGCGGCTCCATGACGTTCGAGACCCCCATGCTGTTCGCCGTGGGCTTCATCTTCGTGTTCACCATGGGTGGCTTCACCGGCCTGATCCTGGCCATGGCGCCCATCGACATCCAGCTGCAGGACACCTACTACGTGGTGGCCCACTTCCACTACGTGCTGGTGGCCGGCTCGCTGTTCTCGATGTTCGCGGGCGTGTACTACTGGCTGCCCAAGTGGACCGGCGTGATGTACTCCGAAACACGCGGCCAGATCCACTTCTGGTCCTCGCTGATCTTCTTCAACATCACCTTCTTCCCGATGCACTTCCTGGGCCTGGCCGGCATGCCACGCCGTTATGCCGACTACCCGATGCAGTTCGCCGACTTCAACGCCATCGCTTCGGTGGGCGCGCTGGGCTTCGGTCTCGCGCAGGTGTACTTCTTCGTGGCGGTGATCATCCCCGCCATGCGCGGCAAGGGCGAGAAGGCTGCGGCCAAGCCCTGGGACGGCGCCGAAGGCCTGGAATGGGAAGTCCCGTCGCCAGCACCTTTCCATACGTTCGAGAATCCCCCCAAGCTGGACGCCACGGCCACCCGCGTGATCGGCTGAACACCATGCCCATGACTCCCGAACAGAAAAAGAGCAACCTGCGGATGGCGCTGATCCTGGCGTCCGTCGCGGTGGTGTTCTTCGTCGGGTTCATGGTCAAGGTCGTTCTGCTGTCCCGCTGAGCCCGCACCTGCCATGAGCCTGCACCGCGAAAACGCCAAGATGGTCGGCAAGCTGGTCGTGATCGCGGCCGGCATGTTCGCCTTCGGCTATGTGCTGATCCCCATCTACAAGCACATCTGCGAGATGACGGGCATCAACATCCTGTCGCTGTCCGAGCGGCAGGTGCCGGGCAACGGCGTGGCCGGCAAGGATGTCAAGGTACCGGGCAACACGCAGGTGGACAAGACCCGCACGATCACGGTGGAGTTCGACGCCAACGCGCGCGGCCCGTGGGATTTCAAGCCCGCCCAGCGTTCGGTGCAGGTGCACCCGGGCGAGCTGACGACCGTGATGTACGAGTTCCAGAACGTGCAGAACCGCCGCATGGCTGCGCAAGCCATACCGAGCTATGCACCGCGCCAGGCCGCGGCGCACTTCAACAAGCTGGAGTGCTTTTGCTTCAACCAGTACACGCTGGAGCCTGGAGAAAAAAAGGAATGGCCCGTGGCATTTGTGATTGATCCGCGTATTTCCAAGGACGTGACGACCATCACGCTGTCCTACACGTTCTTCGAGGTGGGTGGCAAGACGCCGGCAGCACCGCAGTCCACTGCCGCCGTGGGCCTGTCCGCGCCCCTGGTCTCTCCAGCGGCGGGAGCGGGTTCATGAATACGCCAGTGGAGCAGCCGGTGGTGAAGCCCCACGAGCGCAAGGGATCGCTGCTGCGCACGGTGCGGGCGGTGGCCTGGTCGCTGATAGGTCTGCGCAAGGGCAGCGAGTACCAGCAGGATGTCGAAAAGCTCAACCCGCTGCATATCATCGTGGTGGGGCTGGTGGCCGTCTTTCTGCTGGTGATCGGCCTGATCGCGTTGGTGAACTGGGTCGTGTGAATGGGTTGCTGGAACCGTATCCGCAACAACAAAGCCGAAAACAAAGATTTTGAGAGTCAGGAGCTGAAATGAGTGCATCAACCCACGGCGGAACCCCGTACTACTATGTACCCGCAGAGTCGCGTCATCCGGTGATGGCGGCAACCGGTCTGTTCTTCGTCATTCTGGGCGCGGGCCAGTGGATCAATGGCCACGACTGGGGCAAGTATTCCCTGGCACTGGGCCTGGTGTGGTGGCTGTTCACGCTGTACCAGTGGTTCGGCGATGCGGTGCGCGAGAGCGAAGGCGGCCTGTACGGCCACAAGATCGACCTGTCGTACCGCTGGAGCATGAGCTGGTTCATCTTCTCGGAAGTGATGTTCTTCGGCGCGTTCTTCACGGCACTGTGGTGGGCGCGTTCGCACTCGGTGCCCGCTCTGGGCAGCCTGGACAACGCGCTGCTGTGGCCCGATTTCAAGGCGGTCTGGCCCAGCCTTGCCGCCGGTGCCACCGCCTCGCCGGCCGGCATCGTCGAACCCTTCCAGACCGTGGGCCCCTTCTGGCTGCCCACCATCAACACGGCGCTGCTGCTGACGTCGGGCGTGACGCTGACCATTGCCCACCATGCATTGCGCGAAAACCACCGTGGCAAGACCATCGGCTTCATGTGGGCCACGGTGCTGCTGGGCTTCGTGTTCCTGCTGGTGCAAGGCTACGAGTACTTCCATCTCTACACCGACCTGAACCTCAAGCTCAGCTCCGGCGTGTTCGGCTCCACGTTCTTCATGCTCACGGGTTTCCACGGTTTTCACGTGTTCCTGGGCATGCTGATGCTGCTGGTGATCACGCTGCGCCTGCAGAAGGGGCATTTCACCGCGGACAAGCACTTCGGCTTCGAAGGCGCCGCGTGGTACTGGCACTTCGTGGACGTGGTGTGGCTGGGCCTGTACGTGCTGGTCTACTGGATGTAACCAGGCACGCTGCCAACAAAAAAGCGCCTCGCGGCGCTTTTTTTGTTGGCAGGGCCAGGGCGGGATGAGAAGGGGGTATGCGGGGGCTTGGGCCACTGCCGCTTCATGGCCCCGGTCAACGGGAGGCCGGCAGGCCGGTGGGCTGGATGTAGCCCAGCTTCCACGCCACCAGGATGCACAGGAAGAGCACGATGGAGAGCCCCACGCGCACCGCGAGTGCCTTGGCCATGTGGCTGCCCTTGGCCTTGTCGTTGCGGCCATTGCGCATCATGAAGAACAGGGCGGAGGCCAGGCTGGCCAGAATGGCGATGAACGCCACCACTACGAGGTATTTCATGGAGAACATTATCCTGTGACAGTGTCACGTCGTCCCCTGGGCCTGCGTTTCTGGCTGATCACCCTTGCTGCGGTGGCCGGCATGCTGGCCACGGCCTCGCTCGGCCGCTGGCAGCTGTCGCGCGCCGCGGAGAAGGAGGCCCTGCAAGCCAGGCTGGAGGAGCGTGGCCGCATGCCCGCCGTCGACGCCAGAACGCTGCTCGCGGCCGCGGCGCAGCCGGATGCGGCAGCGCTCGTGCACCGTGCCGTGGTGCTGGAAGGCCGGTGGCTGCCGGAGCACACCGTGTACCTTGACAACCGCCAGATGCACGGCCGCCCCGGGTTTTTCGTGCTGACACCGCTGCAGCTGGCCGAAGGCAGCGGCGCGGTGGTGCTGGTGCAGCGTGGCTGGGCCGCTCGCAACTTCCAGGATCGCACGCAGCTGCCGCGGGTGCAGACCGTGCAGGACCAGGTGGTGCGCGTGCAGGGCCGCGTGGCGCTCCCGCCTTCGCGCCTGTATGACTTCCAGGGGGCCGATAGCGCACAGGGGTCTTCCCGCATCCGGCAAAATCTCGACCTGGCAGCGTTCCGCACCGAAACCGGTCTTGCGCTCGCCAACCTCACGGTGTTGCAGGCGGGCGAAGCAGGCGAGGGGCTGCAACGCGACTGGCCCGTGGTCGGCGCGGGCGTCGACAAGCATTACGGTTACGCATTTCAATGGTTCGGGCTCTGCGGCCTGATTGCACTTCTCTATGTCTGGTTCCAAATCGTCCGACGCTTCATTCGCCCGCGCAGCCAGCCTGCCGCCTGAGGCCCATGGGGACCACCCTCTGGGCCTTACCGTGCACACGCTGCCCCCGGCGGACGGCGCCGTGGCCACGGCCCAGCGTGCCCGCCATGGGCGATGGAAGATGTTCGGCGTCCTGCTCATCTGCGCGGCCCCGGTCATCGCCTCGTATTTCACCTACTACGTGGTTCGCCCCGAGGGCCGCCGCAACTACGGCGAACTGATCGACCCCCAGCGCACCATGCCGCAGGTCGACGCCACGTCGCTGGACGGCAATGCCGTCTCGCTGGCGTCTCTGAAGGGGCAGTGGCTCCTGGTCAGCGTGGCGGGCGGTGCCTGCGACGCGGACTGCCAGAAGCACCTGTACCTGCAGCGCCAGCTGCGTGAAAGCCTGGGCAAGGAAAAAGACCGGGTGGACTGGGTCTGGCTGGTGAATGATGCCGCCAGCGTGCCGGCCGAGCTCGCGCCCGCCCTGCAGAAGGCGACGGTGCTGCGGGTGGACGGCGCCGCGCTGGGCGCCTGGCTGGCCCCCGCCGAAGGCCATCGGTCCGCCGAGCACCTGTATGTCGTGGACCCGATGGGCAACTGGATGATGCGGTTTCCTGCGGCGATGGACACGGCCGGCGCGGCCAAGGCCAAGCGGGATCTTGAACGCCTGTTGCGCGCGTCGTCTTCCTGGGATGAAGCCGGACGCCCCGGAAAGCCGTGATGGACGCCCAGCCGCTCTACGATCTGGCGCCCATCGCCCGGCTCATGCTGCTGGGCGTGCTGATAGCGCTCGGCCCCCTGGCCTGGGTCGGTCTGCGCAACCGTGGCAGCTCTCCCATGCGGCGCCTGCAGGCGCTGACCGTGCTCACCCTGTTCCTGACCTTCGACCTGGTGCTGTTCGGCGCCTTCACGCGCCTGACCGATTCGGGCCTGGGCTGTCCTGACTGGCCCGGCTGCTACGGCAGCGCCAGCCCCGTGGGCGCGCACACCGAGATCTCCGCCGCCCAGCAGGCCATGCCCACCGGCCCCGTGACCCATGGCAAGGCCTGGGTCGAGATGATCCACCGCTACCTGGCCACCGGCGTGGGCGTGCTCATCATCGTGCTCACCGTGTCGGCCTGGGTGCAGCACCGCAAGGCCCGCCGCGACGGGGGCGAGGGGCCTCCCGTCAGCCCGTGGTGGCCCACCTTCACGCTGTTCTGGGTCTGCCTGCAGGGGGCCTTTGGCGCCTTGACGGTGACGATGAAGCTGTTTCCAGCCATCGTCACGCTGCACCTCATCGGGGGGCTGGTGCTGCTGGCGCTGCTGTGCGTGCAGGCGGTTCGCCATACCCACCGCGCCCAGGGCCGCACGCCCGTGCGCCTCTCGACGGGGCTGCGCTGGGGCCTGGTCGCCACCAGCGTGCTCGTGGCCCTGCAAGTGGTGCTGGGCGGATGGGTCAGCACCAACTACGCGGTGCTGGCGTGCACCACCTTTCCCACCTGCCAGGGGAGCTGGTGGCCCGAGATGGACTTTGGCCAGGGTTTCCAGGTCTGGCGCGCGCTGGGCATGCTGCAGGATGGCAGCCACATCAGCTTCGCGGGCCTCACGGCCATCCACTATGCGCACCGGTTGATGGCCTATGCAGTGCTCGCAGCGTTGGGCATCGTGTGGTGGGGCCTTCGGCGGGCGCACGTGTTGCCCGCCCAGTGCCGCTGGCTGGCGGGGCTTGCGCTGCTGCAGCTGGCCACGGGCCTGTCCAACGTGGTTCTGGACTGGCCGCTGGTGGCCGCCGTGCTGCACACCGGCGGCGCCGCGGCGCTGGTGGTGGTATTGACCTGGGCCCTGGTGTCCAGCCGCGCGGCATCCGCGCCCCAAGAGTTTTCCGCGCCATCGGGCGCATCGAGAGTGTCCGCATGAGTGCTGCTGCCCCCGCCGTTGTTTCCCCGCCCTCGCGCCTGTCGCAGTTCTATGCGCTGACCAAGCCCCGTGTGGTCCAGCTCATCGTCTTTTGTGCACTCATCGGCATGGTGCTGGCCGTGCCTGGGCTTCCTTCCGCACCGCAGCTGGGGCTGATGGCCCTGGCCTGCGCGGGCGTGTGGCTGGTGGCCGGCGCGGCAGCCGCTTTCAACTGCATCGTGGAGCAGGGCATCGACGCCAAGATGAAGCGCACCGCCTGGCGCCCCACGGCCAAGGGAGAACTGTCCAACGCGCAGACGCTGCTGTTCTCGGCCGTGCTGTGCGCGGCGGGGTCCGCGCTGCTGTATTTCTGGGTGAACCCGCTCACGATGTGGCTCACGTTCGCCACCTTCGTGGGCTATGCGGTCGTCTACACGGTGATCCTCAAGCCCCTCACGCCGCAAAACATCGTGATTGGCGGCGCGTCCGGCGCCATGCCCCCCGTGCTGGGCTGGGCGGCCATGACGAACGATGTGGGACCGGAAGCGCTCATCCTGTTCCTCATCATCTTCCTGTGGACGCCTCCCCACTTCTGGGCGCTGGCCCTGTACCGGGTGGAGGACTACCGCAAGTCCGGCCTGCCCATGCTGCCGGTGACGCATGGCAACGAGTTCACCCGCCTGCAGGTATTCCTGTACACCCTGATCCTGTTCGCGGGCTGCCTGATGCCCTTCGTCTACGGCATGAGTTCGTGGATCTACCTGGCCGCCGCCGTGGTGCTGAGCGCAGGCTTTTGCGGCTACGGCTTCGCGCTGTGGCGCAACTACTCGGACGCGCTGGCGCGCAAGACCTTCCGCTTTTCCCTCATTCACCTGAGCGCTCTGTTTGCAGCCCTCCTGGTGGACCATTACGTGCTGTGAACCCGACCATGCCCATGCTCAAAAGAAGTGCTCTTAAAACGATAGCTTTTGCCGCTTTGTCCATAAGCGCTGCGGGCATTTTCAGTGCCTGTTCCGAGAAAAAGGCAGAGTTTCGCGGCGTGGACATCACCGGCGCGGACTATGCCCGCGACATCCCCTTGACCGACCACAACGGCCAGGCGCGCCACATCAAGGACTTCGCGGGCAAGGTGGTGGTGGTCTTCTTCGGCTTCACGCAATGTCCCGACGTGTGTCCCACTTCCATGCAGGAGCTGGCCGAGGTCAAGAAGATGCTGGGCAAGGACGGCGACCGCCTGCAGGGCATCTTCGTGACGGTGGATCCCGAGCGCGACACGCCGGAGGTGCTCAAGGCCTACATGGCCAACTTCGACCCCAGCTTCCTGGCGCTGTACGGCTCGCCCGAGCAGCTGGCAGCCGTCGCCAAGGACTTCAAGATCTACTACAAGAAGGTCGACGGCAAGACACCCACCAGCTACACCATGGACCATTCGGCGGGCAGCTATGTCTATGACCCGGCAGGGCGCTTGCGCGTCTACAACCGCTATGGCAGCGGAGCGCAGGCCCTGGCGTCCGACGTGAAGGCGCTGCTGGCGGAAGCAGGCTGACCGGATGTGCCGCCGGGCGCTGCTGGCGCCTGCTCCGGCTTTTTGTCGTGGATTTGCCTCACGCCGGGGGGCAGGAACGCGACATACGTCACATTCGCGGCAAGTTGCAGGCCCTGGTCGGGGCCATCTGGATGCCAATGCCCGCGTGATTCTCTAGAGTGGCCCCAGGGCCTGTGCCGCCGCTGGCGGATGGCTCCATGCGATGCGCCTTGCCCCCGTGCGCGGCAAGGTGCTCTGGTGACATCCATTTTTCAAAGGAATCTGGCATCGATGCGCTTGTACGTAGACGCCACCCGGCGCAACCGCCTGCCATTGTGGCGGGGCGGCGGGGACGGGCCTGGCCGGGCCCGACGCGATGAAGGATGAAGAAGGACCTGGGGTGATGGCCGCGGCACCCCTTTCACCGGCCGACGAGGGCGCGCTGATCCTGGCCGCCACGAACGCGGCCCCCGATGGCATCCTGCTGGTGGACCGCGGCGGCCGCATCGTCATGGCCAACGCGGCCATGGAGTCCATCTCCGGCTATGCGGCCGATGAGCTGTGCGGCAGCCCCGTCAGCCTCCTGCTGCAGCCCGCCTTGCGGGAAGCGCATGGACGCCATCTGGACAGCTACTTCCAGTCGCCGTCGCGCCGGCCCATGGGGATGGGGCGGGATCTGTGGATCGCCCGCAAGGACGGCCGGTCCGTGCCGGTGGATATCGCCCTGGGCTACACCGACGCGCAGGGCGGCACGGCCGTGGCCTTCGTGCGCGACATCTCGGAGGTGCGCAGGCTGCAGGCCCAGATGCACTTCCAGGCCACGCACGACACCCTGACCGGCCTGGTCAACCGCTGGCAGTTCGGCCAGCGGCTGGAGCAGGCCATTGCCGAAGCGGCGCTTGGCGGCCATTCCTTTGCGCTGCTGGTGCTGGACCTGGACGACTTCAAGGCCGTCAACGACGGCTATGGACACGCCGCGGGGGACCGGGTGCTTGTGGAAGTGGCGCGCAGGCTCAAGAGTGTCCTGCGCGGCGACGATACGCTGGCACGGCTGGGCGGGGACGAATTCACCGTGCTGCTGCCGCAGATCGCGCAGGTCCGCGACGTGGAACAGGTGGCCGCCCAGGTCCTCGCGGCGCTGTGCCAGCCCTTTCAGATGCATGGCTTTGAACTCGATTTCGGCGCGAGCCTGGGAATTGCCGTGTACCCGCGGGACGCGCAGGATGCGCCCACTCTCATGCGCTATGCCGACATGGCGATGTACCACGCCAAGGAGTCCGGCCGCGCGAACTACGCGTTCTACGAGCCGCCGCTGGGCGCCCGCATGGCGGAGAAGCTGCAACTGCACGAGCGCCTCAAGCTGGCCCTGGCCTACGGCGGGCTCCATCTGCACTACCAGCCGCAGGTGGAGGTGGGCAGCGGCCGCATCCAGGCGGTGGAGGCGTTGCTGCGGTGGACCGATCCCCAGCTGGGCGAGGTTCCCCCGGCCCGTTTCATTCCCGTGGCGGAGGCGACGGGCCTGATCCTTGCCGTGGGTGCGTGGGTGATCGGCACGGCGTGCCAGCAGATCGCCGAATGGGACCGGGCGGGCCTGCCGCTGCGCGTGGCGATCAACCTGTCCGCGCAGCAGCTGCGCCAGACCGACCTGGTGGAGCAGATCGAACGCAGCCTGGCCCTTCATGGCGCGCGGCCCGACCTGCTGGAGATCGAGGTGACCGAATCCGAGGCCATGGCGGACCCCGCGCAGGCCCGCGATGTGCTGTGCCGCCTGCAGGCGCTGGGCGTGTGCATCGCCCTGGACGACTTCGGCACGGGCCATTCATCCCTGGCGTACCTGAAGCACTTGCCGGTCTCCCGGATCAAGATCGATCGCGAGTTCATCCACCCTCTGCTGCACAGCAACGGCGATGCGGTCCTCGTGCAGGCCATCATCGTGCTGGCCAAGACACTGGGCTTGCACGTCGTGGCCGAAGGGGTCGAAACTGCGGAACAGCTGGGCCTGCTGGCGCAGTACGGCTGCGATGCCTACCAGGGGTGGCTGTACTCCCGGGCGGTGGCGCCAGCCCACGTCGCGCAGCTTCTGCTGGCGCAACGGGCGAGCGAGGATTCCGCCGTTCTGTAAGGGCTGCGCGCGCGGAGGCTAGGTGCCGGCTTGTTGCGCCGGGCCGCCCGCCAGCCCGATCAGGACATCGCGCTGGATTTCACAGTGCCAGCGGTCGCGGCGCACCAGCCCATGGCGCAGCGCGAGCTGGCGCAGCGTGCGCGCAATGGTTTCCCGGGTGGTGGAGAGAAGATCGGCCAGCACCTGGTGGCTGGGCAGCCGCACCAGGGAGCTGCGCTGCAGGTTGGCCAGCTGGAGCAGGGTGGCCGCCAGCTGCCCCGTCACCCCACGGATGCGGGCGATGCGTGCCCAGTCGGCCAGGCGGGCGTTCGTGTGGGCGTAGCTTTGCGCAAGCCCCCGCAGCAACTCGGAATCCAGCAGCCCCTGCTGGAGGACCGCTTCCACGGGCACCTCGCAGATGCGCCCCGCGGTCAGCGCCCGGCAGGACACGGCGGCCGGTTCCTGCACGAGCGCCGTCGAGCCCAGGGGCTGCCCGGCGCCGAACAGGCCGATCGGCCGCTCCACGCCGTCCTCGCCGCTGCACAGCACCACGACGATGCCGGTCTTGACGATCTTGAACGTCTTCTGCCCCGATTGCCCCTGCCGCAACAGCAGCTCGCCCTTGCGCACCGGACGCTCCACCAGAAGGGGCTTCCAGCCAGCGCGCCGTTTTTCGTCTTGCCGGCCCAGCAGGCACTGCTGCTGTCCTGCGCAGAGGCAGCACCCGCCACCGGAAGGCAGGGATGGGGTGGTACGGCGATGGGGCATGCGGGCGTGGGGTTCCGGGGCGGCAGGGCCCGGAACAAAAAACCCGGGCAGGATCCATGGACCTTACCCGGGTTCATGGCGCGCTGCAACAAAATGTATGCCGCCCGCCGATGGCCTGTGGGACTCTACTCCGCCTTGATCCCGCGCATCGCAATCACGCCGCCCAGCAGGCTGGTGTCGGCCTTGATGCGGTTGGCCAGCCCCTCGGGCGAGGTGCCTGCCACCTGCCATCCCTGCTGAAAGAGCTTGTTGCGCATGTCTTCGCTGCGGGCGATCTCGCTGATCACGGCGGCCAGCTTGGCCTGCAGTGGCTTGGGCATCGTGGCCGGCGCGGCAAACGCATTCCAGATTTCCAGGTTGAAGCCCCGGATACCGGCTTCCGACAGGCTCGGGATGTCGGGTGCCAGCGGGCTGCGGCCCGCCGAGGTGACGCCGATGGCGCGCAGCTTGCCGGCGCGCACCTGGGCCTGGGCGAGCGCCGGGGGCAGCAGCGCCATCTGCAGCTGGCCGCCCAGCATGGCATTGGCGACTTGCGGGTAGCCCGGATACGGGACGTGCACGGGGTTGATGTTGCTGCGCGACTTCAGCAGCTCGGTGCCGATGTGGCCCACGGTGCCCACGCCTGGTGTGCCATAGCTCCATTTGTCGCCGCCGTTGCGCGCCGCCACGAAGAAGTCGCGCGCGTCGCTGTTGGCGGGTACGCCCGGCTGCGTGACGGGCGCGGTCAGCACCAGGGGCGACGTGCCGATGAGGCTGAGCGGCGCCAGGTCCTTGAGCGGATCGTAGGGCACGGCAGGGTTGATCATCTTGGCGATGGTCATGTTGCCGTTGATCATCAGGCCGATGGTGTGGTCATCACGCGCCTTGGCCACCGCGTCGGCGCCGATGTTGCCGCCTGCCCCCACCTTGTTTTCCACGATCACCGGCTGGCCCAGGGCCTTGGACAGGGGTTCCGAGAAAGCGCGCGCGGTGAGGTCGGGCGAGGTGCCGGCCGGAAAGCCCACGATGATCTTCAGCGGCTTGTTCGGCCAGGCCTGCGCGGCCGCGGCGGGGGCCGAAGGCCTGGCGGTGTTCTGGGCGAGTGCCCAGGGGGATGCGGCGGCCAGGGCGATCAGCAGCGATGCGCGGCGGGAAACGGGGCGTGACATGGGGTGGGTCTCCTCCAAAAAAAGTTCGGGGCCATAACGACAAGGGGCCCCAGAACTGGGGCCCCTCGAGGCAACTTCTGCAGAAGCGGGATATTAACGCGCCCCCGCGGGCATTCAGGCGTACTCGGCCAGCGCCTTCTTCATCTTCTTCATGGCGGCCACCTCGATCTGGCGGATGCGCTCGGCGCTCACGCCATAGACCGCGGCCAGTTCATGCAGCGTCATGCCGCCCGTGCCGTCGTCGTTGACCTTGAGCCAGCGCTCTTCCACGATGCGGCGGCTGCGCGCGTCCAGGCTGTCCAGCGCCGTGGCGATGCCATCGGTGGCGAGCGCATCGCGCTGGCGTGATTCGATCATGGCGGTGGGCTCATGCGAGGCATCGGCTAGGAAGGCAATGGGGCCAAACGCCTGTTCGCCATCGTCCGAAGGTGCAGGGTCGAGCAGCACGTCACCACCGGACATGCGGGTTTCCATCTCGATGACTTCTTCACGCTTCACGTTGAGCTGCGCGGCCACGGTGTCGATTTCCTGCTCGGACAGCGTGTCCCGGTGCGTCGCGGCATCCGCGGCGGAAGCATCGGCCTTGAAACCCTGCTTCATCGAGCGCAGGTTGAAGAACAGCTTGCGCTGGGCCTTGGTCGTCGCGACCTTGACCATGCGCCAGTTCTTCAGGATGTATTCGTGGATCTCGGCCTTGATCCAGTGCATGGCATAGCTCACGAGGCGCACGCCCTGGTCGGGGTCGAAACGCTTCACGGCCTTCATCAGGCCGACGTTGCCTTCCTGGATCAGGTCGCCATGCGGCAGGCCGTAGCCCAGGTACTGGCGCGCAATCGACACCACGAGGCGCAGGTGCGACATCACCAGCCGTCCGGCGGCGTCCAGGTCGTTGTGGTCCTTGAGCTGGCGTGCGTACGTCTGCTCTTCTTCGTGGGTGAGCAGCGGCAGGCGGTTGACAGCGGAAATGTAGGCATCCAGATTGCCCAGCGGGGGCACCAGCGCCCAGGGGTTGGTGGGCGCCAAAGTCGTCGTCGCGGTTCCAGATTGAATGTTCATTCCGGGAATCCTTTCCTCTAAGCCATGATGTTAGCACTCTCTATGAGTGAGTGCTAAGCCCGGAGTTCCCCTCCGGTTGTTCGGGGTGGGAGGCACCTTTCTCGACGGTCGTGGTTGCCGATTTCTGTCACATCGACAGTAATGGTGGCGTCAATCCCCCTGGGCTTGCGATGAACCCAGTCCAGGAATGTCAAGGACCGCCAAAACCCGCGCCTGCCCGTACTGAGGAGCAGGTGAAGGTGAACAACCTTTTTGGTCTTTCATGAGGTGGATGTGCGGATGACTTCGGCGAGCGGTCGAGACTATTGGAGCAGCCCGTAGCCCAGTTGGAGCTTTCGTTTGCGCACCGGTTCCTCATTGATCGTGAAACGGCCGAAGTAACGGTCGCTCCATGTTCTATGAGAGACGAGATCAAAGGCGCTATCAAACGCCATATCATGTATGCATGCGGGATTGGGCGACCAAAAATTGGTGATATCTGCCGCAAGGGTATTGCTGCGGTAATAGCGAGCCTGGGCTTCGTTCGTGGGTAGATCATTCGCCGCATGGCTTTCGAGGTACATCACCCCGTGGCAAAGGGATCGAACAATTCCAAGTGCCTTCACCATATCTGGTAAATGGTACAGGACACCGAGAAAAAGTACGTGATCAAATGTCCCTAGCTCTTTGACATTAAGGTCATAGACATTGGCACGGTGGTATTGGAAATCTCGCCCCGAGATTTCTTCCATCACTCCAAATCCATGGGCATCTTTGCTCCGATAGTCAATGGCGACAACTTCAGCACCCAGTCTGTGAGCTGCGAGAGAGAAAAATCCGTCTGAAGGGCCGATGTCAAGTACCCGCTGACCTCGAAGATCTGGGGGGAAGGAAATGTCATTGAGCAGAAAACGTGGATCATAGGTTCCAGGTGTGAAAAGACCTGGATAGATTTCAAAAGCATGATGCCAGTGCTTCACAGAAGCGACCAGTTGCTTCGCTTTTTCAATATTCAAAATTTACTCCCGTAAAATGCCACAAGTCACCAGATTAATTAGGTAAAAATTTTCGGTCATGTGCTTGTTTGAAGCTTGTCTGCTCAATTCATTTCTCACAAAGATAGCGGGGTATTGCGGTCTTGTGCGCAAAAGGATCGATGAGGTCCTTTGAGTAGGTTCCGGAAATAAGCCTCTGCGGGGGAAGAAAATTAGAGCGAAAAAAACGACTGAAGCTTGCCAGGTGTTCCCCGCGTGAAGTGAGCCGTAGGCAATTTGTTTCATCAATAAAAACGGTGCCAGACTGCATTTGCTCGGTAATCCGAACATCCATCAGGCGGTGCTCGCGAAAATACTCTTCACGAAAAACCAAATCCAGGTGTTGATGTTGAATGCCACCACCACGCTGTTGGAGTTTTTCAAGAATATAAAATGACAGTGAGCGATCAATGACTGTTGGGAATGTCAAGGCCATTGCATAGCCTATCAGTGCGCAGATTGAAATATTCTGTGCCTTCTCGAGTGAGCTGAATTGGCTGGAAAATGGTAGTGCCAATATAATTGCGGCATAAACCAGAAGGGCCAAGCAACAAGCCCAGATTGCGGCATATAGCACGACATCAACTTTGATCGAGTGAATGTAAAGCCAATAAGTAATCACTGCGATCACTATATACAGTAAAACCCCCGACATTGACAGAATGAATCGACGCATCAGACTGGGAGTTGCTGCGGAAAAGAAGGCTGGGTACCTTTGGCAATTGAACCTGGATCGGCCATCGATTGGGGGAGACCGTATTCCTGTTGGTGGAACACCGGGGGGATATCGTCAATTGTCTCGACCGGTATCTTGGACGATTTTTCGAATTGGATGAGAGCCTTTAAAGGCCCGTGGTGTTTTGCCAGATGTGAGGCAATATTTAACGACGCGGCAGCCGCACATGCTGCAATGAAGATTGCGGTCGCCGTTGCAACCCCTAGCGAGAAGTTTCCTTGATCCAGTCCGACGATGAACGTGCCGAAGGCTAGGCCGCATCCTATCGCCAGCCCCCCGAATACAGCCGTGGCCACGGCGAGTCGGCGCCTTGCCACGATTGCAAAGACCGAGAACGAGGCAATGCCATGCTGCACCAGTCGCGGGAGATTCATCTTGGAGCGGCCCGCGTATCTGTGTCCACGATCCACGCGGATGCGTTGTACCCGCAGCTCCGACACGAGCACTGTTGCGGCAATGTGCCTCGCCAGCGTGGGCATGGTGCAGAGCCGTTTGACAGCGGATCCGCGCAGCAGCATGAAGTTGCCGAAGTTCATGCGCCTGCCTGTCAAACAGAGGAAAAGGACTTTGTAGCCCACATAAAGAAGTCGGAAGAGCCTTCCTTCGTTGCGGCTGCCCCTTGACGCGACGGCGACATCAGACGCGTCTTCTAGCCCTGCAATCAACCTCTCGATGGCTTCGGGCAGATCTTCTCCGTCAGAGTCCATGATCACCACCAATTGATCATCGTGTATATGCTCTGCTATGAACCGCAAACCCACCGAAATGGCTATTTGATGGCCGAAATTGTCGTGCAGACGCAATAGATGTCCATCCATGTGGGAATGCACCCCCCGCTCGAATTCAAACGGATAGCGGCGGGACCCGTCGTCCACGATCACTACAGAATACGGGCTGTGAACATGCTCGTCCAAGTGCTGCAACAGGAGCGAACATGCTTCCCGGTCTTCATAGACGGGCATGAGGACAACGAGATTGGGACACAGTTCAGACATACGAGCAGGCTCGACGGAGAAAAACGAGCGGCATTTCCATACAGTTGTGTACGAGCGAGAGCCATTTTTGCACCGGTAATTAGGATCTCCTTCGGCTCCTTTTTTTCATGGGGACCGATCGTCGAAAAATAGCAGTTCGAGTGCGCTCATCATGATGATTGCAACGTTCAGCCACCGGCATGGGAGCCCATTTTCCCGTTATGCACGCTGCAGATTGTTACACTGAAGTCGCTTGCCCAAGCGTCTACGTCCCGTTGGCATGTCGTGGTGCCCTGATTTTCACGAGGCTTGCCTGGTGTCCGCCGGGATTGATGCTGTCAGTGCGGGCCACTCCTCGGGGCGAAGCCATGCACGCCAATGCGTTTCTGACAAGACGATGAACCTAGATATGCGCCATTTGGCAACTTTTGAGCGAACGCCCCCCAAGCCTGGCCTTTGGTTGCGCTTGGGCAGAGATGGGGTGGTGGCGTTGCTGCTTTTTTGCGCCGGCTTGCTGATATTCAACATCAACTTGCGAACGATCGGAGCCGCAGACACTTACGCAGCCCGGTACTTGCCGCTGTCGATCTGGAAGCATGGCACCTTGACCCTTGATCCCGTTGCGCTGCATGTGGCCCAAGGTCTTCGTCCTCCACAGAAGCCAGGCCAGATCGGTGAGGCTTGGTGGATGCTCAGGACCGCTGATGGCCACCTGGTCTCGATGTATCCTCCGGTAACGCCCGTACTGGCCGCGCCGCTTTATCTACCTGCGGTCCTGTACCTGAATGCCACCGATTGGGCGGTGCAGCGCGTAGAGCGCGTAGGCCGCATCATGGAAAAGCTTGCCGCCTCGCTCATCGCCAGTATCAGTGTCGCCTTGATGTTCTTGCTGCTTCGGCGGCAATCCGACACCAAGACGGCCGCTTGGCTGGCACTGTTGTTTGGATGGGGTACATCCACGTGGGTCATCAGCAGCCAGGCATTGTGGATGCATGGCATCGGCCAGTTGCTGGTGATCGGGTTGCTGTGGCTATCCGTCTTGCCACGACGCACGCGTTCGTGCGCAGCCGTGACGGGCCTGCTGTGTGCCCTGTTGGCTTGCAACAGGCAACCCGATGCCATTCTTGCTGCAGGCTTTGCAATCCATGCGCTTCTCAAAGATCGGGGAAATTTCAAATTCTTTGTCGTGGGTGCTGTCGTTCCCGTGGTGGCAACGTTGGCCTACAACTTGGGGGTGGTAGGTAATTGGATCGGCGGCTATGGCTTGGCCCTGCAAGGGCAAAAACTTGACATCTCTCTGCTGAATACCCTCAAGGGCGTGGGTGGACTTTTGTTCAGCCCGGTGCAGGGGTTGTTCGTATTCTCTCCGTTCCTGCTTTTTGCTCTGCCTGGCTTCCTTCATCAGGCCCGTCAACCGTCTTTGCGTTTGCTGTCGCTGTTGCTGGCGGGAGTGGTTGTGCTGCAAGTTGTTTTCTATGCCGCGGTGAACTGGAGTTCCGGTGTCAGCTGGGGCCCCCGGTTTCTGACCGATCTGCTGCCGATCCTGTTTTGGATGTTGCCCCCTGTCGTCGAGGGTTTGGGGGTCAATGCGCGGAGAGTGTTTGTGGCGCTCGGCCTGTTTGCCGTCGCCAGTTCGGCAATCGGGGCCTTTGGGTACACCGGCAGCGCCCACTCGGAATACCTCAGTGCCCATCCTCCGCAGGATGCCAGCCAGCGGGTGGCGATATCCGAACGTGCCGCGTGGATGACCGAACATTCTCCGTGGTTGACCCGCCCCAAGTTTTTCAATGATCTGTTTCCTGGGTTGTCCGGATCAATCGACCGATTGAACATTTCTCCCGAGGGACTCGCCACGGTGGAAGGATGGGCTCTTTTCGGAAGCCGCCAGCCTTTCGATGTGCACCTGCTGATCGACGGGGTGCGAGTGTCCGGTGGCACGTCCGATTTTGGGTACCGCCAAGACGAAGATGTGGGCGCCCGGAATACCGGAACCTGGAAGATATCTTTTCCGGCCGCGCTTTTGACCTCCAGTCGGCCTGTATTCAGTGCGCTGGTCCGCTCGAACCCCCAGGCAATGCCCTGGATCCTCCAGGCATTCGAACTGCCGGTTCCCGCTGCTCACGCCGCGGCTTTGATGGAGGTCCCGTGGCGAGGGGCCATTGATGCGATTCGCGTTCACCCGAACCGGGGTCTCGACGTGGTCGGCTGGATATCCTCGGGGAACAAGGTCCCGGGAAATCTTGAGCTCTGGCTGGATGACCGGCGAGAGGCGGGTATCAGCTCTTTCTTCAGACGCCCGGACGTTGAGAAGGTCCTGGGCGTCACCGCTGCCAGTGGATGGAGGGCGAGCATTGCGGTGCGCGGCCTGTCAGCAGGCGAACACAGAATCTCCGTGGTGTTGCCGTCCAAAAGCCCGGCGTCAGCCCCCCAGCGTCTCGTCTCCAAAGTCTTTTCGGTTGAACCCGCTGCAGCGCCTCCCCGGTGGTCCGATGAAATGTCCATCTCCGAGATGGCAAAGTTCGCCACCTCGACGCTCGAATACCAACAGGATAGTGGGGGGTATTGGCTGACTGACTACACCAGCGAGGTGCATTTCCGGCAGCCCCATTCGGAGCTGAACGTATTTTCGACTGCGGCGATCGTCGACCTTCTGGGCCCCGTAAGTTCCAGCCTGAAATTGTCTGGCACGCTGGACAAGGCCAAACGCTTTCTTTCCGAACAGATCGAGGAGACCGGTCTTGTGCGTTACCACGGCCGTCCCGATCTTCCTTCGCATGGTGTATTGGGCTGCAGAATCACTCCCGATGCTGACGACACGGCGCTGGTCTGGCGCCTTGCCCCCGCGCTGGACGGCAAGTTGCAGGAAAAGGCCCGTGCGACGCTGGAGGCATTCAAGACTTCAGAGGGTCTTTACCGTACTTGGCTGGCCGCCCAGGATCGCTACGAGTGCATCGATCCGGGCAAGAACCCCAATCCTGCGGACATAGGTATTCAGATCCATGTCCTGATGTGGTTGTACCAAGTCGATTCCCTGGCGGCGCGGAAACTGTGTGAAGTCTTGCAGTCGCACTCCCAGGATCCGTCACTGTGGGTCTATTACCAACGCGCACCTGCCGCGGTGATGTGGCGGTTGCCTGCCCTGCAGGCCATGGGCTGCCCGTTGAAGTTGCCAGAGTCATTACTCGCCGTGCAGGATCCGGATCAGCAGCTCTGGTTGAAGGTCATTGAAGGCATCCACCTGACGGAGGCGAGGCCGGGTCGGAGCCGGCTCAAGGACAACGACAAGCTCCTGCGGACAATCGCGGCCAAGGGATTTGAGCGCGTGTGGCAATCACCGGTACTGTATTTCCACAATGATCTCACGGCGACCGTCAGCCGCTACTACTGGTCTCCAGAGCTGGGGCTTGCGCTGTGGCTTCGTTTGTTCGCCGCCAACGAGCAGGCGCGCAAGAACGTTGCTTCCTCTCATTGATGGGGTGTGGGATGCGGACACCTGCCTGGTTCCGATGGCTGCAGTGCGTGCGGATGGACGAAGTCGCAGTGCTTCAAGGCACGCCTTTGATGGGATTTGTGTTTGCGCTTGATCGCAGTGTCCAACGTTCCGGGACCGATACGCTGTGCACGCTGGTGGCATTGGTGTGTGCGAGCGCCTGCCTCGTGGCGCACATCATCGTGCTCAACGACTGGGCGGGTATTGACGGTGACCTCCAGGATCCGAATCGAAGTACGCGTACCTTCTTGTCGCTCGGCATATCCAGGCGGGCAATGTGGTGCATGGCGCAACTGTGGGCGGTTCTGGGGTTGGCATTCTCGGCGTATCTTGGATTGCATTCGTTGTGGGTCGCCGGCGGCATGCTGCTGACCAGCACGTTCTACTCTTCACCCCGGTGGCACCTCAAAGGCATCCCCATTGCCAGTTCGCTGCTGCATCTGGCCGGTGGCATCCTGCATTTCTTGCTGGGCTATCTGGCGATTGGCGAACTGAACCCTCAGAGCCTTGTTTTTGCGTGCTATTTCGGTGTCGTGTTTGCGGCTGGCCACCTGATGCATGAAGTGCGCGGACATGACGCGGATGCAGCAAATGGTATTTTGACCAACGCGGTGGCGTTCGGAAAAAATGCCACCTCCATCGCGGCCTTCGTGCTGTTTAGTGCTGCCTATGGGCTTGTCGCAGTCTGGGCCGCCATGGAGCAGCATCCACTGTTGCTGAGTCTGTCATTGGCGGCTTATCTGTTGCATGGTCTCAAGACGTGGCAGGTGTTTCAGTCACGGCTCGCACCCCATCCTTTGCTGCATCTGCAGCGGCACTACCGGTTCAACTTTGCCGTGATTGGCTTGGTGCTCTTGGGAACCTTTGCGCTGCCTTATGTTCACGGCAGGGTGTCAGGAGTGGCTGGATAGCAGGCTGTAGATCATGCGTATCGGCTTGGTAATGCGCCAGGAGCCAGACCGCACAAGCGCGTCCACTTGAGCTTGCAGGGAGTGCCGTGTCGCGCGCAATTGCTCCAGCTCTCGCTGATTCACCAGCAGGATCTGAACCTGTTGCCTTGCCGCCAGCAGGGCGCGATTGAGTGCCAGAATCTCGTCGTGCATTTCGGCGCCAGCGCGCGCGAGCCGTCTGCATTCCTCGCGTGTGTCGATCAGGTCTAGTTCAATCCGGCGATGCTCCAAAGCTGAGGCGCGCAGAGGCGCCTGCTCCATGTGGGCAGAATTTTTACCGGACGGAATGGAGCGTGCCGCGACCCCGGAGGTCTGCGGGGCGTTCGCCATGCATGCAGATTCGGCGCATGTGTTTTTTGCTAGTTCATCCATCACGTGTCCTGCTTCGAATTGCTATAGGCTGAGATGTGTCGTTGCGACGCGGGGCGGCGTTTGCATTCAGCGCACGCTATTTGGTGCACTGCAGTGCGAGTACTTCGGCAATTCGGCTGCGCAGCCGTTGCGCACATGCGGCCGGCCCATGCTGCTTGTGCAGCAAATCCCGGGCATTGCGCGCACGGCGCGCGGCTTCGTCCGCATGAAGATACACCGAGCGCATTTGCCACGCCGCATGCGTTTCGTCCGGTTCGGCCCACATCTGGCCGGCGTGAAATGGGTAGTGGCCTTCGGGTACTGCAACCAGCGTGTAATCAACAGGCCAGCCTGTCTGGTTGGATACCAGTTCGGTGGTGGCGGAATAGTCGGTGGCAACGACCGGCTTGCCCAGCTCCATCGCTTCTGCGATCAGCAAGCCCAGGCCTTCGCTGCGGTGCAACGACACGACCGCATCGCAGCAGCCGATGAGTTGCAAGGTGGCGCTCCGACTCAGGGTGTCTTCAATCAGCTGGACATCCGGATCGCCGCGCAACTCCTGCAACAGTGCGGCCTGCGGGCCACGCAATTTGTCCGCGTTCAGAGCCTTGATGACCAGCCGGACTTTCGCAACTGGCGCATCTTGGCGAAACGCACGGCGAAACGCCCGGACCACCGCCATCGGATTCTTGCGCTCCACAAATGACAGGCAATCGAAGGAAAAGAAGAATATGAAAGCACCATCGTCCAATCCGAACTGCATCCGTTCACCGGCTTTCGGGGTTTCGAAAGTGAGCATCAGCGGCATGTAGCGCACAGGCTTGTCGATTCTGCCTTCCAGCATGGCCTGGATGTACTGCGTGGGCGCCCACACCTCATCCACAAGATCGAATGCCTTGAGCCAAGGGGCGGGAAAATTCTCCAGTTCCCAAAAGGGCATCGTCGCCCGCCAAGCCCCGGGATTCAAGGAGGATTCGAGTGTTTTGACGACGAGGGGCAACTGGTCCGCATTGACGTTGAAGACCTCGATGGGGGAGGACGATTGGTCAACAAAAAGTCCTTCCAGAGACTGTTCCAGTTCACTGGACAACGCGCTGATGCGAACCGGCAGGCCGCATACCGGGATCTGGCCGTGGTCGAGCGCACGCAACATCTGTCGACCTGCTTCGCCAACGCCCAACGCCAGCCGCAGGTAACCCACCACCGTGACCGAGGGACCTTTGTTCGTGCATTGCAAAGGGAGGGCGTCCATAGCGGTTGTGGACGGTGCATCGATGGGCTGCCTGGGGGCCATGATGGCTCTGCCGTCGAACCAGGGTCGCCCGTGGGTTCTGAACCAGTCCAGGTATCTGTCGACACCGTGTGCTGTCGAGAGATCGAATGCATGTCGAAGCCCCGGCTCGCTGCGGTGTATTTCTGTCAGCAGGCGCGTGGCCTGACCCGAGGCCCCGCTGCATGCGTCGGGACTTGGCAAATGCAAGTAGTCCTCGTAAGTGGCGAATGGATCGCCGCCTAGCCAGCGCACATGGCGGTCACGGAACATGCGGCGTACAAATTTCGGAATGGGAGTGCCAGAGGCAAATCGCCCATAAGCGTATGCGCCGACAGGAATGTCTCCGTGGCCATTGGCGAGCACCCGGGACGCATAGCGATGCATCAGGTTTGCCAGCGGATGCGAGATGTCTGCGTCGCGAAATGCCTGGGTGTATTTCGACAACCGTTGCGGGTTGAGTGGATCAATGCCGCTGAAGTGGAAAAAACACAGAGGCTCGCCGTCCACCAGCCACGCACCCGCTTCGCCCGTCAATGTCCGCTGGTGGAGATTCCAGTAGGCCACGTTGTATGTGGTATCCCGCAGAATCTGCGCCTTGGCGGCAAAGCCGGGGATCAGATCCATGAATTTCTGATCGACAAATCGGCCGGAATCCGGCTCGTTGACGCAGTCATATTGCAGCCGGCGCGACCACCAACGCAGCAGCTCTTCTGTTTCCTGCGCGGCACCGACTCCCAGGAAACCAAGGTTGTAGACACCGGCGCGCATGATGCCGACGTCATCGGGAAAGTCGCTCCGCTCGGCGGGCTTCGTCATGTGCGGCGTCAGGACAAACGAGGCGCCGGCTTCCAGCAACGCGAACACCTTGTCCAGCGGCGCGTATACCTCGATGTCTGGGTCGAGATAGACGACGTGCTCATGACCCCGGTCCCGCAGCGCGCGGAACATGAAGGGCTTGACGGCCGTGTTGAATTCCATGATGTCGTAGCGGAATGCGAATCCGCGGAAATCATCGATATTCAGGTCTGTGGCCGCAATCACCTGGCATGCATCGGGATAGTCCACCATCTCCGGCTGCACGTCGTCGGCCAGGCACAGATATACATCGGCTTCTGGATGGTGCCGCTGGATGCTCTCCAGCAAGACCTTGGCCATCGGCACATAGTTGTTCGAGCAGATGGTGAAAAGTGCGCGTTGAGCCGTCATTTTTTCTTTGAGGATTTGTCTGCTGAATTGCTTTGACTCGCAAACAACGAGCGACAGGCCCAGCTAACGCATGAATAGTGAACAAAATCTAACACACCCTATGGCCTGGGCAGGGTGACGCGCAGCGCCTGCCATTGAAAGCGGCTAGAAGTTCTCCATTGGCAGATGGATACGGCGCACGGAGCCGTCAAGGGAGGGGCGAGGAGAACCACCGGCTGGCGCTTCCCAGGACGCTATGGCAGACTGCAGCGCCCAACTTCGGGAGACGCGCATGACCGAGCCGACCGCCCTTTGCGACATTCTCGTTGTCACCACCACGGTGGCCACCGAAGCGGAAGCCCGGCGGCTGGCGCAACTGGTCTTGCAGGCGCGGCTGGCGGCCTGTGTGCAGGTGGAGCCGATCACGGCCTACTTCCGCTGGCAGGGCGCCTCGCAGGAGGACCGTGAGCTCCGACTGGTCTGCAAGACCGTGGCGCGCGCGCTGCACCCGCTGTTGGCGCTTTTGCGGGCGCAACATCCTTATGCGCTGCCGCAACTGGTGGTCCAGGCGCTGCAGGGGTCCGCAGAATATGCCGGCTGGGTGGATGCGCAGGTGGCCCATGCCACGGTGCTGGCCTGACTGCGGGGCATCCGCGGTTTTTTTCAGCCTCCTGGGCGGCAGGGGCGGGTTCCTGCCTGGCCCCTGTGGCTGGGCTGGCTACACGCTCAGGTCGATCTGCTGCACCGTGCCCGCGCTGCCGTCGTCTCGCAGGTAGACGCTGGTGGAGCGCACGGCGCCCAGGCTGCCGTTGTCGGCGCTGCGCAGGGCAAAGGGCGTTGCCTGGGCGCTGAGCTGCACCGCGCCCACGCCCAGCTCCTGCAGGGTTTGCAGGCGGCCCGTGCCATCCGCATCCGGGGTCCACACGCGCAGTTGCTGGAAGACGGGGTCGGCCTCGTCGATCCAGCCGTTGCCGTCGCTGTCATGCCGGGCCAGCTCCGAAAAGCCGTTCCCCGTGCCCGGGCCGAAGAGTTCCAGGCCGTTGTCGATGCGTGCGTTCTGGTTGTTGTCCAGCGCCAGGTAGCCCCGGTTCCCGGCCAGCAGGGGCACCTGTTCGGTCTGCCCGTCGCCGTCCAGGTCGAAGGCGAAGCGCAGGTCCTGTAGCTGCGCGGCGGTGCCGTCGAAGTTGATGACCAGGGGGTCCACCGCCACGGCATCGCCCAGCCGCAGGCTGACGGAGGATTCCTCGCGGTAGCTGCGCTGCATGTCCAGCTGCAGCGTGAACTGGATCTCCCGGCCATCGGCGGTGCGCACGGTGCCCGCCGCCGCGAACTGGGTGCGTTCGGTTTCCTCCAGCACCTCGCGCTGTTCGTAGATCACGCCAAAGCCCGCGCGCTGGCGGGGGGCCTCCGTGGTGCCGTCCCCGGCGGGCGGCGCAGCGGGCACGGGCTCGGCGGGCGCCTCGGCGGCCTTGGGCCCGGCATACACGCGAACCAGCACGCCGGTCATGCGTTCGATGAGGTCGCGGATCATCGCGAGCTGGGGTGTCAGGCCTTCGTCGGGGTCGCGCGTGGGGCGCGGTTCGACGGAGGCCGAGGCAGCGGCCGCGTGGGCGGCCTGGGCCAGGCGGGCCGCGCTGGAGATCTGGGGCGGCGGGGCCTGGCGGGCGGCGGGCGTGCCCGGAGGGCGCTCGCCCACCCACATTTCCAGGCGGCTTGTCTGGCTGTGCATGCGCGTGGCGGCATGCCGGGCCTGCATCTGCAGGGTGGACGACTCGATTTTCATGGGGCACCTCCATGGTTTCCACGGAGGCGCGGCGCGGGGCCGACTGTCGTGGCCTTTGGTTATCGGCATTTGCGTGCGGCAACTTGAATGCCATCGCGGCGCCGGTCTGGCGCGAGGTCAGCCGGGGGCCTTTGCGGGGCCCAGTGCCTCCAGCGCCGCCCGTTCAAAGTCTTCCAGTGCCAGCGGCCTGCCAAACAGGTAGCCCTGAAACGCCTTGCAGCCGTGCGCGAGCAGGAACTGGTGGTGCGCCGCCGTTTCCACCCCCTCGGCGATCACGTCCAGGCCCAGGCTGCCCGCCAGGGCGATGATCGAGCGGGCGATGGCCGCATCGCTCGGGTCCAGCAGCACGCCGCGCACGAAGCCCTGGTCGATCTTGATCTGGTCCAGCGGCAGGCGCTTGAGGTAGCTCAAGGACGAGTAGCCCGTGCCAAAGTCGTCGAGCGAAAAGCCCAGCCCATGGGCCTTGAGCGCGCGCATCGTCGCGATCACGTTGTCCACGTTGTCGAGCAGCAGGCTTTCGGTCAGTTCCAGCTTGATCCGTGCCGGATCGGCCCCCGTCCGCTGCAGCAGCGCAAGCACCTGGGCCACGAAATCGTCCTGCAGGAACTGGCGCGCGCTCACGTTGATGGCGACGTTCAGGTGGGCAAACTGCGGGTGCTGGCGCCACCGGGCCTGCTGGCGCAGGGCGGTTTCCATCACCCAGTGGCCCAGGGGCAGGATCAGGCCGGATTCTTCCGCCAGGGGGATGAACTCGGACGGCGGGACCATGCCCTGCACCGGGTGCCGCCAGCGCACCAGTGCCTCTGCGCCGGTCACCCGCCCCTGGTCGTCCACCTGGGGCTGGTACAGCAGCAGGAACTGCGACTGCCGCAGGCCGGTGTGCAGCTCCGCCTCCAGCAGCGCACGGCGGTTGACGGCCTGCTGCATGTCGGGGTCGAAAAAGCGCAGGGTGTTGCGGCCCGCGTCCTTGGCGCGGTACATGGCCATGTCCGCCTGCTTGAGGACTTCGTCCACGGAGTCGCGGTGGTCGCGCAGGAGCGTGACGCCGATGCTGGCCGTGAAATGGTGTTCGTGCCCCGCCAGCTGGTAGGGCTGGCGCAGCTGGGCCAGGATGAGTTCTCCCAGCGTGCGCGCCTGCGCCGCGGCTTCCGGCGGGTCGCTGCTGAGGTTCTGCAGCACCACCACGAATTCGTCGCCACCCAGGCGGGCCACGGTGTCCTGTTCCCGCACGCAGCCGGGCAGGCGCAGGGCGACTTCCTTGAGGAGCAGGTCCCCCACCTCATGCCCCCGGGTGTCGTTGAGCGTCTTGAAGTTGTCCAGGTCCACGAACAGCACGGCGGTGGTCAGGCCCGAGCGCGCGCCGTTGGCCAGCACCTGCTGCAGCCGGTCCACCAGCAGGCGCCGGTTCGGCAGCTGCGTGAGCGCGTCGTAGAACGCCAGGTAGCGGGCCTCGTCCTCCGCGGCCTTGCGCCCCGAGATGTCGATGTCGATGCAGAACATCTCGGGCGGATGCCCGGGCACCTGGATGTAGGCGTGGCTGGAGAACACGTCCACGGGCGAGCCGTCCTTGCGCCGCAGTTGCAGTTCGCCCGCCGGGATGACCTCGCCCGTGGCGAACATGTGGCGCATGTGCCCGCGCACGGTGTCGGCCATGGCCGGCGGGATGATGAGGTCCAGCAGGTTGCTGCCCAGCGCTTCCTCGGCGGTGTAGCCGTAGAGCTGCTCGGACGCCCGGTTCCAGTAGCTAGTGGTGCCGTCCTCCAGATAGCCCTGCACGGAGATGGACGGAATGTTGCGCAGCAGCGAGCGAAAGCGCAGCTCCGATTCGCGCAGCGCGCCCTCGGCGAGCTTGCGCTTGGTGATGTCGCGCGCCAGGAAGACCACGGCCGCCTGGCCGCCCACCTGCACGCCCAGTGGCTGGGCGCGCCCTTCGAAATGCCGTGGGCCCGAGAGCGTCTGCATCTCGTACTCCATGCTGTGCGTCTGGCCCGACTGCAGGGTATTGCGGATCAGCTCCAGGAAGCTGTCGGCCTGTGGCGCGGGCAGCACGTCATGCAGCCGCTTGCCAATCAGCTGGGGCGGGCTGGCCGCCAGGGGTGCGTCGTCGGGCGAGAGCACCTCCACATACCGCCCACGGGCGTCCAGCACGAGCAGCACGTCGGGGATCGCTTGGGCGATGGCGCGCAGGCGCGCCGCCGTGCCATGCAGCGCGCGCTCGGTGGCCAGGCGTTCTTCCACATCGCGCAGCAGCAGGCCCAGCACCACCGTGGCGGGCGTGAAGGTCAGCAGGAAAGGCACGGCCAGGGTCTGGTTGATGCGCTGGACGGCCTCGGCGGGAAGCAGCTGGAACAGGGCGACGACTGCGGTGTGCAGCAGCAACCCGAACAGGGCCAGCGGAACGGGCTCCACCCCCAGGCGCCCGCGCGCGCGGCCTTCGCGGTAGACCAGGCCCAGCGTGGTGCACAGCGCAATCACCAGCAGGCCCACCTCGGCGCCGGCGCCCCCCAGCCAGAGGCGGCCCGTGGCGGCCATGGCGGCGGCGATGCAGGCCACCAGCGGGCCCCCGAACAGGCCCGCCATGCTGAGCACGACCGAGCGCGCATCGAAGATCACGCCCGGCATCAGCACCACGGGGGTGAGCATGCCCACCACGCAGATGGAGCCAAAGAGGATGCCGGAGAAAACCTGCCCGGTGCGCGGGTGCCGGCGCCAGACGCGGATGTTGAACCCATGCAGGAAGCACAGCGCCAGCAGCAAGGCAACACCTTTGACCAGCTCAATGAACATGGGCGTCCGCGCCTTTCCTGGGGAAAGCCCATCATGGGGGAATTGCTGCCGTTCGTAAACGTGAAAATGGCCCCGAGGGGGCCATGGATCGCGGTTGCGGGCGGGTTTTCAGGTCAGCAGCGCCTGCGCGAATTCGCGCGCGTTGAAGGTCTCCAGGTCTTCGAGCTTCTCGCCCACGCCGATGAAATACACCGGAATGGGGCGTTCCTGCGCGATGGCCGCCAGCACGCCGCCCTTGGCCGTGCCATCGAGCTTGGTAACGATGAGGCCCGTGAGCTGCAGCGCATCGTCGAACGCGCGCACCTGGGCCAGGGCGTTCTGGCCGGTGTTGCCGTCGATCACCAGCAGCACCTCGTGCGGCGCCGTGGCATCGGCCTTGGTGACCACGCGGCGGATCTTTTTCAGCTCTTCCATCAGGTGCAGCTGCGTGGGCAGGCGCCCGGCGGTGTCCACCAGCACCACGTCCTTGCCGCGCGCCTTGCCGGCCGTGACCGCGTCAAAGCTCACGGCGGCCGGGTCGCCGCCTTCCTGGCTCACGATCTCGACCGTGTTGCGGTCGGCCCAGACGCCCAGTTGCTCGCGCGCGGCGGCGCGGAAGGTATCGGCGGCCGCCAGCAGCACGGCCGCACCTTCGCCGGCCAGGTGTTTGGTGAGCTTGCCGATGGAGGTGGTCTTGCCCGCGCCGTTGACGCCCGCCACCATGATCACGGTGGGGGTGTGCTCGCCAATGACCAGCGCTTTTTCGAGCGGGCGCAGCAGGTCGGCGAGGGAGTCGGCCAGCAGGCCCTTGACGGCGGCGGGGTCGGTGGTCTTGCTGTCCTTCACCCTGCGCTTGAGGTCGGCCAGCAGGTGCATGGTGGCCTTCACGCCGGTATCGGCCATGAGCAGGGCCTCTTCCAGCTCTTCATACAGCGCATCGTCGATCTGCGTGCCGGTGAACACCGTGGTGATGCTGCTGCCCGTCTTGCGCAGCCCGGCCTTGAGGCGGTCGAGCCAGCCCTTGCGTTCCACGGGGGCGGCCGGCGCAGGTGCCGGTGCGGCGATGGGGGGGGCTGCCACTGCCACGGGCGCCGGCGGCGGGGCCTGCACCGGCGCTGCCACGGCCACGGGGGCCAGCGGCGGAACCGTGGCCGATGCTGGCGCGGGCACGGGCGTGGGGGCCGCCTCGGGCGCCTTGGGGGCGAACGGGTTGCGCAGCCAGCCAAAAGCGGCCGGCGCCGCGGCGGGAGCTTCTGCGGGCGCTGTCGCGGGCGTGGTCACCTGCGCGGGGGCTGGCGAAGGCCCTGGCGGCGGCTGATGCACCGCCGGAACTGCCGTGGCCGGCAGGATGGAAGTGGGGGGAGCGGCAGGTGCTGGAGCGCCGGACGACATGGCCGGGGAGGGCGCATCGGACGGTGCGGGCGTCGATGGCGGAGCGGCGGGCTTTTTCTTGAAAAAACTGAACATTGGTGGGTTCTTAGAATCATCCATTCTATGAAACGTGCTTTCACCCTACTGGGCCTGCTGGCCTGCCTCTCGTCCGGGGCTGCCTTCGCGGCAACCACCCCGGTGTCCCAACCCTCCGATGCGCCTTCTTCCACGCCGTCCACCACGGCCTCTGGCGCGCAGCAGTTCACCCTGAGGAACGGCATGCAGCTCATCGTGCAGCCCGACCGGCGCGCCCCCACGGCGGTGCACATGGTCTGGGTGCGCGTGGGCTCCATGGACGAAGTGGACGGCACCACGGGCGTGGCGCACGTGCTCGAGCACATGCTGTTCAAGGGCACCAAGACGTTGCCGCCGGGCGAGTTCTCGCGCCGCGTGGCCGCCCTGGGCGGGCGGGAGAACGCGTTCACCAGCCGCGACTACACGGGCTACTACCAGCAGATCCCGTCCAGCCGGCTCGAAGACGTGATGAAGCTCGAATCCGACCGGTTCGCCCACAACCACTGGCCGGATGAAGAGTTCAAGAAGGAGCTGGAGGTGGTGAAGGAAGAGCGCCGCCTGCGCACCGAGGACCAGCCCCGCGCCATGCTGGCCGAGCAGCTGTTTGCCGCCACCTTCACCGCGTCGCCCTACCGCCGCCCCATCGTGGGCTGGATGAGCGACCTCGATGCCATGACGCCGAACGACGCGCGCGCCTTCTACCGCCAGTGGTACACGCCCACCAATGCCGTGGTGGTGGTGGCGGGCGACGTGGACCCCGTGCAGGTGCGGGCCCTGGCCGAAAAATACTACGGCGGCATCCCCGCCCATGCGCTGCCCGAGCGCAAGCCGCGCGCCGAGCCCGCGCAGCAGGGCCTGCGCCGCATCGCCGTCAAGGCGCCGGCCGAGCAGGCGTATGTGGCGCTGGCCTTTCGCACCCCCAGCCTGGACCGCGTGGAAAACCTCACCGACACCGACCGCGACGCCCTCGCGCTGATGGTGCTGTCGGCGGTGTTCAGCGGCTACGACGGCGCGCGGCTCGACCGTGCGCTCACCCAGGGCGAGAACCGCGTGGCCGACAGCGCCAACAGCAGCGCCATGGTCACGGGGCGCGGCCCCAGCCTGTTCATGCTCAGCGGCGTGCCCGCCGCGGGCAAGACGGCCCAGCAGGTCGAAGACGCCCTGCGCGCCGAGGTGGCCCGCGTGGCCCAGGGTGGCGTGAGCGAGGCGGAACTCGCGCGCGTCAAGACGCAGTGGATCGCCTCCACCGTGTACGAGCGCGACTCGGTGATGAACCAGGCGCAGGAGCTGGGCGGCAACTGGGTGCAGGGTTTTCCGCTCGACGCCAACGAACGCCTGCTGGAGCTGCTGCGCACCGTGACGCCCGCCCAGGTGCAGGCCGTGGCCGCCAGGTATTTTGGCGACGACCAGCTCACCGTGGCCACCTTGCTGCCACAGCCCCTGGATGCCCCCCGCGCCCGCCCCACGCTGCCGCCCGGCGCCGTGATCCGTTGAACCCGCCCTGGGCCCCTTGCACATGATTACTATCAAAAATATAGCTGCTCGCGCTTTGTTGATAAGCGCTGGAGTGGTTTTTTATTCAAACTCTGCCTGGGCGTTGCTGCCCATCCAGCACTGGACGGAACCCAGCGGCGCCAAGGTCTACCTGGTCGAAAGCCCCGTAATCCCCATGGTGGACGTGCAGATCGACTTTGACGCCGGCAGCCGCCGCGACCCGGCGGGACAGGCGGGCCTGGCCAGTGCAATGGCCGCCATGGCCAGCAAGGGCGTGAAGGCCCTGGGCAACGAGCCCGCGCTGGACGAGAACGGCCTGGGCGAGGCCTGGGCCGACCTGGGCGCGAACTTCGAGGCCGGCGCCGAGAACGATGCGCTGCACTACTCGCTGCGATCGCTCACCGACCCGCCGCTGCTCGACAAGGCCGCCCGCCTGGCCGCGCGCCAGATCGGCGAGCCCAGCTGGCCCGCCGACGTGTGGCCGCGCGACCGCGCCCGCTGGATCGCCAGCCTGAAGGAGGCCAACACACGCCCCGCCACCGTGGCGGGGTATGCATTCGCCTCGGCGGTGTACGGCAGCCACCCGTATGGCGTGCGCACCACCGAAGACACGCTGATGCGCATCAACGTGGCGGACATGCAGGCGTTCCATGCCCAGCACATCGCTGCCTGCCGCGCCAAGGTGAGCATCGTGGGCGCCGTGTCGCGCGCGCAGGCCCAGGCGCTGGTCGCCACGCTGCTGTCGCGCCTGCCCGCCGCGTCGGGCTGCGCGCCGCTGCCGCCCGTGGGCGAGATCAGCGCGCTGGCCGCGCCGGTGGAGCAGAACGTCCCCTTCACCTCGGCCCAGGCCCATGTGCTCATCGGCCAGCCGGGCTTCCAGCGCCGCGACCCGGACTTCCTCGCGCTGCTGGTGGGCAACCACATCCTGGGCGGCGGCGGTTTTGTCTCGCGCCTGACCAGCGAGGTGCGTGAAAAGCGCGGCCTCAGCTACAGCGTCTACAGCTACTTCGCCGCCGGCATGCATGCCGGTGCCTTCACCGTGGGCCTGCAGACCCGCCCCGACCAGGCGGCCCAGGCCGTGAAGGTCTCGCGCGACGTGATCGCGCGCTTCGTGGCCGAAGGCCCCACCGAGGCCGAGCTGCGCGCCGCCAAGGACAACCTCATCGGCGGCTTCGCGCTGCGCATCGACAGCAACAAGAAACTCCTGGGCAACGTGGCCAACATCGCCTGGAACGAACTGCCGCTGGACTACCTGGACCAGTGGTCCAGGAAGGTGGAGGCCCTGACCGTGGCCGACGTGCGCGCCGCCATGGCCAGGAAGCTGCAACCCGAGCGCATGGTGACCGTGGTGGTGGGGGGCAAGCCATGAGCCGCTCGACCCTGAAAACCACCGCCATCAACGCCGAGATCCGCAAGGCACAGGCCGCTGCGGCCACCCCCCCGGCGGCCGCCACCGGCAAAAAGGGCGCGCCCAAGGACAAGGCGGCCCCGGCCGCCGCGCCCAAGGGCGCGGGCGAAATCCGCATCATCGGCGGGCTGTGGAAGCGCACCCGCCTGCCCGTGGCCCAGCGCCCCGGCCTGCGCCCCACGCCCGACCGCGTGCGCGAGACCCTGTTCAACTGGCTCGGCCAGGACCTGGCGGGCTGGCGCTGCCTGGACGCCTTCGCGGGCACCGGCGCCCTGGGGCTGGAGGCCGCATCACGCGGTGCCAGCGCCGTGCAGCTGGTGGAAAGCGACGCCGCCCTGGTGGCCCAGCTGAACACCCTGCAGCAGCGCCTGCAGGCCACCGCCGTGCGCGTGCAGCGTGGCGACGGCATCGCCGCCCTCAAGCAGGCCGCGCCCGCCAGCATCGACCTGGTGCTGCTGGACCCGCCGTTCGACAGCGACCTGTTCGGCGCCGCCCTGCAGGCCGCCGCCAAGGCGGTGGCCGCCGATGGGTTTGTGTACCTCGAAGCGCCCCGCGTTTGGGCCGATGAAGAGCTGGCCCCGTGGGGACTGGCTGTGCACCGCCATCTCAAGGCGGGTGCGGTGCACGCCCACCTGCTGCGGCGCAGCGCCTGAAGCCTCCCCCTGGCGCGCACCCCTCGCGCCAGGGGGGCGGCCCCGCCAGGCCTTTCAGTCCGGAGCCCAGGCCGCACACCCGCGCGCCGCCGGGGCGCCGCCACGCCCGCCGGGGACAGGGGCGCGAACGTCCATGTTGCAGTGCACTGCATAATGCGCCCACGCGGCCCGCCAGGTGGGGCCAACGACCCTTCCGCCAGACAGGAGACAACCAGCCATGGCCCAGAACGTGCTCGCCGTATACCCCGGAACCTTCGACCCCATCACGCTGGGCCATGAAGACGTGGTACGCAGGGCCACCCAGTTGTTCGAACGCGTGATCGTGGCCGTGGCGGCGGGCCACCACAAGAAGACCCTGTTCACCCTGGAAGAGCGGATCGACATGGTCCGCGAGGCGGTCAAGGGCTACCCCCAGGTGCAGGTCGAGGCCTTCTCAGGCCTGCTGCGCGACTTCGTGGTGGAGCGCGGCGGCAAGGCCATGGTGCGCGGCCTGCGCGCCGTGACCGACTTCGACTACGAGTTCCAGCTCGCGGGCATGAACCGCAGCCTGATGCCGCAGGTGGAAACCGTGTTCCTCACCCCCAGCGACAAGTACCAGTTCATCAGCAGCACCTTCGTGCGCGAGATCGCCGTGCTGGGCGGCGAAGTGCACAAGTTCGTGTCGCCCTCGGTGCAGGAGCGGCTGGCCGAGAAGGTGCGCACCCTCACGCCGCCGTGATCGCTCTGGGCCCATCAGGCCCTGGCGCTTGATGGACAAGCGCTGAGTGCTATTGATTGAATAGCACTATGTTCTGGTTGCGCCGCCCGTTCATGGCAGCGCCCGGAGCTGGCGGGCCACATCCACCGCCTCGGCCTGGAGCGCCTCCAGCATGGGCGCCACCTCGGGCAGGGGCGGGCGGTACAGCGGCAGCACGCACGCCACGCTGAACGGGATCGAAAACGCCAGCCGCCGCACCACCAGCCGGCCGCCGGAGCCGGCCGCCGCCAGGGCGGTCAGCGGGTTGACGATGGCCAGTCCCAGGCCGTGTTCCACCATCGCGCACACGGCGGCGGCGCTGTGGGTTTCCATGCGCAGGGTGCGCGGCACGGCGGCTTGCGCAAAACGCGCGTCGATGAGGCGGCGGTAGGGGTCGTCGGCCGACAGGCTCACGAAGGGCTGGTCCGCAAAATCCTCCAGATGCAGCATGGGCCGGCGCGCCAGGGGGTGGTCCGCCGGCACCACGGCCACTTCATCCAGGGTCAGCAGCACCTCGGCGCGCGTGCCCGGCGGGGCGGCGGCCTGCTCGCACAGGCCCAGGTCAAAGCGCTGGGCGCTCATCCATTCCTCCAGCAGCGGGGACTCCTGCGGCGTGACCGACAGGCGTGCGTGCGGGTGTGCCTGCAACAGCCGCGCCGCCGCGCCCGGCAGCAGGGCGTGCGCCAGCGCGGGCAGGCACAGCACCGACAGCTGCACGGCATCGGGGCGGCCCAGCGCCACGGCGCGGTCCACCACGCGCTCCAGGCCCTGCCAGGAGCGCTGCACCTCGTCCCACAGCGCGAGCGCGCGCGCGTTGGCCCGCAGCCGCCCTTGCACGCGCTCGAACAGCGCATAGCCCAGCAGCGATTCCAGGCGCGCGAGTTCGCGGCTCACGGTGGGCTGCGAACTGTGCAGCAGGCTGGCCGCGCCGGTCGCGCTGCCCGCGGCCATCACGGCGCGGAACACTTCGATGTGCCGGTGGGTGATGCGGCGGGCCAGGGGGGAGATGGCGGCATCGGTCATGGGTGAAGCATATCCATAATGAATGGATGCTGTAAATCAAGGCATTCGACCAAATGGAGGGAAGGGAGCATCATCCAGCCTTCACACCGCATCCTGCCTTGGGAATCCGCATGTCCAACCCTTTCTCCCCCGCCCAGCTCTGGGCCCTGGCCGACCAGTTCGGCACCCCGCTGTGGGTGTACGACGCGGCCACCATCCGCCAGCGCATCGCGCAGGTGTCCAATTTCGAGACCGTCCGCTTCGCGCAGAAGGCCTGTTCCAACATCCACATCCTGAAGCTCATGCGCGAGCAGGGCGTGAAGGTGGACGCCGTCTCGCGCGGCGAGATCCTGCGCGCGCTGGCGGCGGGCTATGTGGCCGGCGGAGAGCCGTCGGAGATCGTCTTCACCGCCGACCTGTTCGACGCCGCCACGCTCGACTGCGTGGTGGAGCACGGCGTGCCGGTCAACGCGGGCTCCACCGACATGCTGCACCAGCTGGGCGCGCGTTCGCCCGGCCATGGCGTGTGGCTGCGCATCAACCCCGGCTTCGGCCACGGCCACAGCAACAAGACCAACACGGGCGGCGAGCACAGCAAGCACGGCATCTGGCACACCGACCTGCCCGCGGCGCTGGCCGCCATCGCGCAGCACGGCCTCCAGCTCGTGGGCCTGCACATGCACATCGGCTCGGGCGTGGACTACAGCCACCTGGCGGAAGTCTGCGGCGCCATGGTGGGCCTGGTGCGCACCACCCACGCGGCCGGGCACGACCTGCATGCCATCTCGGCCGGCGGCGGCCTGTCCATTCCCTACCGCAGCGGGGACCCGGTGGTCGACACGCAGCACTACCACGGCCTGTGGGACGCCGCGCGCCAGCAGGCCGAGGCGGTGGTGGGCCACAAGCTGGGCCTGGAGATCGAACCGGGCCGCTACCTGGTGGCCGAATCCGGCGTGCTGCTGGGCGAGGTACGGGCCGCCAAGAACGCGGGCAACAACCGCTTCGTGCTGGTCGATACGGGGTTCAATGAGTTGATGCGCCCCTCGATGTACGGCAGCTTCCACGCGATGGAGCTGCTGCGCCGCGATGGCACCACCGCCGCCGCCCAGCCCACCGTCGTGGCCGGGCCGCTGTGCGAATCGGGCGACGTGTTCACGCAGGGCGATGGCGGCGTGGTGCTGCCGCGCGACCTGCCGGCCGCGCAGGTCGGCGACCTGCTGGTGATCCACGACACGGGCGCGTATGGCGCCTCGATGTCCTCCAACTACAACACGCGCCCGCTGATCGCGGAGGTGCTGGTGGACGGCGGCCAGGCGCGCCTGATCCGCCGCCGCCAGACGGTGGACGAGCTGCTGGCGCTGGAGCTGGGACTGTAGAAGGCTGGCGCGGCCGCCGCGCGCAGCGGCCGGGACGGCGGTGCGAAGGAAGGGAATGAAAGACGGCGGCGCCTTTGCGGCGCGGCCCGCGCCGACACCTGGTAGGCACGGGACTACGGCCACGCGCAGCGCTGGCGCACAGGGCGGGGGGAGGCGGGGCCCTAAGGTAGAGCCATCCACATTTCTTCATCCCTTCAAGGAGATCACCATGCCTATCATCTTGTGGCTGCTCGGCGTCCCGCTGTCGGTTGTTCTGTTGCTCATGCTGTTTGGCGTGTTCTGACCTCTGCACCATCCATGTAAAAAGCCGCGTGCGCCCCAGGGCGCACGCGGCTTTTGTTTTGCGATAGGGGTGTGCGGCGCTGGGGGCGGTACGGCCGGCCCTTGCCGGGCAGGCGCCTGCCGCGCGCCGTTCGACTACACCAGTTCCGCCGCGGGCCCCCGGCCCATCAGCGCCGCCACGGCGTCCGCGGGCTGGATCTGGCCGTCCAGCAGCGCCACCGCGGCGCGGGTGATGGGCATGTCCACCCCCAGCATGGCGGCCCGCTGCGCCACGGTGCGGGCGCTGTAGACGCCTTCCGCCACGTGGCCCAGCGACTCCACCGCCTGCGCCAGGGTGCGGCCCTGCGCCAGCAGCATGCCCACGCGGCGGTTGCGCGACAGGTCGCCGGTGGCGGTCAGGACCAGGTCGCCCAGGCCCGACAGGCCCATGAACGTGTCCGGCCGCGCGCCGAGCGCCAGCCCCAGCCGGGTCATTTCGGCCAGGCCGCGCGTGATGAGGGCGGCACGGGCGTTGAGCCCGAGCGCCAGGCCGTCGCACAGGCCCGTGGCGATGGCCAGCACGTTCTTCACGGCGCCACCCACTTCCACGCCCACGATGTCCTCGTTGGCGTACACCCGCACGCTGGGGCTGTGGAACGCGCCGACCAGCGCGTCCCGCACCCGCGCGTGCGGGCTGGCCGCCACCAGCGCGGTGGGCTGGCCCAGCGCCACTTCCTGCGCAAAGCTCGGACCGCTGAATACGCCTGCTATTAAATCAGGAGCTACTTGCGCTTGTACTTCATGTGCCAGCAGCCCAAAGGATGCCGAACCGGCACCGGGAGGCATCGCCTCGAAGCCCTTGCACAGCCAGGCCACGGGCGCCGTGCATCCCCGCAGCGCCTGCAGCATGCCGCGCAGCGCCGCCATGGGCGTGGCCACGATGACGAGGTCGGCATCCGGCAGCAATGCGCCAAAGTGGCCGTCGGCGATGGAGAGAGAAGGGGGAAAGTCGATGCCCGGCAGATAGCGCGCGTTCTGGCGCGCCGCGCGCATGGCGTCTGCCTGGCCCGCGTCGCGCGCCCAGAGCGTGACCGCATGGCCGGCAGGGTGCTGGGCCGCGCTCATGGCGAGGGCGGAACCCCAGGCTCCGGCACCCAATACTATGATTTTCATAGCTGCTTGCGCTTATTCATCAGGCGCTGGAGGCCAAAAAGTCTTTGATTCGATGATCTCCGCGCTACGCCTCGCCCGCGGCCCCTGCCAGCGGCGCGGCCCAGGCGGGGTAGCCGCGGAACTGGCTTTGCCAGGCCGTTGGCCGCGTCCCCCTCCCGAGCGCGCAGCGCGACGAGAAAGGGGGAAGGCGCGAAGCGCCTCAGGGGGCTCTTCTTATTGCGTGATGATGGGCGAAGCCTGGCCGGCGGCCTGGGCTTGCTGCTGCTCGTACATGGCCTGGAAGTTGATTTCGGCCAGGTGCACGGGCGGGAAGCCGGCGCGGTTGATCAGGTCGGCCACGTTGCCGCGCAGGTAGGGGTACACGATCTGCGGGCAGGCGATGCCCATGATCGGGCCCATCTGGTCTTCCGGCACGTTGCGGATCTCGAAGATGCCGGCCTGCTTGGCTTCGACCAGGAACACGGTCTTGTCCTTGATCTTGGTCTGCACGGTGGCGGTCACGGCCACTTCGAAGATGCCTTCGGCCACGGGCGTGGCTTCCACGCCCAGCTGGATGTCGACGTTCGGCTGCTCTTGCTCCAGCAGGATGCCGGGGGAATTGGGCTGCTCGAGCGACATGTCCTTGAGGTAGACGCGCTGGATCTGGAACACGGGATTTTCTTGGTCGGCCATGGTGAAGTCTCTTTGCTCTAACGGAATTTCTAGCAAAACAAAACCCGCCCGGGAAAAGCTCCCGCAGCGGGCACATGGGGCTGCATTATGCAGCGCCCGCGGTGGGGGTCAGGCGGCGCCCAGCAAGGGCATGAGCTCGCCGCGGCTGTCCAGCGCCACCAGATCATCGTGGCCGCCCACATGGGTTTCACTGATGTAGATCTGCGGCACCGTGCGGCGGCCGGTGATCTCCATCATGTGGACGCGCGCGGCGGGGTCGGTGTCGATGCGGATTTCCTCGATCTGCTCCACGCCCTTGGACTTGAGGATCTGCTTGGCCCGGATGCAGTAGGGGCAGACGGCGGTGGTGTACATCTTCACGGGTTGCATGGCGGACCTTCCTCTTTCTTCCTGTGGGGCTAAAAATCAGTGGCAAGACTATCGCGGACCCAATAACTGGGGGCGGATCAGGCTTTTTCCACAGGCAGGCTGGCTTCGCGCCAGGCCTTCAGGCCACCAGCGAGCGACTGGGCGTTCTCGTAGCCCAGCTTCTTGGCAATGGCCACCGCGCGGTTGGCGCGGGCGCCGCTCGCGCAGACCAGCACCACGGGCAGCGCCTTGTTCTTGACCACCGTGGGCAGGCGCTCTTCGAGCTGGCCCAGGGGCACGTTCCTGGCACCGTTCACATGGCCGGCGGCGAATTCCTCGGTCTCGCAGACGTCGATGACCACCGCTTTTTCGCGGTTGATGAGCTGCACGGCCCGCGCGGGTGTCAGCGAGCCGCCACTGGCGTTCTTGAGGACCGGCCACAGCAACATGCCGCCCGAAGCCAGTGCAACAAAGATCAGATACCAGTTGTCGATAATGAATTTCACGAAGATTCCTTGGGTTGGCGAACTGCGTAATTCTAGAATGCTGGGTTTTGGCCCGCATTTCTTTGACCCGCCTTTCCTGGGGAAACCATGTACAAACTCGTCCTGATCCGCCACGGCGAATCCACCTGGAACCTTGAAAACCGCTTTACCGGCTGGACCGATGTCGACCTCACGCCCACGGGAGTTTCCCAGGCCATGTCCGCCGGCAAGCTGCTCAAGGCCGAGGGCTATGAGTTCGATCTGGCCTTCACCAGCGTGCTCAAGCGTGCCATCCACACCCTCTGGTACACGCTGGACGAGATGGACTGCACCTGGCTGCCGGTCGTCAAGGACTGGCGCCTGAACGAGCGCCACTACGGCGCCCTGCAGGGCCTGAACAAGGCCGACATGGCCAAGCAATATGGCGACGAGCAGGTGCTGGTCTGGCGCCGCAGCTACGACACGCCCCCGCCGGCCCTGGAGGCCACGGACCCCCGCAGCGAGCGTGGCGACCGCCGCTACGCCGCGCTGGCCGAGGGCAGCGTGCCACTGACGGAATGCCTCAAGGACACCGTGGCGCGCGTGCTGCCCTTCTGGAACGACGCGATGGCGCCGGCCATCCGCTCGGGCAAGCGCGTGGTGCTGGCCGCGCACGGCAACTCCATCCGGGCGCTCGTCAAGTACCTCGACGGCATCTCCGAGTCCGACATCGTCGGCCTGAACATTCCCAACGGGATTCCACTGGTATATGAACTCGACGCCGACCTGAAACCCATCCGCCACTACTATCTGGGTGACGCGGAAGCGGCCGCCAGGGCCGCGGCCGCCGTGGCATCGCAGGGCAAGGCGTAAAGCTCGCGTAAAGACGGGGAAAACCCGCCATCTTCTCCTGCCAAAGTGAGTGCCCGTGCGGAACCGCGGCGGGTTCGGCCCTTCCAAGGTGTATATTGATTCGAAGCGGTAAAAGGTGTTGTATGGGCCACAAACTTAAAATTGCAGGATGGGTGTCGGTGGGGGTGGTGGCCGGAGCGCTCACCACGGTGTCCCTGCAGACGGTGGCGCGCGGCGCCATGACGCCACTGCCCCTGGAGGAAATCCAGCAGCTGTCGGCGGTGTTCGGCCTGGTGAAGACCGACTATGTCGAGCCGGTGGACGACAAGAAGCTCATCACCGACGCCATCTCGGGCATGGTCGCCAGCCTGGATCCGCACTCCCAGTATTTCGACAAGAAGTCCTTCAAGGAATTCCGCGAGGGCACGTCGGGCCGCTTCGTGGGCGTGGGCATCGAGATCACCCAGGAAGACGGGCTCATCAAGGTCGTCTCGCCCATCGAGGGCTCCCCGGCGTTTCGCGCCGGCCTCAAGACCAACGACCTGATCACCAAGATCGACGAAACGGCGGTCAAGGGGCTGTCGCTCAACGACGCCGTCAAGCGCATGCGCGGCGAGCCCAACACCAAGGTCACGCTCACCATCTTCCGCAAGGACGAGAACCGCTCGTTCCCGGTGACGATCACGCGCGAAGAGATCAAGACCCAGTCCGTCAAGGGCAAGGTGGTGGAGCCCGGATACGCCTGGATCCGCCTGTCGCAGTTCCAGGAGCGCACGGTCGATGACTTCGTGCGCAAGGTGGAGGAGGTCTACAAGCAGGACCCCAACCTCAAGGGCCTGGTGCTGGACCTGCGCAACGATCCCGGTGGCCTGCTGGACGCGGCCGTGGCCGTCTCGGCGGCGTTTTTGCCGGAGAACGTCACGGTGGTCACGACCAACGGCCAGCTGGCGGACAGCAAGGCGACCTACAAGGCATCGCCGGACTACTACCAGCGCCGTGGCGGCGGCGACCCGCTGCGCCGCCTTCCCCCGGCCCTCAAGTCCGTGCCCCTGGTGGTGCTGGTGAACGAAGGCTCGGCATCGGCCAGCGAGATCGTGGCCGGCGCGCTGCAGGACCACAAGCGCGCCACCATCATGGGCAGCCAGACGTTCGGTAAGGGGTCGGTGCAGACGGTGCGTCCCCTGGGGCCTGATACCGGCATCAAGCTGACCACGGCACGCTACTACACGCCGAGCGGCAAATCGATCCAGGCCAAGGGCATCGTGCCCGACGTGATGATCGACGAGTCCGAGGAGGGCAACATCTTTGCGGCCCTGCGCATGCGCGAGGCCGACCTCGACAAGCACCTGGGCAGCGGCCAGGGCGAGGAAAAGAAGGACGAGGCCCGTGAAAAGGCCCGCGAGGATGCGCGCAAGCGCATGGAGGACGAGGCCAAGAAGCCCGCTTCCGACCGCAAGGCGCCCGAATTCGGTTCGGACAAGGACTTCCAGCTGGTGCAGGCGCTGAACCAGCTCAAGGGCCGCTCCGTGCTGGTCAGCAAGACCTTGACGGAACGCAAGGAAGAAAAGAAAGAGAATTGAGCTTTCTTTCGCTCGTGGTCTGATCGGCTCCAAGCCGGATTCCAGCGGAATCCGGCTTTTCCTTTTGTGCCTTTGACTTTGCCCTTGGCTGTGTTCACTTTTCTGCTTGAGATTCCTTCATGACCGACGACCAGCTCCTGCGGTACTCGCGCCACATCCTGCTCGATGAGATGGGCATCGAAGGGCAGGAGCGGGTGCTGGCGGCGCATGCCCTCATCATCGGCGCGGGCGGCCTGGGTTCGCCCGCCGCGCTGTACCTTGCCTCCGCTGGCGTCGGGCACATCACGCTGGTGGACGACGATGTGGTCGACCTCACCAACCTGCAGCGGCAGATCGCCCACACCACGGCGCGGGTCGGGCAGCCCAAGGTGGCCTCCGCGGCCGCCGCCATGGCTGCCATCAATCCCGGGGTACGGGTCACGGCGCTTCAGGCGCGGGCCGATGCCGGCGTGCTCGATGCGCTCGTGCGCGAAGCCACCGTGGTGCTCGATTGCAGCGACAACTACGCCACGCGCCACGCCATCAACGCGGCGTGCGTCGCCCATGCCAAGCCGCTGGTCGCGGGGGCGGTGATCCGGTTCGACGGGCAGATCACTGTGGTCGATCCACGTGCCGCGCAATCCCCCTGCTATGCCTGCATCTTCCCCCCGGAGGCCGAATTCGAGGAGGTGGCCTGTTCGACCATGGGCGTGTTCGCTCCGCTGGTGGGGGTGGTCGGGGCGATGCAGGCGGCGGAGGCGCTCAAGCTGCTGGCCGGCATCGGCACTTCGCTGGCTGGCCGCCTGCTCATGCTGGACGGCCGGTCCATGGAGTGGAGCACCATGCATGTAGGGCGCGCACCCGGCTGCCCCGTGTGTGTTGCGCGGTAGGATTCCTCCTACAACCGCCGCGTGTGGCGGCTGGCAGAATCACGGCATCACAGCATCTAAATTCGAGGCTCGATCAGCGCAACTGTGCACCGGTCGCGAAACTGGACCCCTTCCGTGAAACTCCGCACCTATATCGTTGAAGACAACGCGACCATCCGTGAGAACCTGATTGGTACTCTCGAAGAGTTGGCGTCCGTAGAGGCGGTAGGAGTGGCGGAGACGGAAGACGAAGGCAAGAGCTGGCTGGCCGCGAACAGCGGGCAGTGGGACCTGGCCATCGTGGACCTGTTCCTGCGCCAGGGCAGCGGCCTGGGGGTGCTGGCGGCCTGCCGCGACCGCAAGCCTGGCCAGAAGATGGTGGTGCTGAGCAACTATGCGACACCCGACGTGCGCATGCGCTGTGCGCAGCTGGGCGTGGACGCGGTGTTCGACAAATCCAATGAAATCGACGCGCTGGTGGACTACTGCATCCAGCACAGCGGCCCCGTGCCCCTGGACTCCAACCCCCCCATGCCGGCATCTGGCCAAGCTGCGTGAACCCGCCGCGGCGGGGCTGCACGCCGGGTCCAGGCTTCACACCTGAACCTCCATGCCCCGCCGGACCCGAATCATGACCCCGGACTGAGGCCACTGTTCCATGTCAGTCAATCAGGCGGTTCTTGAGCGCGTAGTAGGTCAGATCGCTGTTGGAAGACAGGCTCATCTTTTCCATCAGACGCGTCCGGTAGGTGCTCACCGTCTTGACGCTCAACGACAAGGCCTTGGCGATGTCGCCCGCCGTCTCGCCCTTGGCAAGCTTGAGGAACACCTGGAACTCGCGCTCCGACAGCTGCTCGTGCGGCGGGGCGTCGTCCTTGCGGTTGAGCTGCTGGGCCAGCAGTTCGGCCACGGCGGGCGTGAGGTAGCGCCGGCCCAGCGCGATGGTGCGGATCGCTTCCACGATTTCCGAGGGCTCGCATTCCTTGTTCAGGTAGCCGCTCGCGCCCTGGCGGATCAGGTTGATCGCGTAGTGTTCTTCGGGATAGCCGCTCAGGATCAGGATGCCCATGTCCGGCGCCTTGGCGCGCAGCATGGCCAGCGCATCCAGCCCGCTCTGGCCGGGCATCGACAGGTCCATCAGCAGCACGTCGATTTCCTTGTTGCGCACGAGGTCGATGGCTTCGCGGCCGTTGGCGGCCTCGCCCTCCACCCGCAGATCCACGTGCTCCGACAGAAATTGCCGCAGCCCGGAACGAACAATCGCGTGGTCATCCACAATGCCAATCTTGATCATCGATCTTTCTTTCGCAGGGCGGTGGTGCCGCGCCTGATGTTTGTTGGTTGCACAGGTTCTTCGGCATGCCACGCCCTGATGGGGTGTGGCGGCGGCCGGGTCCTCAGACATTATCCAGAATACCGCGTATGAGCCTCAAAGAAAACACCCGCATCTGGCTTCCCAAGGTTCGCAAGATGGCGTTGAGCCTGCCGATGGCGCTGCTGGCGGCCATGGTGCTGGTAGGGATCAATGAAACGGGGCATATGCGTTCGCAGGATGCGGTCGAGCAGATGACGCACGGCCAGAACACGCGCAAGGCCGTCAATACCCTGCTGCAGAGCATGCTGGACGCGGAGACAGGCCAGCGCGGCTACCTGCTCACCGGCAACGAGACCTACCTGGAGCCCTACGACAAGGCCGTGGCCAGCGTGCAGACCAATCTGGACGGGTTGCGCGAACTGTTCATGGATGCCCCCGACGACATGCAGGAGTTCGCACTGCTGTCGCGGCAGATCTCCCGCAAGCTGGCGGAGATGGAGCTGAGCCTGCGCCTGCGCCGGCAGGGCAATGAGGACGCCTGGAAATTCATCCTGCACACCGACGTGGGCAAGGAGCACATGGAGGCGATCCGCAAGCATGCGCTGGAGCTGATCGCGCGCAGCGACCGGCATGTCAAGCAGGGCCAGGAGCAGATCGAGCAATCGCTCATGCTGTCGCGCATCGGCATCGCCACGGTCACCGTCATCGGGCTGCTCGCGTTCTACATGTACCTGCGCCAGGCGCAGGCGCTGCAGGTGGTCAACCTGCGCGAGCAGGCCCTGCTCGAGCGCGAGCGGGATCGCCTGGAGGGACTCGTGAGGGACCGCACCGCAACGCTTTCCGAACTGGCCAACCACCTGCAGCAGGTGCGCGAAGAGGAGCGCGGGCACCTCGCGCGCGAGCTGCACGATGAACTCGGCGCGCTGCTCACGGCGGCCAAGCTGGACGTCGCGCGGCTCAAGTCCAAGATCGATGCCACCGTGCCCGAGGTGGCGGAGCGGCTCAAGCACCTGACCGAAACGCTCAACAGCGGCATCGCGCTCAAGCGGCGCATCATCGAGGACCTGCGGCCTTCATCGCTCTCCAACCTCGGGCTGACCGCGGCCATTGAAATCCTCACGCGCGAATATGCCGAGCGCGCCGGCATCGAGGTGGAGACCAGCCTGGAGGCGGTGCAGTTGCCCGATGCCTCGCAGCTCACGGTGTATCGCATGGTCCAGGAGGCCCTGACCAACATCGGAAAGTACGCGAAGGCCAGCAAGATCCTGGTGTCGGTGCACGGCTATCCCACCCATGTGGCGGTGCAGGTGCGCGACGACGGGGTCGGCTTCGACCCGGCGACGGTGCGCCCCACGTCGCATGGCCTGTCCGGCATGCGCCACCGCGTGGAGTCCGCGGGCGGCCGGCTGTCGATCACCTCGCGCGCGGGCAGCGGCACCCTGGTCTCCGCGGTGCTGCCGCTGCAGCACCGCTCCGCGGACGCGCCCAAGCCCCCCGCACTGGACGTGTGACGCACCCTCAGCGCGGTGCATCCGCGGGGGCGCGGTGCCCTCGCCAGGCCTTCTTCCATCCGATTGGCCTCGCGCACGCGGTACCGCCGACGTGCCCCGCCTCTCGGGGCCTGTAGTCCTTTCGTTTTTTTGCATCCGCTGCCCGGGCGTGCCCAGGCGGGGGATGCGCGCTGCATTGCCACCCGTGCGCGGGCGGCAGGGCTTCGTCCTACAGCGGGCGCGCTGCACCGCCGACAGGCCCGCGCGCCAGGGACCGGCATCTTTGAAGCGGCAGGCTTCCTACAGTGGACCCCAGGCGCTGAATTTCTTGTGCCCTGACCCGCCGGCACACACCGGCCCCTACAAAAGGAGAAGGAAATGTTGCATTACGCAGTTGTTTTTCTGGTGATCGCGTTGATTGCAGCCCTTTTCGGTTTTGGCGGCATTGCTGCCGGGGCCGTGGGCATCGCCAAGATTCTGTTCTTTGTCTTCGTGATCATGGCTGTCGTGACCTTTGTCCTGGGGCTGCTCAAGAAGGGCTGATGCCCGTTGCCGTGAAACCAGCCATTCCCGCATACACCATCCAAGGAGTTCCCCAATGAGTATCCAGACCGCCACCGACAAAGTTGCCAGCAGCGCCCGCCATATCGCCGACGATGTGCTGCAGAGTGCGCAAGACGCCGTACAGTCCACGCGCAATGCCGCCAACAACTCCCTGGAAAAAGCCGAAGAGGGCGTGCGCAACCTGCGCAGCCAGGCCGACCCGGTCATTGACGACCTCGCGGCCCGCGCCCAGGAACTCGCGGCACGCAGCATCGACTATTGCGCCGAAACGAGCGCGCGGGCCCGCCGCCAGATGCAGCAGGCCGCGGAGGCCACCAACAAGTACGTGGCCGAGCAGCCCGGCAAGTCGCTGGTGATCGCCGCTGCCTCGGGCGCCGCGCTGGCCACGCTGGTGCTGTGGATGTCGCGCCGCCGGCACGCCGCATACTGACCTGTCAGCCCGGCTTGCAGGTCGGCCGTTGAAGGGTGACACTTTGTCCCCATGGCGGCCGCCCCGCCAGCATCATCCATCAGGCACCAGAAATCGAACCGTACAGTCCGCCGGTCGCGGAGGGTGCAACAGACCGGCAGATTGCAATTTTCCAGCACCCGCGTTCCCAAACCATTCTTCTAGAAGGACAACACCATGAAATACGCACGTGCCCTCGCTTTTGCCGCAGTCGCCGGCATCACCATCGTCACGGCCACCGGCTGTTCGGTGGCCCGCAACCAGCAGACCATGGGCTCCTATGTCGATGATGCCGGTATCACCACCGCCGTGAAGGCCAAGATGGCGGAGGACAAATCCGTCTCCGCCACCTCCATCAGCGTGGAAACGCTGAACGGCACGGTACAGCTGTCGGGCTTTGCCAAGTCGCAGACCGAGAAGAACCAGGCCGAGGCCATCGCGCGCAACACCAAGCATGTGCGCGAAGTGCGCAACAGCATTGTCGTGCGTCCCTGATCGTTGAACGGACGGCATGAACCCGGGGCAGGCGGCTCGCGCCACCTGCCGGCCGGGGCCAGGGAGCAGGTTCCAGGAATGACCTGGAACCTGCTCTTTTTCATTGGGAATCCCCACCCGGGCCCGGCGCTGCCTGCGGCGCGCGGCGAACCTGGCGGCGATGCCCCCACACGGACGCCCCACTGGGTATAAGCTCGGCACCATGCGCGTATTCAATTGCGACCATTGCGGTCACCTGGTGTTTTTTGACAGCGTGCAATGCCTGCACTGCGGCAGCACGCTGGCATTCCTGCCAGACCAGCTCGCCATGGCCGCCCTGGCGCCCGCGCCGCAGGACGGCCCGGGCCTGTGGCGCCGCATGGGCGAGCGCGGCACCGCGAACTACAGCGGGCGGCTGTACCGCATGTGCCACAACCACACGGAGTACCAGGCGTGCAACTTCGCGGTGCCCGCCAACGACTATGCCGACCTGTGCGCCTCGTGCCGCCAGACGCGTATCCTTCCCGACCTCTCGGAAGCCGCCAACCTGGGGCGCTGGAAGCAGATCGAGGCGGCCAAGCGCCAGCTGTTCTACACGCTGGCGCGCCTGGGGCTGGAACCCGTCCCCGGCCGGTACGGACCGGTCTTCGAATTCCTGGCCGACCTGCCCGGCGGCCCCGCGATCCTCACCGGCCATCTGGGCGGCACCATCACGCTCAACGTGGCCGAGGCGGACGACGACGAGCGTGCCCGCCGCCGCATCGCGCTGGGCGAGCCCTACCGCACGCTGATTGGCCACCTGCGGCATGAATCCGGCCATTTCTACTGGGACCAGCTGGTGCGCGATGGCGGCCGCATCGACGCCTTCCGCAATGTATTTGGCGACGAGAGGCAGGACTACGCCGCCGCGCTGGACGCGCACTACGCCCGGGGCAACGAGCTGGGCGACTGGGCCGCGCGCCATGTGAGCGCCTATGCCGCGGCCCACCCGTGGGAGGACTGGGCCGAAACCTGGGCCCACTACCTGCACATGATCGACCTGCTGGAGACGGCGGCCAGCTACCAGGCGGGCGTGACGGTGCCCGACCCGCATGCCGCCATCCGCCACCATGTCACCGACCCCTTTGCCACGCCGCGCCCCGCGTTCCAGGACATGGTGCGCCAGTGGGTGCCGCTGACCCTCATGCTCAACAGCCTGAACCGCAGCCTGGGCCAGCACGATGCCTACCCATTCGCGCTGTCCTCCGGCGCCATGGTCAAGCTGCGTTTCGTGCACGATCTGGTGCAGGCGCAGGCCCCCCAGGGCGGCGTGCAGGCGGTGCCGTCCGAGGCGCTGTAAGCCCGCCGCGCAGCCGGTCCTGGCGTCCGCGCGGCCTCCCCGCCAGCGCCGCAGCCTGCACGCCCGCGTGTTTCTTGCGACACTCCGGGGCCATGAACAACACCCCCTTGCATGCCTTCGACCCTCCCCAGCTCGTTCTGATACCCGGCCTGGCCGGTGATGCCACCATGTGGCAGGCCCAGCTGCCGGCCCTGCCGGCCGCGCTGCGCCCCGTGGTGGCCACGGCCCACGCGCGGCCCGACGCGCAGCGCATTGAAGACATGGCCGCGCTGGTGCTGGCCGAGCATCCCGGGGCCTTGCTGCTGTGCGGCGCCTCGATGGGCGGGATGATCGCCATGGAGGCCGCGCGCCAGGCGCCCGGGCGCGTGGCCGGCCTGGCGCTGCTGGGCACCACGGCCCGGCCGGAGACGCCCGACATGCGCGCGCTGCGCGAAGCCGCGATGGAACTGTTCGCCCAGGGCCGCTTGCGCGAGGTGATCGAGCCCAACGTGGCGTTTGCCTTTCACCCGGCCAATGCGGCACGGCCCGCGCTGGTGCAGGCCTACCTCGACTTCGTGCTGCGCGCCGGCGCGCAGCAGCTGGTGCGCCAGAACCGCGCGGTCATCCACCGGCCCGATGCCCGGCTGCACCTGCCGCGCGTGGCCTGCCCCACGCTGGTGGCGTGTGGCGCCGCCGACCAGCTCACACCGCCCGAATGCTCCGAGGAGATCGCGGCGCTCATCCCTGGCGCCCACCATGCCGTGCTGGCCGAATGCGGCCACATGCTCACCATGGAGCAGCCCGAGGCCGTCAACCGCCTGCTGCTGGAATGGATCGCGCGGGGTGGCTGGAGGCATTGATTTCTCATGAAATTGGCCTCTGGCGCTTGATGGGAAAGCGCTGGTTGCTATGAATTCAGGAGCTAATCAGAACTCCAGGTTGTCGATGAGCCGCGTGCCGCCCAGGCGCGCCGCCCCCAGGGCGACAAGCATGCCCGGCCCGTCCTGCGCCGTGGGCGGCTGCAGGTCGGCGCGGCGGCGCACGGTGAGGTAGTCGGGCTGCCAGCCGCGTGCGCGCAGGGCATCGACGGCCTGTTGCTCCAGCGCCGCGCCTGCGGCTGGCGGCCGGGCAGTCCATTGCCCCGCCAGCTGCCGGAGCGCCTGCGGCAGGGCCACGGCCTCCTGGCGTTCCTCGGGGCCGAGGTAGCCGTTGCGCGAACTCAGCGCCAGCCCATCCGCCGCGCGGCAGGTCTCGCCCGCCACGATGTCGATGGGCAATGCGAACTGCCGCACCATCTGGCGGATCACCATGAGCTGCTGGTAGTCCTTCTTGCCAAACACCGCCGTGCCGCCGCTCTGGCCCAGCACGCAGGCGAACAGCTTCATTACCACCGTGCCCACGCCCACGAAGAAGCCGGGGCGGAACTGGCCTTCGAGCATGTCGGCCAATGCGGGATCGGGGTGCACCTTGAAGGTCTGGGGCTCGGGGTACAGGTCGGCCTCGCGCGGGGCGAACAGCACGTCGCAGCCCGCGGCCCGCAGCTGCGCGCAGTCGGCCTCCCAGGTGCGGGGGTAGCTGTCGAAGTCCTCGTGCGGCAGGAACTGCAGGCGGTTCACGAAGATGCTGGCCACGGTCACGTCGCCCAGGGGCCGGGCCTGGCGCACCAGGGCGATGTGCCCGTCGTGCAGGTTGCCCATGGTGGGCACGAAGGCGGGGTGGCGGCGGGCGGCGAGGGCCTGGCGCAGGTCGGCGATGGAGTGGGCGATCAGCATGGGGCGGGAGTGCGTCTGTTGAAAAATCCGGGGGGGGCGCTTACCAGGCGTGTACCGCGTTGTCCGGGAAACGTCCCTGCTTGACGGCCTGCACATACGCCTCCATGGCGCCGCGCACGCTGCCCGCGTCCGACATGAAGTTGTGCACGAACTTCGGCATTTTTCCGAGGTTCATGCCCAGCATGTCGTGCAACACCAGCACCTGGCCGGCCGTGCCGTTGCCCGCGCCGATGCCGATGGTGTGGCAGCGCGGCAGCTCGGCCGTGAGGGCCGCGGCCAGCGCGGCGGGCACCATCTCCAGCACCAGCATGGCGGCGCCTGCGTCCTGCAGTTCGTGTGCTTCTTGGCGCAGCGTGCGGGCGTCGTCGTCGGTCTTGCCCTGCACGCGGTAGCCGCCCAGGGCATGCACGGTCTGCGGCGTGAGGCCCAGGTGGGCGCACACCGGCACGCCGCGCTGCACCAGGAACTCCACCGTGGGCGCGGTCCAGCCCCCGCCTTCGAGCTTGACCATGTGCGCACCCGCCTGCATCAGCACGCAGGCGCTGCGCAGGGCCTGCTCGCGGCTCTCGGCATAGGTGCCATACGGCAGGTCGGCCACCAGCCAGGCCGTGCCCTGCACGCGGTGCAGGCCGCGCGCCACGCTGGCCGTGTGGTAGGCCATGGTGTCCAGGCCCACGCCCACCGTGCTGGGCAGGCCCTGGCACACCATGCCCAGCGAGTCGCCCACCAGGATGCATTCCACCCCCGCCGCATCGGCCACGGCCGCGAAGGTGGCGTCATAGGCGGTCAGCATCGTGATCTTCTCGCCCGCCGCGCGCATCTGCGCCAGGCGCGGCAGGCTCACGGGGCGGCGCTGGGGCAGGGGCGATGCGGGCGGCAGGGTACCGTAGGGCGTGGCGGAAACGGTGCTGGTGGCAGTCATGGGGCATGCATGGACAAAAATTGCCGCGAGTCTATGCGACCAATAATGGGTGTACTTATTGGTTGCCGGCGCGGTGGGAAACGGCCTGCGCTGGCGCAGTGGCCTTTGGGTTCCCGGTATGCTCCCGCCCCATGACGCTTTCGAACCAACAGTCCATGGACCATGATGTGGCGGCCCTGGCCCAGGCCGATGTGGCCCGCGCCCTGGCGGAAGACGTGGGCGCAGGTGACCTGACCGCCGGCCTGATCGACCCCGCCCGCCGCGCCCGCGCGCGCATCCTGGCGCGCGAGTCCGCCGTGATCTGCGGCGCGCCCTGGGCCGAAGCCGCCTTGCGCGCGCTCGACCCCACCATGGGGATCATCTGGCATGTGGCCGAGGGCCAGCGCTGCGCGCCCGACCAGGTGGTGCTGGAACTCACGGGCAATGCCCGCGCGCTGCTCAGCGCCGAGCGCACGGCGCTCAACTTTCTGCAGCTGCTGTCGGCCGTGGCCACCAAGACCCGCACCTATGTGGACGTGGTGGCCGGCACGCGCGCCCAGATCGTGGACACGCGCAAGACCCTCCCCGGCCTGCGCCTGGCACAGAAGTACGCCGTGCGCGTGGGCGGTGGCACCAACCACCGCATCGGCCTGCACGACGCGGTGCTCATCAAGGAAAACCACATCGCCGCCGCCGGTGGCGTGACCGCCGTGCTGAAAGCCGCGCAGGCTGTGGCCGCGCAAGCCACGTTCATCGAGATCGAAGTGGAAACGCTGGCGCAGCTGGCCGAGGCGCTGGAAGCCGGCGCCAGGATGGTGCTGCTCGACAACATGCCCCTGCCCACGCTGCGCGAGGCCGTGCGCATCAATGCCGGACGCGCGATTCTGGAAATCTCCGGCGGCGTCACGCTCGATGGCCTGCGCGCGCTGGCAGAGACCGGCGTGGACCGCATCTCCATCGGCACGCTGACCAAGGACGTGAAGGCCACCGATTTTTCGATGCGCCTGCAGGAGCTGTCATGACCACCACCACCGCCGTGCTGAACCGCATCGATGTGGAGTACGAACAGCCGCTCGGTACCCAGGAGGGCTCCGTCTGCTCCACGAAACACGCCTGGGCCCGCGTTCCGCCCGAGCCCGCTGCGCCTGAGCGCGCCGCGCTCAAGGAGAGGATCCGCCGCCTGCTCAAGGAGAAGAACGCGGTCATGGTGTCGCACTACTACGTGCACCCCGACCTGCAGGACCTGGCGGAGGAAACCGGTGGCCTGGTGAGCGACTCGCTGGAGATGGCGCGCTTTGGCCGCGACCACGCCGCGCAGACGCTGGTGGTGAGTGGCGTGCGCTTCATGGGCGAGACGGCCAAGATTCTGAGCCCCGAAAAGACGGTGCTCATGCCGGACCTCGATGCGACCTGTTCGCTCGACCTGGGCTGCCCCATCGACGCATTCAGTGCGTTCTGCGATGCCCATCCCGACCGCACCGTGGTGGTCTACGCCAACACCAGCGCGGCCGTGAAGGCGCGCGCCGACTGGCTGGTGACTTCGAGCTGCGCGCTCGACATCGTGGGGGCCCTTAAGGCCGCGGGCCAGAAGATCCTGTGGGCGCCCGATCGCCACCTGGGCGCCTATATCCAGCGCGAGACCGGCGCCGACATGGTGTTCTGGAACGGCGCCTGCATCGTGCACGACGAGTTCAAGGCCTTCGAGCTGGAGGCGCTCAAGAAGGAGCACCCCCGCGCCAAGGTGCTGGTCCACCCCGAGAGCCCTGCGGACGTGATCGCCCTGGCCGATGCCGTGGGCTCCACCAGCGCCATCCTCAAGGCCGCGCGCGAGATGGATGCCACCGAATTCATCGTGGCCACCGACAACGGCATGATGCACAAGCTGCGCACGCTCAACCCCGGCAAGGTGTTCATTGAGGCGCCCACCGCCGGCAACAGCGCCACCTGCAAGAGCTGCGCGCACTGCCCCTGGATGGCGATGAACGGCCTGGCCGACGTGGCGCGGGTGCTGGAGACCGGTGCCAACGCGGTCCATGTGGACCCCGCCCTGATTCCGCGCGCGCGCCAGCCGATTGACCGCATGCTGGCCTTCACCGCCGCGCTCAAGAACGGGCAGCCGGCCAGCGCCCTGGTGCCGCACCTGGGCGCTGCCTGACAGTACCACCCGCAGGGCCTGATCTGCTTTGATTTTGATAGCTGTCAGCGCATGAAATACCTGCGCTAGCGCCTGTTTTGACCATCACTTCCCGCATCGACTTCACCCAGCCGCTGGATGCACGCGCCTCGCGCCTGCGCCACGCCTTCGGCACACCCCGCGAGGTGCTCGTGGCCCACGCGCTGCCCCAGGTGCGCGGCGTGCTCGACGCCGTGCACGCCGCTGCGCGGCAGGGCCGCTGGTGCGTGGGCCATGTGCGCTACGAGGCGGCCGCCGCGTTCGATGCGGCCTTGCAGACCCACGCGGCCGACGGACCGCTGGCCTGGTTTGCCGTGCACGACGCGCCGCTGCCCTGGCCCGAAGGCGCGCAGGGCCCCGCGGCGCAGCCTCCTGCTCAGGTGGCATGGACCGGCAGCCCTGACCGCGCCTCGTTCGATGCCGCGCTGGCGCGGATCCAGCAGGCGATCGCGGCGGGCGAGCTGTACCAGGTCAACTACACCGCGCCCCTTCATGGCACGCTTCAGGGGTCGGCGCAGGCACTGTTTGCCGCGCTGTTGCGCGCCCAGCCCGGCGGATATGCGGCGCACATCGACGCGGGGCCCGAGCAGGTGCTGTCGGTGTCGCCCGAGCTGTTCTTCGACTGGCGGGATGCCCCCGATGGTGGAGCCCTCCTGGCCCGGCCCATGAAGGGCACGGCCCCGCGCGGAGCCACCCCCGAAGAGGACGCGGCCCAGGCCGAGCACCTGCGCACGGCGCCCAAGGAGCGGGCCGAGAACGTGATGATCGTGGACCTGCTGCGCAACGACGTGTCGCGCATTGCGCTGCCGCACAGCGTGCGCGTGCCCGCGCTGTTCGCCACCCAGGCCCTGCCCACGGTGTGGCAGATGACCTCGGACGTGACGGCCCGCACGCGGCCCGGCACCACGCTGGCCGATGTGTTTGCGGCGCTGTTCCCGTGCGGCTCGGTCACCGGCGCACCCAAGGTGCGCGCCATGCGGATGATCCGCGCGCTGGAGCCCGCGCCGCGCGGCGTGTACTGCGGCGCGGTGGGCGTGGTGCGCCCGGCCGGCCCGCCCGACGCGCAGGGCCGGCACGCGGTGGCCGCCACGTTCAACGTGCCCATCCGCACCGTGGTGCTGCGCAGCGGGAGCGGCGGCGACGGCGAGGAAGGCCCGGCCGTCCACGCCACCTGCGGCATTGGCAGCGGCATCACCTCGGGCGCGCTGGCCGATGCCGAGTGGAGCGAGTGGCAGCACAAGCGGGCCTTTGCCGAGCGCGCCAGCCAGCCCTTTGACCTGCTTGAAACCCTGGCGCTGGAGGCCGGCGCCTTCCGGCACCTGGCCGACCACCTGGCGCGCCTGGAGAAGACCGCTGCGCACTTTGGCGTGCCCTGGGATGCGAAAGCCGTGTCGCAATGCCTGCGGGCGCTGGCCGCCGCACACGCTGCGGGGGCCTGGCGGGCGCGCCTGCTGCTGGACGCCACCGGCACGCCCCGGGCCGAGGCCTTTGCGCTGCAGCCCACGGCCGCACCCGTGCGCCTGCAGCTGGCCACGCGCCCGCTGGCGGAGGCGCACGGCGAATTCGTGCGCCACAAGACCACGCGCCGCGCGCACTATGCGGCGTTGGCGCCCACCACGCCCGGCGTGTTCGACACGGTGCTGTGGAACGCGGCGGGCGAGATCACCGAAAGCACCTTCGGCAACATCGCCGCGCTCATCGATGGGCGGTGGGTGACGCCGCCCCTGTCCTGCGGCCTGCTGCCCGGCGTGGGCCGCGCCGTGGCATTGCGCGAGGGGCGCGTGGTGGAGGCCGTGCTGCGCGTGTCTGACGTGCCCCGGGTGCAGGCCTGGGCCTTCCTCAACAGCCTGCGGGGCTGGCTGCCGGCCACGCTCGAAGGCTGATCGGCGCCGGCGCCCCGCGTGGGTGGTGGGGGCCGGGCTGGCGGAGGATTCAGCGCCGGTTCAAAGCCGCTCTTTGGCGTAGGAGCCCCGGTCCATGTCCACCACTTCCACGCTCAGCTGCACCATCACGCCCTGGGGGCGGGGTGTGCGTTCGCGCAGCACGGCGGCGATGCGCCCGGAGAGTTCTTTCTTGGCCTCGGGCGTGCGGCCCGAGAGCAGGCGCAGCTGCGCGTGCACGAACGCGCGCTGGGCCGGTGCGGTGCCGATCTCGAAGCTGTCGGCCACGATGAATCGGGTCTTCAGATCGGCCTCGTCCTGCACCTCGGGGTGGGCGCACAGGGTGGCGTTGAGCGCAGCCAGGGTGTCCGCCTCGGGATAGTGGGGCAGGTTGCTGGAGTATTCGACGGTGAGATGGGGCATGGGATTCGTGATTCCGTTCTGGGCGGGGCACGCACTGTGCGCGCCGCGCCAGTTTAAGGGCGCGGGTTCACCGCCGGGCGCGCGGGGGCTTGCGCCGGTCAGGTTCCCAGGCCGGCCCCGGCCCGGGGGCGACGTTCCAGCCCTCGCGGGCGTTCGCGTGCGCTTGAAGGCCGGTGGCGAATGCGGGGCGGCCGCTCCTTGTTGACACGGCACCAGGGCCATGCGCGATTTGTGTTGCCGCGGAGCGGCCCGCCTGCTCAGAATCCGGGCGGCCCCGCGCTCACTGTGCGGGGCCCGCGCCGTGTGCCGGTTCGCAGGTTCCTGCCGTGCCGCCAGGAACATTGCCAGGGTGCTGCAATCCGTGGCGAACCGTGGCGCATGCGGCGGACGTGCAGGTGGGCAGCGGCTTTTCCTCAACCGTGTTCAGTAAAACCATGACATACCAAAAAATGATCCGACACACCGCTCTCGCCGTCCTGGCGCTGTGCGCCGCCACCGGGGCTGGCGCGCAATCGCCACCGCACTGGGAGTACAAGGGCAAGCACGGCGCCACGCACTGGGGCGCGCTGGAGGCGGGCTTTGAAGCCTGCGCGCGGGGTGCGGCGCAAAGCCCCGTGGACATCCGCAAGACCGTGAAGGAGGCGCTGCCGGCGCTCGAGTTCCAATACACGCCCGGGGCGCCCACGCTGGTCAACAACGGCCACACGGTGCAGGTCAACATGCCCGCCGGCAGCAGGCTCGTGGTCAACGGCAGGGCCATGGAGCTGCTGCAGTTCCACTTCCACACCCCCAGCGAGGAAGCCATTGGCGGCAAGCGCGCGGCCATGGTGGCGCACTTCGTGCACAAGGGCGAGGACGGCGGGCTGGGCGTGGTGGCCGCGCTGATACAGCCCGGCAAGCCCAATGCCGCGTGGGCTCCCATCTTTGCGCACCTGCCGCGCACCGGCGAGCAGGTGACGGTGCAGGGGCTCACCCTGGACGCCAGCGCCCTGTTGCCCGCCAGGAAAGGCTACTACAGCTTTGACGGCTCGCTGACCACGCCGCCGTGTTCCGAAGGCGTGCAGTGGATGGTGCTCAAGGAGCCCGTGAAGCTCGGCGCCCAGCAGATCAAGGCGTTTCGCCAGCTGTACAACGCCAACGCGCGGCCGTTGCAGCCGCTCAACGGGCGCGTGGTCAAGGAAAGCGCCTGACGGCCACTCCGGGGGACGGCGCTCCAGGGGGGCGCGGGGAGCACCGGCGGCGCCTGCCCTCAGCCGCTGACGGCCGCGCGCGCGCCGCTGGTGCCAGTGGCTGGCGGCTGCCGGGCGGCCACGTGGCGGGCCGCCGGGACCGCGTGGGCCGCATGCGCGGCCAGGGCGGCCAGCAACCGGTCCACATCGTGGGCCGTGTGGGCGGCCGACAGCGCAATGCGCAGCCGGGCCGTGCCCGCGGGCACGGTGGGCGGGCGGATGGCGGGCACCCACAGGCCCTCGCGGCGCAGGCTTTCCATCGCGGCCAGGGCGGCTTCGTTGCTGCCGATCACGAGTGCCTGCACCGCCGTGTGGGATGGCAGCAGTTGCCAGCCCAGTCCTGGGGGCAGCGTGGCCAGGCCTTCGCGCAGTTGCGCAATGCGCTGGCGCAGCCCCTCCCGCAGGTCGTCGGCGGCCGCCATCAGCTCCAGGCTCTTGCGCAAGGCGCTCGCCAGCAGGGGCGGCGCGGCGGTGGCGAAGATGTAGGTGCGCGTCTTCTGCAGCAGCCATTCGATGAGTGCCGCGTCGCCCGCCACGAAGGCGCCGGCGACGCCCGCCGCCTTGCCCAGCGTGGCCATGTAGAGCACGCGGCGCGACGCGGCGGCACCCGCCAGCCCCGCGTGCGCCAGGCTGCCGCGCCCCTGCGGCCCGAGCACGCCAAAGCCATGGGCGTCGTCCAGCAGCAGCAGGGCGTCGTAGCGCTCGCACAGCGCCAGCAGCGCCGGGATGTCGATCAGGTCGCCATCCATGCTGAAGACGGCATCGCTGACCACCAGCTTGCGCCGCGCGGGGCTGGCGGCCAGCGCGGCTTGCAGTGCCGCCAGGTCGGCATGCGGGTAGCGGTGGATGGTGGCGCGTGACAGCCGCGCGCCATCGATCAGGCAGGCATGGTTGAGCGCATCGGAAAACAGTGCGTCGCCCGCGCCCACCAGGGCGGGGATGATGCCGGTATTGGTGGCATAGCCCGCGTAGAAGTACAGCGCCCGGGGCAATTGCACGAAGGCGGCCAGTTCCTGCTCCAGCGCCGCGTTGGCGGCGCTGTGCCCGCTGACCAGGGGCGAGCCGCCCGAGCCCACGCCAAAGGTGTGCGTGGCCTCGCGCGCGGCCTCGGCCAGCGCGGGGTGGCCGGCCAGGCCCAGGTAGTCGTTGCTGCAGAAGGCCAGCATGGATTGCCCGTCCACCAGCAGGTGGGCACCCCCTGCGGGCTGCACCACGCGGCGGCGGCGCAGCAGGTGGGCGCGCTCGAGGTCGGCGATTTGCCCTGGGATCTCGTCCAGCCAGGACGCGCAGGAGGTCGGCGCGGTCATAGCCACTCCCCGGGAAGCTCGAACACCAAGCCGCGCGCGTCGGGCAGTTCCTGGTAGGGCACCTCGGCCAGCAGCGGCGCGCCCAGGCGGTCCCGCAGGTAGGCGATGTTCTCTTCGGCCGCGTCCATGCCAGGGTCCACGCGGTTGGCCACCCACCCGGCCAGCGCGAGGCCGCGCGCGCGGATCGCCTCGGCCGTGAGCAGCGCGTGGTTCAGGCAGCCCAGCCGCAGGCCCACCACCAGCACCACGGGCAGGGCCAGGGCCTGGGCCAGGTCGGCGCCGGTCTCGGTGTCCGACAGCGGCACGTGGAAGCCGCCCGCGCCTTCGACCACCACCGCATCGGCCTGGGCCGCCAGGGCCTGGTAGCTGCGCACGATGGCCGCGATGTCGATCCGCACCCCGGCGCGCGCGGCGGCGATGTGGGGCGAGAGCGGATCGAGCAGCAGCACGGGGTTGTCCAGCTCGGGCGCCACGGCCAGCGTGGAGGCCGAACGCAGCGCGATCGCGTCCTCGCTGGCCCAGTCCTCGCCCCAGGGCACCACGCCCGCGGCCACCGGCTTCATGCCGACCACGCGGCGGTGGTGTGGCGCCAGGGCGTGCAGCAGGCCGGTGGACACCAGCGTCTTGCCGACGCCCGTGTCGGTGCCGGTGACAAAACATCCAATCATGGGGTCTCCTCCTGCAGGGTGGCGTTCAGTGCGCCCAGCGCGCCCTCGGCGAGGCGCTGCACGGCCTCTTCGTCGAGCACATAGGGTGGCATCGCGTACAGCGTGTGGCCGATGGGGCGCAGCACCAGCCCCCGCGCCATGGCGTGCTGGTGGTAACGGCGTGCGAAGTCGGGCAGCGTGGTGTCGATGTCCCAGGCCCAGATCATTCCCAGGCGCCGCGCGTGGCGCACGCTCGGATGGCGGGTGAGCGGCATGCAGGCCGCGTCGATGCGCAGGGCCAGGGCCGCGTTGGCGTTGAGGGTGTCGAGCTGGCCGAACAGCTCCAGCGTGGCCAGCGCCGCGCGGCAGGCCAGCGGGTTGCCGGTGTACGAATGCGAGTGCAGAAAGCCGCGCGCCACATCGTCGTCGTAGAACGCGGCATACACCGCGTCGGTGGTGAGCACGGCCGACAGCGGCAGCGTGCCGCCCGTGAGGCCCTTGGACAGGCAGATGAAGTCCGGCCGGATGCCCGCCTGCTGGTGCGCGAACATCGTGCCCGTGCGGCCAAAGCCCACGGCGATTTCGTCCACCACCAGGTGCACCTCGTAGCGGTCGCACAGCGCGCGCGCCAGGCGCAGGTACTCGGGGCTGTGCATGGCCATGCCGGCGGCGCACTGCACCAGCGGTTCGACGATGAGGGCGGCGGTGCTCGCGTGGTGCTCGGCCAGCCAGGCATCGAGCGCCTGGGCACTGCGACGCGCCACGTCCTCGGCGCTTTCGCCGGGCGCCGCGCCGCGCGCATCGGGGCTGGGCACGGTGGCGGCCAGGCGCACCAGCGGCGCGTAGGCCTCGCGGAAGATCGCGATGTCGGTCACGGCCAGCGCGCCCACGGTCTCGCCGTGGTAGCCACCGGCCAGACCCACAAAGCGGCTCTTGGCGGGGCGACCCATGTTGCGCCAGTAGTGCGCGCTCATCTTCAACGCGATCTCGGTGGCCGCCGCGCCGTCGCTGCCGTAGAACGCATGGCCCAGGCCCGTGAGCGCGGAGAGGCTTTCCGACAGCTCCACCACCGGCGCATGCGTGAAGCCGGCGAGCATCACGTGGTCGAGCCGCTCCAGCTGGTCGGCGAGGGCTGCCTTGATGTGCGGGTGGCTGTGGCCAAAGAGGTTGACCCACCAGGAGCTGATGCCGTCGAGGTAGCGCCGGCCTTGCGTGTCGTAGAGCCAAGGCCCCTGTGCGCGCGCGATGGCCACGGGCGGCTGGGCCTCGTGCCGCTTCATCTGCGTGCAGGGGTGCCAGACGCTGGCGAGGCTGCGGGCCACCAGGCCGGCGTGCAGGGGCTGCATGTTCATCACAGGGCCTGTGTGGGCACGGCGTGGCGCAGTCCGGTCTGGCGGTTGTGTTCGTCCACGAACACCAGTTGCGGCTGGTGCGTGGGCACCTGGTCCTCATGCACCTGGGCGAAGGCCGCGATGATGATGAGGTCGCCCACGGCGGCGCGGCGCGCGGCCGAGCCGTTCACCGAGATCATGCCGCTGCCGCGCTGGCCCTTGATGGCGTAGGTGATGAAACGCTCGCCGTTGTTGATGTTCCAGACGTGGATCTGCTCGTTCTCGGCGATGTTGGCTGCTTCCAGCAGGTTTTCGTCGATGGCGCAGGAGCCCTCGTAGTGCAGCTCGCACTGGGTCACGGCGACGCGGTGGATCTTGGATTTGAGCAAGGTACGGAACATCGGGCTTCCTTGGGTGAAGTCGGTGGCGGCGCGGGCGGGGTCTGCCGGTGGGGCAGGTGGTGTGTCAGCGCGCGGGCAGGTCGAGCAAGCAGCTGTCGCCCAGCGCGTCGCGCCACACGCGCACGCGGCTCACGCGCGGCTGCAGTTCGGCGGGCAGCGCCTGGGCGATGAAGACGCACAGGTTCTCGAGCGTGGGCGTGCCCAGGCCCGGCACGTCATCCAGCATGTGGTGGTCGAGCTGCCCGCGCACCACCTCCAGGCCCCGGCGCAGCAGGCCCAGGTCCAGCACCATGCCAGTGGCGGGGTCGCGCGGGCCGCTGAGCGAGACCTCGGCGTGGTAGGTGTGGCCGTGCACACGGCGGCTGCCTTCGGCCTCGATCTCGCGGCGCAGGGTGTGGGCGGCGTCGAAGAAGAAGCGCTGGGAAATGGTGAACAACATACGGAAATCAACAACAAAAATGCCGCATCACCGGATGCCGGTGAGCTTGTGGGTCTGCAGGCTCAGGCGCCATGCGGGGTGCGCCAGGCAGGCGTCGATGCAGGCGGCGGTGTTCTGGCGCTGCAGCAGGCCGTCCATGGGCTGCAGGAAGCGGTGGGTGAACTGGGTGTCCTGCTCCAGCGCCCGCAGGTCGAACCCGGGCTGGGGCCACACGAGTTTCAGCTCCTGTCCGCTGCGCTGGACCCACGGTGCACCGGCCTTGGGGCTGATGCACAGCCAGTCGATGCCCTCGGGCGCTTTCACGGTGCCGTTGCTCTCCACGGCGATGCGGAACTGCTGGGCGTGCAGTGAGTCGATGAGTTCAGCGTCGACCTGCAGCAGGGGCTCGCCACCGGTCAGCACCACCAGCCGGTGGCCTGCGCCGGCAGGCCACTGCGCGGCGATGGTGTCGGCCAGCAGCGTGGCGGTGTCGAACTTGCCGCCCAAAGTGCCGTCGGTGCCCACGAAGTCGGTGTCGCAGAACTGGCAGATGGCCTGCGCGCGGTCCTGCTCGCGGCCCGTCCAGAGGTTGCAGCCCGCAAAGCGGCAGAACACGGCAGGCGTGCCCGCTTGGCCGCCTTCACCTTGCAGGGTGTAGAAAATTTCCTTGACGCTGTAGGTCATCGGGGCACCGGGGGGACGAGGATGGTAGGGGCGGCTGGGGCTGCGATCTCAGGGTAGTCGCGGCTGAAATGCAGGCCCCGGCTTTCGCGGCGCAGCTGCGCGCTTTTCACGATCAGGTCGGCCACCTGCACCAGGTTGCGCAGCTCCAGCAGGTCGCGCGTGATGTGGAAGTGCGCGTAGAACTCCTGGATCTCGCCCTGCAGCATGGCGATGCGGTGCGCGGCGCGCTCCAGGCGCTTGTTGGTGCGCACGATGCCCACGTAGTCCCACATGAAGCGGCGCAGCTCGTCCCAGTTGTGGGAGATGACGACGGACTCGTCTGCGTCGGTCACGCGGCTGTCGTCCCAGGCGGGCACGGCGGGCAGATCGGCGGTGGGGGCCGTGGCAATGGCCTGGGCGGCAGCGCGTGCGAACACCATGCATTCGAGCAGCGAGTTGCTGGCCAGCCGGTTGGCGCCGTGCAGGCCGGTGCAGGCCACCTCGCCCACGGCGTACAGGCCGGGCAGGTCGGTGCGGCCGGCCAGGTCGGTCAGCACTCCGCCGCAAGTGAAGTGGGCCGTGGGCACCACGGGGATGGGCTCTTTGGTGATGTCGATGCCCAGCGCGGCGCAGTGGGCCAGGATGTTCGGAAAGTGTTCCTGCAAGAACGCGGGGCTCTGGTGCGAGATGTCCAGGTGCACGCAATCGAGGCCGTGTTTTTTCATCTCGAAGTCGATGGCGCGTGCCACCACGTCGCGCGGGGCCAGTTCGGCGCGCGGGTCATGGTCCAGCATGAAGCGCGTGCCGCCCGCCGAGGGGGGTAGCAGCAGCCTGCCGCCTTCGCCGCGCACCGCCTCGCTGATGAGGAAGGACTTTTCGTGCGGGTGGTACAGCCCCGTGGGGTGGAACTGGATGAACTCCATGTTCGCCACGCGGCAGCCCGCGCGCCACGCGGCGGCGATGCCGTCGCCCGTGGCGGTGTCGGGGTTGGTGGTGTACAGGTACACCTTGCCCGCGCCGCCCGTGGCCAGGATGGTCTGCGGCGCACGGAAGGTCACCACCTCATCGGTGTCGCTGTCCAGCGCATGCAGGCCGAGGCACCGGTGGCCGGGCAGGCCCAGCTTGCGCGTGGTGATCAGGTCCACCAGCGTGTGCTGCTCGAACAGCGTGATGCCGGGCGTGGCGCGCACCACGTCGATCAGCGTGCGCTGCACGGCCGCGCCGGTGGCGTCGGTCACATGGGCAATGCGGCGCGCGCTGTGGCCGCCTTCGCGCGTGAGGTGCAGCTGGTCGCCTTCGAGCGTGAAGGGCACGCCCAGCTGGCGCAGCCAGGCGATCGATGCAGGCGCGTTCTCCACCACAAAGCGCGTGGTGGCCAGGTCGCACAGGCCCGCGCCCGCCACCAGCGTGTCCTCGATGTGGGCGGCAAAGCTGTCGTCGTCGGCCAGCACGGCGGCAATGCCACCCTGGGCCCAGCCGCTCGATCCATCCTGCAGCGTGCGCTTGGTGATGACGGCCACGCGGTGCGTGGGGGCCAGGTGCAGCGCGGCCGAGAGGCCTGCGAGGCCGCTGCCTACGATGAGAACGTCGAAGTCGTGGGATGCCATGGAAGGTGTCAGTTGCCGTTGAAGTGGGCGCGGCTCCCGGCCGGGGCCACCGTGAAGCCGGCTTTGCCAGGCCACCGGTGGCGTCCCCCTCCCGCGCAGCGAGAGAGGGGGAAGCGGCGCAGCCGCTCAGGGGGTGTCATGCCGGTACATAGGCGAGGCGCACGTAGATGGGTGCGAAGGCCTCGGCCTGCGTGATCTCGATCAGCGTCTCCTTGGCCAGCTCCAGCAGCGCGATGAAGGTCACGACCAGCACGGTGCTGCCTTTTTCGGGCTCGAAGAGTTCTTCAAACTCCACGAAGCGGCGGCCCTGCAGCGTCTTGAGCACCATGCTCATGTATTCGCGCACGCTCAGCTCTTCGCGCGTGATCCTGTGGTGCTGCACGAGCTTGGCGCGTTTCAGGATGTCGCGCCAGGCGTCCTGCAACTCCACCACGTGCACATCGGGAAAGCGCGGCTGCAGGCTTTGTTCGATGTAGACCTGCGCCTTGAGGAAGTCGCGCCCGTACTGCGGCAACTGCCCCAGGCGGGCGGCGGCCATCTTCATCTGTTCGTATTCGAGCAGGCGGCGCACCAGCTCGGCGCGCGGGTCTTCGGGCTCCTCGCCCTCGGCCTGCTTCTTGGGCGGCAGCAGCATGCGCGACTTGATCTCGATCAGCATCGCCGCCATCAGCAAATACTCGGCCGCCAGCTCCAGGTTGCGGCTGCGGATCTCGTCCACATACGCCAGGTACTGCTTGGTGACCCCCACCATGGGGATGTCGAGGATGTTGAAGTTCTGCTTGCGGATCAGGTACAGCAGCAGATCGAGCGGGCCTTCGAAGGCTTCAAGGAAGACTTCGAGCGCATCGGGCGGGATGTACAGGTCCGTGGGCAGCGCGAACAGCGGCTCGCCATACAGGCGCGCCAGCGCGACCTGATCGACCACGTCGGGCATGCCGCCCGCGTTCAGCGCGGCCGTGCCCGCCGGATCATCGGACGCCTCGGGCACGCGCGCGGTGGTCATGGATATTTGCTATTGAAAATATAGCTATCAGCGCTTATTGATCAAGCGCTGGGGGCCAATTTGATGCCCGGGTCGGCTCAGTCGGCGTTCGTCTGGTAGACGTAGGGCTTTTGCTCGACCTGGGCTTCGCGGTACTCCCCCCAGATCTTGCGGTCCACCTGCTTGTCCCACAGCAGCGCGCGGCCGGCCAGCTGCTGGCTTTCCAGCTCGGGCTTGCTGGCCTTGAGCTGGTTGATGAACTGGGTGGCATCGGATTGGTAATCGGGGCGGCGGAAAATGGACATGGACTGTTAACCTCTTTGCCGTGGATTTTACCGGGACCGACTCATGCCCTTGATATATCGCGCCGCCGCCCTGGCGGCCGCCACTTTTTCGTTGCTGGCGCTTGCCGCCTGCGACCCGCAACGCATCAGCGAACTCAAGGAGGGCGTCTCCACCGAGGCCGACGTGCGCGACCGCTTCGGCGCCCCCGAGAACGTGTGGGACGAGCCCGGCGGCGCGCGCACGTTCGAATACAACCGCCAGCCCGCCGGCCAGGTCAACTACATGATCACCATCGGCGCCGACGGCCGCATGACGGCGCTGCGCCAGGTGCTCACCCCAGAGAACTTCGCGCGCGTGGTGCCCGGCATGCGCATGGACGAGGTGCGCCGCCTGCTGGGCAAGCCCGCCAAGGTCACGCCCTATGAACTGAAGCGGGAAACCCATGCCGACTGGCGCTACCTGGAGGCACCCAACCAGGCCAAGGTGTTCACCGTGGTCCATGGGCCCGACCAGTTCGTGCTGCGCACCCAGACGGGGGCCGACCTGGAGGCGCCGGAGTTCAAGGGCGGCAAGTAGCCGCGCGGCGGGTCACACCGGAAGGTCCTCCAGCCCCTGCGCCGCCAGCCGGGCGGCAAAGCCCGAGCGCTCGATCAGCGAGCGCGGCTGCTCGTGCAGGTGCACCAGGCGCAGCCGTCCGCCGCGCGCGGCCACGGCCTTGAGGATCTGCGCCAGCGCGTCCAGCCCCGTGGTGTCCAGCGCCACCAGCTCGCTGGCGTCCAGCACCACGTCCATGCCGGGCGGGCCGGTCTCCACGGCCTGGAGGATGGGGTCGATCTTGGCGGCGGCGCCGAAGAACAGCGCGCCATGCAGGCGCCAGGTGGCCGTGGGCCGCCCCTGGAACGGGGCGCCTTCGGGCGGCTCCGGCTGGCGCACCACGCGAAAAAGCCCGCTCATGCGCCGCACGAACAGCGCGCAGGCCATGAAGAGGCCCACCTCCACCGCCACCGTGAGGTCGAACACCACGGTGAGGAAGAACGTGCCCAGCATGAGCAGCCGGTAGTGGTTGCTGAAGTGCTTGAGGCGCACGAACTCGTGCCACTCGCCCATGTTCCAGGCCACGTACAACAGGATGCCCGCCAGCACCGCCAGCGGAATGTGCAGCGCCAGCGGGGCGGCCACCAGCACGACCACCAGCAGCGTGAGCGCATGCACCATGCCCGCCACGGGCGAGGTGGCGCCCGCGCGGATGTTGGTGACGGTGCGCGCAATGGTGCCGGTGGCGGGCATGCCGCCGAAGAACGGCACCACCAGATTGGCCAGCCCCTGGGCCACCAGCTCCTGGTTGGGGTCGTGTTTTTTGTGGTGCGGGTCGGTGGCCAGCTGGTCGGCCACGCGGGCGCACAGCAGCGATTCGATGGCGCCCAGCAGCGCGATGGTGAGCGTGGGCGTGACCAGCAGGCGCACCGTGTCCCACGAAAAATCGGGCAGCGCGAACACCGGCAGCGCCTGCGGAATGCCGCCAAACCGCGAGCCGATGGTCTCCACCGGAAACTCCATCGCCCAGGCCAGCAGGCTCAGCGTGACCAGCGCCACGACGGGCGCGGGCACGCGCGCGAAGCTGCGCACGGTGTGGCGCTCCAGCACCTGCATCACGGGCGAGCCCTTCATCATCAGCCTGGGCCAGACGAACAACCCGGCCACGCAGGCCGCGCCCAGCCCGAAGGCATAGGGGTTGAGGCTGTCCGCGTGCCGCGCCAGCGCATCGATCTGCGAGAAGAAATTGCCCGGCATGCGGTCGATGGACAGGCCCAGCCAGTCCTTGACCTGCGACAGCGCGATCAGCACGGCAATGCCGTTGGTGAAGCCGATCACGATGCTCACCGGCACGAAGCGCACCAGCGTGCCCAGGCGGAACAGCCCCAGAAGCACCAGCAGCGCGCCCGCGCAGGCGGTGGAGATGAGCAGGTTGGCCACGCCGTAGCGCTCGACGATGCCGTAGACGATGACGATGAATGCGCCCGCCGGTCCGCCGATCTGCACGTTGGTGCCCCCCAGGGCGGAGATCAGGAAGCCCGCGATGATCGCCGTCCACAGCCCCGCCTCGGGCTTGAGGCCGCTGGCGATCGCGAACGCCATGGCCAGCGGCAGCGCCACGATGCCCACCGTCACCCCCGCGCCCACATCGGCCAGCCAGCGGCCCTTGTCGTAGCCGCGCAGCGCATCGAGCAGGCGGGGGTGGAAGGCGAGTGAAAACTGCATGGTGGCGGGCACTTTCTTTTCGGCGGCTCTGCGGCGGCCCAGGGCCCCGGCACCGCCGGGATGCAGCCACCACCGCCATCAACGCGGGGCAGACTTCAGTGTAGTGAGCCGGGTGCGCAGCGCAATGGGGCGAAGCCGGTGCGGTCGCCAAGCACATTGCGTGCCGAATGTGCCCGTTGCCAGGGGCCGCGCGGGGGGGGCGCGGGTTGTGGATGGAACTTTAAAATTGATAGCAAACTATTGAACTACAACCAGCGGTGGCAGCCGGAAATTCTTCGAATTCTGCCCGCTCAGGGATGGACATCGGGCGTGGAGCCCGCGCTCCCTGGCATATTGCTTGCTGTTCTTGCACGGCCATCCCGGCCCCCGCTCCGCGCGGATTGATGTGACGCCAGCGTGATCCCCTCCATGACCGACACCCCCGCCAATGACTCCAGCGCCGCTGGCGATGCCCATGCCGACGCCTCCACCCTGCGCCATGGTGCGTTCGAGGATGTACAGGCCCTGTTCGCCGGCACGCTGTTCGTGGCCATGGCGCTCATGCTGTTCAACCAGGCGGGGCTGCTGGTGGGCGGCACGGCGGGCGCGGCGTTTCTGCTGCACTACGTCACGGGCATCTCGTTCGGCAAGCTGTTCTTCGCGGTCAACCTGCCGTTCTACTGGTTTGCCTGGACGCGCATGGGGCGCGAGTTCACGGTCAAGACCTTTGTCTGCGTGGCCCTGCTGTCGCTGCTGACCGAGCTGTTCCCCCATGTGATGCACGTGGACTACCTGAACCCGCTGTTCGCATCCTTGCTGGGCGGGCTGCTGCTGGGCACGGGCTGCCTGTTCCTGGCGCGCCACCGCTCCAGCCTGGGCGGGGCCACCGTGGTGTCGCTGTACCTGCAGGCCCGCTACGGCATGCGTGCGGGCAAGGTGCAGATGATGATCGACGGCACCGTGGTGCTGCTGGCGCTGTTCGTGGTGCCGGTGGACCGCGTGGCGTATTCGGTGCTGGCCGTGCTGGTGATGAGCGGGTTCCTGTGGATCAGCCACCGGCCGGGGCGGTATGTGGGGCATTGAAGGCGGCGCTCAGAACCGGTAAAGCCAGCCCGCCGTCACCGCCGGCTGGCTCGATCTGTTGACCAGCGGGCTGTTCTTGATCGCGCTGGCCAGCCGCGTGCTGCTCACGTCCACGAACATCCACTGCCGCGGCGCCAGCGCGTAGCCTACGCGCAGGCCGGCCTGCAGGTTCACGGCGGAGCTGCCTTCATGGGCCGGGCGGCCTGCGCGGGCCTCCGCGCCTTCCACGCCGTAGTAGTAGTCCACATACTTGCGGTCCTGCCGCTGCACCGACACGCGGGGGGTGATGTCCCACGCACCGAGCTGGAAGCGGCGCTCGGCCTTCAGCGTGAACTGGCGCCCCTTGCTGTGGCCGGAGGCATCGGCCAGCAGCTCGGCCGAAAGCTGCACCGGCCCCGTGTCCCAGCTGGCGGCCGCGCCCAGCCAGAGGCTGCCCTTGCGCTCCTGCATGCCGGTCAGAAAGGGCGAATCCTTGGCCTCGTAGCCCTCGAAACCGAAGCGCGACCGCAGCCGCAGGCCCACGGGGCCGGCCGGCGGCAGCTTGACATCCACGCCCGGGCCGGCAATGTGGACCCAGCGGTTTTCGTAGGTGAGCAGGGGCAGCGGCTGCGCCTTGTCGTCGAAGTCGCGGTAGGGCTTGCGGTCGGCGCTGACGGCCAGGCCCGCCCCCCAGGTGGAGGTGGGGGCGTCCTGCTGCGCCCAGGCGGCGGGCGCCAGCGCCGCCAGGGTGGCCGCGATGACCGCCGCGCGGCCCCGCAGGGTGTGGTGGGTGGGGGAGGGCAGGCGAGGGCAGTGCGTCATGGGTTCGGGTTCCAGAAAGAAGAAAAAAGAAAAGGGGCGGGCCAGGCCGGGCGTGCCTGCGGGCCGCACGCCGCAGGCAGGGGGCCGGTGCACTGTAGGAATGCTTTCTTAGCGCCGGGTTAGCCCTGCGCCGTCCTGGGTGGGCGCCGCGCTCATGGCGGGCTAAGAATTCCGCGCTACGCTGTGCACCACCCTGAAGGCCCCAAGGAGAACCCTGTTGCGCGCACTGCTGGTGGAAGACGACGACATGATCGGGCGCAGCCTGTCGCATGCGCTCAAGGGGGCGGGCTGGTCCGTGGACTGGGTGCGCAACGGCGAACTGGCCCACAGCGCCCTCGCCGATGGCGACTACAGCTGCGTGCTGCTGGACCTGGGCCTGCCGGGGCTCGACGGCACCGAGGTGCTGCGCCGCGCCCGTGCGCGCGGCGACCTCACGCCGGTGGTGGTGCTTACCGCGCGCGACGGTGTCGAGGACCGCGTGCACGGCCTGGACATCGGTGCCGACGATTACCTGCTCAAACCCTTCGAGGTGGCCGAGCTGCTGGCCCGCATGCGCGCCGTGGTACGCCGGCGCAGCGGCGTGGCCCAGTCGCTGGTGGGCAATGGTGCCCTGCAGCTGGACCTGGCCACGCGCGAGGTGCTGCAGGGCGGCGCCCGCGAGGCCCTCACCGCCCGCGAATTCGCGCTGCTGCATGCGCTGCTGGAGCGCCCCGGCGCCATCCTGTCGCGCGAGCAGCTGGAAAACCGCATCTACGGCTGGGGCGAGGAGGTCAGCAGCAACGCGGTGGACGTGCTCATCCACGGCATGCGCCGCAAGCTCGGGCCCGACGCCATCCGCAACGTGCGCGGCCTGGGCTGGCGGGTGGCGGCGCCATGACGGGGCCGGTGCGCGAGCACGCGGCCCGCTGGTACCGCCCCCGGTCCCTGCGCGGGCAGATCCTGCTGTGGCTCGCGCCCTGGATCCTGGTGGGCGCCGTGGTGGCGGGCTGCGCGTTCTGGGCGAGCTACAGCGCACTCATCCACACCTTCATGCAGTACCAGATGGAGGTGTTGGCGCGTTCCCATGCAGCCGGCGGGCAGGGGCCGGCGGGCACCAGCGATGGCGGCGACGGCCGGGACGCTGGCCACGGGGTCGAGCCCCTGCCGCTGCTCAGCGACACCAACATCCTGGACTGGGGCGCCTTTGCCGTGCAGGTGTGGTCGGCCGACGGGCGGCTGCTGGCCACGTCCCGGCCCGACACCGGTGTGCCACTGCAGGCCGCGCCAGGGCACGGTCTGCTGCGCACCCACGATGCCTGGGCGCCTGGGTGGCGCGTCTACACCGCGCCAGCGGCCGGGCCGCACCAGCGCCGCGTGCAGGTGCTGCAAAGCGAGAAATTCCTGCAGGAAGAAGTGGCGGTGCGCACGCTGTACGTCATCGTGCCCATGGCGCTGCTGGTACCGGCGCTGCTGTTCACGCTGTGGCTGGTGGTGGGGCGCGCATCGCGCTCGCTGCGCCTGGTGGCCGATGAAGTGGCCCAGCGCGACGACCGCAGCCTGGGCGCCATCCGCATGGACCGCGTGCCCGAGGAGATCGTGCCCCTGGTGGGTTCCTTCAATGCACTGCTGGCGCGCCTGGGCGAGGCCTTTGCCGCGCAGCGCCGCTTTGTGCAGGACGCCGCCCACGAGCTGCGCACGCCCATGGCCGCGATGGCGCTGCAGCTGGAGAACCTGCGCCCCTTCGTGCCTGCGGGCGATGCGCAGCAGCAGTTCGCGCAACTGGACGCGGGCATGCGCCGGGCGCGGCACCTGGTCGGCCAGTTGCTGCGCCTGTCGCGGCAGGAGGTGCCGGTGTCTGCGCAGGCACCCACTGCGCCCGTGGACATCACGGCCCTGCTGCGCGACAGCGTGGGCCAGCTGATGCCCCTGGCGGACCAGCGCCGCATCGAGGTCGGTTTTGCCGGAGACGGGCAGGTGGCGGTCCACGCCGCTGCCAGCGAACTGCGCAGCGTGTTCGACAACCTGCTGGACAACGCCCTGCGCTACACGCCCGAGGGCGGTGCGGTCGAGGTGCGGCTGCACCGTCTGGACAGCGGCGCGGTGGTGGACATCGTCGACAACGGCCCCGGCATTCCGCCAGAGCTGCTGGAGCGGGTCTTCGACCGCTTCTTCCGCGTGCCCGGCAACGACGCCGACGGCAGCGGGCTGGGCCTGGCCATCACCCGCGCGGCAGCGCTGCGCCAGGGCTTGCGGGTGGAGCTGCGGGCGCGGGACGACGGCGCCGCGGGCCTGCTGGCGCGGGTGCATCTGCCCCCACTCCAGCCCGCGCCCGCGCCGCTGCTAACACCCGCCTAAGGCGCTGCTAACACGGGGCTCAGACGCAATTTCTAGAGTGGATGGACTTCCATTTCACAGAAAGTTGCCATGTCTCCACGTACTCTCGCCCCCGCCCTGGCTTGGGGTTTGCTCGCGCTGTCGGCCCTGGCCGTCGGCATTGTCTCGTTGCGCTATGCGCTGCCCGGCATGCCCTTCCCGATGGACCTGCCCAGCCTGCAGTCGGCGCCCCGGGCTTTCGTGGTGCATGCGGTCAGCGCATCGCTGGCACTGATGCTGGGCCCGCTGCAATTGATGGCGGCATGGCGCACCCGGTTTCCGGCCCTGCACCGCTGGGTGGGGCGCGGGTATGTGGCGGCGATTGCGGTGGGCTGGCTCTCGTCGTTGCCCCTGGCACTGGATGCGATGACGGGTCCCGTGGCCGTCCTGGGTTTCCTGGCGCTGGGCGTGGCCTGGATCGTGGCGACCGGCATGGGCCTGCTGCGCGCGCTGCAGCGCCGTTTTGCCGAGCACCGGCGCTGGATGGTGCGCAGCTATGCGCTCACGGCGGCAGCCATCACGCTGCGCGTCTACCTGGGGGGCAGCATGGCCCTGGGGGTGGATGAGCAGGTGTCCTACCCCTTCATCGCCTGGCTGTGCTGGGTGCCCAACCTGCTGGGCGCCGAGTGGTACCTGCGGCGACAGGCGCTGCGCGCGGGCCGGCCGCAGCGGTCGCCGCCGCTGGCATCGCTGTGAGCGAACGAGCGGCGGGGCCCGGGAAGGCAACGGCCGGCGCGGCCGTTGCAGTGCTTCAGCGCACCCGCATGCCGGGCGTGGCGCCGGGCCAGGGGTTGAGCACGTAGATGCCGGGGTTGGCCTTCTCGTCGCCATGGCTGGCGGCCAGCACCATGCCTTCGGAGACGCCGAACTTCATCTTGCGCGGCGCGAGGTTGGCCACCATCACCGTGTGCTTGCCGATCAGGTCGGCGGGCTGGTAGGCGCTGGCGATGCCTGAAAAGACATTGCGCGTGCGGCCTTCGCCCACGTCCAGCGTCAGGCGCAGCAGCTTGGTGGAGCCTTCGACCGGCTCGCAATTCACGATCAGCGCGATGCGCAGGTCGATCTTGGTGAAGTCGTCGATGGTGATGGTGGGGGCCAGTTCCTCGCCGCCGGGGGATGCTATTGTTTCAGTAGCTACTGGCGCTTGTTCTGCCTGCGCTGGAGCCTCAAACAATGCTTCCAGCTGCTCGGGGGTCACGCGCTGCATCAGGTGCTGGTAGGGGGTGATCGCCTGCACGTCGCCCGCCACGTCCCACTGCCGCATGTCCATACCCACAAAGCCTTGCACGGCCTGGGCCAGGCCCGGCAGCACGGGCGCCAGGTAGCGCGTGAGCGCGGCGAAGGTGTTGATGAGCACCGAGCAGACCTGGTGCAGCGCCTCGTTGTTGGCCGCGTCCTTGGCCAGGTCCCAGGGCTTGTTCTGGTCCACATAGGCGTTGACCTTGTCGGCCAGCTGCATGATCTCGCGCGTGGCCTTGCTGTACTCGCGGGTTTCGTACATCTGCGCGATGGCGCCGCTGGCACCGCGCACCTCGGCCAGCAGGGCCGCGCCCGTGGCGCCGAAGTCGCTGGTGAGCTTGCCGTCGAAGCGCTTGGTCAGGAATCCCGCAGCGCGGCTGGCAATGTTCACGTACTTGCCGATCAGATCGCTGTTCACCCGCAGCATGAAGTCCTCGGCGTTGAAGTCGATGTCTTCGTTGCGCGCGCTGAGCTTGGCCGCCAGGTAGTAGCGCAGCCATTCGGCGTTCATGTTCAGGCTCAGGTACTTGAGCGGGTCCAGGCCGGTGCCACGGCTCTTGCTCATCTTCTCGCCGTTGTTCACGGTGAGAAAGCCATGCACGAACACGTTGTCGGGCGTCTTGCGGCCGCTGAAGTGCAGCATGGCGGGCCAGAACAGCGTGTGGAAGGTGACGATGTCCTTGCCGATGAAGTGGTACTGCTCGGTGTCGGCAGCGGCCATGTATTCGTCGAACGAGCGGGTGTCGCCGTGTTTTGCCTTGGGGCCGCCCTTGTCGAACCAGTTCTTGAGCGAGGCCAGGTAGCCCACGGGGGCGTCGAGCCACACGTAGAAGTATTTGCCCGGCGCGTCGGGGATCTCGATGCCGAAGTAGGGCGCGTCGCGGCTGATGTCCCAGTCGCCCAGGCCTTCGCTGGTCGTGCCGTCCGGATTGGTGCGCACGGTGAACCATTCCTTGATCTTGTTGGCCACCTCGGGCTGCAGCTTGCCGTCCTGCGTCCACTTCTCCAGGAACTCCACGCAGCGCGGGTCCGAGAGCTTGAAAAAGAAATGCTCGGAGTTCTTCAGCTCGGGCTTGGCGCCGGACAAGGCCGAGAACGGGTTGATCAGGTCGGTGGGCGCGTACACCGTGCCGCACACCTCGCAGTTGTCGCCATACTGGTCCTTGGCATGGCACTTGGGGCATTCGCCCTTGATGTAGCGGTCGGGCAGGAACATGTTCTTCTCGGGGTCGAAGAACTGCTCGATGGTGCGCACCTCGATCAGCGAGCCGTCGGCGCGGTCGCGCAGGTCGCGGTAGATCTGGCGGGCCAGCTCGTGGTTCTCTGGCGCGTCGGTGCTGTGCCAGTTGTCGAAGCTGATGTGAAAGCCGTCCAGGTACTGCTTGCGGCCCGCGGCGATGTTGGCCACGAACTGCTGCGGCGTGACGCCCGCCTTCTCGGCGGCGATCATGATGGGCGCGCCATGGGTATCGTCGGCGCCCACGAAGTTCACCGCGTGGCCCTGCATGCGCTGGAACCGCACCCAGATGTCGGCCTGGATGTATTCCATGATGTGGCCGATGTGGAAGTTGCCGTTGGCGTAGGGCAGGGCGGTGGTGACGAAGAGTTTGCGTGCGGATGACGTCATGAAAAGCGGCTTTCTCAGGCGGAACCCGCGATTTTAGGCGTTTGGCGCCCTGCCTCGCGGCCGCGGGCGCTCCAGCCCCGCGCGCGGGTCGCGCAGGTGCCAGCGAACGGGCCCCGGGCAGGGTGCGCGGGGGCTCGCCGGGCCCACAATGCCTGGCACCGACCACAACGGAGGAACGCCGATGGCAAAGAAGCTGATGAGGAGACTGGGATGGAGCGCCGCTGGCGCCGTGCTGGTGCTGGCGGCCTACCTGGCATGGTGGCCCGTGCCCATCCGGCCCGTGGCCTGGAGCGCCCCGCCCGCGCCCGGTTACCAGGGCGTGCATGCGCCCAACACGCGGCTGGCCCAGCTGCAGGTGATCGACCTCCACGGCGAGGTCGGCCCCGAGCACATCGCCGTGGGCAGGGACGGCAAGCTCTACACCACGGTGCTCAGCGGCAACATCCTGCGCATGAACCCCGATGGATCGGGCCAGGAGGTCTTTGCCAATACCGGCGGGCGGGTGCTGGGCTTTGACTTCGACGCGGCGGGCCACCTCATCGCGGCCGATGCGGTCAAGGGCCTGCTGTCCATCGCGCCCGATGGCAAGGTCACCGTGCTGGCCGACAAGGTGGGCAGCGATCCCATCCGCTATGCCGACGGCGTGGTGGTGGCCCAAAGCGGCAAGATGTACCTGAGCGACGCCTCCACGCGTTTTGCCCCCCAGGACTGGGGCGGCACCTTCGAGGCCAGCGTGCTCGACATCCTGGAGCAGGCCAGCACGGGCCGGGTGCTGGAGTACGACCCCGCGACTCGCGCCACGCGCGTGGTGGCCCGGGGCCTGAGCTTCGCCAACGGCGTGGCGCTCAGCCAGGACGAAAAGAGCCTGTTCGTCAACGAAACCGGCAAGTACAGGGTATGGAAGATCGCGGTGGACGCGAACGACCTGGACATCAGCCTGCCCGGAGCCCAGGCCAGCGTGCTGCTCGACAACCTGCCCGGCTACCCCGACAACCTGATGCGCGGGATGGACGGCCGCATCTGGCTGGGCTTTGCCAAGCCGCGCGGCGCGGCCATCGACAACATGGCCGGCAAGCCCTGGCTGCGCAGCCTGACACTGCGCCTGCCGCGTGCGCTGTGGCCCATCCCCCAGCCGTACGGCCACGTGATCGCGTTCACCGACGACGGCAAGGTGGTGGCCGACCTGCAGGACCCGGCGGGCGCCTACCCGGAAACCACGGCCATCACCGAGACGGCGGACCGGCTATATGTGCAGAGCCTGCACGCGCACGGCCTGGGCTGGCTGCGCAAGGACGTGCTCAAGGCGCGGTAGCGGACGCCGGGGCGGACCGGCGGCCCTTCAGGCGTGCTCGCGGGTCTGAATGTCCGCGCCGCTGTCGGTCCAGCCGAAAAAGCGGCACACCTCGGCGCGCATGGCCAGCGTGTCGGCCCGGCCCAGGGCCATCAGCTCTTGCGTGTAGCCGGATTCGAACAGCAGGTAGCTGGCCAGCGCCGCGCCGCGCACATCCGCCATGTTGGACGTGACGCCCAGCGCCGCCAGCATGGCGCGCACGGGGGCCGGCAGATCGCCCACGTGGCGCGCGGCCACCGCGTCGAGCCGCTGCGAAGGCGCGATCACCAGCAGTTCGATGGGCCGCAGCGCGCTGTGCGCGCGCACGTCGGGGGGGATCAGCGACAGCGTCTGGTTGACCCGCTGCACCCGCTCCACGTCGACCGCCAGCGCGTCCAGAAAGATGTTGGACAGCGCATGCCCCGCGATCTGCGCGAGCGTGGGGTAGCTGGGCGTGGGGTTGGCCGCGGCGTCGCCCCGGGGCTCGTGCATGCGGCCCGCGCCGATCACCAGGATGCGCTCGGCCCCCAGGTGGATGGCGGGCGCGATCGGGGCCGACTGGCGCATGGAGCCATCGCCGAAGTACTCGGTATGGTCGTCGATCGTGATGCCCTTGGCCGGGAAGATGAACGGAATGGCCGAGGACGCGAGCAGGTGCTCGTGCGTGATGCGGTCGCGCGCGGCCTTGCGCTGCGAGCGCACCCAGGGCTGCACCGGCGCGTTGGATTCGAAGAACGTGACGTGCTCGCCCGAGCTGTAGCTCGATGCCGTGACCGCCAGCGCGGTGAGGTGCCCCTTGCGGATGAGCCGGGGCAGGCGCACCAGGGGCACCATCTTCACCAGCAGTTTTTCCAGGGGCGAGTTGTCCAGCAGCGACCGGGGCCGCATGCGGCGCCACCGCGCCAGCGCCCAGCCCATGGACAGCAGCGTGAGCCAGCGCGCCCCGCTGCGCATCACGGACAGCGAATCGGCGCCATACACCTGGCTGGCATGGAACTGGCGCCACACGCGTGCGATGCGGCGCACCGCGCGGTCGAAGTTGTCGGCCCCGCAGGCCAGCGCCGCCGCGTTGATGGCGCCCGCGGAGGTGCCCGTGATGATGGGAAACGGATTGGGCCCGCCGCCCGCGCCACAGGCATTGCGGATGTCGGCGATCGCCTCCAGCACGCCCACCTGGTAGGCGGCGCGGGCACCGCCGCCGGTCAGCAGCAGGCCGGTGGGGCGGGCGGGCGGGGCCGCGGGAGCGGGGGCGCAGGCGTCGGTGGGGGGGCTGATCGATGGCATCGTCGAAGGGGTGGGTGATGTGCCAAGTGTGGAGTCCGCCACCGGTCGCTCCATCTGGGAAAACCCGCATGGCGGGCTGCGGGGCGGGCCGGCGGGGCGTGGATCAGCGCCGGCTGCTCAGCAGCAGGGCCGCCACTGCATCGCCCTGCAGCACGGCGATCCCATGGTCGCGGGCATACAGGCGCGCGTTGTCGCTGACCTGCCCCAGGGCTGCCACATAGACGCCCGCCGGAGCGTCGCTGGCCACCATGGCCGCGTGCAGTTCGCGCAGGGGCTCCACGCCATGGGTGGCGGCCTTCCAGCGCTTGGCGCTCACCAGCGTGGTCTTGCCGCCCAGGGTCAGGCGCATGTCGGCCCCGGCGTTGTTGCCGTTGATCCGCTCCACGGTGTAGCCCGCCCGGGTCCAGGCGGATGCCAGGGTGTCGGCAAAGCTGCGCCAGGGCATGCTGCCCACGGCCTCCAGCATGTCGGCCACCTGGGCCGGGTTGGGGGCGCGCAGCTGCTTCCAGGCCGCAATGCAGCCCACCACGAAGATGGGGAAACCCGCGAGCGCTCCCACCACGAAGTACTCCTTGGGCAAGAGGGCGCCCGCCGCCAGGACAATGAGGCCGACCACCAAGAAGCTGACCCACCAGGGCGAGCGCAGCAGCATGGCAAACAGGGACTTTTCGGCCATCTTGAATTTCACGGGGGTCCTTTTCTTTCGGTTTTGGGCGCAGGCGGCGGCATCGCGGCGCATTGTCCTTCAGACGCGGAGGGCACGGCGCTTGGATAGACTACCCGCCTCTTCTGGAGATTATTGAATGGCAGTCACCGAACAGGGCCTCTTGGCCGCACTTTCCAGCGTGCTGGACCCCCACACCGGCAAGGATTTCGTCAGCACCCGGGCCCTGCGCAACGTGCAGATCACCGGCGGCGACGTGGCCTTCGACGTGGAACTGGGCTACCCCGCCAAGAGCCTGGTGCCCGAGCTGCGCCGCAGCCTCGTGGCGGCCGCCAAGGGGATTGCCGGAGTGGAGAACGTGTCGGTCAACATCACCACCAAGGTCATCGCGCACGCCGTGCAGCGCGGCGTGCAGCTGTTGCCCCAGGTCAAGAACATCATCGCCGTGGCCTCGGGCAAGGGCGGCGTGGGCAAGAGCACCACGGCCGCCAACCTGGCCCTGGCGCTGGCTGCCGAGGGCGCCAGCGTGGGCGTGCTCGACGCCGACATCTACGGCCCCAGCCAACCCATGATGCTGGGCATCAACCGCCGCCCCGAAAGCGACGATGGCAAGACCATGGAGCCGCTGGAGAACTATGGCGTGCAGGTCATGTCCATCGGCTTCCTGGTGGACCAGGACGAAGCCATGATCTGGCGCGGCCCCATGGCCACCCAGGCGCTGGAGCAGCTGCTGCGCCAGACCAACTGGAAAGACCTCGACTACCTCATCATCGACATGCCGCCCGGTACCGGCGACATCCAGCTCACGCTGAGCCAGCGCGTGCCCATGACCGGCGCCGTGATCGTCACCACGCCGCAGGACATCGCGCTGCTGGACGCCAAGAAGGGCATCAAGATGTTCGAGAAGGTGGGCGTGCCCATCCTGGGCATCGTCGAGAACATGGCCGCCCACGTGTGCAGCAACTGCGGCCATGTGGAGCACATCTTTGGCGCCGACGGCGGCAAGAAAATGGCGGCCGACTACCACATGGACTACCTGGGCGCGCTGCCGCTCGACATGAGCATCCGCCTGCAGGCCGACAGCGGCAAGCCCACCGTGGTGGCCGACCCCGACGGGGACGTGGCCAAGATCTACAAGAAGGTGGCGCGCGACGTGGCGGTGAAAATCGCCCAGCAGGCCAAGGACTTCTCCAACAAGTTCCCCACCATCTCGATCAGCAAGAACACCTGATCTCCGTGGGCTGCCGCACTGCGCCATGAACCTGCTCGCGTCCCTGCGCTACCTCGTGGCGCTGCACGAGCACCGGCACTTCGGCCGGGCGGCGCAGGCCTGCCACATCACGCAACCCGCGCTGTCGAACGCGCTGCGGGCGCTGGAAAAAGAGTTTGGGGTGGTGGTGGTGCGCCGGGGCCGCAGCTTCGAGGGCTTCACGCCCGAGGGGGAGCGTGTGCTGGCCTCGGCCCAGCGCATGCTGCATGAACACCAGGTGCTGCAGCAGGACCTGTTGAGCGATGCCGCCCATCCGCGCGGCACCTTGCGCCTGGGCGCCGTGCCCACGGCCATGCCCATCCTGGCGCGGTTTGCGGCGCAGCTGCAGGCGCGGCACCCCGGCATCGCGCCCGTCGCGCTGTCCATGAGCTCGCAGGCGCTGGAGGCGGGGCTGGAAAGTATTTCCCTGGACCTCGCGCTGGGCTACACCGAGCGCATGCCCGCGCGCGGCGGCCAACTGCGGGCCTGGCCGCAGTACGTGGAGCACTATTTCCTGCTGCGGCGGGCCAGCAGCCCGAAAGGGCACGGCCTGCAGATGGGCGGGCCCGTTGGCTGGGCCGAGGCGGCGCGCCTGCCGCTGTGCCTGCTCACCCCCGAGATGCACAACCGCAGCCTGGTGAATGGCGCCTTCCGCAGCGCGGGGGCCACGGTGCGGCCCGCCATGGAAACCGATTCGGTTCTCACGCTGGCCTTGAGCGTGGTGGCCGGCAACCTGTGCAGCGTGCTGCCGGGCGCGCTGGTGGATGCGGTGCGGGGCCATGACGGGCTAGAGGCGCTGCCCCTCCTGGCGCCCGTGCTCACCACGCCCATCGGCTTCATGTCGCACCGCCAGGTGCAGCCCACCCGCGCGCTCGATGCCGCGCTGGCCTTGGCGCAGGATGCCGACTGGCTGCGCCACGCCGCCGCGCACAGCGGATTGCTGGCGGCGTAGCCGCAGGACTCTAGGGCCTTGCCGGCTGAGCCCGTGCGGCGCTCGGGACGGCCTGCACCGTGGCTGCCCCGGCCGCCACACGGGATGCCAGGTGATGAAAGCCGGCGCTTCGCCAGCTTGAGCAGCGTGAAACTCATGACGGCGAAGCAGGGGCGCCGCAAGCCGGACCAGCGGAACTAGCGGACCGGTGGCGGGGTGGTGAGGTACCCTTCGCGGCGCATCAGGTCGGCCACCGCCTTCGCGGCCTGCGCCAGCGCCGTCTCTGCGGGCTGCTTGCCTGAAATCACCTCGTGGATGCTCTTGCCCAGTATGTCGGTATTGATGGTGTCCCACTCCGGAATGATGGGCCGCCAGTTGGGGTTGGCATCCCCGATGCTGCGCAGGAGCATCTGGAACTCGGGGTATTTCCTCCCCAGGTCGGGGTCGGCCAGGGTGGACAGCCGGTGGGGCACGCCGCCCAGGTGGCAAACCGACTTGTCCTGCTGCTTGGCGGTGAGCCATTGCATCAGCAGGAATGCGCTGTCCGGGTTCTTCGACTGGGCGGGGATGGCCAGTCCCAGGCCTCCGGTCTGGGACGCATAGCGCGCGCCGCGGGGATGGCGCACATAACTTACCTTGCCATTGATCTTCGAGATCTTCTCGTCGCGGACCGCACCGAAGATGAGGGTCGAGTCCAGGTACATGGAGGCCTGCCCTTGCAGGAACGCATTGAGCATCTCCGTCTGGCCCGCCGCCAGCGCGTTGGGAGGGCCGGTGTCGATGATCTTCTTGAGCAGGTTGGCGGCGCGGACTCCGGCCGAATCATGCAGGCGGGGCTGCCAGTTGTTCTCGAACACGCCGCCATTGAGCGGGTTCAGGTGCAACAGCCAGGCATGCACGCACTGGTGGCCTTCCTTGCCGCGCGAGGCCAGCGACCCCATGGCGGTCTTTTCCCGCAGGAGCGGCAGCAGCTGTTCCAGCTGGAAGTACGACTCGGGCGGCTTCAGGTTGAACTTCTCGAAGATGTCGTGCCGGTAGGCCAGCACCGAGGTCTCGGCTCCATAGGGCAGCCCGTAGAGCTTGGCGGCCCCGCCGGCCAGGTAGCCTTTCCATCCCCCGACCAGGCCGATGTTCTCCCGGAATCCCGCGATGATGTCGGGCAGGTCGAAGTCCTCGGGGGTGAGCTGCCGGTTGTTCAGGTAGGGCTCGATATCCCGGATGAGGCGCTTCTTGACGTACTCGCCTTTCCACATCACCACATACGACACGAGGTCGAAGTCGCACTGCGGCTTGGCCATCTCCTCCAGCTGCCTCTTTTTCATCTCCGCGATGGGGAGCTGTTCAAACTCGACCTGAATGCCGGTTTCGCTGGTGAACGTGGGGAACAGTTTCGTGGCGGCGTCGTAGTGGTGGTGCCTGGGGATGCTGATCCTGAGCTTCTGGCCCCGGTAGGGGGCATACCTGTTCCGGGCGCGCGATGCCCCCGGGAAGAAGGCGGGGATGGTGGCGGCGCACAGCGATTGGACGAGCAGTCTGCGTTGCATGGGTTTTTTCCTGTCTCGGGGGGAGCGTCGATCAATCCAGGTCCACGGCGTAGATTCCGGACGAGACGAAGGTCTCTCCCACACGCTGGACAAACGCCTTCTTGACCATGATCTTCTGGGTGACCGGATTCAGGATGTGGTACGGCGCGGACCATCCAGAGCCCCTTTGCGTGGCCAGGTCGCGCGAGTTCCTGACGATCGCCACGCCATTCGCGTCGCGCATGTCGATGAGGACCTTTCCGACGTTGGCGGGATTGGCTCCGTGCGCGAGATTGCGGCCGTTGAAGTCGTAGACCGTGATGTACAGGTCCCGGTCCTTGAACGAGGTGCCGTGCGTGAATTCGCGGTAGGCCTTCTCGGCGCCGATGTCGCGGATCAGGTCCACGGCCCTTCGCACCTGCTCTTCGGCTTCGGACGGGCTCCCGTTGAGCGTGAACACGTTCACCGACCCGACGAGGCGCGCGGCCTGCGCCCGCAGTTGCTGCGAGGCGGAGGCGGTCTGCTCCACCAGGGCCGCGTTCTGTTGCGTGGCCTGGTCAATCAGCTCCACGGACTCGATGACCTTGCCCACGCTCTCGCGCTGCATCTGGCTGGAATGGGCGATCTCCGCCATGATCTGCGTCACCCGCTGTATGGCCTCGGTCATGCCGCCCAGCTGCTGGGCGGCCGTCTGCACCAGGGTCGCGCCGGTTTCGATGCGGGCGTTGCCGCGGGTCAGCAGCGCCTTGATGTCCTTGGCCGCGCTGGCGCTGCGCTGCGCCAGCGCGCGCACCTCGCTGGCGACCACGGCAAAGCCCCGGCCCTGCTCGCCGGCGCGTGCCGCCTCGACGGCCGCGTTCAGGGCGAGGATGTTGGTCTGGAACGCGATCCCGTCAATGAGCGCGATGATGTCGAAGGCCCGCGCGGAGTCCGACGCAATTTCCTCCATGGTCTGCTGCACGGACGCGAAGGCACGGTTGCCGTGGTCTCCCGCCATGGCGGTCTGCTGCGCGATGGCGTTGCCCGCATCCGCCTTCTGCCCCACCAGCAGGGCGCTGCTGGCGAACGCCTCCACCGCGTCCGTGGTGTCCTTCAGCGACAGCGCCTGGCGTTCCGTCCGTGCGGACAGATCGGTGTTCGCCTGGGATATCTCGTCGCTGGCCAGGGCCACCTCCTGCGCGCCCGCCCTGACCTTGGTGACGACCCTGGTCAGGGATTCCTGCATTTCGCGCATGGCTGCCATCAAGGGCGAGAACTCGTCGCGCTGCGCGTCGTGAATCAGGCTCGTCAGGTTGCCGATGCGCACATCGTCCGTGAATTTGCGGGCGACGGCGACGCGCGTGCGCAGCGCGCGGCCAATCCACCATGCCAGGGCCAGGCAGCCCCCCGCCACCACGGCGCTGGTCAGGGCCAGTATCCGCAGCGCGGCGGCTGCGCTTTCCACGACGGGATCGGCGTCTGGCAGCGCCGCGCCGAAATGCGAGATCGCCAGCAGGCAGCGCGCGACCTGCCAGGCCCCGAGGAAGAAGCACGCCACCAGCAGGAGCGCGAAGAGGAGCAGCTTCTGCGAAATGCGCAATGTCTGGACGAATCTCATGGGGTGGGGCGGTAAGCGGGGGAATGCAGGCCAGGGTGCGTCCCTAGCCCTTGACGGCGCCTGCCGTGAGCCCGGTGATGATCTGGCGTGCCGCCACGAAGGTGAAGATCAGCGGGGGAATGGCGATGAGGCTGCCCATGGCCATGACCCGCCCCCAGTCCACCCCCATGTCGGTGACGAAAAGCGAGGCCGCCACGGGCAGGGTGCGCGAGTGGCGATCGGTGAGCACCAGCGCCAGGATGAACTCGTTCCAGGCGATGCGGAAGGTGAAGATCGAGGCCGCGGCGAGCCCGGGCGCCATGAGCGGAAGCAGCACCTTGGTGAACACGCGCAGGGGGCCGCAGCCGTCGATAGCGGCTGCCTCTTCCAGCTCCACGGGGACCTGCAGCACGAAGCCATAGAGCAGCCAGATCGTGAATGGCAGGTTGACCGCCACGTACAGCAGGATCAGGCCCCACAGGCTGTTGACCAGGTGCCATTCGTTCCAGATCAGGAAGACCGGTATGGCCATGACGGCCAGCGGCACGGTGCGCAGCAGCAAGGTGGTGTAGGCCAGCGCGCGCCGGCCGGGGAAGCGGAACCGCGCGAGGCCGTAGGCCGCCATGCAGCCCAGCACCAGGGTGGCGGCCGTGGAAATGAGCCCGACAAAAAGGCTGTTGTATAGATACCGGTCGAACTTGTCTTCCTGCAGGACGGCCCGGTAGTTCTCCAGTGTGGGGGTGAAGATGAAGTTCAGCGGCTCGGCGAAGATGTCCACCTGCTGGCGCAGGCTGGTGGCGAAGATGACCGCGATGGGGGCGATGCACAGCACGGCCAGGCCGACCAGCATGGCGTAGTGCGCGGTGGCGAGCAGGGGAGAGCGTTTCATGGGCATCTCGCGTTCCCGGTTACTTCTCGTTGTCCAGAGGGTTCGAGATGCGCAGGGCGATCCATGACAGCACGGCCACCACCACGAGCAGCAGCACGGAGATGGCGGCGGCCACGCCCAACTGCTGGCCCACGAAGGCCGTCTTGTAGATGTGCAGCGCGAGGATTTCGGTGGAGTCGCCCGGGCCGCCGAATGTCAGCACGTAGATCACTTCGAGAACCCGGAAGGCATCCACCAGCCGCATCATCAGCGTGATGGCGATCACGTGCGCGATCATGGGCAGCTTGACGAGGGTGGTCATCTGCCACCAGTTCGCCCCGTCGATCCGCGAGGCCTCGATGACCGCGCTGTCCACGTTCGCCAGGGCGGCCACCATCATGATGAAGACGAAGGGCGTCCACTGCCAGACGTCCGCGATCACGATGGCGGCGAACGCGAGCGTGGGATCCGCCAGCCAGGTCAGGGGCGCGATCCTGAGCAGGCCGAGCACGGCGTTGATGAGCCCGAACTGCGCGTCGAACATGTAGCGCCAGGCCAGGCCCACGGCAATGGGCGCGATCATCATGGGCAGGATGAACAAGGTGCGAAAGACCGCCGTGCCCCGCACCGGCCGCTCCAGCGCCAGTGCCAGCGCGATGCCCAGCAGCATCTCGGCGGTGACGCAGACGCCGGCGAACAGCAGGGTTGTCCAGAGCGACGACCACACCCGGGGATTGCTGAACGCCGCGGCGAATGCATCCAGCCCCACCCAGCGGGCCGCGCTCCAGGGGGTGCCCATGCTCCAGTCGTAGAGCCCCAGCTGGAAGGCCGAGATGACCGGGTAGAGGCACGCTGCCGCCATGATCGCGGCGGCAGGCCCCACGTAGAGGAGCGGAACCCAGGAAGGGGTGCGCATGGCGGGCGCGCCTCAGACTTTGTACCCGGCTTCACGCATGATCTGCATGACCGGGGCCACCAGGTCATTGAGCGCTGCCTCGGCCGTCTTCTTGCCGGTCAGGGCCTCGGAGATGCCGACCCCGAGCGCCTGCACGTTGATCTTGTCCCACACCGCGATGATGGGCCGCCAGTCGGGGTTGGAGTACTTGAGCGCATCCTTGAAGGTGATGAACTCCGGGTACTGCCGCACGAGGTCGGTGTCGGCCAGCGTGGAGTTGCGGGTGGGCGCGCCGCCCGCCCGGGTGACGGCCTTGTCCTGGGCCTTGGAGGTGAGCCACTGCATGAGCAGGAAGCCCGCATCGGCGTTCTTCGCGTTCTTGGCGATGGCCAGGCCCAGCCCGCCGGACTGGGAGGCGCGGCGCGTTCCCATGGGGTGCAGGGCCCAGCTGACCTTGCCGGCGATGCGGGACTTGGCCGGGTCGTTCACCAGCCCGGCGAGGGAGGTGGAGTCCAGGTACATGGCGGCCTGGCCCTGCAGGAAGGCCGTGTTGCTTTCCCCCTGGCCATACCCCGCGATGCCCGCGGGGCCCGTGGCCACCACTTCCTGCAGGAACTTGAGCGCCTGCACGCCCGCCTTGTCATTGAAGCGCACGCGCCATTGATCGTCGAAGACGCTGCCGCCCAGCGGGTTCAGGTGCAGCAGCCAGGCGTGCACGGCCTGATGGCCCGCCTGGCCCCGGGACGCCAGCGCGCCGATACCCTCCTTGTCCTTGATCACGCGCAGCAACTGCGCGAACTCCGCATAGTTCTCGGGCACCTTGAGGCCGTGCTTGGCAAAGATGTCCTTGCGGTAGGCCAGCACCGAGGTTTCCGCGCCATAGGGCAGACCGTAGAGCTTGGCGCCCGGCCCCGCCAGGTAACCCTTGGGGCCCCCCACGAGCCCCAGGTTTTCGAGATAGACCGGAATGATGTCCTTGATGTCGTAGGCGGGGTCCGCCAGGGCGAGGTTCTGCAGGAACGGGTCGAGCGGCCGGATGAGATTCTTGGCGACGTACTCGCCCTTCCACATCACGACGTAGCAGCCCAGGTCGTAGTCACCCTGCGGCTTGGCCATCTCCAGCAGCTGCTTTTCCTTCATGCGCCCCATGGCCAGGCGGTCGGTTTCCACCTTGATCCCGGTTTCCCTGGTGAAATCCGGCAGGATCTTCATCATCGCGTCGTAGTGGGGATGGGCCGGCACGCTGAAGGTGACCGTCTGGCCCGCATACCTGGAATAGCGGCTCTGCGCACGGATTCCGCTCAAGGGCAGGCTGGCACCGAACACCGTGGCACTGGTTTTCGTTACGAAATCGCGTCTTTTCATGGTCTTGTCTCCTGGGTGGGGGTGTCGCGGTGTGTCAGGGGCGCAGGGAGCGCCCCGAGGCGGTGTCGAAAACGTGCATGTCCTGCGGGTCGAAGCTCAGGTCGACCCGCTGGCGCAGCCGGTCCTGCGCGTTGCCCGGCAGCATGGCGGCCACGCGCTGGCCGGAGGGGGTGTTCATGTGTCCCACCACCTGGCTTTCGGTGCCGAGGTACTCCACGACGTCCACCTGCAGGCTGAGCAGGCTCACGCCCGCGTTGGAAGGGTGCAGCGCCTGGGGGCGCAGGCCCAGCGTGAGCGACTGGTCCGCCCGTGGGGCCTGTGCCACCAGCCAGTCCGGCGCGATCCACGCGAAGCCTTCTCCGCGAAGCAGCTTGAGGCCATGTTCCTGGCTGTAGCGGGCCCGGAAGAAATTCATGGTCGGCGTGCCGATGAACCCCGCCACGAACAGGCTGGCCGGGCGTGTGAAGACGTCGGAGGGGGTGCCGATCTGCTGGATCTCCCCCTTGTCGAAGATCACGATGCGCGAGGCGAGCGTCATCGCCTCGACCTGGTCGTGGGTCACATACACCGTGGTCTTTCCCAGGCGCTCGTGCAGGATGGCCAGTTCCGCCCGCATGTGGCCGCGCAGCTTGGCATCCAGGTTGGACAGCGGTTCGTCGAACAGGAAAACCTTGGGTTCCCGCACGATGGCGCGCCCGATGGCCACGCGCTGGCGCTGGCCGCCAGACAGCTCCCTGGGCTTGCGTTCCAGCAGGTGTTCGATGCTCAGGATGCGGGCCGCGGACCTGACCTTCTCGAAGATCTCGGCGTAGGGCCGGCCGGACAGGCGCAGCGCAAAGGACATGTTCTCCGCCACGTTCATGTGGGGGTACAGCGCATAGTTCTGGAACACCATGGCGATGTCGCGGTCCATGGGCGCGGCATGGGTCACATCCCTGTCGCCGATCAGGATCTGCCCCTGCGTCACCTCCTCCAGTCCCGCGATCATCCGCAGCGTCGTGCTTTTCCCGCAGCCCGATTCGCCCAGCAGCACGACGAATTCGCCCTCGTGGATCGCCAGGTCCATCTGCTGGACGACGGTCACCTCGCCGAAACGCTTGACCACGTTACGTAGCTCCAGTCCTGCCATGGGTGCTCCCGTCATCTATCGTTGTGGAGTGCGGCCGGGCGTGTGGCGCTGCCCGAATTTCCGCTGCCACTGGGCCGCCGTGTAGCGCCTGATGCCCCAGCCCACGGGCCGCTTGCGGCTGGCGGCCGTGCCGCTGCCGGGGCCCCAGATGGCCTGGTAGGTGTCGATGCACCGCCCCTGGCGCTGCAGGACCACGAATGCGCTCGCCAGCAGCAGCCACCACAGCGCGAGCGCCAGCCCCATCCAGCGGGGCGCGTCGGCCACCACCAGGCCCAGGACGATCGTGGCGATCGACAGAAGAATGGCGGCATAGCCTCCGGCCTTGTGCACGGATTCAAAGGCCACGCGCCCCGGGGTCATGTCGTAGTGGTCTCCGCGCAGCCGCACGTCGGTGGGGCCGCCCTTGCTGCCCCTGGCCCACGCCGATGCCAGCTGCATGAGCCCCAGCCCCAGCACCCCCCACCCCAGAATGGCGTGCCATGCCGCGGCCTGGCTCACGCCGCGGGCGTTGCCCCAGGCCAGCCCGATGCCTGCCAGCATCAGCGCCATGCCGCCGTACTGCAGCACGCGGTGCGCGTGCCACCAGGTCTTGTTGTCGCGCACCGCTGGCCAGTCCTGGCCGGGCATGATCTTGAAGAAGCGCGCAACCAGCACACCCAGCGGCAGCAGGATGGCCCAGGCCAGAACCATGAGGCGGGCGTGCCAGAAAGCCCACGGCGCGATCTCGTGGTGCGCCGCTCCGCTGATGGGCGTCAGCAGCCACTGCATGAGGCCGTTCATGCACCGCCCCGTGCAGGAAAGCGGGACAGCACGCGCGAGACATCCGGCTCGCGCTGGGTCGCGATCCAGCGTTCGAACTGCAGCGTCTCCATGTTGAGGCAGCCCAGCAGGTCGTTGTCCTGGCTCACGAAGGCCAGCGGCCGCGACGGGTGGAAGCTCAGGGCGATGGCCCGCGCCTCCATCGGCACGTGGGCCAGCTCCCGCAGCGTGGCGGGGTCCACCACGGACAGGCTGCGTTCGCCGTAGTTGGTGACCACCAGCCGGCCGTCCCGGTACAGGTACAGGCGCGTGGGATCGTCGCGCGAGGGCGCCCGGTCCTTGACCTGCATGGTCGCGGTGTCGATCGCGCAAAGCGTGTTGCTCAAGCGGCAGCTCACGTACAGCGTCTTCTCGTCCCCGCTCAGCGCATAGCCTTCGGGTTTCTCGCCGGGAGCGCAGGCCACGGGAGCCACCGTGGCATCGTGGGGCCGGATCCTGGTCACGGTGTGCGACAGCAGGTTCATCGCATAGGCTGTCTGTCCGTCGCGGGTGAGCGCGAACAGGTGGCTCTTGATGCCCCCGGTGCTCGCGGCCCTGCGCGGGGCCGTGTCCGTGGCGGGATGGTCCAGGACCACGAGTTGCGCTCGGTCTTCGCTGAGCGCGTACAGGCGATCCTGTGCGTCCATCTGCATGCCGTGCAGCCGGTTGAAGGGGGCGATGTCGATGCAGCGCACCAGCTTCCTGCGGGCGATGTCCACCTGAAGGATCTGTGTGCCGCCAGCGCCCGGATGGCCCGAGGTTTCCACGCCATAGTGGCCGATGTAGGCATAGGCCTGGTGCGAGTCGATCACGAACTCGTGCGGGAAGTCGGGCAGCGCAATGCTGGCCAGCCGTTCACCGCTGCCGATGTCGTAGTAGCTCAGGCAGTGGCTGCACTTTTCCACCAGAAGCAGGACGTCGTCGGTCATGGCCGGGGGGCTCCGCGTGTGTTGAGAACGATGCTGTACAGCGAGGTGCTGGCGGCGATGAAGAGGGTGTCCCTGCGCGTTCCCCCGAAGGTCACGTTGCCCACCTTCTCGGGCACGGGAATTTTGCCCAGCAGCGTTCCGTCGGGGTGCAGCACCTGCACGCTGTCTTCGCTGCTGGTGTAGATCCGGCCGCGGTGGTCCACGCGGAAACCGTCCGGCACGCCCGGCGAGACCCGGGCGAACACGCGGGGGGCCTCCAGCGCGTGTTCCCGCACGTCGAAGACCACGATGTGGTGGTGGCCCGTGCCGTCCGGGCGCAGCGCGGCCGAGGTGTCGCTCACGTACAGCAGGCTTTCGTCGGGAGAAAAAGCGAGGCCGTTGGGCTCCTGCAGGAACCCGGACGCCTTGTGCAGCTGTCCGTCCGACGGGTCGTAGCAGAACACGTAGTTGCCGCCCAGCTCGGGGGGCGCCTTGTGGCCTTCCCGGTCGCCGAGGATGCCGTAGGGCGGGTCGGTGAACCAGATGCAGCCGTTGCTCTGCACCACCACGTCGTTGGGGGAGTTGAGCCGCTTGCCGTGGAAGTGGCTGACCACCACCTCATCGGGCGTGTCCGCATGCAGGCGCCCCCCGACCTGGGGCGTGCGCACGATGGCGCGTTGCCCGTGGGAGCAATGCAGCAGGTTGCCCGCGCCATCGAGCGCGTGGCCGTTGGTGAAATCGACCTGGTCGCGCCAGACGCTCATGCCGTCGGCGGGGGACCAGCGCAGCATGCGATTGTTGGGAATGTCGCTCCACAGCACCGAATCGTCCTGGGGCAGCCAGACCGGCCCCTCGCTCCAGGCGGCCCCCGTGCACAGCCGCCGCAGCGCCGCGCCCTCGAAGACAGGGGCCAGGCGCGCATCCAGGATGTGGGGTGGTGGAGCGAGGAATTCGGTCACGATCATCCCTGGGCGTGGTGTGCCTTGGCCGTGGCGGACGGCAGGTGGCAGTGGGTGCCCGCCGTGGGCGGGTTGGCTGTCGCCATCCCGGCCTGGCTGTGGCATTGGAAGCGCGCGGCGTGCGGGAGGCGGGGCCCGGCAAAGTCCGCGGGCAGGGCGACGAAGGGCCTGCCCTGGGTGCCTTCATCCCCTTTGGCGCGGACCGCGCCGGCCACGGGGCGAAAGGCTTCCTCGCGGCGGATGCGCGGCGCGGCGGCGGTGGGGTGGGCGGGGCGGCGGTCATCGCTGGCCCACGCGGCAGCCCGGGGCCTGCGGGTGGTGAGGTGATCGCGAGGGCGCATGGCGGGCAGGGCTTTCAATGCGCCCAGCGCAGCACCAGCGGATCGAGCGGGCGTGCGATGGCCAGCAGCTGGCGGCGCACCTCCGGGTGCATGGGCGGCCAGGGCGCGCGCGGTGCGTCGCAGGCGATCACGCGGCCTTCCTTCATCAGCGTCTTGGCCGCCAGGAAGCCCGCCTGGCGGTTCTCGTGGTTGATCAGCGGCAGCCAGCGCTGGTATTCGGCGAAGGCCTGGTCCCTGTCGCCCTGGCGGTGGGCTTCGATGATGGGGCGTATGCCGTCCGCGAACCCGCCGCCCGTCATCGATCCGGTGGCCCCGGCTTCCAGGTCCGCCAGCAGGGTGATGGCCTCCTCCCCGTCCCAGGGGCCTTCGATGGCCTCGCCGCCCAGCGCGATGAGCTCGCGCAGCTTGCTCGCCGCCCCCGCGGTTTCCATCTTGAAGTAGCAGACCTGCTCGATCTCCTGCGCCATCCGGGCCAGGAAGGCCGCAGACAGCGGCGTGCCCGCGGCCGGTGCGTCCTGGACCATGACGGGGATGCCGACGGCGTCGGACACGCCCTGGAAGAAGCTCCGGATGCGTGCCTCGCTGAAGCGGAAGGTGGCGCCGTGGTAGGGCGGCATCACCATCACCATGGCCGCGCCCATGTCCTGTGCGCGGCGGCTGCGCGCGGCGCAGACGGCGGTGCTGGTGTGGGTGGTGGTGACGATGACGGGCACGCGACCCGCCACATGCTCCAGTGCCGTGCGGGTGAGGGTTTCGCGTTCTTCGTCCGACAGCAGGAACTGCTCGGAGAAGTTGGCCAGGATGCACAGGCCGTCCACGCCCGAGTCGATCATGAAGTCCAGGCAGCGCTTCTGGCTGGCCAGGTCGAGCGTGCCGTCCTCGTGGAAGGTGGTGGGCACCACGGGGAAGATGCCACGGTAGCGGGGGGTGGAGCGTCCAGGCATGCCGCAGCCCTTATCCGACGATGTGGAACTGGTCGAGGTACTCGGTCTTGAGCGCGAGGCCCAGGCCCGGTGCGTCGTCCCTGAGCTGCAGGAAACCGTTCTCCGCCACGGGCTCGCCATCGAAGAGGTACCAGAACAGTTCGTTGCCGACCTCCACATCGAAGATGGGGAAGTATTCGGCCATGGGCGAGGCCAGCGTGCTCATGGTCAGGTGGTAGTTGTGCATCTGCCCCGCATGCGGCACCACCGGCACGCTGTGGGCCTCGCACAGGGCGTTGATCTTGTGGGCGGCGGTGATGCCGCCCACGCGGTTGGTGTCGTACTGCACGACGCTCACGGCCTTCTTGTCCAGCAGCTGCCTGAAGCCGTAGAGGCTGAACTCATGCTCTCCGCCCGAAATGGGGATGCTGCCCATGGCATTGAGTTCGGCGTAGCCGTCGATGTCGTCGGCGATCACGGGCTCTTCCAGCCAGCGGGGCTCGAACTTCTCGAGCTTGGGCAGCATGCGCCTGGCGTATTCGAGGCTCCAGCCCATGTAGCACTCGAGCATCAGGTCGTTGTCGTAGCCGATGACCTCGCGCACGGCCTCGACGGACCTGAGGTTTTCCTGCACGCCCTGCTGCAGATGGGCGGGCCCGTAGCCGAAGCGCATCTTGAATGCGGTGAAGCCCTGGTCCAGGAACTTCTGCGCTTCGGCCTGCATGGCGTCCAGGTCGGTGCGGTAGAGCTTGGAGTAGTAGCAGGGGATCTTTTCCTTGGTGCGCCCGCCCAGCAGCTTGAACACCGGCTTGTTCACGCTCTTGCCCAGGATGTCCCAGATGGCCAGGTCCACAGCCGAGATGGCGGCCATGGTCACGCCCTTGCGGCCCCAGGCATGGGTGGCGCGGTACATGCGCTGCCACAGGTACTCGTAGTCCCAGGGGTCCTGTCCGATGACCAGCGGCGCGAGGTACTCGTCGATGATGGCCTTGGCGATGCGCGGCGCCAGCGCCACGTTGCCCAGCCCCACGATGCCGTCATCGGTCTCCATCTCCACCACGGTCCAAGAGTGGAAGCGGAAGGTGCTCATGGTCTCGGTCCTGGAGTAGACGAGGTCCATGGCGTTGGCGCAGAAGTTGTCCTGGGGCGCGATGGTCTTGCCCTTCCATTCGTAGACGCGCGCGCGGACGGATTTGATTTTCATGGCGATTTCTTTTTTTCTGTCATTCACCGGCCAGCGGGTCGCCCTGGCGGGCGCGCAGCTGGTTCGAGCCCATGCGTGCGGCGATCCGGAATGCGTTGTGCGTGGCATTGACATCGGCCACGCCCCTGCCCGCGATGTCGAAGGCCGTGCCATGGGCGGGCGTGGTGATGGGGATGGGAAGCCCGCCCTGGACGGTGACCCCCCGGCTGAATCCCAGCAGCTTGATCGCGATCTGGCCCTGGTCGTGGTACATGGTCACCACCGCCTGGTAGTGGCCGTCGCGCGCTTTCAGGAACACCGTGTCCGCGGGGAAGGGGCCTTCCGCCGGCACTCCGGCTTCCTGGAGCGTCCTGACGGCCGGCGCGATGATGTCGATCTCCTCGCGTCCGCACATGCCGCCGTCCCCCGCGTGCGGATTGAAGGCCGCCACGGCCACCCTGGGATCGGGGAACCCGCTGTCCCGCAGCGACTGGTGGATGAGCCTGGCGGCGGCCACGATGCGTTCCTGGCTCAGTGCCCGCGCGGCATCCTTGAGGGGAATGTGCGAGGACACCCGCGATGTCCACAGGCGGCCCAGGGTGTTGAACTCGCAGAAGTAGCCCTGCACTCCCAGGTACGCGGCGAAATGGTGCAGTTCGTCCTCGTGGCGGAGCCCGCCCAGCTTCATGGCGTGTTTGTTCAGGGGGGCGAAGCAGATGGCGTCCACATGGGCGGCCTGGGCCGCGTCCATGCAGAGGTTCAGCACCTGAAGGACGGAGGCCCCGCATTCCGCCGCCACGTGGCCGCAGCGGACCTTGCCGGCATCGATGGACGCCACCGGCACAAAGGCAGGCCGGTCCTGTTGGGGGCGGTCGCGCACTTCGGCCAGCGTCGCGACGGGGTGTGTCGGCACGGCGACGCCAGCGGTCTGCTGGCCGGCATTCCACACCCAGATGTCGCCCACCACGACCACGTTGGCCTCCTCGTGGACGTCAGGCCGGCTGAGCAGCTTCGCGATGAGCTCAGGACCGATGCCCGCGGGGTCGCCCAGGGTCAGGGCCACGACCGGTTTTGCGGCGTTTGTCATGGATGGGATTCGGTTTTGGGTGGTGTCGCCTGCTGCATGTGGGCCGATTATTGGGAGGCGGATAGTTAACGTAAATTCAAAAATTGAACATAACTAATAATCACTGGTTATGATTTGACGCTGGGTTTTCCCGTAAGCCAGAGGCGGTTCCTCCATGCACAAAACAAGTCCTTTTGTCGTCTCGCAACTGCTCAACCGGCTGCGCATGCGGCAGGTCGCCCTCATGCTGGCTTTTGCCGAACATGGCACCTTGCGGGGGGCGGCGGTCGAGCTGGGAATGAGCCAGCCCGCCGCCACGAAGATGATTCAGGAGCTGGAGTCGGCGCTGGGGCAGCGCCTGTTCGAACGCGAGGGGCGGGGGCAGCGGATGACACCGGCCGGCGAGCGCGTGCTGGGGTACTTCCAGGGCATGCGCGGCTCGATGGAGTCCATGGCCCGCGAACTCGATGAACTGAAACTGGGAAGCGCGGGGCGCCTGGCGGTGGGCTGCATCATGGCGCCGCTGCCCACCTTGCTGAACCAGGCCATCATCGCTTTCAACAAGACCTATCCGCTGACCACCATCCAGGTGACGCTGGACACCAGCGACAGGCTGGTCGAACTGCTCAAGGACGGCCTGATCGACATCGCCATCGGGCGCGTGCGGCCGGAGCACAAGGCCCTGTTCGGCTTTCAGCCGCTGGCCAACGAGTCGCTGGCCGTGGTGGTGGGAGTGGGGCACCCGCTGTCCAAGAAAAGGCAGGTTCCCTTTTCCAGCTTGCTGGACTACCCCTGGATACTGCAGCCCTCCGGCAGCCCCATGCGCGAGGTGCTGGACCAGGAGTTCCGCTCGCTCCACGCGCCGCCGCCCCGTGGCCTGATCGAGACGGCCTCCATCCTGACCACCATGCAGCTGATCGCGGACACCACCATGGTGGCCGTGATTCCGCTGTCGATCGCCACGATCTATGCGCGGCACCATCTGCTCAAGATCCTGCCCTGCCACATCAAGCACAAGATGGGCGAGTTCGGCGCCATCACGCGCAGGGACCGCCCCCTGCCACAGGCCGCGCGCTACTTCCTGTCGGCGCTGCATCGCAGCCGCCCGCCGCCGCCGCAGGCGTAGCGGCCGCGCAGGGGACGGTCCGGGCTCATTTGTTTTTGTGATCGTCCCATGTGCGTAAGCAATTTGACGCCCCCGCGGGCCTCGTCGACACTGCGCTCGCCAGCCTGCGGTATGCAGGCGGCTTCATAACCACCGCTGCGCGCGACCACGATCCCGACCCATGAATCCTGCACCCGAAGCCCCCACCGTGGCCGCCGTGTCCGTCAACGACATGCGCGAGCGCATCCGCCGCAAGAGCCGCCTGAAAGGCCGCCAGCCCGAGGATGCCGCGCTGGCCGAGGTGGCGCAGCTGCTGGGGCCGCGCCCGGCCGATGGTTTTCGGCGCGATCTGCTCATCGAATACCTGCACCGGCTGAACGACCACTTTGGCGTGCTGCACGACCGCCACCTGGTGGCGCTGGCCAAGCAGCTCAACCGCCCCATGGCCGAGGTGTATGAAGTGGCCAGCTTCTACCACCACTTCGACATCGTGCGCGGCGAGGATGCCCAGGCCCCGCGCCTGGTGTTGCGGGTGTGCGACAGCCTGAGCTGCAGCCTGGCCGGCGCACATGAACTGCTGGCCGAGCTGCCCGGGCGCCTGCGCGCGATGAACCTTGGTGCAGGGCAGGGCGATGTGCAGGTGGTGGCCGTGCCCTGCGTGGGCCGCTGCGAGCAGGCGCCCGTGGCCGTGGTGCACCAGTGCCCGGTGCCACACGCCACGGTGGATGCCGTGCTGGACACCATCATTTCGAAGCCAAATCGGGCCCTGGCGCTTCATCCACAAGCGCTGGCAGCTATCAATTTTGATATTGCCGCGCTGGCCGAACACAGCGTGCCTGCGCAGCCAGACCCGGTCAGTCCCGCCCACACCGACCTCGCCACCTACCGCGCGCACGGCGGCTACCAGACGGCCGCCGCGCTGGTCAACGGCGAAATGGATGCCGAGGCAGTGCTCTCGGCCATGGAGAACTCGGGCTTGCGCGGCCTGGGCGGCGCAGGCTTTCCGGCGGGACGCAAATGGCGCATCGTGCGCGACCAGCCCGCGCCACGGCTGATGGCCGTCAACATCGACGAGGGCGAGCCCGGCACCTTCAAGGACCGCACCTACCTCGAACGCGACCCGCACCGCTTTCTGGAAGGCGTGCTCATCGCCGCCCAGGTGGTGGGCACCGAAGCCATCTACATCTACCTGCGCGACGAGTACCACGGCTGCCGCGCGCTGCTGCAGGCGGCGCTGCGGGATCTGCGCGCCGAACCGCCATGCCCCTTGCCGCACATCGAGCTGCGGCGCGGCGCGGGTGCCTACATCTGCGGCGAAGAGTCGGCCATGATCGAGAGCATCGAAGGCAAACGTGGCGAGCCCCGCATGCGCCCGCCCTACATCGCGCAGGTGGGCCTGTTCGGCCGGCCCACGCTGGAGCACAACTTCGAGACGCTGTACTGGGTGCGCGACATCGTCGAGCGCGGGCCGCAATGGTTTGCCAGCTTTGGCCGCCACGGGCGCAAGGGGCTGCGCAGTTTCAGCGTGAGCGGACGCGTGAAGCATCCCGGCGTCAAGCTCGCGCCTGCGGGCATCACGGTGCAGGAACTCATCGACGAATACTGCGGCGGCATGCCCGACGGCCACCAGCTGTATGCCTACCTGCCCGGCGGCGCGTCGGGCGGCATCCTTCCCGCCAGCCTGAGCAACCTCCCGCTCGACTTCGACACGCTGCAGCCCCACGGCTGCTTCATCGGCTCGGCCGCCGTCATCGTGCTCAGCCAGCACGACCGGGCGCGCGATGCGGCGCTGAACGTGATGCGCTTCTTCGAGCACGAAAGCTGCGGCCAGTGCACGCCCTGCCGCGTGGGCACGGCCAAGGCTGCGGTGTTGATGCGCGCCCCGCAGTGGGATGAAGAACTGCTCGACGACCTGGCCCAGGTGATGGGCGATGCATCGATCTGCGGCCTGGGCCAGGCGGCGCCCAACCCCATCCGCTGCATCCACAAATATTTTGCCCACGAGGTGGGCGAGGCGCCCTGGCCAGGCGACCTGCCCAGGCCGCGCAACAGCCCGCTCGCCGAGCAACTGCCCGGAGGACTACAGCCATGAGCGCCGTGTTGACATCCACGGCGGCGCGGCCTGGCGTGGCCTTCGAGTTGGACGGCCAGCCCGTCACCGCCCACGCCGGTGAAACCATCCTCAAAGCCGCGCAGCGCCATGGCGTGGACATTCCCCACCTCTGCTACACCGACGGCCTGCGCCCCGATGGCAATTGCCGCGCCTGCGTGGTCGAGATCGCCGGCGAGCGCACGCTCGCCCCCAGCTGCTGCCGCGCGCCGACCGAGGGCATGAAGGTGTCGGCCGCCAGCCCGCGCGCCCGCAAGAGCCAGCAGATGGTGGTGGAGATGCTGCTGTCGGACATGCCCGATGTGGGCTATCGCTGGAACGACGACCAATCAAATACTCCTGAATTGATAGCTGGTGGCGCTTATCCATCAATCGCTAGCGGCAAATTTGATTCAAATATTTCAGAAACGGTAGGCCAGCACGGCGAACTGAGCGAGTGGGCCGACCGCCTGGGCGTGGCCGTGCGCCCGGCCCTCAAGGCCCTGCGCCGCGAGCAGCCCGCGCCCGACCTGAGCCACCCGGCCATGGCGGTGAACCTGGACGCCTGCATCCAGTGCAACCGCTGCGTGCGCGCCTGCCGCGAGGAACAGGTCAACGATGTGATCGGCTACGCGCTGCGCGGCGCGCAGAGCAAGATCGTCTTCGACCTCGACGACCCCATGGCCGAGAGCACCTGCGTGGCCTGCGGCGAATGCGTGCAGGCCTGCCCCACGGGCGCGCTCAGTCCCAAGACGCACATCGGCCCGCAGGCGGTGGACCGCAAGGTCGATTCGGTCTGCCCGTTCTGCGGCGTGGGCTGCCTCATCACCTACAACGTGCGCGATGAAAAAATCATCAGCGTCGAGGGCCGCGACGGCCCGGCCAACCACGGCCGCCTGTGTGTGAAAGGGCGCTTTGGTTTCGACTACGCCCACCACCCCGACCGCCTGACGGTGCCGCTGATCCGCAAGAGCGGCGTGCCCAAGGAGGTGCGGCCCTACGGCGCCGACTGGCGCGATACCTTCCGCGAAGCGACCTGGGACGAGGCGCTCGGCCTGGCCGCCGGCACGCTCAGGTCGCTGCGCGACACGCACGGCCCCAAGGCGCTCGCAGGCTTTGGATCGGCCAAGGGCAGCAACGAAGAGGCCTACCTGTTCCAGAAGCTGGTGCGCACCGGCTTTGGCAGCAACAACGTGGACCACTGCACGCGGCTGTGCCACGCCTCCAGCGTGGCCGCGTTGCTCGAAGGTGTGGGCTCGGGCGCGGTGAGCAACCCGGTGAACGACGTGGAGCATGCCGGGCTGATCTTCGTGATCGGCTCCAACCCCACGGCCAACCACCCCGTGGCGGCCACCTGGATGAAGAACGCCGCGCAGCGTGGCGCGAAGATCGTGCTGGCCGATCCGCGCATCACCGACATCGGCCGCCATGCCTGGCGCACACTGCAGTTCAAGGCCGACACCGACGTGGCCATGCTCAACGCGCTGATCCACACGGTGATCGACGAAGGCCTGGTGGATGAAGCCTTCATCCGCGACCGCGCCAACAACTTCGAGGCCTTGAAGGCCAACGTGATGGGCTGCAGCCCCGAGGCCATGGCCCCGGTGTGCGGAATCCCGGCCGAGACGCTGCGCGAGGTGGCGCGGGCGTTTGCAAAAAGCAAAGCCTCGATGATTCTGTGGGGCATGGGCGTAAGCCAGCACGTGCACGGCACCGACAACGCGCGCTGTCTGATCGCGCTGTGCGCCGTCACCGGCCAGATCGGCAAGCCCGGCTCCGGCCTGCACCCGCTGCGCGGCCAGAACAACGTGCAGGGCGCGAGCGACGCGGGGCTGATCCCCATGATGTTCCCCAATTACCAGCGGGTGGACAACGCGGAGGCGCATGCCTGGTTCGAGGACTTCTGGGGCGCCCGGCTCGATGAGGCGCCGGGCTACACCGTGGTCGAGATCATGCACAAGGCCCTGGCCGACGACAGCGACCCGCACAAGGTGCGCGGCATGTACATCATGGGCGAGAACCCCGCCATGAGCGACCCCGACCTGAACCACGCGCGCCACGCGCTGGCCAGCCTGTCGCACCTGGTGGTGCAGGACATCTTTTTGACCGAGACCGCCTGGCTGGCCGACGTGGTGCTGCCCGCCAGCGCCTGGCCCGAAAAGACCGGCACCGCCAGCAACACCGACCGCATGGTGCAGATGGGCCGCCGCGCCCTGAACCCGCCCGGCGAAGCGCAGCCGGACCTGTGGATCATCCAGCAGATCGCCGCGCGCATGGGGCTTGGCTGGAACTACGAAGGCGAAGAGTCCGGCGTGGCCGCTGTCTACGACGAAATGCGCCAGGCCATGCACGCCAGCATCGAGGGCATCACCTGGGACCGCCTCGCGCGCGACTCCAGCGTGACCTACCCCTGCCTCACGGAGGGCGACCCGGGCCAGCCCATCGTCTTCACCGAAACATTCCCCACGCCCACGGGCCGCCTGCAGCTGGTGCCCGCCAGCGTGATCCCGGCGGCCGAAAAGCCCGATGCCGACTACCCCCTGGTGCTCATCACCGGCCGCCAGCTGGAGCACTGGCACACGGGCAGCATGACCCGGCGCAGCACGGTGCTCGACGCCATCGAGCCCATGGCCACCGCATCGCTGCATGGCGACGAACTGGCGCGGCTGGGCGTGGCGCCCGGGGCGCTGGTGGGCATCCGCTCGCGGCGCGGCATGGTGCAGGTGCGCGTGCGGCGGGACGACGGCACGCCGCGCGGCACCGTGTTCATGCCGTTTGCGTATGTGGAGGCGGCGGCCAACCTGCTGACCAACGCGGCGCTGGACCCGTTCGGCAAGATCCCCGAGTTCAAGTACTGCGCGGTGGCCGTCGAGCGGCTGGAGGTGGCGCAGGCCAATGCGCCGCACTGAGAACCCGCAAAGCCGCCTGGTTTTGCCTGAGCGCCGGCTGAGGGCGGAGTACAGTCAACGCCCATGACCGAACGCCCCCACACCGACGTTGCCGTGATCATGCGCTGCGAGCGCATCGACAACCGCTGGCAGCCCTGGCGCTGGTCGCTGGCCGAGGTGGTGATCAACGAGCCCACCTTCGGCACCGCGCCGCGCCGCCTGCTCAGCGACGAGCGCGAGCAGCGCTGGCTGTTCCCCGGCTTCGTGGTGGAGCTGTTCCGCGACGATGCCGAGGGGTACCACCTCAACCTCACCTCGCCGGCCCCGTGCTGGTTCGTGCTGTGGCGCCGCGATGAGGACACCGGCACGGGCGAGATCCCGCTGGCGCGCCCCGTGGCCGTGAGCCTGAGCTACCACGACGCCGGCCGCTGGCTGGACGCGCAGGAAACCGTGGAGCAGGTGCCCGCCCCGCCCGAGGTGCTGGAGGTGCTGCGCGCCTTCGTGGCCGAGCACTACCAGCCCGAGCCCAAGCGCAGGAAGCGCCCCGACAGCTTCCGCCCGCTGCAGGACCGTTTTGGCAACCCTGCGGCCGTTTCCACCGAGAAACAGCGCGGCGGCGGCGGGCGTGGTGGTGGTGGCGTCGTGGAGCAGGGAAGGGCAGACCGTGGCTGACGGATTCCTCGGGCGCTGGTCGCGCCGCAAGCAGGAGGTGCGCGAGGGCAAGCCGGTGGCAGACCCACCGCCCGCCGCCGCACTGCCCCCCGTGCCGGCGCAGGGCTTGCCCGTCACGGCAGCGGCGACGGGGCCGGCCGCCCATCCCCCAGCGGCGGACAACCCGCCGCCCGTCGACCCGGCGCCACCGCCGCCCACGCTGGCCGATGCCCAAGCGCTCACGCCCGCGTCCGACTTCAAGCCCTTCGTGCAGCGCGCGGTCTCGCCCGAGGTGCGCAACCTGGCGATGAAGAAGCTGTTCGCCGACCCGCACTTCAACGTGATGGACGGCCTGGACATCTACATCGGCGACTACACGCAGCCCGGTCCCTTGCCCGAGGGCATGCTGCGCAAAATGGCCAGCGCCCATGCCATGGGCTTCTTCGACCATGAAAAGCCCTCCCCGGACGCGGAGGGCGCTGCGGCAAAGCCCCCGGGTCCCGCTCAGCATCGGGATGATGCGGAGGCGCAAGAGGCCGCGGGCGTGGCACAGTCGGGGGTATGCACCGCTGTTCCTAGCGAGTCCTCCAGCGAGCCCGGCGCGCCCGCGCTGTCCCCCACCGGGACAGCCGACGCGCCAGCCAGCCAACCCGACCATGACCACGACGCTCATCTGCGACTGCAACCAGACGATGCCCCTCGACGCGAAGGCGTTGGGCGCGGCACTGCATGACGACCAGGGCCTGACCCTTCACTCCACGCTGTGCCGGCGCGAAGCCGGCGCTTTCCAGCAGGCCATCAAGACCGGCCAGGACGTGGTGGTGGCCTGCACGCAGGAGCAGCGCCTGTTCGCCGAGCTGGGCCAGCAGACCGAGGGCGCCATCTCCCCCCTCCGCTTCGTCAACATCCGCGAGACCGGCGGCTGGAGCCGCGATGCGAGCCAGGCCACCCCCAAGATCGCGGCGCTGCTGGCCGCCGCGCAGTTGCCCGAGCCCGCACCCGTGCCCACGGTCACGTTCAGGAGCGCAGGGCGCCTTCTGATCATCGGGCCGCTGGATGCGGCCGAGCGTGCGGCGGCCATGGTGTCCGACGTGCTGGAGGTGACGGTGTTCACCCAGGGCCCGGGCGCTGCGGGCGGCGCGCAGGCGCGGCGCTTTCCCGTGCTGGGCGGGCGCATCACAGGCCTCACGGGCTGGCTGGGCGCGTTCGATCTGCAATGGACGGCCGACAACCCCATCGACCTGGACCTGTGCACCCGCTGCAATGCCTGCGTGGCCGCGTGCCCCGAAAACGCCATCGGGCTGGACTACCAGATCGACCTGTCGGCCTGCCAGTCGCACCGCACTTGTGTGAAGGTCTGCCAGGTGGCGGGTGCCATCGACTTCACCCGCGAAGCCGCGCCGCACACCGAGCGCTTCGACATGGTGCTCGACCTGCGCGCCGCCACGGCCACGCCCACCTTCGTGCAGCACGCGCTGCCGCAGGGGTACTTCCGCTGGGACGGCCGCGACATCGCCACGCTGCTGCGCCTGCGCGAACTGGTGGGCGAGTTCGAGAAACCCAAGTTCTTTGCCTACAAGCAAAAGCTGTGCGCCCACAGCCGCAATGAAACCGTGGGCTGCAATGCCTGCGTGGACATCTGCTCGGCCGAGGCCATTGCCAGCGACAAGAGCCGCCAACAAATCAAGGTGAACCCGCATTTGTGCGTGGGCTGCGGTGCCTGCACCACGGTGTGCCCCACGGGGGCGCTGACCTATGCCTACCCCGGCGCCACGGACCAGGGTCTGAAGCTCAAGACGCTGCTGTCCACCTATGCCGCAGCCGGCGGCAAGGACGCGGTGGTGCTGCTGCACAGCCAGGAGCGCGGGCAGGCGCTGGTGGAGGAATTGGGCCGCGCGGCGCAACTCAAGGTGGCGCACGGCGTGCCGGCGCGGGTGATTCCGGTGGCGGTGTGGCACACGGCCAGCCTGGGCGTGGACCTGTGGCTGAGCGCCGTGGCTTACGGTGCCTCGCAGGTCGCGGTGCTGGTGACCGATGAAGAAGCCCCGCAGTACCTCGAAGGCCTGCAGGCGCAGATGGATGTGGCGCAGGCCATCCTGCGCGGGCTGGGCTACACGGGCAGCCACCTGCAGTTGGTCAAAGCGGTGCATCCCACGGCGCTCGATGCCGCGCTGCAGGCGCTGGGGCAGACCCGCCAGGCCACGCCCGCCGTGGCCGCGCGCTTCGCCGTGGCGCAGGAAAAGCGCAGCACGCTGGAGATGGCGCTGGACCATCTCATCGAACACGCGTCAGCCCCGGCCACGGTGCGGCCTGATGCCATTGCGCTGCCGGCCGCGGGCTCCCCGCTGGGCAGCATCCACGTGGACAAGGACCGCTGTACGCTGTGCCTGAGCTGCGTGAGCGCGTGCCCCGCCAGCGCCCTGCAGGACAACCCGCAACTACCCCAGTTGCGCTTCATCGAGAAGAACTGCGTGCAGTGCGGCCTGTGCGCCACCACCTGTCCCGAAGACGCGATCACCCTGCAGCCGCGCCTGCTGCTCACGCCCGAGCGCGCGCAGCTGCGCGTGCTCAACGAAGCCAAGCCCTGGGCCTGTGTGCGCTGCAGCAAGCCGTTTGGCACGGTCAAGGCCATCGAGGCCATGCTGGGCAAGCTCTCGGGCCACCCCATGTTCCAGGGCGAGGCGCTGGAGCGCCTGAAGATGTGCAGCGACTGCCGCGTGATCGACCTGTATTCCTCCCAAAGCGAAGCGAAAGTGACGGACCTGTGAGCGCCCAACCTTCAATGACCACCCCCGGCAGCTCGGCGCTGGACGAAGAAACCGCGCGCGCCGAGCTGTATGGCCTGCTGTCGCAGCTGTACTACGCGGCGCCCGGCCCCGAACTGCTGTCCGCCCTGCGCGTGGCCGTGACCGAGGCGCCCACCGCGGGCGGCTTTCTGCAGGAGCCCTGGCAGCAACTGGTGGGCGCGGCGCGCGCGCTGGACGATGCGGCCGTGGCGCTGGAGTTCGACCGCCTGTTCGGCGGCGTGGGCAAGCCCGAGGTCTACCTGTACGCATCGCACTACCTGAGCGGCTTCCTGAACGAAAAGCCCCTGGCCCGCCTGCGCACCGACCTGGCCCGCCTGGGTTTGGCGCGTGATGAGGCGGCCATGCCCGAGACCGAAGACCACATCGCCTACCTGTGCGAGGTGATGCGCTACCTGATTGCCGGTGACGAAGTGGCCGTGTGCAACCTGGCGTCCCAGCGCGACTTTTTTGCAACGCACCTGCAGCCCTGGACCGGGGCGCTGTGCGATGCGCTGGCGGCCCACCCCCAGGCCCGCCTGTATGCGGCGCTGGCCGCATTCACGCGGGCTTTCGTGGCCGTGGAGGCGCAGGGCTTCGACATGCTCGATTGAGCGGGGCGCGCTCGCGGCGTCTGGCCGGGCCGCTATAAAAGGTGAGTAACTTGGTGGGAGGTATTTGCCTCAATTGCAGTGTTGCACTCAGTGACATAGACTGTATGAACAGCCTTTCATAGCTGCCAGCCATTCTGGAGACAAGCATGCAGAACAGCCAACCCCCATCCTCGCGCCGCAGCTTCTTTGCCGGCGCCGCCACCGTCGGCGCCGCAGCGGCCGCCGTGATGGCCCTTCCCCAGGTGGCGCCGTCTTCCGATGCGGCAGTGTCCGCGCCCCCCCGCGTGGCGCCGGAGAAGGGCGGCGGGTACCACCTGTCCGCCCATGTGAAGCAGTACTACAAGACCACCCAACTCTGACGCGGGGCGCCCCATGTTGCTCACCAAGAAATCGCCGCACGCCGCGCCCGGCGCAGCCCCGGCATCTCCCTTTGTCCACAGCCTGCGCCGCGGTTTGTCGCAGGCCCTGCCCACCATGGACCGGCGCTCGTTCCTGCGCCGCTCGGGCCTGGGCGTCGGCGTCGGCATTGCCGCGTCGCAGCTGACCCTGGTCAAAAAGTCCAGTGCCGCCGAAGGCGCCAAGGTGGGCCTGGGCGACAGCAAGATCGAAGTGCGCCGCACCGTGTGCACCCACTGCTCGGTGGGCTGCGCGGTCGATGCGGTGGTCGAGAACGGCGTGTGGGTGCGCCAGGAGCCGGTGTTCGATTCGCCCATCAACCTGGGCGCGCACTGTGCCAAGGGTGCCGCGCTGCGCGAGCACGGCCACGGCGAGTACCGCCTGCGCTACCCCATGAAGCTGGTGAACGGCAAGTACGAGCGCATCAGCTGGGACACGGCGCTCAACGAGATCACCGCCAAGATGCAGGAGCTGCGCAAGGCCAGCGGCCCTGACAGCGTGTACTTCGTGGGCTCGTCCAAGCACAACAACGAGCAGGCCTACCTGCTGCGCAAGTTCGTGAGCTTCTGGGGCACCAACAACTGCGACCACCAGGCGCGCATCTGCCACTCGACCACGGTGGCCGGCGTGGCCAACACATGGGGCTACGGCGCCATGACCAATTCGTACAACGACATGCAGAACAGCAAGGTCGCCCTGTACATCGGATCCAACGCGGCCGAGGCCCACCCGGTGAGCATGCTGCACATGCTGCACGCCAAGGAAACCGGCTGCAAGATGATCGTGGTGGACCCGCGTTTCACCCGCACGGCCGCCAAGGCCGACGAATACGTGCGCATCCGTTCGGGCACCGACATCCCCTTCCTGTTCGGCCTGCTGTACCACATCTTCAAGAACGGCTGGGAAGACAAGAAGTACATCAACGACCGTGTCTACGGCATGGACAAGGTGCGCGAGGACGTGCTGGCCAAGTGGACGCCCGACAAGGTGCAGGATGCCTGCGGCGTGGGCGAGGCGCAGATGCTCAAGGTCGCCACCATGCTGCACGAGAACAACCCGGGCACCATCGTCTGGTGCATGGGCCAGACGCAGCACTCCATCGGCAATGCGATGGTGCGCGCATCGTGCATCCTGCAGCTGGCACTGGGCAATGTGGGCAAGACCGGCGGTGGCACCAACATCTTCCGGGGCCATGACAACGTGCAGGGCGCGACCGACGTGGGCCCCAACCCCGATTCGCTGCCCGGCTACTACGGCCTGGCCGAAGGCTCCTGGAAGCACTTCGCGGCGGTGTGGGGCGTGGATTTCGAATGGATCAAGAAGCAGTACGCCTCGCCCGCGATGATGACCAAGAGCGGCATCACGGTGTCGCGCTGGATCGATGGCGTGCTGGAGAACAACGAGCTCATCGACCAGGACTCCAACCTGCGCGGCGTGTTCTTCTGGGGCCACGCGCCCAACTCGCAGACGCGGGGCCTCGAGATGAAGCGGGCCATGGACAAGCTGGACCTGCTGGTGGTGGTGGATCCGTACCCCTCGGCCACGGCGGCCATGGCCGCGATGCCCGGCAAGGCCGAGGACCTCAACCCCAACCGCGCCGTGTACCTTCTGCCCGCGGCCACGCAGTTCGAGACCAGCGGCTCCTGCACGGCCTCGAACCGTTCGCTGCAGTGGCGCGAGAAAGTGATCGATCCGCTGTGGGAGAGCCGCTCCGACCACATGATCATGCACCAGTTCGCCGAGAAGCTGGGCTTTGCCACCGAGCTCTCCAAGAACTACAAGATGCAGAAGGTCAAGGGCATGGACGAGCCCGTGCCCGAGGACATCCTGCGCGAGATCAACAAGAGCGTGTGGACCATTGGCTACACCGGCCAGAGCCCCGAGCGCCTGAAGGCGCACATGAAGAACATGCACGTGTTCGACGTGAAGACCCTGAAGGCCAAGGGAGGCAAGGACAAGGACACCGGCTACGACTTCACGGGCGACTATTTCGGCCTGCCCTGGCCCTGCTACGGCACGCCCGAGCTCAAGCACCCCGGCTCGGCCAACCTGTACGACACCTCCAAGCACGTGATGGATGGCGGCGGCAACTTCCGCGCCAACTTCGGTGTGGAAAAGGACGGCCAGAACCTGCTGGCCGAGGACGGCTCGCACTCGCTGGGCAGCGAGATCACCACGGGCTACCCCGAGTTCGACCATGTGCTGCTCAAGAAGCTGGGCTGGTGGGACGACCTCACCGACGCCGAGAAAACCAAGGCCGAGGGCAAGAACTGGAAGACCGACCCGACGGGCGCGATCATCCGCGTGGCGATGAAGCATGGCTGCCATCCCTTTGGCAATGCCAAGGCGCGCGCGGTGGTGTGGAACTTCCCCGACGCCATTCCGCAGCACCGCGAGCCGCTGTACGGCACCCGCCCGGACCTTGTCGCCAAATACCCCACCCATGACGACAAGAAGGCGTTCTGGCGCATGCCCACGCTCTACAAGAGCCTTCAGGACAAGAACGTGGCCGACAAGGTGCACGAGAAATTCCCGCTCATCCTGAGCTCGGGCCGACTCGTGGAATACGAAGGCGGCGGCGAGGAAACCCGCTCCAATCCCTGGCTGGCGGAGCTGCAGCAGGAATCGTTCGTCGAGATCAACCCCAAGACGGCGGCGGATCGCGGCATCCGCAACGGCGAGCGCGTGTGGCTCAGTTCCCCCACGGGTGCGCGGCTCAATGTGCAGGCGCTCGTCACCGAGCGCGTGGCGCCCGACACGGTATGGATGCCGTTTCACTTCTCGGGCCGCTGGCAGGGCGCCGACATGCTGGCGTACTACCCCAAGGGCGCGGCGCCCGTGGTGCGCGGCGAGGCCGTGAACACGGCCACCACCTATGGCTACGACAGCGTGACCATGATGCAGGAAACCAAGACCACGATCTGCAACGTGGAACGCGCCTGAAGACATGGCCCCCACGCTTGTCACTTTGTGTACTGCGCTGCCCCCCGAGGGGGCCGCGTTTTGCCTTGGGGCGGCCCGGCGGCAAAACCTGAATCGCTGATTGGAGACAGCAATGGCACGAATGAAATTCATCTGTGACGCAGAGCGCTGCATCGAATGCAACGGCTGCGTGACCGCCTGCAAGAACGAGCACGAGGTGCCGTGGGGCGTGAACCGCCGCCGCGTGGTCACGCTCAACGACGGAGTGCCCGGCGAGAAGTCCATCTCGGTAGCCTGCATGCACTGCAGCGACGCACCCTGCATGGCCGTGTGCCCCGTCAACTGCTTCTACCGCACCGAAGAAGGCGTGGTGCTGCACGACAAGGATGTGTGCATCGGCTGCGGCTACTGCAGCTACGCCTGCCCGTTCGGTGCGCCGCAGTTCCCGTCGCAGGGCACCTTCGGCGTGCGCGGCAAGATGGACAAGTGCACCTTCTGCGCCGGGGGGCCCGAGGACCACGGCAGCCAGGCCGAATTCGACAAGTACGGCCGCAACCGCCTGGCCGAGGGCAAGCTCCCGGCCTGCGCGGAGATGTGCTCCACCAAGGCCCTGCTGGCCGGCGACGGCGATGTGGTGGCCGACATCTTCCGCAACCGCGTGGTGCAGCGCGGCAAGGGCGCCGAAGTGTGGGGCTGGGGCACGGCCTACGGTTCGCAGCAGGCCGGCCAGCCTGCGGGGGGCAAGTCATGAAGCGGCTTCCCCTTCTTGTTGTTCTTGCAGCGGCAGGGGCTGTCGCGGCCCTCGCCGGTTGCGGCGAAAAACCCCAGACGGGCGCGGGCATCCGCAGCGACGCGCCGCCATATGCCGGCACGGGCAGCAACTTCACCCAGCCTGGCTGGAAGGCCGGGGACAAGGCCGGCTGGGAAGCGCAGCTCAAGGCGCGCCAGCAGTACGGCCAGAACGAATACACCCGCACCAAGTGAAGCGAGGTTCACCATGAAACACATCGTGTGTGCCTTGGTCGTGGCGGCGGGTGTGGCCTGGGGGCCCGCGGGTGCCCAGGCGCCAGCGGCGCCCGATGCGGGCACGGCCGCAGCGCCGGCCACGGCCGCAGCGGTGGCGCCGCAAGCACCCGGCGGCATCCAGGGCCAGAACATTTTCGAGGTCAAGCCGGATGCCAGCGCGGACCCCAAGTACGCCGGGCAGACCAACGGCGAGCGTGCCAAGGTGCAGCCTGGCAACAATGCGCCCATGTGGCGCCAGGTGGGGCAGGGCGTGACGGGCTACAGCAGCCTGCCCAAAACGCAGGCGCCCGAGGCGGGCAACCTGATCCAGCCCTTCGTGCAGTATCCCGGCTCGCGTTTCACCAATGCGGGTGAGGCCTGGCGGCAGGTGCGCAACCACTGGATCATTCCCTATGGCGCGGCGCTGTTCGCCATCGTGCTGCTGGCGCTGGGCATCTTCTACTTCGTCAAGGGCCCGCTGGGGCATGACCATCCCGAGGGCGCCGGCACCCGCCGCATCGAGCGTTTCACGCCCTTCGAACGGGCGGCGCACTGGTCCAATGCGTTCGCCTTCTGCACGCTGGCCCTCTCCGGCATCGTGATGGCCTTTGGCAAGTTCTTCCTCCTGCCCGTCCTGGGTGCCTCGCTGTTCGGATGGATCACCTATGCGCTCAAGAATGTGCACAACTTCATGGGCCCGTTGTTCGCCGTGTCGCTGCTCGTGATCATCCTCACCTTCGTCAAGGACAACATTGCCAACCGCGCGGACTTCGTGTGGCTGTCCAAGGGTGGCGGCATGCTGGGCGGTGACCACCAGGTTCCCTCCCACCGCTTTAACGCGGGCGAGAAGGGCCTGTTCTGGTGGGGCATCACCATCCCTGGCATCCTTGTGGTGGCCACGGGCCTGGTGCTCGACAAGCTCATCCCCGGCTTTGGCGACGTGCGCGGCGACATGCAGATCGCCCACATGGTCCATGCCTCGCTGGCCATCTGGATGATGGCGCTGATCTGCGGACACATCTACATGGGCACGGTGGGCATGCGCGGCGCCTACAAGGCCATGAAGACGGGCTACGTGAGCGAGGCCTGGGCCCGGGAGCACCATGAGCTCTGGTATGACGACGTCCAGGCGGGCAAGATTCCCCGCCAGCGCAGTGCCAGCACCCCGGGGGGCGATGCTGCCGCAGCGCCATCGGCAGGCCAACCCGCACAGGTATGAGGTACCGCACCATGACGCATCTTTTCCGTTCCTCGCTCCTGGCCGTGTGCGCGGCCAGTTCCTGCATGCTGGCGGTGGCCAAGCTTCCCGCGCCATCGCCCGAGGCCGCGGCCAAGGCCGCCGAAGCCGCCGCCAAGACGGCCTGGGCGGGCAAGGTGGACAACTACAAGCTGTGCCTGGCCCAGGACCGCGTGGCGGCCCACTATCGCAAGACCAGCCCAGCCGCCAAGCCCGCCACGGCCACCAGTGCCGCCGCATGCACCGACCCCGGACCGTTCGCGTACACGCCGCCGGAGGCCAAGCCCCTGGAGGCCTCTGGCGCCCATTCGCCGCCTGGCACGGCGAGCAGCCCGCCCAGCACGTCGACGCCCGCGGCGGCGGCATCGGCCCCCAAGTCCTGAAGGCGGGCCCGGCGGCTGGCGCTCAGCCTCTTCCCAGGGGGCTCCGCGCCCCTGCCCCGGGCAGGACACCATGAGGCATTGCGGCCCCGGGCTGCGGCGCGCACGGAGCCTGCGTATAGTCCGGCCATGACTTCCCGCACCGCCACGGACCTCGCCACCCCGCCATTGCCGCGCCTCACGCAGGCCCAGGCACCGCTCATCCATGGGGTCGAGGTGGTCAATGAACTGGGTGAACGGGAGCAGGTGTCCATTCCCGCCGAGCGGCCGCTCACCGTGTATGTGGACAAGCGCGAGCTGGTCACGCTGATGACGCTGGGCGCTCAGCCTGAGCTCCTGGTGCTGGGCTACCTGCGCAACCAGCGGTTGGTGGAGTCCGTCTTCGACATCGAATCCGTCACCGTCGACTGGGAGGTCCACGCCGCCGCCGTGCGCACGCGCCACGGCATCGCGCGCATCGAGGAGCGGACGGCCAGCAAGGTGGTGACCACCGGCTGCGGGCAGGGCAGCGTGTTTGGCGGGCTGATGGATGAGGTGGACCGGATCGCGCTGCCCGAGGCGCGCCTCACCCAGGCCCAGCTGTATGGCATCGTGAACGCCATCCGCATCAAGGAGACCACGTACAAGTCCGCGGGCTCCGTGCATGGCTGCGCGCTGTTCCAGGGGGAGGAACTGCTCACTTTCGTGGAAGACGTGGGGCGCCACAATGCCATCGATACCATCGCGGGCTGGATGTGGATGAACCCCGAGGCGCCGGCCCGCACCGGTGGCGGGCCCTCCGCGGGGGGGCATGTGCCGATGTCGGGCTCGGACAAGGTCTTCTACACCACAGGCCGCCTCACGAGCGAGATGGTCATCAAGTCGGCCCAGATGGGCGTGCCCATCGTGGTGTCGCGCAGCGGCATGACGCAGATGGGCCATGCCGTGGCCCAGCAGCTGGGCCTGTGCGCCATCGGGCGCGCCACCAACCGCCGCTTCGTCTGCTACAGCGGGGTGCACCGGCTGGTGCTGCAGCCTGAACTGGCGCGGGTGCCTGCCATGGCGCCGGCGGCGTCCGCCAGCGCGGCCTGAGAGGCACTTTCGGGGGTATCTCGCGGCGGTCCGCCCCGGTTCCCCTGCGCATGTTCCCCGGCCCCCGGGCCGTCATCCCGCGGTGGCATGATGCGCGCATGCAAGACCTGAACGCCAAGGGCGCCTGGGCCGATACCCAACCGAGCCAGTGGGCCCCCGAACCCGCCAAGATCGAAATCCCGCTGGATGAGGGGCTGCCCCCCGGTGCGCCCGCCACTGCGCCGGCGGCGGCCTCGGCCGGGGCGCCTGCCCCTCTTCGCCTGCCCCTGGGAGCCTGGGTCCGCGAGGGCCTGCGGGCCACGCTGTTCCTGCCGCCCCGCACGGGGGCCGCGGTTCCCACCCCGTGGCAATTGATCGTTCTGGTGCTGCTCGGTGGCGCGCTGCTGGTGGGGGCGGCGCGGTTCCAGGTGGCAGGGCCCGCCCAGTTCAGCCTGCGGGGCTGGCTCGCGCCGATGTGGAGCGGCCTGGCGCTTCTGTGGCTGGCCTGGTGGGCCATGGCACCCGCGCAGCGCCTTGCGGCCGGCGCGCCGGCCCCGGAGGGCGCGCCAACGGGCGGGCTCGCCGCCTGGTATGTGTTGTCGGCGTGGGCTCCGCTGGTGCCCCTGCTCGTGCTGTATGCCCTGCTGGGTGCCACCGTCCACCGGCCCGCGCTGTGGGTCGGGAACACGGCCGGAATCGTTTTCTGGACTGCCTACGGCGTGCTGACGGCGTGGGTTCTGGCGGCGCTGGTCGTGGTGAGCGCGCGCTTCATCCGCTCGCGCCTGCGCACCGCAGTGTTCGCGGTGTCGATGGCGGCGGTCATCGGGGTGGGCATGTGGCAGTTCCAGGACCAGCCCTGGGAGCTGGACGGTGCGGCCCTGGCGGCGGCGCAGGCCGCCGAGGAGGGCCCCGAACCCGCGCAGCTGACCTTGTCGCAGCCGGTGTTCGAGGCGCAGCAGGCGCTGTGGGAGCGCCAGGTGCAAGCGCTGGCGGCCCAGCGGGACGGGGTGGTGGATGTCTACGGCCTCGTGTTCGCTCCCTATGCCGAAGAGAACGTGTTCCGGCGCGAAAGCACCATGGTCAGCACGCTGCTGCAGGAACGGTTCGACGCGCACGGCCGCGTGATCCACCTGCTCAACCATGCCGAGACCGCCGACACCCACGTCTGGGCGACGCCGCAGAACCTGCAGCGCGCCATTTCGGCCCTGGGTGCGCGCATGGACCGCGACCATGACCTGCTGGTGATCTACATGACCTCGCACGGCGCGCGCAACCACGAGCTGGCGGCATCGCACGGACCGCTGCAGGTGCAGCCCGTCACGCCGGAAATGCTGCGCGCCGCGCTGGACGAAGCCGGCATCCGCCACCGCGTGATCGCGGTGTCGGCCTGCTACTCCGGCGGCTGGATCGGGCCCCTGGCCACCGATGGCACGCTCATCATGACGGCCGCCGACGCCACCCACACATCGTATGGCTGCGGCACGCGGTCCGAGCTCACGTTCTTCGGCCGCGCGGTGTTCAACGAGCAACTGCGCCAGACCCATTCATTCACCGAGGCCTTTGCCAAGGCCGTGCCGCTGATCGCGCAGCGCGAGGTGGAGGCCGGCAAGACCGACGGATTCTCCAACCCCCAGATCCACGTGGGCACACAGATCCAGCCCGTGCTGGAGGCGCTGCAAGCGCGCCTGGACGCGGGTGCCCCCGGTGGCGCGGCGCCGGCGGCCGGCGACGCAAAGCCCTGAACAGCGCCAGAGCGCTCCGTTTGCGCTAAGGTTCCGTGCCATGAACCTGTCTTTTCTGCGCCTTGGCTGGCGCACCCTGGCCCGCGACCTGCGCGCGGGCGAACTGCGCCTGCTCATCGTGGCGGTCACGCTGGCGGTGGCGGCGCTCACGTCCGTGGGGTTTTTCGCCGACCGCCTTCAGGGCGGCCTGCAGCGCGATGCGCTGCAGCTGCTGGGCGGCGATGCCGTGGTGGCCAGCGACAACCCCACGCCAGCGGCGTTCGTCGAGCGGGCCGCGGCCCTGGGCTTGCAGGCGGTCACCACGGTGGGCTTTCCCACCATGGGCCGGGCCAGCGATGCGCAGGGCGGTGCCAGCAAGCTGGTGGCCCTCAAGAGCGTGCCGCCGGGCTACCCGCTGCGCGGCAGCCTCAAGGTGGCTGACGCGCCGGGGGCGCTCGACCAGCCCACCCGCGACATCCCTGCCCGGGGCGAGGCGTGGGTGGATGCTCCCCTGCTCGAATCGCTGAACCTGGCCATGGGCGACATGCTGTTGCTGGGCGATGCGCAGCTGCGCATCGCGCGCATCATCGTGATCGAGCCCGACCGGGGCGCGGGCTTCATGAGCTTTGCCCCGCGCGTGATGGTGAACGATGCCGACCTGCCCGCCACCGGCCTGGTGCAGCCGGCCAGCCGCCTCACCTACCGCTTCGCCGTCATCGGGCCGGGCCCCGCGGTCAAGGCCTTCAGCGAATGGGCCGTGGCGGAGGCCAAGAAGCCCGAGGTGCACGGGGTGCGGGTGGAATCCCTCGAAAGCGGCCGCCCCGAGATGCGCCAGACGCTGGACCGGGCGCAAAAGTTCCTGAGCCTCGTGGCGCTGCTCGCGGCGCTGCTGTCGGCCGTGGCCGTGGCGCTGGCCGCGCGCGGTTTCGCGGCAGAGCACCTGGATGCCTCGGCCATGCTGCGGGTGCTGGGGCAGAGCCAGCGCACCATCGCGGGCGCCTACACGGCCGAATTCGCTCTCGTGGGCCTGTTCGCCAGTTCGCTGGGCGTGGCGCTGGGCTATCTGGTGCACTACGCCTTCGTGCTGCTGCTCGCGGGGCTGGTCGAGTCAGCCCTGCCGCCGCCCAGCCTGTGGCCCGTGGCATTTGGCCTGGGCATGGGGCTCACGCTGCTGTTCGCCTTCGGCCTGCCGCCCGTGCTGCAGCTGGCCCAGGTGCCGCCCCTGCGCGTGATCCGGCGCGACGTGGGCGGGCTCAAGCCCGCGTCGCTGGCGGTGCTGGGCATCGGCATCGCCGGTTTCGCGGCCTTGCTGCTGACGGTCAGCAGCGACATCAAGCTGGGGCTGATTGCCGTGGGCGGCTTTGCCGGCGCGGTGGCCCTGTTTGCGGGGCTGTCGTGGGTGGCGGTGAAGCTGCTGCGCAAGAGCGTGAACGAGGCCACCGCCCCGCGCTGGCTGGTGCTGGCCACGCGGCAGATCTCCGCGCGCCCCGCCTACGCCGTGGTGCAGGTGAGCAGCCTGGCCGTGGGCCTGCTGGCGCTGGTGCTGCTGGTGCTGCTGCGCACCGACCTGGTGGACAGCTGGCGCAAGGCCACGCCCCCCGATGCGCCCAACCGCTTCGTCATCAACGTGATGCCCGACCAGTCCGATGCGTTCCAGCAGGCCCTCAAGGACGGCGGCGTGGCCCGGTACGACTGGTATCCCATGATCCGTGGCCGCCTGCTGGCCGTGAACGGCAAGCCCGTGGGCCCCGACAGCTATACCGACGACCGCGCCAAGCGCCTCGTCGACCGGGAGTTCAACCTTTCCAACGCCACCGAACCACCCCCCCACAACCAGATCGTGGCCGGCCAGTGGCGCCAGGGCGAGGAAGGTGCCATCAGCGTCGAGGAGGGCATTGCCGAGACCCTGGGCCTGCAGATGGGCGACCGGCTGCTGTTCGACATGGGCGGCGTGCAGAACGAGGCGCGCATCACCAGCCTGCGCAAGGTGGACTGGGGGTCGATGCGGGCCAACTTCTTCGTGATGTACCCCGTGGCCAGCGTCAAGGACGTGCCGGTCACCTACCTGGCGGCGTACCGCGCCCCCGAGACCAACGGCTTCGACAACGCCCTGGTGCGCCAGTTTCCCAACATCACCAACGTGGACATGGGCGCCACCATCACCCAGGTGCAGCGCGTGCTGGACCAGGTGATCCGCGCGGTGGAATTCCTGTTTGCCTTCACGCTGGCCGCCGGGCTGGTGGTGCTGTTCGCGGCCGTCACCGCCACGCGCGAGGAGCGCGCCCGCGAGTACGCCATCATGCGCGCCGTGGGCGCGCGCGCCAGCCTGCTGCGGCAGGTGCAGCGCGCCGAGCTGGTGGGCGTGGGCCTGCTCGCGGGCTTCCTGGCCAGCGCCGTGGCCGTGGGCGTGGGCTGGGCGCTGGCGCGCTTCGTGTTCGACTTCACCTGGACGGCCGCGCCCTGGGTGCCCCTGGCGGGCGCCGTGGCGGGTGCGGTGCTGGCGCTGGCCGCGGGCTGGTGGGGCCTGCGCGAGGTGCTGGTGCGCCCCGTGGTGGACACGCTGCGCCGTTCGGCGGAATAGGCTGCGTGTCGATTGCTACTCATTTGATAGCTTCCAGCGCTTTATAGGAAAGCGCTGGGGCCAGTTTTTTATATGAATTCCGACGTTCCCAAAGACACCGGCGCCGGCGCAGAAACCGCCACCGCAACCACCCCCTTCGACTGGATCGGTGGCGAAGACCGCGTGCACGCCCTCACCGAACGCTTCTACGACCTGATGGATCTGGAGCCCGGTTACGCCGAACTGCGTGCAGCCCACGGCAGCGACCTCGTGCAGGCGCGGCAAAAACTCTTCTGGTTCTTGTGCGGCTGGCTGGGTGGACCTGACCACTACCAAAGCCGCTTCGGCCACCCGCGACTGCGCATGCGGCACATGCCGTTTTCCATCGGCATCCAGGAGCGCGACCAGTGGGTGGCCTGCATGGACCAGGCCATGGGCGAGACGGGCGTGCCCGAGGCGCTGCGCGCGCGCCTGAAGGAGAGCTTCATGGGCACGGCCGACTGGATGAGGAATCGGGGCACCCCCTGAGCGGCTACGCCGCCTCCCCCTCAAGGGGGACGCACCCGGTGGACTGGCAAAGCCAGATCTACGGGTGCACTGGCGGGGCTGCTGTCTTTGCAGGCTGTGGGGTGGGGTGGCAACCCTTGAGCGGCTGGGCCGTGTCCCTCGCAGCCTGTGGATGGGCCCGGTGTGCGCTCATAGCATCGATTGCTCTGTTTTTGATAGCTGCTAGCGTTTGGGGGTAAAGCGTTGCAGGCTGTTTTGATGCTTAAATCCCTACCCGCTGAAATGTATGAAGCCTTTGGGCCAGGCGCGCCACTAAGATGCGCCCAGCATCCATTCATTCAATTCACAACAAGGAGGGTGGGACATGTCAGCTACTGCTTGGATCGTTCTGGGCCTGGTCGCCGTGCTGGCGGTGTGGGCCGTCACTGTGTACAACCGGCTGGTGCAGCTGCGCAACCGCATCGCCAATGCGTTCGGCCAGATCGACGTGCAGCTCAAGCGCCGCCATGACCTGGTGCCCAACCTGGTCGAAGTCGCCAAGGGCTACCTCAGCCACGAGGCCGCCACGCTCGAAGCCGTCATCCAGGCGCGCGGCCAGGCGCAGGGCGCTGCCGCCGCTGTGCGGGCAGAGCCTGGCAGCGCCAACGCCATGGGCGCGCTCGCAGCCGCCGAGGGCATGCTGGGCAGCAGCCTGGGACGCCTGATGGTAGTGGCTGAGGCGTATCCCGAACTCAAGGCCGACGCCACCATGCAGTCGCTGTCCGAAGAGTTGACCAGCACCGAAAACCGCCTGGGCTTCGCGCGCCAGGCGTACAACGACCAGGCGCTGGAATTCAACGACGCGGCGGCGCAGTTTCCTGAACTGGTCGTGGCGCGCCTGCTGGGCTTTCCCACCGTGCCCATGCTCGAATCCACGCGCAGCGAAGAAGAGCGTGCCGCTCCTAAGGTCAGGTTCGGAACCAACGATGCCACATAGTGCGCCCCTATCTTTGGGCGAAAAGTTGGGGTACTGGATCTGCATCGCGATACTTGCCGCCCTTGCCGCGATGAGCTCACTGGTGGTCGCGCACGACGTCATTGAAGGCGCGGTGCAGCAGTTCTCCAAATACGGGAACGGGCGCGTCTACCACCTGAGTGAAGATCCCGGCGGATTTTTTGGTGCGATCGCTGGGCACGTTCTGTTTAGCGGAATGTTCTGGTGGTTTGCGTTTTGGGTGTGGAATTGGAGGATTCGCGGTAAATAGGTATCTGGTACCGCTAATCGATGCCCTCGCCATGAAATTCTGGGATCACCAAGACAACGCGCGCAGCGAGACGCGCCGCCTGCTGCTGGGCTTTGCGCTGGCGGTGGCGGTGCTGATCGCCGCCGTGCATGCGGCCCTGGCCCTGGCCTGGCTGCTGATGGCGGCCATGCTGCCGGGGCGGTTGCCGTTTCCGCAGGGTTTTCTGGCGGCTAACGTGGGCGTTTCGCTCCTGCTGGTGCTGGGCGGCTGGTGGGTCGAGACCTCCAACCTGCGCGCGGGCGGTGTCAAGCTGGCCCGGCGCGTGGGCGCGCGCGAGTTGCGGCCTTCGCTCTCGCATGCCGAGCAGCGCCTGTCCAACATCGTGGATGAACTCTGCATCGCGGCCCACATGCCGCGCCCCGAAATCATGGTGATGCCGCGCACCGATGCGATCAACGCGTTTGCCGCCGGCTGGGACGAGAGCGACGCCGTGATCGCCGTGACGCAGGGCGCGCTCGACTACCTGAACCGCGAGGAGATGCAGGGCATGGTCGCCCACGAGCTCTCGCACCTGCACGAAGGCGACACGCGCATGAAGATGCAGCTGGCGGGCATGGTGTTCGGACTGGAGCTGGTCTACAACTTCGGCGACACGCTGCGCGAGCGGCGGGGGCTGGCGTGGTGGTTCGGCTCGGCCATCATGCTGGCGGGCTTCGCGGGCTGGATCACCGGCCGCATGCTCAAGGCGGCCGTGTCGCGCCAGCGCGAGTACCTGGCCGACGCGCGCGCCGTGCAATGGACGCGCAGCAAGGACGGCCTGGGCGGCGTGCTGCGCAAGGTCATGGCCCAGCGCCGGGATACCCCGCGCGGCTATGAACAGCACAGCCACAGCGGCCTGAACCATCCTTCGGTGCAGCACATGCTGCTGGTGGACGTGGAAGGCGGCGGCAGGATGGAGCACTGGCTCGATTCCCACCCCACGCTGCAAGAGCGCGTGCAGCGCGTCTACGGCCGGCGCATGTCGCCGCTGAAGGTGGCACCGGTCACCGCAGCCCCCGAGCCGGCAGGGCGCCCGCAGGGCGTGGGCCAGCCGGCCGGCGTGACGATCGCCTCGCTGGTGGACCCGTTCGCGCGGCATATGTGAAGCCCCTGTGCCGCCTTCCCCCGGAGGGCGGCGCGCCCGCTGGCCTGGCAACGCCAGGGGCTGCCTGCCGGGTGGCATAGTGGAGGCATTTCACCCGGCGAGGTTTTTTTCATGTCCCGTGACGCCCGTTTTCAGGAACAAGCCCAGGCCCTCGGCTACAGCTTTGACGGCGAGATCAAGATCGGGGGCAACTACGTGCCCCTGGTGCGCGACGGCCACCACGTCTACCTGAGCGGGCAGATCCCCCGCGTGGGCGATACCGTGGTGGCCACGGGGGCGGCCGGCGCCGGCGCCACCCTGGCCCAGGCGCAGGCAGGGGCCAAGGTGTGCGCCCTGCGCGCCCTGGCCTTGCTGCAGCGTGCGCTGGGCTCTCTGGACGCCGTGCAGTCGGTGCTGCGCATCACCGTGTATGTGCAGTCGGCGCCCGGGTTCACGCAGCAAAGCGAGGTGGCCGACGGCGCCTCTGAAATCCTGTTCGCCGTGCTGGGCGAGGCGGGCGCCCACACCCGCACCTCGGTGGGGGTGCTGCAACTGCCCAAGAATGCGACGGTGGAGGTGGACCTGATCGCCTCCGTGGCCACGCCGGCGCCGCCGCGCGCCTGACCCGGCCGCGTGCTCCACCCAGGCACCCCGTCGAAGGAGAACCCAGGCCATGACCGAATCCGTCGTGCACCACCGGGGCAGCTGCCTGTGCGGCGGCGTGCGCTACGAAACCACGGCGCCGCTGCGCAGCGCATCGCACTGCCACTGCTCGATGTGCCGCAAGGCACATGGCGCGGCGTTCGCCAGCTACGGCTCGGTGCACCGCGAGCACCACCGCTTCGTGCAGGGGCAGGCGCTGCTGCGCGCCTACCGCTCGTCGCCGCGGGTCACGCGGCAGTTCTGCTCGGCCTGCGGCTCGCCGTTGCTCTGGCACAGCGAAGGCGTGCATGCGGACAGCGTGGCCGTGCCCCTGGGCACGCTCGACACCCCTTTTGACGCGCCGCCGCAAAGGCACATCCACGTGGCCTCCAAGGCCGCGTGGGTGGTGATCTGCGACGGCTACCCGCAGATCGCCGGAGAATAGGCGCGAGACCCGGCACGAGGCAGTCCATGGAAAACACACCACCCTCCGCCCATCCCCGTTTCAATGTCTTTGGCCGCATCGTTGAAGTGCGGCGTGAGGGTCCGCTGTGGCAGGTCTACCGCGTGGGCGGCGACGGCAAGCGCACCCCTGCGGGCTTCGTGGTCCCCGACTTCGTGGAAGAGCACGAACTGGCCCAGTTTCTCGAAGACCTGTTCCATGAGAGCGCTTCACCGCACAACGGCGACGTACGCCGCATCGCCTGACGCGAACCCTGCGGCTCCTTCCCTTGTGCCGGGTGCTGCGGCGCAGGAGGTCGTAAGGCTTTGTCGGCAAACGACTACATACAGCGCGCGCCCAACGGCGCACGCTGGGGCTGCACAGAAGACCACTGGGCTGGGCCTCCTCGCCGCAAGCACCGGCAGCCCCGCCACAGCGGCGCATTGCGGCGCGTGGTGCAAGAGCGCGGTGCAAGAGCGTGGGCGGTCCGGCCTGTGCGCGCTGGCGTCCTCGCACGACCAGGGGCCACGGACCAGGCAGGGTTGCGCACGAACGCGCGGGCTGACAGGCAAGTTATGTGAGGGTTCCCATGGGCAGCACCATCACCGTCGCGCACACGGTCTCGGCAGATGATTTCGAGCAGGTCGAACTTCTGGCGCGCCACCTGCAGGGAAGCGACTACAACTTCAGCGGCCGCGCCATCTGGGTGCTGCGAGGCCCCCATACCACCGTGACCGACACCCACGACGAGTTGCGCGCAGCGCTGCTGCTGCTGATGGTGGAAGGCCTGCTGAGCCGACGGCGCCCCCCGCGCTGACACCCCCGTGGGACGCGCGGCGGCCGCGTGCCGTCATACCGTTGTCAAACCCCCGCCAGACACTCGGTCCTTTGTTTCATCCTGGGCCTTGTTCATGTCTGAACGCATTCGCAGCCAATCCGATTCCTTTCCGTTTTCTTGCTATTCGCGCCGCACCGCCACGCTGAGCGTGCTGGCCCTGGCCGCGTCCCTCTCCGCCTGCGGCGGCGGCGATGGCGGCGGCAGCAACAACAACGCGGGCGCCATGGCCACGCTGGCCGTGCTGGAGACCACCGACCTGCACTTCAACGTGCGCAGCTACGACTACTTCAAGCTGGCCGAGGACAAGAGCTACGGCTTCGAGCGCACCGCCACGCTGGTGCGCGCGGCGCGCAAGGAGTTTGCCAACACCCTGCTGGTGGACAACGGCGACACCATCCAGGGCACGGCGCTGGCCGACTATGAAGCCACCATCAGCCCCATCCCGTGCACGCAGCAGCTGTCCATGTACAAGGCCATGGGCGCTTTGGGCTTTGACGCCGGCACGCTGGGCAACCACGAGTTCAACTACGGCCTGCCGTTCCTGAACCAGGTGCTGGGCGGCGGGCTGGAGGTGGACGGTGTGGATGCCGCCAGGAAGTGCGCGGGCGCGGGCTTTCCGATGGTGCTGGCCAACGTGATCAGCAACAAGACCCAGAAGCCGCTGGTGCAGCCGTACACGGTGCTCGAACGCACGCTGGTGGCCAAGGGCGCGGACGGCAAGGAGGTGAAGCTGCCCATCAAGGTGGGCGTGATCGGTTTCACCACGCCGGGCATCATGAACTGGGACAAGCGCTACCTCGAAGGCAAGGTCACCACGCAAGGCGCGGTCGAGGCCGCGACGAAGTACGTGCCCGAGCTGCGCGCCAAGGGCGCCGACATCGTGATCGCGCTGCTGCACGGCGGCATGGACAGCGCGGCGTATTCGCCCACCATGGAGAACCCGGGCCTGTACCTTTCCAAGGTGGCCGGCATCGACGCGATGGTGATGGGCCACCAGCATGGCGTGTTCCCCGACACCGCCGCCACGCCGGGCTTCAACATGGCCGGCGTGGACCACAAGGCGGGTACGGTGAACGGCGTGCCGGCCGTGATGGCCAGCTCCTGGGGCAAGGCCCTGGGCGTGGTGCAGCTGGCGCTGCAGTGGGACGGGGCCAAGTGGGTGGTCAACAAGTCGGCCAGCAAGTCCGAGCTGCGCAACATCCAGTCCAAGAACGCCGCGGGCGCCACGGTGACGGTGGACGCAGATGCCAGCGTGGCGCCGCTCGTCGAGACGCAGCACCAGGCCGCCATCCAGTACGTGAAGACGCCCATCGGCCAGACCGACTTCCGCATGAGCACGCTGTTCGCCGACGTGGGCGACCCGGGCGCGATCCAGATCGTGAACCAGGCGCAGCAGGCCTATGTGGCCGCTTACATCAAGGCCAGCCTGCCGGAGTATGCGCAGCTGCCGGTGCTGTCGGTGAGCGCGCCGTTCAAGAGCGGCTTCCAGGGCGGTGCCGACTACACCGACGTGGCCGTGGGCCCGCTGGCCATCAACAACGCGGCCGACCTGTACCTGTATCCCAACACGGTGTATGCGGTGAAGGTCAACGGTGGCGACATCAAGAACTGGCTGGAGGCGGCTGCCAAGCGCTTCAACCAGATCGACCCCGCCAAGACCGGCGAGCAGCAGCTCATCAGCACCTTCCCGGGCTACAACTTCGACATGTTCACCACGGCCGATGTGCAGTACGAGATCGACGTGACGAAGCCCGTGGGCAGCCGCATCAGGAACCTGACCTACCTGGGCAAGCCCATCGACGTGGCGCAGGAATTCGTGATCGCCACCAACAACTACCGCGCCACCAGCGGCAAGAGCTTCATCGACAAGCTCGATGGCTCGGGCACCATCTGGGCCTCGCCCGACGCCAACCGGGACGTGGTGATCGACTACATCCGCAAGAACCCGGCGGTGACGCGCAGTGCCAACGGCGCGGCCAAGAGCTGGCGCTTTGCCAAGGCCAGCGTGGCGGGGCCGGTGGTGTTCAGCTCGGGCGGCAATGCGCTCGCCGTGGCGCAGGCGGCAGGCCTGGCCAATGTGTCGCTGCTGGCAGCGGACGACGGCTCGGGCAAGGGCACGTCGAAGTACGCGGTCGATTTGTCCAAGTAAAGCCGGTGCGCGGCACGCTCGGCGTGCCCGCCGCCAACGGCCCTGAAAAGACACCTGGACCGGCTGCCTGGGCATGCCGGGGCCCGGTGTCTTTTTTTGTGGGTTGCTTCAGCACCCTGGCGCAGGGCAGCCGCCGGCCGCTCAATCGTCCAGCTGTTCGCGCAGCACCGCCCCGGTCAAGGCGTCCACCCGCAGCTCCACCGCAAGGTTGGCTGTGTTGGTCGCCTCGGCTTCCCAGTAGCCATCGTCGTATTCGACACCGCGCACGCGGGTGTAGCCGGCCTGCTGCAGGGCTGTCACGACCTGGTCGGCGCTGAGCACGGGCTGGCCGTTCACGGTGCCGCCGCTGCGGCCCACCTGGCTCAGCACCTCCAGCGTCACGGGGTGCAGCACGAACTCGACCTTCTCGCGGTTGGTCACGGACTGGCGGGCCTTGGCCTGCCAGAAGCCGTCGTCCAGCTCCACGCCGTACACGAAGCTGTAGCCGGCGGCGCGCACCTGCTGCGCCACCCGTTCCACGCTGGGCAGGGCGGTGCCGATGTCGCCCTTGCGCACGGCGGTGAAGCTGCCGTTGGCATCGTTGACCAGCACGGTGGCGCGCACCCCGTCGTTGGAGACGGCTTCGGCGGTCCAGTAGCCGTATTGCTTTTGCAGGTCGTGCGGCGCCACGTAGTGGTTCTTGGCCATCACGTTGACGGCCTCCTGGGCGCCCATGGCCCAGGCCATGGAGGGCAGGGCGGAGGCCGCGGCGGCTGCTGCGAAGGCCAGGGTCAGAACGGTCTTTTTCATGGTGCTTCCTTTCGGTGTGGCAGTGGTTGTGAAGAACTGGGAGGCAGTGTGCGCAACCGTTCCTAAACCCACCGTGAAGCGCCCGTTCATGGTCCGTTTAATGGCCTCCGCAATAATCGCGCGATGACAGATATCAGCTTGCGAACCATCGTGCGGGCTGCGGCCTGCGCCGCGGTGGCGCTGGCCTGCGCGCAGGCCCCCGCCGCCGAGCAGGACGTGGCGCGGCGTGGCGTGCAGAGCGGGCAGCTCAAGCCGCTCAACAGCATCATTGCGGACATGAGCCGCCAGTACGGCGGGCGCGTCATCGACGTGGAGACCAAGCACGGCCGCAAGGGCGAGCTGCGCTACGAGATCAAGATCATCGACGCCCGCGGCACCAAGCACGAGGTGCTGGTGGATGCGGCCACGGGCAGTGTCGTGGCGCAGGAGCGCGACTGGCCCACGCAGCCTGTGAGCCTGGCGCAGATGGCCCGCTACATCCAGCAGCTGGAGCAGCGCTACGGATCGCGCGTGGTGAACGCCGAGTTCGAGCGCGACGCGCAAGGCAAGGCGGTGTACGAGGTCAAGTTCTCGGACCGGCCCGCCGGCGAGATGAAGCTGCTGGTGGATGTGAACACGGGCGAGGTGCTGACCCCGCCGCAAACGGCGGGCACGCCCGCGGCTCCCAAGTCCATGGCCGTGATGCTCGAATCCTTGCGGCCGCGCTTTTCGGGCCTGGTGCTGGAGGTGGAGCTGGAGACGGACCACCGCCGCCGCCCGTATTACAGCGTGGAGCTGCAGCAACCCAACGGCTTCAAGCTGGAGCTCGAAGTGGACGCCGTGAGCCTGGAAGTCACGCGGCAGAAGGTGGACGACTGATGCGCATCCTGGTGGTGGAAGACGATGTGGCGCTGGCGCAGCAACTGCGCGTGGCGCTGGAGGCGGCGGGATTCGCGGTGGATGTGGAGCACGACGGCGAGGCCGCGTCCTTTGCCGGCAGTGCCGAGGCCTACAGCGCCGCCGTGCTGGACCTGGGCCTGCCGCTCAAGGACGGCCTGAGCGTGCTGCGCGACTGGCGCGACGCGGGCCGCGGCTGGCCGGTGCTGGTGCTCACCGCGCGCAACCGCTGGAGCGACAAGGTGGCGGGCTTCAATGCCGGGGCCGACGACTATTTGACCAAGCCCTTCCTGATGGACGAGGTGGTGCTGCGCCTGCGCGCCATGCTGCGCCGCACGGCCGGGTCGGCCGCCGCCGTGCTGACGGCCGGCCCGCTGGAGTACGACGTGGTGCAGGGCCGCTTTTCGCTGCAGGGCCAGAGCCTGCAGCTCACAGCGCAGGAGCACAAGATCCTGGCGTATTTCATGCACCACCCGGGCAAGCTGCTCACGCGCGCCGACATCAGCGAGCATGTGTATGCGCGTGACCTCGACCCGGACTCCAACACGCTGGACGTGCTGATCGGCCGCATCCGCCGCAAGTTGAACGGCGCGCCGCAGCTGGTGACCGAGCGCGGCCAGGGCTTTCGCCTCGTGACGTCCGACGTGGCGGGCTGATGCGCATCGAACCCGCCACGCCGCCTGGGCCGCCCGCACCGCCTGCGCCGGCCCGGGCACACAGCGGCGCCGCGTGGGCGCTGGCGCTGGCCCAGTGGCCCATGGCCACGCGCATTGCGCTGCTGGCGCTGGTCCCCATGCTGCTGCTGGTGGGCGCCGGGGGTCTGTGGCTGCGCGTGCAGATGCACCAGAGCCTGCTGGCCAGCTTCGAGCAGGTGCTGCGCGACAAGGCCCAGCGCGTGGGCGCGCGGCTGCACCTGGGGCCCCAGGGCGGCTTGCGGGAGTCCACCGGCGGCGCCGATGAGTTCAGCGCCATCTACGCCGGGTGGTACTGGCGCGCGCAGGCGGGCAGCGATGTGCTGCGGTCACGTTCGCTGTGGGACATGGACAGCCTGCCGGCCGAGCCTGCGCCCACCACCGGCTCTGTCACGCTGCACCGGGCCATGGGGCCGCTGCAGGAATCCCTGCTGGCGCTGACCCAGCCGGTCACCCTGGGCCAGCCTCCCGTGGAGGTCACGCTGACGGTCTACGGCCCGGCCGCGCAGTTGCACAGCAGCATGCGGCAGATCGACCGCACGCTGGTGGTGGCCGGGCTGGTGCTGATGCTGCTCACCGGGGGGCTGGCGTGGCTGCAGGTGCGGGTGGGGCTGGCGCCGCTGCGCCGGCTGGAGGTCATGCTGGGCGCCCTGCGCGCGCCGCAGGGCGCAGGGCCCGATGTGGCGCTGCACCTGGCCGCCCCCACGGGGCGCGACCTGCAGCCCCTGCAGAACGAGCTGGCAGGCCTGCTGGCGCACAACGCGCACGTGGTGGCCCGCGCGCGGGCCCATGCGGTGGACCTGAACCACGCGCTCAAGAAGCCTCTGGCCCTGCTGAGCGCACAGGCCAGCGCGCAGCCGCAGGTGCCCGGCAGCGAGGTGCAGCGCCAGGTCGAGGCCATGGCCCAGCTGGTGGATCGCTACCAGGCCCGCACCTTGAGCGATGCGCTGCACGCCCACCCCGGCAGCACCGGCCAAGCCGTGGACGTGCGCGACTGCGTGGCCCAGGTGCTGCGCATGATGGAGCGCCTGCACGCCGCGCAGGGGTTGGACTGGATGCTGGCAGACGATACCCAAGGCCCGCTGCACTGGCGCGGAGAACGCGCCGACCTGGAGGAGGTGCTGGGCAACCTGCTGGACAACGCGGGCAAGTGGGCCGCCTCGCGGGTGCGGCTGACACTGTCGGTGTCTGTGTCGGTGCAAGGTGGCGCAGAACATGCCAGCCTGTGCCTGGACATCGAAGACGATGGCCCCGGCATGACGCCCGCACAACTGCAGGCGGCGGGCCAGCGGGGTGTGCGTTTTGACGAGTCCGTGCAGGGCAGCGGGCTGGGCCTGGCGATTGCCAGCCAGATCGCGCAGGCCTATGGGGGCCACTTGCAGTTGCGCAAAAGCGAGGAGCTCAAGGGCTTGGGCGTGCGGCTGGAGATGCGGGGGCTGGCGCCCGCGGGACGCACCAAGACGGCGTGAGGCAGGGTGCATCGCCACAACCGTTGCAGCGGCTGTGGTAGCGGCCGTCGCGGCGGGCGTCGGCAACACGGCAGGCTGCCCGGCTCTCCAGGTGCGCAGGGCAGAGCGGGGCGATCTGCGCTGCGCGTGCCTAGCGCTGGCGTGGATGCACGGGCTGCAGCAGCACCACCAGCGCGCCCGCGCCGCCGTCGATGGGCCGGGCCTGCACGAAGGCCAGCACTTCGCTTTTTTGCACCAGCCAGCGCTGCACGCGGCTCTTGAGCACCGGACTCTTGCCCGGAGAGCCCAGGCCCTTGCCATGCACCACGCGCACGCAGCGCAGGCCGGCCTTGTGGGCGTGGCGGATGAATTCGCCCAGTGCCTCGCGCGCTTCGTCCACGCGCAGGCCGTGCAGGTCCAGCTGGCGCTGGATGCTCCAGTGGCCCGAGCGCAGGCGGCGCGTGATTTCCACGCCGATGCCGGGGCGGCGAAAACTCAGCTGGTCGTCGGTGTCGAGCAGGGTGCTCACGTCGAAGTCGTCGCTGATGGATTCGACCAGCACGCGCTCTTCGTCCAGCCAGTGCTGCACGGGCAGCGGTGGCGGCTTGTGGCGGCGCAGGCGTGCCACGTTGGGGCTGCGCAGCGGCGTGACGGGGCCTACGCTGCGGCTGAAGAGGTGGCGCTCGGCCTCCAGGCGCGCGGCGGCCTCGCGGCGGGCCTTTTCGTCGGCCTCGGCGCGCGCGTGCTCCTCGCGCAGGCGGCGGGCGATGCTGGCCAGGTCCTGCAGGTGCGCGATGCGATCGCTGGCCCGCCGGGGCGGCGGGGGCGCCCGGCGGCGGGCCGGCGCCGCCGGCGCGTGGGAGCCGGGTGCAGGCGGAGGGGGGGTGGGGGGGGGGTCTTATACACATCTCCGAGCCCACGAGACCCGCGTATAGATCTGGGGGGGGGGGGTTT
>NZ_JBWKMT010000006.1:0-399333 GCF_059415185.1 Acidovorax sp. GW821-FHT10E04
GCCTTTTCTTTGGTGACTTTCTTTTGGCGAAGCAAAAGAAAGTCACTGCGCCGCCGGGCGCACACCCCGGCCTCCGCCCTTCACTCAGGCACGGCGTGAACTATAAAAACAATAGCTGCTAGCGCTTGATAGATAAGCGCCAGGAGCCAAAACACCTAAAGATTCACCCCGCAGGCAAGCGCATCCCCACCCGCAATCCCCTCGGCACCACCCCCTCGGCCACCGTCCGGCCCCCATGCCGCAGCGCGATCTCCTCCACGATCGACAGCCCCAGCCCGCACCCGCCCGCCTTGTCCGACCCCCGCCAGAACCGCGCGAACAGATCGCCCAGGTGCTCGGCCGGCACGCCGGGCCCGTCGTCCTCCACCACCAGCAGGGCCCAGCGTCCGGGCTCCTCGCGGCCCACGCGCACCGTCACGGTGGCGCCTTCGCCCGCGTAGTGCAGCGCGTTGTCGATGAGGTTGTTGAGCGCCTCGCGCAGCAGCAGCGGGTGGCCCTGCACCGCCAGCTGGTCGTCGCCCTCATAGCCCAGGTCCATGCCCTGCGCCAGGGCGCGGGCCGCCCATTCGCGGGCCACCTCGCGCGCGAGCGCCGCCAGGTCGATGGACTGCATCTCCACGTTCGATTCCGAGCGCGCCAGCTGCAGCAGCTGGTGCACCAGGTGGGCGCTGCGCTGCGCGGCCGACAGCACCTTGTGCAGCCGCTCCTGCACCGCGGGCTCATGGCTCTCGTGCAGCGCCAGCTCGGTCTGGCCGATGAGCCCCGCCAGCGGCGTGCGCAGCTGGTGCGCGGCATCGTTGAGGAAGCGCTTTTCCTTTTGCTGCCCGCGAGCCACGGTCTCCAGCAGCCGGTTGATGGTGCTGGCCAGCGAATGCACCTCCTGGGGGGCCGAGGTCAGCTCGATGGGCGGCAGGGGCGTGGTGCCCGCCTGGGGCCGGGCGCCGGCCTGCTCGATCTGGGCCTCCAGGCGCTTGAGCGGCTGCAGGCCGCGCAGCACGCCCGCGTAGACCACCGCGCTCAGCGCCAGCCCCATCAGCCCCATCGGGAACACCATCTGCTCCAGCAGCTCCTGCGCGATGCGTTCGCGCACCGTGAGGCTCTGGGCCACCTGCACGCGCAGGGTCTGCCGCGTCTGGGGCGTGCCGTAGTCCACGTCGAGCAGCGCCACGCGCACGGGGCGGTCGTCCACCCGCGCGTGGTAGAGGTACGGATCGCCCACGCGCACCTCCACCGGTGGCGGCGCGGGCAGCTGGGCATTGCCCAGCAGGAAGCGGCCGGGCGGGGACGACACCATGTAGGTGATGCGGTCGGCCGGGTCCTGCTCCAGGATGTCCTGCGCGGCCTTGGGGAAATCCACCAGCAGCCCGTCGCCAATGGGCTTGATCTGCCGCGCCAGCGCGCGCACCGACTGGGTCAGCGTCTGGTCGATGCCCTTTTCGCCGTTCTGCAGCGCGATGCGCCACGCCAGGAAACCGCCCGACAGCCACAGCACGAGCTGGGGCAGCAGCAGCCACAGCAGCAGCTTGCGCTGCAGGGAGACCCCCGGGACCTGCCGCATGTCAGTGGTGGCCCAGTGCAGGCCGTATGAAACTGGCGCGGCCGATGCCAGGGCCGCCGCGCAAGGGCCGCCCCGCCGCGCCGGCGGCGTCTCCCTTCCCGCGCGCAGCGCGAGAGAAGGGGGAAGGCGCGCAGCGCCTCAGGGGGTTGTTCATGGTTTCGCCAGCATGTAGCCCAGGCCCCGGATGTTGCGGATGTTCAGCGGCGACGGGTCGAGCTTCTTGCGCAGCCGGTGCACGTAGACCTCCAGCGCATTGGAGTTCAGCGGCGCGGCGGTCTGCCCGGGCTCGGGCGGGCTGGCGCGCCAGGCGGCCAGCACGTCGTCGCGCGTGACCACCTCGCCGCAGCGGTTCACGAGCAGCTCCAGCAGCTCCCATTCGCGCTGGGTGAGGTCCAGCGGCTCGCCGTCGAGGGCCGCGCTGTGGCTGGCGTGGTCCAGCGCCAGGGGGCCGATGGTGGTGCCGGGGCCCCCGGCGCTGCTCGCCTGGGTGAACGCCGGTTGCCGCGCGCGGCGCAGCATGGCCTGCAGGCGGGCCTGCAGCTCCTGCATGTTGAAGGGTTTTGTGATGTAGTCATCGGCCCCGGCGTTGAGGCCCAGCACGCGGTCCTCCACGCCGTCGCGCGCGGTGAGAATCAGCACCGGCAGGCCGGCGATGTGGGTGCGCGCCCAGGTCAGCAGCTCCATGCCGTCGGCGCCCGGCAGGCCCAGGTCCAGGATGATGCCGTCCACCGCCTGCGCCTGCAAAAGGGCGGTGGCCTCGGCCACGCTCGACGCCGTGCAGACGCCGAACTCCAGCTGCTGCAGCTGCCCGGTCAGCGCGTCCAGCAACAGGGCATCATCTTCGACTATCAGTATCGTGGCCATGGGATTGAGCATAACAAAGCGGCCTGCGCGGCTGCGCCGGTCCGCCTGCCCGGGGTGGCGCGGGGGCGGGGCCTGCGCGCCGCACGTAATCCGGTAACAGGGTGGAGCCCTGGCGGAGAAAGCACACCCCGGGAAAGTCCTGATATGTTCATTAATTATTGTAATTAAAGTACCGACTGCGCTGAACGGCACCGGTCTGCTGCGCACCAAACGGATTCAAACATCGAGGAGACAAGGGTATGTGGAAGATGACAAAGATCGCCGCAGTGGCGGTGGGCCTGGCGGCAGCGATGTCCGCCAGCGCGGGGGAGGTCGAGGTCCTGCATTACTGGACTTCGGGCGGCGAGGCCAAGTCGGTGGCCGAGCTCAAGAAGATCATGCAGGCCAAGGGCCACACCTGGCGTGATTTCGCCGTGGCCGGCGGCGGCGGCGACAGCGCCATGACCGTGCTCAAGAGCCGCGTGATCTCGGGCAACCCGCCTTCGGCCGCGCAGACCAAGGGCCCGGCCATCCAGGAGTGGGCCTCCGAAGGCGTGCTGGCCAACATGGACGCCCTGGCCAAGGCCGAGAAGTGGGACGAGCTGCTGCCCAAGGTGGTCGCCGATGTCATGAAGTACAAGGGCGCCTACGTGGCGGCCCCCGTCAACGTGCACCGGGTCAACTGGATGTGGGGCAGCTCCGAGGCCCTGAAGAAGGCCGGCGTTACCGCCATGCCCAAGACCTGGGACGAGTTCTTCGCCGCCGCCGACAAGCTCAAGGCCGCGGGCCTGGTGCCCGTGGCCCACGGGGGCCAGAACTGGCAGGATTTCACCACCTTCGAATCGGTGGTGCTGGGCGTCGGCGGCCCCAAGTTCTACCAGGACGCCCTGGTCAAGCTCGATGACAAGGCCATCAACAGCGACACCATGAAGAAGTCGCTGGAAACCTTCCGCCGCATCAAGTCATACACCGACCCCGGCGCACCCGGCCGCGACTGGAATCTGGCCACGGCCATGCTGATCCAGGGCAAGGCGGGCTTCCAGCTCATGGGTGACTGGGCCAAGGGCGAGTTCCTGGCGGCCAACAAGGCGCCGGGCAAGGACTTCCTGTGCGCCGCGGCGCCGGGCACGACCACGTCGTTCACCTTCAACGTGGACTCGTTCATCCTGTTCAAGCTCAAGGATGCCGCTGCCCAGAAGGCGCAGAGCGACCTGGCCAGTTCCATCATGAGCCCCGAATTCCAGGAGGTGTTCAACCTCAACAAGGGCTCCATCCCGGTGCGCGCCGGCCAGAAGATGGACAAGTTCGACGACTGCGCCAAGGCCTCGGCCAAGGACTTCGCCGACACCGCCAAGAGCGGCAGCCTGCTGCCCAGCGTGGCCCATGGCATGGCGATCGCGCCCGCCACGGAAGGCGCCATCAAGGACGTGGTCAGCCAGTTCTGGAATGACGACAAGGTGAGCGTCGCCGACGCCATGAAGAAGATCGCGACCGCCGCGAAGACCAAATAAACCACCACCACTGAGGGAATCAACATGATGAAAAGAAACCGCCTCACGGCGGTGGCTTTGGCCGCCGCATGCGCGATGAATGGAGCCATGGCACTGGAAGTTGCCGGCTTCGAGATGAACGGTTACTCGCGGGGTGGTCCCGTGTTCAACCACTCCGACGGCGTCAAGGGCAACCTGTCGCTCGGCGGCGAGCTGCAGAAGTTCCGCCTGGGCAACGAGGGCGACAACGGCATCGAAGTCAACTTCGCGCGCGGCTTCGAGACCAACGGCATCAAGTGGAAGGTGAACTACATGCCCGCCAAGTGGGGCAGCGGCGACATCAGCACCGAGCAGGCCTACGTGGAAATGAGCGGCTTCTCGTTCTCGCCCGAGGCCAAGTTCTGGGCCGGCCAGCGCCGCCTGCGGATCCAGGACGTGCACATCGTCGACTACTTCCTGCTCAACTACGGCGACAACATCGGCGCCGGCGTGACCGATGTGCCGATCGGCGGCATGAAGCTGGGTGTGGGCGTGTTCACCGGCGACAAGTTCGACGGCAACCTGCCCAACAACGTCAAGGCGCACCGCATCAACGCCGACCTGTCGGAAATCAACACCAACCCCGGCGGCAAGCTGCGCGTGCTGCTGACGGCCGTGGGCGGCAAGGGCCAGGCCAATGGCGGCTCGGGCTCGGGCGTCTCGCTGATGCACACGCAAAAGGAATTCCTGCTGCCCAGCATCAGCAATACCCTGTACCTGCAGACCTCGCGGGGCCATGCCCGCATCGACGGGGAGTTCGAGGCCATCGACGGCAGCCGGCCCGGCCGGCGCTCCACGCGCATCGCTGACTCCATCAACTGGCAAAGCGGCCCCTTCGGCGGCCAGGCGCTCATTGGCTACCAGACCAACAAGGCCGACCTGACCGGCGTGGAGACCAAGGACTTCTCGCTGGGCGGCCGTGGTTCGTACGCGTTCACGCAGAACTTCAAGATGCTGGCCGAGCTGTCCACCACCACGCGCAAGGGCACGGGCCCCGACCAGCGCCTGTCCAAGGTCACGCTGGCGGGTGCCCTGGCCCTGTCGGAAGATTTCTGGTCGCGCCCCGAGCTGCGCCTGTATGTAACCAAGGCCAACTGGAACCAGGCCGCCGCCGTGGCCAATGCGGCCACCTTCGGTGCCAACGGCAAGACTTCGCGCACGCTGGTGGGTGTGCAGTACGAGGTCTGGTGGTAAGTGATTCCACTTCGGGCCGCAGGGAGGCGCGGCGCGGGGCTTGGCCCGGCGCGGCGGCCCCTGTGGCCCGGACATGGAATGGTGAAGTGAGTTAGCGAGTTAGTCAGAGGTGACTTTGTTCTTTGGGGGGCACTCTGTGCGTGCCCCCCTTTTTTTCATATGCAGGCACATGCCAGAAATTTTTTCGCAGCCATGAAAAATGACCCCCACGCTCCGCCGCCGCGCGGGTCGCTGCCCCCGAGGGGGATGTTTCTTCACCATGGGGGGGCCCGGCGATGACCAAGAATACGTTCGAGACATGGTTGCCCAAGCTGGTCGTGACACCGGCTTTTGTTCTGGGTTTTGCGTTCATCTACGGCCTGATGCTGTGGAACGGCGTATTGAGCCTGACCGTTTCGCGCATGCTGCCCAACTACGAGTGGGCGGGCCTGGCGCAGTACGAGCGCCTGTGGGAGATGGACCGCTGGTGGGTGGCCTTGAAGAACCTGGGCATCTTCGGCGTGGGCTACGTGGGCGGGTCCCTGGCCATCGGCGTGGTGCTGGCCGTGCTGCTGGACCAGAAAATCCGCGCCGAGGGCGCGCTGCGCACGATCTACCTGTACCCGATGGCGCTGTCCTTCGTGGTCACGGGCACGGCCTGGAAATGGCTGCTGAACCCGGGCCTGGGCATCGAAAAAATGGTGCGCGACTGGGGCTTTCCTCACTTTGAATTCGGCTGGCTTGTCGATACCGAGATGGCCATCTACTGCGTGGTGATCGCCGGCATCTGGCAGAGCGCGGGCTTTGCGATGGCGCTGTTCCTCGCCGGCCTGCGCGGCATCGACGACAGCATCATCAAGGCCGCGCAGGTCGATGGCGCATCGCTGCCGCGCATCTACTGGCGCATCGTGCTGCCCGCGCTGCGGCCGGTGTTCTTCTCCACGCTCATGGTGCTGTCGCACCTGGCGATCAAGAGCTTCGACCTGGTGATGGCACTCACGGCCGGTGGCCCCGGCTTTGCCACCGACGTGCCCGCAACGTTCATGTACACCATGTCGTTCTCGCGCGGCCAGATCGGCCTGGGCGCGGCCAGCGCGACCATGATGCTGGCCACCGTGGCGGCGCTGGTCATTCCTTATCTCTACAGCGAACTGCGGACCAAGCCCCATGACCGCTAAGCCTTCTGTATTTCCTTCCGTGGGCCGCCTGCTGGTCTACGCGGTGCTGGCCCTGGCCACCGCCTTTTTCCTGCTGCCGCTGTACGCGATGCTGGTCACGTCTTTCAAGGACGCCGAGGAGATCCGCAGCACGTCGCTGCTGGCCTTGCCCGCCGCGCTGAACTGGTCGGCCTGGGGCACCGCGTGGTCCAGCGCCTGCACCGGCGTGGACTGCAACGGCCTGCGCCCGTTCTTCCTGAACTCGGTGGCCATGGCCGTGCCGGCGGTGCTGATCTCCACCGTGTGGGGCGCGCTCAACGGCTACGTGCTCAGCCTGTGGAAGTTCCGGGGCAGCGATGCGCTGTTCGGCATGCTGCTGTTCGGCGTGTTCATGCCCTTCCAGGTGGTGCTGCTGCCGATGAGCCAGGTGCTCGGCTGGCTGGGGCTGTCGAGCTCCATCACGGGCCTGGTGCTGGTGCACTGCCTGGCGGGGCTGGCCGGCACCACGCTGTTCTTTCGCAACTACTACGCGGCCATTCCGAAAGAGCTGGTGAACGCCGCGCGCATGGACGGCGCGAGCTTCTTCCAGATCTTCTGGCGCATCGTGCTGCCGCTGTCCACGCCCATCATCATGGTCACGCTGATCTGGCAGTTCACCAACATCTGGAACGACTTCCTGTTCGGGGTGGTGTTCTCGGGCACCGACTCCAAGCCGGTGACCGTGGGCCTGAACAACCTGGCCAACACCAGCAGCAGCGTGAAGGCCTACAACGTGGACATGGCGGCCGCGATCATCGCGGGCCTGCCCACGATGGTGATCTATGTGCTGGCCGGTAAGTTTTTTGTGCGCGGGCTCACTGCCGGCGCCGTCAAAGGTTAAGAAGGTAAGTAGAGATCATGGCGTCATCACTCGACATCGCAGGCATCAACAAGCGTTTTGGCAAGGGCGACAAGAGCGTGGAGGTGCTGCGCAAGGTGGACATCCACGTCGCGCCAGGCGAGTTCCTCATCCTGGTCGGCCCCTCGGGCTGCGGAAAGTCCACGCTGCTGAACATCATTGCGGGCCTGGACGAGCCCACCGAGGGCGAGATCCGCATCGCCGGCAAGAACGTGGTGGGCATGCCCCCGCGCGACCGGGACATCGCCATGGTGTTCCAAAGCTACGCGCTGTACCCCACGCTGTCCGTGGCCGACAACATCGGCTTTGCGCTGGAGATGCGCAAGATGCCCAGGCCCGAGCGGCAAAAGCGCATCGACGAAGTGGCGGCCATGCTGCAGATCAGCCACCTGCTGGACCGCCGGCCCAGCCAGCTCTCGGGAGGCCAGCGCCAGCGCGTGGCCATGGGCCGGGCGCTGGCGCGCCAGCCGCAGCTCTTTTTGTTCGACGAGCCGCTGTCCAATCTGGACGCCAAGCTGCGCGTGGAGATGCGCGCCGAGATCAAGCGCCTGCACCAGGCCAGTGGCATCACCAGCGTGTACGTGACGCACGACCAGGTCGAGGCCATGACCCTGGGCTCGCGCATCGCGGTGATGAAGGGCGGCGTCGTGCAGCAGCTGGGCACCCCCGACGAGATCTACAACCGCCCGGCCAACACCTACGTGGCGACCTTCATCGGCTCGCCCACCATGAACCTGCTGCGCGGTGGCGTGCAGGCCGGCGGTCAGTTTGGCATCGTGGGCGCTGCGCTGGACCTGGCACCGCCCACGGGCGCCGCGGAGATGCTGCTGGGCGTGCGCCCCGAGCACCTGCAGCTGCAGGACGGTGCGCCCTGGCGCGGGCAGGTGAGCGTGGTGGAGCCCACGGGCCCCGACACCTACGTGATGGTGGACACCGCCGCAGGCAGCGTCACGCTGCGCACCGACGCACAAACCCGGGTGCAGCCGGGCGACCAGGTGGGCCTGACGGTGGCACCGGCCAACGCCCACTGGTTCGATGCGAAGTCCGAAGAGCGATTGACGGGCTGAGAAGGACGAGCCTCCCGCCGCTGGGTCGCCGCAAGAAGGGGCTTTGGTCTTTGCCTGGAGAGGTAATTCAGGTAAAAAGAGGCTCCAGCGCTTGTCCATAAAGCGCGAATAGCTATATAAATAATAGCATTCATGATCCACGGGCCGCCGTCTGCCGCAGGGCAGCGGGGCGTGTGACCTTTGGTCTCCATCTTTTTCCTATGCACCCTCAGCGCCTTCTCGCCGACATCGGCGGCACCAACATCCGGCTGGCCTGGCAGAACGAGCCGGGCGGTCCCTTGAACGACACGCGGGTGCTGCCCTGCGCGCAGTTCCCCACCGTGGATGCCGCGCTGGCGGCCTATCTGAAAGAAGTGGGTGTGCCCACCCCGCGCGAGGCGGCTTTCGGCATTGCCAACCCCGTCACGGGCGACGCGATCCGCATGACCAACCACAGCTGGAGCTTTTCGCAGCGTGCGGTGCGCGAGGCGTTTGGTTTCGAGCGGCTGGTGGTCATCAACGACTTCACCGCACTGGCACTGGCGCTGCCCCTGCTCACGCCCGACCTGCTGCGCCCCGTGGGCGGCGGCGAGGCGGTGCCGGGCGCCGCGATAGCGTTGCTGGGCCCGGGCACGGGCCTGGGCGTGTCGGGGCTGGTGTTCCCGCCCGGCTCCAGCAACGGCGTGCCCTTGTCGGGGGAGGGCGGGCATGTGTCGCTGGCGGCGCAGACGCAGCGCGAATTCGATGTGCTGGCCATCCTGCAGGAGCGCTACGGCCATGTGTCGGCCGAGCGCGCTGTGTGTGGTGCGGGGCTGGTGGACCTGTACCACGCGCTGCGCCGCCTCGCGCAGCGGGGTGGCAAGGAGGTCAGCTCGGCCGCCCAGGTGACCGAGCTGGCACTGCAGTCCCACGACGCGCTGGCGCTGGAGGCGCTGGATCTTTTCTGCGGCTTTCTGGGCAGCGTGGCGGGCAACCTGGCACTCACCCTGGGGGCACGCGGGGGCGTCTTCATCGGCGGGGGCATGGTGCCGCGCCTGGGCGCGTGGTTCGACAAATCCTCCTTCCGCGCGCGGTTCGAGGCCAAGGGGCGGTTTCAGCCGTACCTCGCGTCGATACCCTGCTGGGTCATCGATCCGAGCGCCACGCCCGCGCTGCACGGCGCGTCGCGCGCGCTGGACATCGCGGGCTCCGGAGGATGAGCGGCCCCGCCTTGCAGGTCAGCGGTGTGCACCATGTGGCCATCATCGCCAGCGACTACGCACGCTCGCGCCGCTTCTACACCGAGGTGCTGGGCCTGCCGGTGGTGAACGAGGTGTTCCGTGCCGAGCGCGAGTCGTACAAGCTGGACCTGCAATTGCCCGATGGTTCGCAGGTGGAGCTGTTTTCCTTTCCGAACCCGCCGGCCCGCCCGTCGTATCCCGAGGCCTGCGGCCTGCGCCACTTGGCCTTGCGCGTGGCGGATATGGACGCCAGTCTGGCGGCATTGGCCGCGCATGGCGTGGCGGCAGAGCCGGTGCGCATCGATCCGTTCACGGGCGCGTCGTTTACTTTCTTCGCCGATCCGGACGGTCTGCCGATCGAGCTGGTGGGGCCGGGGCCCGTCAGGCGCTAGACCGCCGGGGCCGGGAGCAAGAAAGGCCCCGCAGGGCCTTTCTTTTCCATGGCATCACATCTCTTCGCTCCAGCAATGCCCGTCGCGCGCGATCATGGCGCTGGCGGCGCTCGGGCCCCAGCTGCCCGGTGCGTACGGCCGCGGGCCCGCGGGGTCGTTCTTCCAGTGCTGCAGGATGGGCTCCACCCAGCGCCAGGCTTCCTCCTGTTCGTCGCTGCGCACGAACAGGTTCAGCCGCCCGGCGATCACGTCCAGCAGCAGGCGCTCGTACGCGCCCACGCGCTCGGTGCCGAAGCGCTGGTCGAAGTCCAGGTTCAGCGCCACCTGCGACAGCGCGGGTTCGGTCTGGTGCTGGGCCGCGCCCTGGGCCAGCAGGTGCAGCTCCAGGCCGTCCCTGGGCTGCAGGTTGATCACCAGCCGGTTCACCGCGCCCGAGGGCATCTTGAAGATGGGGTGCGGCACGGGGCGGAAGTTGACGACGATGTGCGCATCGCGCCCCGCCAGGCGCTTGCCGGTGCGGATGTAGAACGGCACGCCGGCCCAGCGCCAGTTGCTGATCTCGGTGCGCAGCGCCACGAAGGTCTCGGTGGTGCTGTCGCTGGCCACGCCTTTTTCCTGCAGGTAGCCCGGCACGTTGTGCCCGTGGGTCTTGCCCGCGGCGTACTGGCCGCGGATCACGTGCTGGCCAATGGTCTCCATGCTCCAGGGCTTGAGCGACTGCAGCACCTTGAGCTTCTCGTCGCGGATCGCATTGGCGCTGGAGTTGATGGGCGGCTCCATGCCGATGGCGCACAGCAGCTGCAGCGCGTGGTTCTGCACCATGTCGCGCAGCGCGCCGGTCTGGTCGTAGAAGGCGCCGCGCGTTTCCACGCCCAGCTCCTCGGCGATGGTGATCTGGATGTTGGCGATGTTCTCGCGCCGCCACAGTGGCTCGAACAGCGCGTTGCCAAAGCGCATCGCAAACAGGTTCTGCACCGCGGGCTTGCCCAGGTAGTGGTCGATGCGAAAGACCTGCTCTTCCTTGAGCACGCGGCGCAGCGTGTCGTTGATGGCCTGGTTGGATTTGAGGTCGTGGCCCAGGGGCTTTTCCAGCACCACGCGGGTGGCGGGGCCGTTCAGGCCCACGGCGGCGATCTGTTCGCACACGTTGGTGAAAAGGCTGGGCGCGGTGGCCACGTACATCACCACGGTGTCGGCGGCGCGCTCGTGCAGCAAGGTGGCCAGGCGCGCGTAGTCCTGCGTTTGCGACAGGTCCATGCGCAGGTAGTGCAGCAGGGCGCCGAAGCGTTCGAACTCGTCCGGGGTGGGGCGCTTGGCCAGATCCACGCTGTCAAAGCGCGACTGGATCAGGCTGCGGTATTGTTCATGGCTCAGCTCGTCGCGCGCCACCGCAATGATGCGGCCTCCCTCGGGCAGCGTTCCGTGCCGGAACGCCTGGAACAACGCCGGCATGAGTTTGCGCCACGCCAGATCACCTGTTCCACCGAACAGGACAAGGTCAAAACTCATGGGGTCTCCATATCAGGGTGTTGTGTGCGTCTGAGGCTGGAAATTGTAATCTCGTTACATTGGGTTGTGTAGCTGTAGAGGCTGTAAACGTTTTTTGACAGTTCGTGTGCAGAAAAGTATCAGAAAAATTGTGTAATCAAGTTACTATCTCGCCGGTTTTCACCTCCCCGATATCCTGAATCCACCATGCCCTCCCTCCGTTGCGACCAAACCCTAGAGTGGCCTCAGTTGCAGGCCGCGTTCACCGCAGATGGCAGCCGTCTGGACCTGCGGGAGGCCTTTGCCAGCGATGCGCAGCGGTTTGGGCACTTCAGCCAGCACGCGCCCGAGGTGTTTGCGGATCTTTCCAAGAACCTGTGGGACGCCGCCACCGAGGCGCTGCTGCTGGACATGGCCCGCGCCTGTGGCCTGGAACAGCACCGCGACGCCATGTTCGGTGGCCAGCCCATCAACAGCACCGAAGGGCGCGCCGTGCTGCACACGCTGCTGCGCCGGCCCCGGGGCCTGGCGCTGCCCGGCGACGGGCCGGACATCGCGCAGAAGCTGGCCCAGGTGCACACCACGCTGGATGCCATGCTGGCCTATGCCGACACGGTGCGTGCGGATGGCGCCATCACCGACGTGGTGAACATCGGCATCGGCGGTTCGGACCTGGGCCCGCACATGGCCGTGCTGGCGCTGGAGCAGTTCCGCGCGCGGGGCAAGCGGCTGCACTTTGTCTCCAACGTGGACGGCCACGAACTGCACACGGTGATGCAGTCGCTCAAGGCCGAGAACACGCTGTTCCTCATCGCCTCCAAGACCTTCACCACCGCAGAAACCATGACCAACGCGCGCTCGGCGCTGGCCTGGTTTGTGGCGCAAGGTGGTCAGGATGTGGGGCGCCACTTTGCGGCGCTCACCACCAATGTCGATGCCGCGAAGGCGCTGGGCATCACCACCACCTTCGGCTTCTGGGACTGGGTGGGCGGGCGCTATTCGCTGTGGTCGGCCATTGGCCTGCCCATCGCGATCGCGATTGGCTCTGCGGGCTTCCGCGATCTGCTCGCCGGAGCGCACGCCATGGACGAGCACTTTCGCACGGCGCCCCTGGCGCAGAACCTGCCGGTGCGCCTGGGCCTGCTGGACATCTGGTACCGCAACTTCCATGGCTTCACCAGCCGCTGTATCGCGCCCTACCACGCGGCATTGCGCCGCCTGCCGGCCTATCTGCAGCAGCTCGAGATGGAAAGCAACGGCAAGCGCGTGGGGCTGGACGGCCAGCCGCTGCCCTATGCCACGTCGCCCGTGCTGTGGGGCGAGCCGGGTACCAACGGCCAGCACGCGTTCTTCCAGATGCTGCACCAGGGCACCGACGTGCTGCCGCTGGAGCTCATCGCCGTGCGCCAGCCCACCCATCCACTGGAAGGCCACCACGACAAGCTGCTGGCCAACGCCCTGGCGCAGGCCCAGGCGCTGATGGTGGGCAAGGACGGGGAGGACGGCCACCGCCACTTCCCGGGCAACCGGCCCAGCACCTTCCTGCTGCTGGATGCGCTCACCCCCGCGTCGCTGGGCGCGCTGATCGCGCTGCAGGAACACCGCGTGTTCGTGAGCGGCAGCCTGTGGGGCATCAACAGCTTCGACCAGTGGGGCGTGGAACTGGGCAAGGTGCTGGCCAAGGACATCGAGGCGCGCCTGGCCAGCGGCGATGCCGCAGGGCTCGACGGTTCCACCGCCGGGTTGCTCGCCCGGCTGCGCGCCGGCATTTGACAAAGACCGGTGGCGGCCGTCCTGTGGCGGCGCGACCACGGGCACTGGCGATTTTTCGAGGAGACACCATGACCGCACCCCGGCCGGATTTCCGGTCCGCCGACTTCCTGCGCGCGCACATCCGCCAGACCATGGCGTTCTACGAGCCCGTGGCCACCGACGCGAGCGGCGGCATGCACCACTTCTTCCTGGACGACGGCACGGTGTACGACACGCGCACCCGCCACCTGGTCAGCGCCACGCGTTTTGTGGTCACGCACGCCATGCTGTACCGCACCACGGGCGAGGCGCGCTACCAGGCCAGCATGCGGCACGCGCTGCAGTTTGTGCGCGACGCCTTCCTCAACCCCGCCACGGGCGGCTATGCATGGCTGATTGACTGGCACGATGGCCGCGCCACTGTGCTCGATGCCACGCGGCACTGCTACGGCATGGCCTTCGTGATGCTGGCGTACGCGCGTGCGTTCGAGGCCGGCGTGCCCGAGGCCCGCGCCTGGCTGGCCGAGGCTTTCGACACCGCCGGGCAGCACTTCTGGCAGCCCGCGCAGGGCTTGTACGCCGATGAGGCGTCGCCCGACTGGGTGCTGGCGGACTACCGGGGCCAGAACGCCAACATGCACGCCTGTGAGGCCATGATCTCGGCTTTTCGCGCCACCGGCGAGCAGCGCTATATCCAGCGCGCCGAACAGCTCGCGCAGGGCATCTGCCAGCGCCAGGCCGCGTTGTCGGACCGCACCTCGGCCCCTGCCGCCGAGGGCTGGGTGTGGGAGCACTACCACGCCGACTGGTCGGTGGACTGGGACTACAACCGCCACGACCGCAGCAACATCTTCCGCCCCTGGGGCCACCAGACCGAATGGGCCAAGCTGCTGCTGCAACTGGACGCCCTGGCGCCGGCGGACTGGCATCTGCCCTGCGCGCGCTTCCTCTTCGACACAGCGCTGGAGAAGGGCTGGGATGCCGTGCACGGCGGCATCGTCTACGGCATGGCGCCCGACGGCAGCATCTGCGACGACGGCAAATACCACTGGGTGCAGGCCGAGAGCATGGCGGCTGCGACGGTGCTGGCTGTGCGCACGGGCGACGAGCGCTATTGGGACTGGTACGACCGAATCTGGGCGTATTGCTGGGAGCACTTCGTGGACCACGAACACGGCGCGTGGTTTCGCGTCCTCGACGGTGCCAACCGCAACCACACGCGAGAGAAGAGCAACGCGGGGAAGGTGGACTATCACAACATGGGGGCGTGTTATGACGTGCTGGGGGCGATGAAAACGGGTGATTGAGCCGTGGGCTTCGTCGCCTCGGCTGGCACCGCACGCGGCTGCGGCGGCGCATGCATGGCGGGGCGGGTATGGTGCACAGGAACGATCCCGCCAAAAGGAGCAGTTCATGAACAGGTCGCTCGCCCGAATCCACTTCGGGCTGTCAATCTTCTACGGCATCGGCGCGGCGCTGCTTTGCGTCATTTACTTGGCCGGTGACAACGCGAGTGGAAGCGGAGTGTTGATTCTTGCGGGCATCTTCGGCACGCCTTTCGTGCTTCATTGCGCCGCATTGCGTGGTGTCCGCTCCGGCCATTTGTGGGGTCGGAATTTATCGCGAACTCTCGGAATCCTGCTGCTTTTTGCATTCCCCATCGGAACGGTTCTGGGTGTGCTGATCCTGATGCGGACCCGGCGGACGGACTGGGAGCAAGGGTTGAAAAGTCGCGCTGGCCCCCGCCCGGTGCTCACCCGGTAAGTTCGGCAGTCGCGACGTCTACTGCGCTCAACTTTGAATGGGCAATATGCCGCGAGGCCCCGCCCCGCGCGCCTTCGCCTGCCCGGTTCAGGCCTTGAAGCGGTTCACCGGAAGACCGGTCACCGTGACCCGTACGCTCAAGAGCGACCCCGCAGGAATCGCCGCCTCCTGTTCCTCCACCGGCCTTCCCGCCCGCGCCGACGTGATGTACAGCGTCCGCAAATCCGCCCCTCCAAAACACACCATGGTCGGGCACTGCACTGGCACTTCAATGCGCTGCAGCACTTGCCCCGCTGGAGACAGCTGCAGCACACAGGCCCCCTCGTACATCGCCACCCAGTAGTTGCCTTCCACATCCACCGCCGCGCCATCCGGCCGGCCGCCGTAGCGCTGGCCTTCCACCTTGCGGTCGAACTGCACCCAGGGCTGTCGGTTGGCGATGGCGCCCGTCGCCACATCGAAGTCAAACCGGTCGATGCGGTGCTCCGGGGTGTTGGACCAGTACAGATACCGGTTGTCGGGGCTGAACGCGAGGCCGTTGGCGGTGAAGTTGTCGCCCGCCATGTAGTGCACGCGGTAACCACCCTCGGCCACCTCCAGGCGCCAGAGCGCGGCGTCGGGGGCCGTGCGCGGGCTGATGACCGACCCCGCCCAGAACCGGCCCGCCGCATCGCAGCGACCATCGTTCAGGCGCAGCACGCGGGTGTCGTGGCGGGCGGGGGGCAGCAGGGCCAGCAGGGTGAACGCGCCGGTGGTGGTGTCCAGCAGGTAAAAGCCGTCCCGTAACCCGATTACTATTTTTTTGTCGGCGGCGGGCGCGCAGCAGCCGGGTTCGCTGGGAGTCTTCCATTGCCGGTGGCGGCCGTCCCCCGGGGTCCAGGCGTGCACCGCCAGTCCCTGTATGTCACACCAATAGAGGCATTTTTCCTCGGGGTGCCAGAACGGCGATTCGCCCAGTTCGGAGGGCGCAAGGGGCAGGCACTGCAAGGTCATGGGTTGAAATGGGATGGTTATCGAGTTACATTCTAGGGCCTCAAACAGTGGCCTGCGCTGGAACAGGTGCCCAGGCCCAACCCACCGATGGAGCATCCCATGCATTCAGTCGTAGCGCGCGTGACGGCCCGCATCATCGAGCGCAGCAAGGACACCCGCGCCGCCTATCTGGCCGGCGTCGAGGCCATGATCCAGCGCAAGCCCGCGCAAGACCGCATGGGCTGCGCCAACCTGGCCCATGCCTACGCGGCCCTGCCCGGCGCCGAAAAATTCAAGGTCACCGTGGAGAAGGCGCCCAACATCGGCGTCGTCACGGCCTACAACGACATGCTGTCGGCCCACCAGCCGTACCAGAGTTACCCCGCCATCCTGCGTGACGAGGCCGCGCGCCACGGCGCCACCGCGCAGGTGGCGGGCGGCGTGCCCGCCATGTGCGACGGCGTGACGCAGGGCACGCCCGGCATGGAGTTGTCCCTGTTCTCCCGGGACGCCATTGCCATGGCCACTGCGGTAGCGCTGTCCCACGATGTGTTCGACGGCGTGCTGCTGCTGGGCGTGTGCGACAAGATCGTGCCCGGCTTGCTCATCGGCGCGCTGCACTACGGGCATCTGCCCTGCGTGTTCGTGCCCGCGGGCCCCATGGGCACGGGGCTGTCGAACAAGGACAAGTCCAAGGTGCGCGAGCAGTACGCGCAAGGGCTGGTGGGGCGCGACGAACTGCTCAAGGCCGAGTCCGCCGCGTACCACAGCCCTGGCACCTGCACTTTCTACGGCACGGCCAACAGCAACCAGATGCTGCTCGAGGCCATGGGCCTGCACGTGCCCGGCGCGGCCTTTGCACCGCCCGGCACCGAGGAGCGCGAAGCCTTCACGCGCCAGGCCGTGCGCACCGTGCTCGACATCGGCAAGCGCGGCCAGCGCTTCACGCCCATCGGGCGGATGGTGGACGAGCGCTGCATCGTCAATGCCATGGCGGCCTTGCTGGCCACGGGGGGCTCCACCAACCACCTGATCCACTGGGTGGCCATTGCGCGCAGCGCGGGCATCCTGATCGACTGGTCGGACTTTGACGAGCTGTCGTCCGCCGTGCCGCTGCTGGCCCGCGTGTACCCCAATGGCGATGCCGACGTGAACCAGTTCCAGGCCGCGGGCGGGCCCGCATGGATCCTGCGCGAACTGCTGCAAGGGGGCTTCATGCACCCGGGCGTGGGCAGTGTGAACGCGGGCGGCATCGCCGCGGGCGGGCAGGGCGCACCGGCGGTGTCGGGCGACGAGACCGTGCTGCGCCCGGTGTCCCATCCGTTTTCCCCCACGGGCGGCCTGCGCCTGCTGCAGGGGCGCCTGGGCCGCGCGGTGATCAAGGTCTCGGCCGTGCCCGAAGACCGCCACGTCATCGAGGCGCCCGCGCGCGTGTTCGATTCGCAAGAGGCACTGCTGGCCGCGTTCAGCGCGGGCGAGGTGCAGCAGGACATGGTGGCCGTGGTGCGCTTTCAGGGCCCGCAGGCCAACGGCATGCCCGAGCTGCACAAGCTCACCCCGCCGCTGGCGGTGCTGCAGAACCAGGGCTTCAAGGTGGCGCTGGTGACGGACGGCCGCATGAGCGGCGCGTCGGGCAAGGTGCCCGCCGCCATCCACGTCACGCCCGAGGCGCTGGCCGGCGGCCCGCTGGCCAAGGTGCTGGATGGCGACATCGTGCGGGTGGATGCCGTGGCCGGCACGCTGGATGTGCTGGTCGATGAGGCCACCTGGGCCGCCCGCCCTGTAGCGCCGTACACCGCGCACCCCGCCACCGGCTTCGGCCGCGAACTCTTCACCAACTTCCGCCGCCACGCGGGCGGTGCGGAACAAGGCGCCTGCACATGGCTGTAGCAGGCGCGCTAGTTTTGTAGGCCGCTTGCGGCATCCGACACCGAACACACCAAGGAGCACAAACCCATGAATCCTCTCGACATCGCCAGCCATGGCCCGGTCATTCCCGTCATCGTGATCGACCGCGTGGAAGACGCGCTGCCTCTGGCCGAGGCCTTGCTGGCCGGTGGCGTGAAGGTGCTGGAGGTGACGCTGCGCACCGCCGCCGGCCTGCCCGCCATCGCCGCCATCGCGCGCCAGTTGCCCGAAGCGGTGGTGGGCGTGGGCACGGTGCTCAACGCCGACGATGCGCGGCGCGCCAGCGAGGCCGGGGCGCGTTTTGCCGTGAGCCCTGGCTACACGTCCGAGGTGGGCAGCGCCTGCAAGGGGCTCAACCTGCCACTGCTGCCGGGCGTGGCCACGTCCAGCGAGATCATGGCGGCCTTGGCGGACGGGTTTTCGTTCCTCAAGCTGTTCCCGGCGGAGGCCGCGGGCGGCATCCCGCTGCTCAAGTCCTGGGCCAGCCCGTTCGGCCAGGTGAGCTTCTGCCCCACGGGGGGCATCACCCAGGCCACCGCGTCCAACTACCTGGCGCTGCCCAACGTCCGCTGCGTGGGCGGCTCGTGGCTGACGCCCGCCGACGCCGTGCGTGCGGGCGACTGGGCGCGCATCACGCAGCTGGCGCGCGACACGCATGCGTTGCGCAAGGCCGCGTGAGCACCAGGATTCATGCTCAAATAGGCCGTCAGCGCTTATCCGGCAAGCGCTGCAAGCTATAAAAAAAGAAGCAAAATTTGCCCTGTGGCCCGGCTGCCGGGCGTGGGGCCGCCGATGGGGTGGTGGGACGTGTGGACTGGATGCCCTGTGCGCCCCTATCATGGCGCGGGGCTTGGCCCTGCCACAACGGCTTCACGTTTCAAAGAGAGGGAGTTCTGTATGGATTTTGTTTCGGCTGTCAAAAGCTGCCTGACGCAGTACGCGGGTTTCTCGGGTCGCGCCGTGCGCTCCGAGTTCTGGTGGTTCTTTCTGTTCCAGGTCGCGGTGATGGTGGTCGCCAGCTTCCTGGGCGACGTGATCTCCGGCATCGTCTCCCTCGCGCTGGTGCTGCCCGGGCTGGCCGTGGGCGCGCGCCGCCTGCATGACATCGGCCGCTCGGGCTGGTGGCAGTTGCTGACCCTGACCGGCATCGGTGTGCTGGTGCTGATCTACTGGTGGGTGCAGCCCAGCGAGGGCTGATCCCGCCCCAGGCAGGCCCGCCTGGCCTGCAACCCGCGAAGCCCGCTTGCCTTACGGCCGGCGGGCTTTTTTGTTGGGGCCGCGCTTGTGGGCATATGGGCATCGCCCTGGTTTTTCTGGAGGGAGTCCGCCGCCCGGATCGTGAATAAAAGTGGCCTTTGCGCTTGATATACAAGCGTGAGCTGCTATTAAATTTGATGAATTCAGGAAAAAATCGGGGGCCAAGGATGTTGTCGTTGTACGACATCCCGCGCCGGATCCGTCCAGGAGGCTGCTTTGATTTTTAAAATGGTAATCATTCTTACTTCCATTCTGAAAAATCATGGCAATCCAACATCGGCAGACGGCGGTCTGCATGGGCATCGCGCTGGCCTTCGGTTTGGCCCCCACCTGGGCGGCGGCACAGGGCGCGGCGGCCACGCTGTCCGAGGTGCGCGTCGACGCCAGCGCGGAGAAGGAGACGGCTACCGGCCCGGTGGTGGGCTACCGCGCGCGCAATGCAGCCACCGCCACCAAGACCGACACGCCGCTGTCGGAAACCCCGCAGTCCGTCACCGTGGTCACCCGCGACCAGCTGGTGGACCAGGGGGCCACCACCTTCCAGGAGGCGCTGCTGTACGCGGCGGGCGTGCGCAGCGACGCCTACGGCCTTGACAGCCGTTCCGACAGCGTGCGCGTGCGCGGCAGCTCGCCAGACACCTACCTCGACGGACTGCGCCAGAACTACAACTGGTACACCAGCAGCACCCCCGCCGAGCCGTACACGCTGGAGCGCCTCGAGGTGCTGCGCGGCCCTTCGGGCATGCTGTTCGGCGCAGGCACGGTGGCCGGCGTGGTCAACATGGTGAGCAAGCGCCCCCTGCAAGAGGCGCAGCGCGAGGTGGGCGTGCAGATCGGCAGTTGGAACCGCAAGCAGCTGCAGGCCGACCTGACCGGCCCGCTCACCCAGGACGGCGAATGGTCGTACCGCCTGGTGGCCGTGGCGCGCGATGCGGACACGCAGACCGATTACGTGCAGAACGACCGGCGCCTGATCGCGCCCTCGCTTGCCTGGCGGCCCAATGCCGCCACGTCGCTCACCCTGCAGGCCCATTGGCAGCAGGACCGCACGGGCAGCACGGCGCAGTTCCTGCCCTGGTCGGGCACGCTGCTGCCCAACCCCAATGGCATGCTGCCCATCAACCGCTTCATCGGCGAGCCCGGCGACTACTACGACAGCGACCGCGAATCCATCGGCTACCTGTTCGAGCACCGTTTCAACGATGCCTGGACGGTGCGCCAGAACCTGCGCCTGGCGCGCAACGAGAACCGCGGTGGTTACCACTACGCCGATTTCTTCACGGTCCCCGGCGGGTTCGGCTGGGACCCCGTGAACCAGCGCCTGACGGGCCGCATCTACGGCAAGAACATCACGCGCACGCGCATGGCCGCGGTCGACACCCACCTGCAGGGCAACCTCACCACCGGCGCGCTGAGCCACCAGCTGCTGCTGGGCGTGGACTGGAACCGGCAGACCGAGAACAAGAACGAGGCGGACGATGCCTACAACACGCCCATCGACGCCTATGCGCCGGTGTACGGCCACCGCCTGAACCCCACGCTCATCGCCAGGCCCGAGAACGTGCAGCGCCAAAGCGGCCTGTATGTGCAGGACCAGATGAAGTGGGGCCCGTGGATCTTCATCGCCGGCCTGCGCCACGACCGCGCCGTGAACGGCCTGGCGGGCCAGACGGATGACCGCACGAGCGACACCACCAAGCGCCTGGGCGTGATGTACCAGCTGGCCGGGGGCTGGACGCCCTACATCAGCTACGCAGAGTCCTTCAGCCCCGTGAGCGGCACCAACGCCTATGGCCAGCGCTTCAAGCCGCTGCAGGGCGAGCAGATCGAGGTGGGGGTGAAGTACGCGCCCGCGGGCAGCTCCACGCAATTCACGGCGGCGGTGTACGACCTCAAGGAAAAGAACCAGAAGGTGGCCGACCCGACCAACCCCGACAACTCGCTGCAGGTGGGCCAGACCCGCAACAAGGGCCTGGAGCTGGAGTACAAGGCCCGCGTGGCCACGGCCTTCGACCTGACGGCCCATTACAACTACACGGACGTCGATCCCCTGCTGGAAGGGCTTCCCCGCCACCAGGCCGCCGTGTGGGGCGTGTATCGCTTTTCCATCGGCGGTGTGCGCGGCTTCTCGGCGGGCGCGGGCTACCGCTGGCTGTCGTCGTTCCGCGACGGCACCGGCCCCGAGGTTCCGTCCGCCGGGGTGGTCGATGCGCTGCTGGCCTACGACACCCAGGACTGGCGCTATGCCCTCAACATCAGCAACCTCGCCGACAAGAAGTACATGAGCACCTGCCTGTCGCGCGGTGACTGCTGGTGGGCCACGCGCCGCAACGTGGTGCTGAGCGCGACGTATAGGTTTTAACCCCCCTGAGCCGCTTCGCGTCTTCCCCGAGGGGGACGCCGCCCATGCGGCGGGGCGGCCCTTGCACGGCGGCACTGGCACGGGACAGTGCCCATGCGAAGGCCGGGCCCTTTGCTCTGGGTTGGCGCGGTGCAGTGAATCGCGATACAAATGTCGAAAGAGCGGCCCGTGCCACGACGTGCTTCACGTGGTCCAAGTAAAAAACCCCGCAGGTCTTGCGACCTGCGGGGTTTTTTGTGGGCTACCGGGCAGAACCTGGGTTCCACCCGGAGCGGCCGGCCATTACATGCCCATGCCGCCCATGCCACCCATGCCGCCCATGTCGGGCATGCCGCCGCCGGCACCGGCCTCGTCCTTGGGTGCTTCTGCAACCATGGCTTCGGTCGTCAGCAGCAGCGACGCCACGGAGGCAGCGTTCTGCAGGGCCGTGCGGGTGACCTTCGTGGGGTCCAGAATGCCCAGCTCGAGCATGTCGCCGTACGTGTCGTTCGAAGCGTTGAAGCCGTAGTTGCCCTTGCCGGCCAACACAGCGTTCACCACCACCGAGGCTTCGCCGCCGGCGTTGTTCACGATTTCGCGCAGGGGCGCTTCGATGGCCTTGAGCACCAGCTTGATACCGGCTTCCTGGTCAGCGTTGTCACCCTTGATCGAGTCACCCACGGCTTGCTTGGCACGCAGCAGGGCCACGCCACCACCGGCCACAACGCCTTCTTCCACAGCTGCGCGCGTTGCGTGCAGCGCGTCTTCCACGCGGGCCTTCTTTTCCTTCATTTCGACTTCGGTGGCAGCGCCGACCTTGATCACGGCCACGCCGCCAGCCAGCTTGGCCACGCGTTCTTGCAGCTTTTCGCGGTCGTAGTCGGACGTGGCTTCCTCGATCTGCACGCGCACTTGCTTGACGCGGGCTTCGATGTCACCCGCAGCACCGGCGCCGTCGATGATGATGGTGTTTTCCTTGCCCACTTCGATGCGCTTGGCCTGGCCCAGGTCGGCCAGGGTCACCTTCTCGAGGGTCAGGCCCACTTCTTCAGCGATGACCTTGCCGCCCGTCAGGATGGCGATGTCTTCCAGCATGGCCTTGCGGCGGTCGCCGAAGCCAGGTGCCTTCACAGCCACGACCTTCAGGATGCCGCGGATCGTGTTCACGACCAAGGTAGCCAGGGCTTCGCCTTCGACTTCTTCGGCAATGATCAGCAGCGGACGGCCGGCCTTGGCCACTTGCTCCAGCGTGGGCAGCAGGTCGCGGATGTTGCTGATCTTCTTGTCGAACAGCAGCACGAAGGGGTTGTCCAGAATGGCGGATTGCTTTTCTGGGTTGTTGATGAAGTAGGGCGACAGGTAGCCGCGGTCGAATTGCATGCCTTCCACGACGTCCAGTTCGGAGTCGAGGGACTTGCCGTCTTCCACGGTGATCACGCCTTCCTTGCCGACCTTGTCCATGGCGTCAGCGATCAGCTTGCCGATGGTTTCGTCGGAGTTGGCGGAGATCGAGCCCACCTGGGCGATTTCCTTGGAGGTGGTCGTGGGCTTGGAAGCCTTCTTCAGCTCGGCGACCAGGGCCGTCACGGCCTTGTCGATACCGCGCTTGAGGTCCATCGGGTTGATCCCAGCGGCCACGTACTTGAAACCTTCGCGCACGATGGCTTGTGCCAGCACGGTCGCGGTGGTGGTGCCGTCACCAGCGTTGTCGCTGGTCTTGGAGGCCACTTCCTTCACGAGCTGGGCGCCCATGTTCTGCAGCTTGTCCTTGAGTTCGATTTCCTTGGCCACGGACACACCGTCCTTGGTCACGGTAGGGGCGCCGAACGAGCGCTCCAGCACCACGTTGCGGCCCTTGGGGCCCAGGGTCACCTTGACCGCGTTGGCCAGGATGTTCACGCCTTCAACCATGCGTGCGCGGGCTTCGCCGCCGAAAACTACGTCTTTTGCTGCCATGTTTGGCTCCTACAAGATTTGAATCAAAAATGCTTCTAGCGCTTATTGGTAAAGCGCTGGCAGCTATGAAAAAGTGAGTAAACCGAAGGAGAAAGGATTACTTCTCGACGACTGCGAACAGGTCGTCTTCCTTCATGACCAGCAGTTCGTCGCCCTTGACCTTGACGGTCTGGCCCGAGTACTTGCCGAACAGAACGCGGTCGCCGACCTTCACGTTCAGGGCGATCAGTTCGCCCTTGTCGTTCTTCTTGCCGGGGCCAACGGCCAGCACTTCACCTTGATCGGGCTTTTCAGCGGCGTTGTCAGGGATCACGATGCCGGAGGCGGTCGTGGTTTCGCTTTCGATACGCTTGACGATCACGCGATCGTGCAGAGGGCGAAGGTTCATTGCATTGCTCCTGTTTTCAGTGAAAAAAAGCTGACTTACCAGCACCCGGGGGACCAGGCGCTGCGAAATTTCCGGCAGGCGGTGCGGTGTTAGCACTCGTCTGTGGTGAGTGCTAATGATACGGGCATTTGTGGCGGTTTCAAGACGCCGCGCACATTTCGGCTGTCAACGAAGACCGGCAGGTCGCTCGTAGAGTTCGGGCTGTCCCGAATCACCGCATCCGCAATTGCGGGCCTCATCACTGACTCTTCGCTGCCTCCGGACAAAGTGAAGGCCTGGATACGAGCCCAGCCAGAGGAAATGCTGTCATAACTGCCCAGTCTCATCCTCGCAGAGCTGAGAGCCAAAGACCTGCTGCGCTCCGATTCGGTGGGCGAAGTGGTTTTGTCAGTCCAGGAGGCCCGCTTCTTGGCCGACAGCGGACGTTCGGAATAGGCTTTGCGAACGACAGCAAACGCTGCACAGCCGTCGTTTGCGTTCGTCCTCGCAAGTATTAGCGGGCTCGGGCCGGAACGTGCTATCAAGATCTTTCTGTGCTAGCAGATGCTTCAAGTTGCATGCTGTGAACGCGCTTGTCGCTGAAAAAAAGGGCACCCGAAGGCGCCCTGAAACTTGGAGACAACCGTTGTGAAGTGCGCTCAGAACCGGTGGCGCACCCCCACTGCAAAGCTGGTGCCCTGTGCGCTGATCACCGAGGGCGGTGCAGGCAGCGTGCGGGTCTGGGTGCTGTCGCGCATCACCATGGCATACAGGTCCGTGCGCTTGGACAGGAAGTAGTCATACCCCAGGGTGAACACCTTGCGCTCCACATTGCCGCCCGCCACCGTGGCGGGCACGGGGCCCACGGTGTCGCTGGTGCGGCGCACCGCGTAGCCCGCCAGCACGCGGCCCGCGCCCACGGGCACGGCAGCGCTCACATCCCACACGCGGTATGCCACGTTGAGCGGTGCAGCGGCCGTGCCCCGGTTGTCGATGCGGCCCAGGTGGGCAAACAGCTTGACCACCTCGAAGTCGTACGACGCGGCCAGCTGCCAGGCGCGTGTGTCGTTGGGTGAGGTGCCGTCGGCAAAAGTGCCGGGGTTCTTCTTCACGCTCTGCCACGCCAGCGATGCGGCCCAGGGGCCCTTGGCGTAGGCCAGGCGCGCAGCGCTGTTGCCGCCGCCTTGGCCTTCGGAGATGGCGTGCGCCACCGAGGCATTGAAGCCCGCGACGTTGGGGCTGTCATACACCACCGAGTTGGCCCATGCCGTGCCACCTGTGAGCGGGCTGCCGATGAAGGTGACCAGGTTCAGCGGCCCGAGCACGGTGGAGTCGCCGAACGCGTTGGAGGTGATGGAGCTCAGGAACAGCAACGACGTGACATTGCCCAGCCGCACCCGGCCCCAGTCGCGGTGCGACACGCCCACCCAGGCGGCGCGCGAGAACACGGGGTCGGCCGCCACGTTCACGGGCGCAGGCAAGGCGTCGCTGCGGCCGGTGGCGCCCGAGTCGTTGCGCACAAAGGACGATAGCTCAAACTGTGCCGACAGCCCGCCGCCCAGGTCTTCGGTGCCGCGCACGCCCCAGTGGCTGGTGGACATGCCGCCACCGTCGAGCTTGGTCACGGCGCGGTCCTGCGCATTGATGCCGGCAGCGGGACCCGCAAAGCGGCCCACAACGGCATCGACCAGACCATACAGCTGCAGGCCGGGGCCTGATGCGGGTTGGGCCTGCGCGGCGAGCGTGGCGGCAGACAGGACTGCTGCGGTGCCCAGGCTGCGCGCCCAGGGCTGACGGGCCCCAGGGTGGGAGGGGTGGGGCGTGGGGGATGTGCGAGGTTTCATGGTGTCTTTCGATGGGTAGGGGGCAAGCGAAGGGCGAACCGGCCCACGGCGCAGCCAGGGCTGTTCCGAAGAGGCAGTTCAACGGGGGAAAGGTGTCAGCGCGTTATGTGCGCTCGGGTCGTGGCGGCTAGGGTGCGCCGGTCTGGCGTGCCGACGCCGTGGGTGGGGCGGCAGCGCAGGGCCCCAGCCACCTGGGGTAGCGGTGGGCAGAGGCCATAAAAATGGGCGTGGCTGTGCCTGGCATGCGGCGCTCGCGCGGCAGTGCTGGTGATCGGGGCGGGGTGTCAGCGGTTCGGCGTCAGTGCACTGCGCCTTCACAGGCGCCGCGCATGCCTTGCGCAATAAAACGCACCAGCAGCGGCCCAGCCGTGGCCTCGTCGCCGGGCTGGTTCTGGCCGTACGAAAGGCGCTCGATGCGCTGGTCGTTCACGTGGTGCAGCAGCGCGCCCAGCGCAAACTGGTAGCACCACGCGGCCTGGCTGCGCGTGGCCTGGGGCAGGGCGGCTGCAATGGCGTCGATGAACGCATGGGCCAGCGGGTCGAACAGCTCGCGGATGATGGGCTCGTCTTCTTCCAGGTGGTCGTTCATGCCGCGTGACAAAAGGCGCAGAAAGTGGTGGCCTGCGGGCTGGCTGGCCACTTCCAGCACGGGCAGCACAAAGGCTTTCACGATCTCTTCCAGCAACTGGCCGGGCGGTGCCTTCTGCTGGGCATCGGCCAGCGACTTGAGCCGCACGTCGATGTAGCCCGCATGCGCGCGGAAGATGGCGTGGTACAGCGACAGTTTGGGGCCGTAGTAATAGCCCACCAGTGCCAGCGGCACGCCAGCCTCGTCGGCAATGTCGCGGATCGAGACGCCGTGAAAGCCGCGCGTGGCAAACAGCCGCTCGGCCGCCTGCAGGATGTTGGCCTGGCGGTTGGGGGCCAGCGCTTCTTCGCTAGTGGCGCTGGGGGCGGCAGCGCGCTTGCGCGCCGGTAGTGGTGCTTTGGCCGCCAAGGCTGTGTGCGCTGCAGCCGCTGCTTTTTTGGAGGGGGTGGATTTGGGCATAGGCTGGTTTATACGTTTGTATAAATTCATTGAACACTCGTACAAACCCTGGTGATTCTGCGTTTGTACGTTCGTATAATTTTTTCATGCCGCCCGCTGCAGGCCCTGTCGCACAGGGCTTGCGGGGCTTGTGCTGCATACCCACCCATACCTACCGGAGACAGACAACATGATCACCCGCCGCCGCTTCACCCAGCTCTCTGCCGCCCTGTTGCCCACCCTGGGCGTTGCTCCCGCTGCCTGGGCGCAGGCCGGCAAGGACGCCATGCCCGACATGGCGCGCATCATCTCGGGATTTCCCGCCGGGGGCACGGCCGACGCGCTGGCCCGCCGGGTGGGTGACCGCATGCGAGGACAGTACGCCGGTGCCGTGATGGTGGACAACAAGCCCGGCGCAGGCGGGCAGATCGGCATCCTCAACCTGCGCGACAGCCCGGCCGACGGCACCAGCCTGCTCATCACCCCGTCGTCCATGCTGTCCATCTACCCCTACACCTACCCCAAGCTGCGCTACACGCTCGATGACGTGGCGCCCGTGTCGTTGGGCGCCATGTTCGACCACGGCCTGGCGGTGGGCCCCGGCGTGCCTGACAGTGTGCGAACGCTGGCCGACTTTCTTGCGTGGCTGCAGGCCAACCCCAACAACGCCAACTACGGCAGCCCCGGCGCAGGCTCCATGCCGCACATGGTGGGCGTGCTGCTGGGCCAGTTCAGCAAGATCGACATGCGCCACATCGCCTACCGGGGCACGGTGCCCGGCATGCAAGACCTGCTGGGCGGGCAGATCCCCGCGTTCTGGGGGCCCATTGGCGACTACCTGCAGCACAGCAAGGGCGGCAAATTGCGCGTGCTGGCCATTGCAGGTGCCAAGCGCTCGCCGTTTCTGCCGCAGGTGCCTACGCTGACGGAGCTGGGTTACCCCCTCAAGGTCAGCGAGTGGTATGGCTTCTTCCTGCCCGGCAAGGCGTCTGCCGATACCGTCAAGCGCGCGTCGCAAGCGCTACAAAGCGCGCTGGTTCACCCAGAGGTCGTGGACTATGGCAAGCAGTACGGCCTGGAGGTCCGGTCTTCGACCGCAGCCCAACTGGCGCAGATGCTCAAGGCCGATGCCGACCAGTGGCGCGGCCTCATCAAGCAGACCGGCTTCACGGCCGAATCCTGATCGCCTTGTTTCGACCTTTCCACCCGACCCCGCCATGACCACCACGCTCGCCACACCTGCGCGCCGCATCGTCGATATCTCGATGCACCTTGAAAACGATGTTGTCTCCGACCCCCCAGGCCTGGGCCCGCGCATCAATTACATCGATCACCAGATGAGCTTTGCGGACCTGGCGCAGTTCTTCCCGGGTCTTCAGAAGGAAGACCTGCCTGACGGCGAGTCGTGGGCGGTGGAGGATGTGCAGCTCAACACCCACAACGGCACCCACCTGGACGCGCCGTACCACTTCGCGTCCACCATGGACGGCGGCCAGCGCGCGCTGTCCATCGACGAGGTGGATCTGAACTGGTGCTTTCAGCCCGGCGTGAAACTGGACTTTCGCCACCTGCCTGACGGCTACGTGGTGCAGGCCGCCGATGTAGAGGCCGAACTCGCCCGCATCGGCCACACGGTGCAACCGTTGCAGATCGTGGTGGTCAACACCCGCGCGGGCAGCGCCTACGGCACGCCCGGCTACACGCGGGCGGGCTGCGGCATGGGCTACGAGGCCACCATGTACCTGCTGGAGCGCGGCGTGCGCCTGACTGGCACCGACGCCTGGAGCTGGGACGCCCCCTTTGCCTACACCGCGCAGCGCTATGCAGAAAGCGGCGACGCATCGCTGATCTGGGAGGGCCACAAGGCCGGGCGCGACATTGGCTACTGCCACCTCGAAAAACTGCACAACCTGGAGGCGCTGCCTGCTAGCGGCTTCTACATCTCGTGCTTTCCTGTCAAGGTGCGCGGCGCCTCGGCAGGATGGACGCGGGCTGTTGCCATCTTCGACCCGGTGCTGCCGCTGCAGCCTGCGGCCGGGGTGACGCCATGAAACTCGCCACCCTGCGAAACGGCCAGCGCGATGGTCGCCTGGTGGTCGTGTCGGACGACGCGCGCCGCTGCATCGACGCCTGCCCCGTGGCCCCCACGCTGCTTGATGCGCTGGAACGCTGGAGTGGGGTGGAACCCGCGTTGCACGACCTGGCCCGCACCGTGAACGCGCCTGCCGCCCTGGGAACCATGCCTTTCGATGCACGCCAGTGTTTGGCGCCGCTGCCGCGCACCTGGCAGTGGCTCGATGGTTCAGCGTTCTTGAACCACGGCCATCTCATGGAGCGCGCCTTCAAGGTGCCGCCGGTGGCGGACTTCGAGACCATTCCGCTCATGTACCAGGGCGCAGCCGACGACTTTCTGGGCCCGCACGACGATGTGGCCCTGCCGTCCGAAGCCGACCAGATCGACTTCGAGGGCGAGTTTGGCGTGGTGCTCAGCGAAACCCCCATGGGCGTCACTGCTGAAGAGGCGCTGCAGCATGTGCGCCTCATCGTGCTCATCAACGACTGGAGCCTGCGTGCCTTCGGCCCGCGCGAGGCCAAAAGCGGCTTCGGCTTTCTGCAGGCCAAGCCCTCCACCGCGTTTGCCCCTATCGCCGTCACGCCCGATGCACTGGGCCCCGCGTGGCAGGGCGGCCGCGTGCACCTGCGGCTGCAGACGCAGCGCAACGGCGAATGGTTTGGTCACCCACATGGCGGTGAAATGCATTTTCACTTTGGCCAGTTGATTGCTCATGCGGCGCGCACGCGCAAGTTATCGGCCGGCACCATCATCGGCTCGGGCACTGTGTCCAACACAGATGTCAACGTTGGTTCGTCCTGCATTGCCGAACGCCGCATGGTTGAGGTCCTAGCTGAAGGGACGCCGCACACCTCTTTCCTCCGCTTTAGGGAGCGGGTACGCATCACAGCGCTTCACCCCGAGGGGGCGGAGGGGCCTTTTGGTGCGTTGGACCAAGTGGTTGTCATGGCCTTTCACGAGAGTCCCCAAAAGAGCTCTGCTGTATTGGTTAGGTAGACCAGTGCGCCAATCGTTCTCGGCAAGAGCAATTGCCGACGGCATGAGGCTGTACCAAGTCATTCGCGTCGACAACCTGAGCGACGGCTTCGTATTGAGCGGTCAATCGACGGGCAGCCGCACCGACGGCCACTGCTCCGCCGAGACCGGGCGTTCGATCGTTGCCGACGGGGATACCGGTGCGAGTGACCGGTTTGGTGTGTGAGCACCGGCGCGTGTCGACCCAGAGGAACCATGCGCCGTCGTGAACCGAAGGTTGTCCTCTGTCTTTTCCTTGGTTGCCTTCCCGTGGCTTGCACCTCGTTGACTGCCCTCCCGGGTTCGTGACGACTGTGATCATGCACATGACGGGGCGCCGCGCCCATATTGTGGTGAGCTGTGTGATGTCATCAGTTCTGAGGACAGACAACGGCCCGGCGCGATGGCAGCATCGCGCGCACCACTCGCCTGTGCGCAGGCGCATGGCTGAAGAACTATCAAAACAATAGCTGCTTGCGCTGAATGGATAAGCGCCGGAGGTCAAAACATGCCAAGAAACCTGCTGTCCGCGCGCCATCGTGCCGCCTTGTGTCTGGCCTGGCTGCTGGGGGGCTGGCTGCTGCTCCAGGCGGGCGCCGCGCAGGCGCAGGCTGTGGGCTGGGCCAGCGGTGCCAGCCTGGCTGCCGCGCGCAGCGACCATAGCACCACCGTGCTGCCCAATGGCAAGGTGCTGGTGGCCGGTGGGCAAGTGGCAGGCAACGCGCGCACCGCCAGCGCCGAACTGTACGACCCTGCCACCGGCGCCTGGGCGGCCACGGGCGCCATGGCTGCGGCGCGCCAAGGCCACACCGCCACGTTGCTGCCCAGCGGCAAGGTGCTGGTGGCGGGGGGCATGGATGGCGCTGTCCTGGCCAGTGCCGAGCTGTATGACCCCGCCACTGGCACCTGGGCCGCCGCTGGCGCCCTGGGCCATGCCCGCCGCGAAGCCACCGCCACGCTGTTGGCCAATGGCAAGGTACTCGTGGCGGGGGGATGGCCCCCCGGCCCAGCCACCAGCCCGGCGGAGCTCTTCGACCCCGCCGCGAACGGCGGCTTGGGCGCCTGGTCCGACACCGGCGCCCTGGCCCAGCCGCGTTTTGAACATACGGCCACCTTGCTGCCCGATGGCAAGGTGCTCGTCGCAGGGGGCACGGCCAATGGCAGCGCCGCTTTGAATAGCGCCGAACTCTACGACCCCGCCCTGGGCATCTGGACCACCGTCGGCAATACGCTGGCCACCGCGCGCTATGACCACACGGCCACCTTGCTGCCCAGCGGCCAGGTCCTTGTGGTGGGCGGAGCCGACAGCCTGGCCCTGGCCCTGGCCCAGGCCGAGCTGTACGACCCCGGTGCCGGCACCTGGACCGCCGTCAGCCCGCTGACCACGGGGCGCTTCAGCCACACGGCCAGCCTGCTGCCCGACGGCACGGTGCTGGTCGCGGCAGGCTCCAACTTGATCCATGGGCTGCTCGGCAGCGCCGAGTTGTTCAACCCCGGCACCAACAGCTGGACTGCGGCCCCCGCGCTGGCCAGCCCGCGCCTCTACCACACGGCCACGGTGCTGCCCGATGGCACGGTGCTCGCCGTGGCTGGCGCCGGCGCCGGCCCGCTTCTGGCCAGCACGGAGGTCTACACCCCCGCCAGCGGCGCGTGGAGCGCGGCGGGCAGCATGGGCATGGGGGGCAGCGTCACGCGGGCCTCGCTGCTGCCGTCAGGCAAGGTGTTGGCGATTACCAGTTTGTCGACCTCCGCACGGCTGTATGACCCCGTGGGCAACAGCTGGAGCCCTGCCGCCAACCACCTCACCAGCCGCGAAATGCCCACCCTGACCTTGCTGGCGTCCGGCCAGTTGCTGGTGGCCAGCGGCACAGGTGCCAGCGCCGAGCGCTACGACGAGAACACCAACACCTGGACGGCCACCGGCCCCATGAACGCCGCACACAGAGGCGGGGGCGCCGCGCTGCTGGCGTCGGGCAAGGTACTGGTGGTCGGCGGGGCCAACGGGACAGGCCCATCCAGCAACACCGTGGAGCTCTACGACCCCGCGACCGACACCTGGGCATTGCGCGCGCCGATGCTCTCGGTCCGGCACTACTTTGGCAGCAGCGTGATGCTGCCCGATGGGCGCGTGCTGGTGGCGGGCGGGTTCACCAACGGTGGCCGCACCGCCCTCGCGGAGATCTACGACCCCCAATCAGACACCTGGACCGCCACGGGCGCGCTGGCCATCCCGCGCAGCGACCACACCGCGACCCTGCTGCCCTCGGGCAAGGTGCTGGTGGCGGGCGGCGCCACCGGCCCCTTCAACAGCCCCACCGCCGAGCTGACCGCCGAGCTGTATGACCCGGCGACCGGCACCTGGTCGCCCGCGGGCACGCTGGCCGCAGGTACCGGCGGCAGCGATCCAACGGCCATGCTGCTGCCCGGCGGCCAGGTGCTGTTGGTTGGGGGCTACCTCAGCGGGGCACGGAGCGGCAGCCAGCTGTACGACCCCGCTGCCAACACCTGGGCCAGCACGCCACCGCTGATCACGGGCCGTGCGCAGCACGCCAGCGTGCTGTTGCCTTCGGGCCACGTGCTGGCCGCGGGCGGCATTGGTTCCGGTGGCAATTTGGCCAGTGCCGAACGCTATGACCCCGCTGGAGGCACCGTGCCAGCGGCCCGCGTGCCCCAGCTTGCCAGCGGCCCGGCCCGCCTGGTGGACGGTACCGCCTTCACCCTGGGCGGCTTGCGCCTGCACGGCGACAGCGAGGCCAGCGGCGGTGGCACGGGCGCATCGCCCACGCCGCTGCCGCTGGTGCAGCTGCGGCGGCTGGACAACGGCGCCACGCGCTGGCTCACGCCCACGGCATCGTCGGCCACCACGGTGGACGTGGCCGCGCCGGGCGTGTTGCCGCGTGGCCGCTACGCGCTGCGCGTGTTCGTCAACGGCATGGTGTCCGATGCGCTGCCGACAAGCACCCATGCCACGCCCGCGCTGGCCCTGGCCGCCAGCGCCAACCCCAGCCCCGGAGGCGCCAGCGTCACCTTCACCGCCACGCTGTCCGGGGCGGACAGCCCCACGGGCACGGTGGCGTTCAGCGCAGGCGGCGTGCCGCTGTGCGCGGCCGCGCCCCTCGTCGGCGGCGCTGCCGTCTGCGCCGTGAACACCCTGCCCATGGGCACGCAGGCCATCACCGCCAGCTACGGCGGCGACGCCAACAACACGGGCGCCCTGGCGGGCATCACGCACACCGTGAGCCCGGTCAGCCTGCCGCTGCCCGGCGGCGGCATGGGGCAGCAGGTGGTGGTGGGCATCAGCGGCGGCCCGGCGGGCTGCGTGGTGGGCAGCCTCACGTTGAGCGCTGCCACCGCAGGCGACAACCTGCCCGCCAACGCCACGGCCCCGCTGGGCGTGCTGCGCTTTGCCGCCACGGGCTGCGCGGGCGCCACGCTGACGGTGCAGATGGACTACCCCGCAGGCAGCCTGGCGGGCCTGCAGCCCCACAAGTTCGGCCCCGCCAGCGTGGGCGCCCCGGCGTCCACGTGGTTCCCTCACGGTAGCGTGGCGGGTAACCGGCTGACCTTCACCGTGACGGACAACGGCGTGGGCGACGGCGACACCACCACGCCGGGCGCGATCACCGACCCGCACGCGCTGCTGCTGTTTGCCGCGCCACCCGTAGTGGGTGCGCAGGCCATCCCCACGCTGTCGGAGTGGGGCGTGCTGCTGCTGTCGGCGCTGCTGGGCGCCCTGGGCTGGCGTGGGCGGCGGCGCCTGGGGGGTTGAATGAAACTGGCCTCCAGCGCTTTTCCAATAAGCGCAAACAGCTATTGATCAATAGCATTCCGCTTTTCTCGGCCTCCAGCAGGCGCGTGAGCAGCGGGTGCACCACCTTGCGCGCGCTGTAGATCAGGTGGAACTGCTCCTGCGCGTCGGGGCTGGTGCCCACCTGCACCAGCCCATGGGTCTTTTGCAGGTGCGCGCCCACCGACACGGGGGCCGGCATCACGCCCATGCGCCGGTTCCTACGTTTGCTTCGCCCTGGCCATCGGAAGGCGCCACCAGATGGATTGGCGATGGCAGAAAACCCCCGTCACTACAGGGAGGTCCAACTGCGCAGCTTGCCGGGGTTGAGCAAGCCCTGCGGATCGAAGCGGCGCTTCGTGCCCACCACGGCAGGATCCAGGTTGTTCTGCTTGCCGTCCTCCACGATGTACACATGCGGGTTGTTGATCTGCACGCCGTGGTCGCGGTAGATCTGCATGATCTGGTTCAGGCGCTCTTCGGTGCTGTAGCGGATGAGCTGCAGCCCGCTGCAGTTGAACGCGCCTTCCTTGGTGCGCAAGAACTCCAGGTGCATCATCACCTCGCCGCCGAGGGCCTTTTCCAGCGCCTTCACCTGCTCCAGCCGGGTGGCGGGGTTGAAGCCGCTCTGGATGTAGGTGAGCGTCTTGTCCACCTTCAGCGCATGCAGGGTGGTGTGGTTCCAGGTGTATTCGAGCAGGGTCTTGTGGCTCTTTTCCACTTCGTCGGCGGTCTTGCGGTAGTTGACGGTGCCGCCGGACCGGGTGGCCATGTCGCGCATGCCGTCTTCGGAATGCGGGGCCACCAGCAGCATCACCGCGTGGCAGCCTGTGGGCAGGTGCTTGGCCAGGCTGGTGAAGTAGGCCGGGATGGGCGCGGCCAGAAAGCACACCTCCTTTTTCTCCAGCCCCGGCGCGGCGCCAAAGCGGTCGGCGAATTCCAGCGCGGCGTCGAAGTCAGTGAAGGTGACGATGCACTCCGTCCACGCCACGGCGGGGGTCAGCGCCACCTCCAGCTCCAGCACGATGCCGTTGGTGCCGTAGGTGTGGTGCAGCAGCATGGCTTCGGGGCCGCGCAGCTCGATGACCTGGGGCTCGGGCTCCACCGTCATGGCGCGCACCGCCAGCACGTTGCCCGGCGCGGCCAGCGGCCCGTGGTTGATCGACCCGGCCCCGCCAAAGCCGCCGCCGAACAGCCCGCCCAAGGTGGCGCTGCGGTAGGTGGAGGGCAGCCAGCGCAGCTCCTGCCCCAGGGGCTTGGCCTGCGCGTCGAAGTCCGACAGGCGGATGCCCGCCTGCGCCCGGCCCACGGCGCCGCGCACCCAGCCAAAGCCGTTGTAGCCCGACAGGTCGAGGATCACCCCGCCATGCAGCGGGGTGCTCTGCCCGTAGTTGCCGGTGCCGCTGCCGCGCACGGTCAGGGGGATCTGCGCGCGCGCGCAGGCCGCCACCACCTGGCGGATCTCGTCCTCGGTGCGCGGGCGCACGGCCACGTCGCCGCGCTTGCCGGCCAGGTCGCGCTTGAGCACGGGGCTGAACCAGGCGAAGTCCTGCGACAGGCGGCCCACGCGCAGCGGGTCGGCAATCCAGTCCAGGCCGGGCAGTTGTTCGGGCAGTTGGGGGGCGGTTATGGTGGTCATATGTGTCTCTCCTGTCTGTGCGGCGGGTGGTGGCGGGCAATGCGCGGCCCCCACCACGCGTGCGCGGTGTCAAAAAGTGGATGCGGTTCGGTTGGGGGGTAGGGTCAGTCGTGCGAGTTTTCGCTGGCGTGCCAGCTGCCCAGGGCCAAGCGGGTGCCCCAGGCCATCAGCGCGAACAGCGCCACGCCGGTCAGCGATATCAGCAGCAGCGCGGCGAACATGCGCGGGATGTTGAGCTGAAATCCCGCCTGCAAAATCTGGTACGCCAGGCCCGCGCCCTGGCCCCCCGTGCCGGCCACGAACTCGGCCACCACGGCGCCGATCAGCGCCAGCCCACTGGAGATGCGCAGCCCGCCGAAGAAGTAGGGCAGCGCGCTCGGTATGCGCAGGCGCAGCAGGGTCTGCATGCGCGTGGCGCGGTTGAGCTGGAAGTAGCTTTGCAGGTCCGGCTCCACGCTGCGCAGGCCCAGCGTGGTGTTGCTGATGATGGGGAACAGCGCCACCAGCGCGGCGCAGATCACCATCGACGCCGTCGGATCCTTCACCCAGATGATGATCAGCGGCGCCACCGCCACGATGGGCGTGACCTGCAGCAGTACGGCGTACGGGAACAGCGCCGTCTCGATGCGCTTGCTCTGCACGAACAAGAACGAGATCAGCACCCCGGCCACCGTGGCCACGGCAAAGGCCAGCACGGTGATCTTGACGGTGACCCAGAGCGAGCCACCCAGGGCCGCCCAGTCGGTGAACAGCGTCTTGAGCATGAGCAGGGGCGAGGGCACCAGGTAGGGCGGCAGCTCCATGGCCGTGACCAGGCCCTGCCACAGCGCGATGAGCACCAGACCCACGAGCAGCGGGTAGACCACGCGCTGCACGCGCGGTTGGGCCATGAGGGGAACGCGCGCTGCGACGGGCTTGGGCGCCTTGGCTCGGGCGGGTTGCGCGCTGCGCTCTGCCGGTGCGGGCGCTGCAGGTGCAGTAGGGTAAGGGGTGCTCATGCTGCGGTCTCCTCGGTGTCTGCGCTGGCGCGCAGCAGGCTGTCCTGCAGCTGCTTGGCATAGCGGCTGAATTCGGGCGAGACCATGAAGTCCGCCGTGCGCGGGTAGGGCGCGGCTATGCGGAACTCCTCCACCACGCGGCCCGGGCGCGCGGCCATCATCACCACGCGGCTCGACAGGAACACCGCCTCGTGGATCGAGTGGGTCACGAAGATCACCGTGAGCTTCTTCTTGCGCCACAGGTCCAGCAGGTCGGCGTCGAGCTTGTGGCGCGTGATCTCGTCCAGCGCGCCAAAGGGCTCGTCCATCAGCAGCAGGTCGGGCTGGGTCACCAGGCCGCGCGCGATGGACACGCGCATCTGCATCCCGCCCGACAGGGCGCGCGGCAACGCGTTGGCGAACTTCGACAAACCCACCAGGGCCAGGGCCTCGGCCACGCGGCCATCGGCCTCGGGGCGCGGGACGCCGGCCAGGTCCAGCGGCAGGCGCACATTGGTCTGCACGCTGGCCCAGGGCATGAGCGTGGGCGACTGGAAGACAAAGGCCATCTTCTTGCCGCTTTCCTCCAGCTGTGCCACCGGCTTGTGCCACAGCTGCAGCCGGCCATCGGTGGGCTCCAGCAGGCCGGCCACCATCTTCAGCAAGGTGCTCTTGCCGCAGCCCGAGGGGCCGAGCAGGGTGACGAACTCACCCTCGTCGATGCTCAGGTCCACCGGCAGCAGGGCCTGCGTGCCGTTGGGGTAGGTCTTCTCGGCCGACAGCACCTGCACGGCGGGGATGCTGCGCGGTGCAGGTGCCAGGGTGGGGGATTCAGCGGGAGCGTTGGTTGTCATCGTGCGCGCCTTTCGATGGATGCGCCCCGCCGCAGGCGGCGGGGGCTGTTTCAGGGCAGGGGAGGTTGTCCGAAGCTCAGGGCATGACCTTGAGGTCTTTGACAAAGGCCGTGCTGTAGGTGTCGGCCAGCTTCACCTTGGCCGGGTCGATCAGCTTGGCCTCCACCAGGAAGTCGTAGCTCGCCTTGGCGCGCGCATCGGTCATCACGCCGATGCCCATGCTGGCCGCGTCGCCACCCGTCACCATGCCCATCTCCTTGAGCTTGGCCACGCTGTAGGCCAGCTGCTCATCGGTCATGTTCGGGTTGTCCTTCTTGATCAGGGCATTGGCCGGGGCCGGGTCGGCCAGGTAGCTCTTCCAGCCTTCCATGGTGGCCTTCACGAAGGAGGCGACGGCGGTGCCGCGCTCCTTCACGGTCTTGTCCATGCAACTCACCGTGGTGGCATAGGCGGGGTAGCCCTGGTCGCTGAACATCAGGGTGTTGGCCTTCACGCCGGCCTTGGCAATGGCGAAGGGCTCCGACGTCAGGTAGCCCTGCTGGGCAGTGTTCTTGTCGGCCACGAAGGGCTGGATGTTGAAGGTGTAGGGCCGCGTCTGCGCATCGTTGAAGCCGTACTTGGCCTTCAGCCAGGGCCAGTAGCCGCGCTGGGCCGACGAGGCGATGAGGATGGTCTTGCCCTTGAGGTCCTCGAACTTCTTCACGTCGTCGTGCGCGATGAGTACCTGCGGGTCTTTCTGGAAGACGGCCGCCACCGTGGTCACGGGCACGCCGCCCTCGCGCATCTGGATCATCTGCAGGTCGCTCGATCCCATCACGCACTCGGCCTGGCCGGCCGCCATCATCTGCACGATGTTGACCTGCGGGCCCCCCATCTTGATGGTCACGTCCAGCCCGTACTTCTTGTACAGGCCCGTGGCCACCGCCTGGTAGAAGCCGCCATGCTCGGCCTGCGCATACCAGTTGGTCATGTAGGTGAACTTTTCCTGCGCGTGGGCCTGCATGGTGCCGGCGGCACCCACAGCGAGCAGCGCGGCTGCACCAAGTTTGGAAAGGCGGGAGGCGGTCTTCTTCATCATGGCAGTGCTCCGGTAGGTGGTGGAGGGGGAACAGGGACGAAAACGGGGGAGGGATGCGGCTGCGTTCGCAGGTTTCAAGCCAGGGCGGTGGAGTGCTCCACATGGCCCGTGTGGTTGGCGCGGCCCCAGGTGGCTTCGGCGCGCGGGGCCCAGCGCAGCTGGTGCAGCTCGGTGATGGCGGCGGCCCAGCTCACGGCCAGCGAATCGAGGATGGCGTGGCCCTGCTCGGCCGTGGCCGGCAGCGGGTCGCCGATGATGCCGCTGGGCCCGAAGTCGCGCGCGCTCCAGGCGCAGGCCGGGCGGCCGTCGGGCGACAGAAGGGGCGAGCCGAACACGGGCGGGTAGTTCACCACCGCGCGTTCCATGTGCACGGTATCGGGCGCCAGGGCCAGCATCAGCGCCGTCTCGGCATGGCCGGCGTGCATGGCCAGCTTCTTTTCCTGCTCCGACAAATACTTGCCCGCCACGTGCGGCACGCGCCAGGTGAAGCTGGGCACCACGATGAAGTCGCCATGGCGCAGGCGCAGCTCGCGCGCGCACATCTCCATCACCTGCGGCTGGCCGCCGTGGCCGTTGACGAACAGCAGCTTGCGAAAGCCCGCGCGGTAGACCGACTCGCCCACCTCGTTCATGGTGGCCAGCAGGGTCTCGCCGCTCAAGGTGACCGTGCCGGGGAAGTGCAGGTGCTCCTCCGACTTGCCGTAGGTGATGGGGGCCATGGCAAAGGCCGGCACCTCGGCCGGCAGGCGCGCCAGCGCATGGCCCACCACGCCCGCGCTGATCACCGTGTCCACCGCGCAGGGCAGGTGCGGGCCGTGCTGCTCGGTGGCGCCCGTGGGCAGCACGATCACGGTGTTCTCCTTGTCCGGCAGGTCGGCGATCTCGGTCCAGCTCAGGTAGGGCAGGTAGCGGTGGGGCGGGGTGTAGCCGTGCAGCATGGGCGGGTCTTTCGTGAAGGGGGATGGAGAGGTCAGCGCAAGGGGAGGTAGGCAGTCGCTTCGACCTCGATCAGGATGTCGGCAGTGGGCAGCATGCCGGTGACCTCCACCACGGTGGAGGCCGGCGGCTCACCCGGGAAGAACAGCTTGCGCACGCGGCTGTACTGGGGGAAGTGGTCCAGGTGCTTGAAGTACTGCACCAGCTTGAACACGTCGGACATCTGGCCGCCCGCGGCCTCGATGGTCTGGCGGATGCGGTCGAGCACATACCAGCTCTGCGCCAGGATGGGCCCCTCCTTGATGTCGCTGCTGAACTCGCCCGTGCGGCCGATCAGCGTGGCCGCCTCGTCGGGGATGTCGGCATAGCCGCGCACGATGCGGCTGGCCGCAGGGTCCACGGCAATGATTCCGGACAGGAACATCAGGTCGCCCGCGCGGCGCCAGGCGGCATAGCGGGCCAGGGGCTGGGCAATGCCCGAGGGGGTGGTGGAAGCGGTCGTCATGCAAGGCTCCGGTCAGGAATGGGGGAGGGGGCTGGGGTGGCGTTGGCCACATGCCACGCCGCGCTGGCATGGCCGCTGGTGACGCGGCCCTGGCGCAGCACCACGCGCTGCTGCGTGCGCGATGGAAAGCCCCAGCCATCGGCCTGCTGGAAGACGATCAGGTCGGCCGGCATGCCGGGCTGCAGCGGCAAGGCATCGGGCCCGCGGCGCAGCCAGTCGCTGCGGCACAGCGCTTCGGACCAGCGGTCGAACGGCGCGTCGAGCTGCGCCGCCAGCACGCCGGTGGCCAGGGCCTCCAGCGGGTCCAGGCTGCCCACGGGGCAGAACGGGTCCTGGATGTTGTCGCTGGCCACCAGCACCGGGATGCCGCGCGCACGCGCCTCCTTGATGAGGGTGATGCCGCGCTGGCGTGGTGTGCGGCCCGTGGTGGCGTCCTGCAGCAGCAGGTTGGTGATGGGCAGGGTGACCAGGGTGATGGGGCAGCGCGCCACGGTGTCCAGCGTGGCCAAGGCGGTGGCCTCGTCCTGTGCGGCCAGCGCGCAGGTGTGGCCGCAGACCACGTGGCCCTCGAAGCGCAGCTCCTGCAGCAGCGCGGCCGTGCTGGCCAGGCCCTGGGCGCCGGGGTGCAGTTCCTCGTCCACATGCAGGTCCACGTTCAGGCCATGGTGCTGCGCGGCCTCGAACAGGTGGCGCAGGGCCTGTCGGTCCCAGTTGGTGGAATGCACGAAGCCCCCCAGCAGCGCGCCCGGGCCGCTGTCGGCCACGGTGGCGGCCAGCCGCATGGCGGTGGTGCGTTCGGTGTACAGGTGCAGGGGGATCAGGGCCACGCGCTCCAGCAGCAGGCGGCCCGCCCATTCGTGCGCAAGGCTGCGCAGCACGTTCCAGGCGAGCGGTTGTGCATCGGGCTCCCACCAATCGCAGTGGGTGCGCAGGTGCACGGTGCCGGCCTCGTACGCCCATTGCAGGGCGCGGCTGGCACGGGCGCGGATGTCGGCCTCGGTCCAGCCCTGGCGGTCCACCATCATGGCCTCGATGGCGCCCAGCAGGCCGGGCTTCACCGTGCCCATGCGTGGCAGGGTAAAGGCCTTGTCCAGGTGGGTGTGCGCATCCACCAGGCCGGGCAGCACCAGGGCGCCGGCCAGGTCCCAGGTGGCGCCCGTGGCCGGGGGCTGGGCAGGGTGGTGCGGCGTGATGGACTCGACGCGGCCCTGCACCAGGTGCACATCGGCCAGTGTGGGCTGGCTGCCCTGGGCGGGCCATTGGCGCGGCAGCAGCCAGCGCGGCAGCCGCGCGCGCAGCAGGTGGTCGGGGGCGTTGGATGCGTGCATGGACAAGATCCCCTCAGGCAAAGCGCGCCATGGCCTGGCCCACGCGCGCCTTGAAGGCGGCCAGCCGCGGCGGCGTAGCCACGTTCATGTGGTAGTAGGCGTGGTAGTCCACGCGCGCCTTGCCGCCGGTCAGCAGGCGCATGTAGCGCGTGACGGACTTGCGTGGCGGATCGCCCATGAGCAGCGCCGTCCAGCGCGGGCGGCCATAGGTCACCACGGCCGAGATGCGCTGGATGTGCGTGAGCGAAGGCTTGACGTTGTGCGGGTCGCTGATGTCGAAGGCCACGCCGGGCATCAGCACCCGGTCGAAAAAGCCCTTGAGCATGGCCGGCATGCCGAAGCACCAGGTGGGAAAACAGAACACCACCGCCTCGGCCCACAGCAGCCGGTCCACATAGCCCTGCACGGGCAGGCGGTTGCTGGGCACCTCGTGGTAGCCCAGGCGCTCCTCGCGGCTGAGCACGGGGTTGAAGTCCTCGGCATACAGGTCGCAGTCGTCCACCGCGTGGCCGGCGCCGCGCAGCTGCTGCACCACCTCGGCATGCAGGGCCGCGTTGTAGCTGGTCTCCACCGGGTGGCAATAGATCACGAGGATGCGCATGGCGGGGGCTCCTTCTTCAAAGGTCGAGCGTGAGCGTGGGCCCGTGGCTGCGCGCGCAGCACACGGCCACATGGGTGGCCTGTTCCTCAGGGCTCAGGCAGCTGTCGCGGTGGTCGGGCGCGCCGGCCAGCCAGCGCGTGGCGCAGGTGCCGCATACGCCCTGTTCGCACAGCGTGTCGATGGCGATGCCGGCGAGCTGCAGCACATCGGCCATGCTTTCGCCAGGCTGCACGGGCAGCCGCATCTGGCTGCGCGCAAGCACCAGTTCAAAAGTCTGTTCCGTGGCGGGCAGCGGCGCTGCCGTGGCTGGGGTTTGCATGTTTGACCACTTGATTTGATCGATTGGTCAAACTATTGCAAATGCTGTGCCAGCAGGCTTTCGGGCCGTGGCCTGCCTTGCCCTGGGTCAAGGCGCCGTACAGGGGCTCTGCCACGCCCGCAAGCGTGCAGGCCTGTTCACTCTGGTGCGAAATCGGGTGCCAGGCCGCAGCCCAGCAGCACGAAATTGGTGAGCTCGCGCACGATGGGTTCGCGGTCGATGGTCTCTTCGGGCGCCAGGCCCAGCATGATGTGCACCTGCACGCCGTAGTCGGCGTAGTGCTGCGTCATGCCCCAGATCTGCATCAGCAGCAGGCGCGCGTCCAGCGGGCGCATGCGGCCCTCGGCGATCCAGCGGTCGATCAGGTCCACCTTCTGCTGGGTGGACTTCACGGCCACGGGCCAGTACCGGCCCAGGTTGCGCCCGCCGCCCAGCACCTCGGTGGTGAAGATGCGTGACAGGCCCGGGTTGTCGAGCGCGTAGTCGAGCTTCTTGCGCACATAGGTGCTCAGCACCTTCTTCGGGTCGTCGCTCTGGCTGTCGAACTGGAAGGCACCCGACCAGCCGTTGAGCACCGAGTACAGCAGCTCCTCGTACAGTTCTTCCTTGCTGGCGATGTAGTAGTGCAGCTGCGGCTTGGTCAGGCCTGCGCGCTCGGCGATGGCCTTGGTGGACGCGCCCTTGAAGCCATGGCGGCTGAACTCGGCAATCGCCGCCTCGCGGATCGCACCCAGGATGCGCTCGCGCCCCTGCTTGGAGCGGCTGAGCAGTGCGCCGGAGACATTGCTGCTGCCATCGGCTTCGGGTTCGGTCATGGACGGGGCTTTGGGCGGCATGGTGGGCGATTGTCGCTGGTTGCTCAGAGCTTCCAGAAGCCCACGTGCGAGGCACTCGCTTCCGCGATGAGGGCCGGCCCGATGCATTCGATGGTGTGCGGCGATGCGGCGAACACGTCGCGGCACGAGAGTTCGGCATCGCGCTGCTCGGCGCGTTCGCCGCGGAACCCGCGCAGCCGCACCGCGTCGATGCCGAACACCACGCGGCCGATGCCCGACCAGAAGATGGCGCCCGCGCACATCACGCAGGGCTCTGCCGATGAGTACAGGGTGGCCTGTGCCAGTGCATCGCGGCCCACGCGCGGGCTGAGCTGGCGCACGGCATTGGTCTCGGCATGGCCGGTGCAGTCGCCGGTTTCAGTGGTATTGCAGTAGGCCTCGGCCAGCAGCCTGCCATCGGCGCCGATCGCCACCGCGCCAAAGGGCCGGTTGCCGCGTGCACGGGCCTTGTCGGCCAGGACGATGGCCTGGCGCAGGTACCTGCCGTCGCGCTCGTCGATGGTGGCCTCCTGCGGCAGCAGTGCGGCGGGTGCTGCGCTGCCGTTCATGCCACCACCTTGCGGTCGGCCAGGGCCGGCAAAAAGGCCGGGTTGAACACGCGCTCGGGCGCGGGCTTGCGCGCCAGGTTGAACACGGCCGCCACCTCCTCGATCTGGTGCGCCAGCACGGCGCCCTGCACGCCACCCAGGCCCACGGCCTGCGATTCGGCCGTCTGCAGGTACTGGCGCGTGATGGCCCAGCGCTCGCGCTCCACCTCCATGTTCAGAATGGCCTCGCGCGCCTTGATGGCGGCAAACGCGGCCTCGGGGTTGGCCAGCGTCTCGCGCAGGGCGCGGTTGCTCGCGCGCAGGAATGCCTTGGCCACCTCGGGCTTCTCCTGCAGCAGCTTGCCGGCCAGCACGGCGTTGCCATACAGGTTCAGGCCCGCCTTGTTGTATTCGAGCACCGACAGGTCCTTGGCCGGCACGCGCGCGAACAGCGACACGGCCGAGTCGTGGAAATAGGTGGCGGCATCCACATCGCCGCGCACCACCACGTTGTCGCGCGCGCTGAAGTCGGTGGTCACCCAGTCGAACAGCTCGGGCCTGGTCTTGAGCGCGCGGGCCACCATGGGCCAACTGCGGCGCGTGGCTTCCACGGCGGCCGCCGCCACCTTCTTGCCCTTGAGCGACTGGAAATCGGTGGTGATGCCGCGGTCCTTGCGGCCGATGATGACGAAGGGCGCGCGGTTGTAGTACTGGTAGATGGCCTGCACGGGCGTGTCGGCGTTCTGCGCGTGGAACTCGGCCAGCGAACTGATGTCGCCCAGGCCGATGTCGTAGGCACCGCTGGCCACGCGCGTGATCGAGGCGACTGAGCCCGAGCCCACGTCGATGGTCACGTCCAGGCCTTCTTCCTTGAAATAGCTCTTGGCCTGCGCCAGGAAGAAGGGCGAGGTCTGGCTGGTCACGCGAAAGTCCAGCGTGAACTTGAGCGGGGTGAGTGATGCGCCCTGCGCACGCACCACGACAGGGGCGCCCAGCGTGGCGGCGATGGAAGGGGCGAGGGTGGTCAAGAGAAAGCGGCGGCGTTGCATCAACATGGTGGTGGCCCAGGTTCGGTGGAATGCCCTGCACCCACAGGCGTGTGCCGCCGCGGGACCGGGTCGAACTGAGCAATTTCCGGGCGCTACCACCCGCAAGGGATGGCAGCGCTGAACGCTTCTACTCGGCAGGAGCTGATGCAGAAAGCGTGCCCGGTGTCGCGAAAGCGCTGCGCCGTGCTGAGCGCCAGGCACGTTTTGCCCAGATCTTGCCTTGGCGCAAGCCGCTGCGGGGCCCCCCTGTGCGATGGAGCTGGCAAGCGCTGGGCACGCATTTGCGGTGCGCAGGCTTGGTGCGCCGCTGCCCTGGTTTGGTGAGTGCCCGGGCCTTGGGCCGCATGGCGCGGTGCGGCTTTCCTATGGAGTGCGCGACGGCATTGCTGGCCTGCCGTTTGCTAGCATCCGGGGTAAGAGTAGAAGCGTTCAGTCCAGCCCATCCGCATTGCGTGGACCGGCTGGCGGGTCATTGCTCTTGAAGCCGGTGGCGGCTTGCGTGCGGTGCGTGGTGCCTGTTGAAGGCCCGCGCAGCCTGCGGGCCGTTGCCATTGTCCCCTTCAAGAGCCACATGGCGCCGTGCCGCAACTTCACTCCTTGCTGCGGCCTGCCGTGTGCCTTGTTGCCATTGACGACTCAACGAGGAAATCACGCCATGCACAGCACTGCCGCAAACCCCACCACATCCCCCGTCTACGAACCGACCGTCGCCCCCGACGTGCTGGGCGAGCTCGAAAAAGAATCGCGCATGGGCGGCGCGATGGACGGCGAGACCTCCACGCGCGAAGTGCGCTGCATCGACATCTCCGACTTCGACAACCGCAAAGAGGAAATCGCCGAGCAGCTGTGGAGCGCGTCGGTCGACATCGGCTTCTTCCAGGTAACGAACCACGGCATCCCCGTCGAGGACATCCGCGCCGCCTTCGCGCGCGCCGAAGCCTTCTTCGACCAGCCCCAGGCCACCAAGGCCCAGTGGCCCCTGGCACGCAATGCCGGCTGGGAGCACAAGGCGCAGATCCGCCCCTCCACGCGCACGCCGGACCAGAAGGAGTCCTACCAGGTCACGCGCCCACGCATGGCGGGCCTCTGGCCCACCGAGGCCGAGCTGCCCGGCTTCCAGGCCGCCACGCTGGCATTCGAGCGCCAGTGCTGGGAAGTGGGCATGCGCCTGCTCTCGTGCTTTGCCTACAAGCTGGGCTTTGATGCGGACTTCTTCACCCGCGCCCACGACCCCGACCTGCCCACCTACCAGAGCACGCTGCGCATGCTGCACTACTTTGCGGTGGATCCGGCGCTCAAGGACGAACTGGGCCTGTGGCGCGCCGGCGCCCACACCGATTTTGACTGCCTCACCCTGCTGTTCCAGCGCCCCGGCCAGGGCGGCCTGCAGGTGCTGCCCGGCAAGGAGGCCGAGGGCCGCCAGTGGACCAGCGTGGAGCCAGCCGAGGGCGTGATCACCTGCAATATCGGCGACATGCTCACGCGCTGGAGCGACGACCAACTGCCCAGCAACTTCCACCGGGTGCGCAACCCTCTGCCGCACGAGTACCAGGGCGCGCGCTACAGCCTGGCTTTCTTCTGCCAAGCCAATGAGGACGCGCTCATTGAAGGCCCGGCGAAGAAGTACCCGCCCATCACGGGCGCGGAGTACCTGCGCCAGCGCATCAGCGCGAACTTCTCGAATAGGTACTGACCACAACGCCGTGGGCTGTGTTGAATCGTCGCGGGGCCTCAAACGCGTCTCGGAAAATTTGATCCAAATACCTTGCTCCGCTTGCTGGATTGCCTCGTCTTGGACCAACGCCGTCAGCGTATGGAAATCACTTCCGCTTCGTATACATCAATCTGCGGAGCCTCCTCACACAAGCTTGCCATCGAGTGTGCGAAATCGCGCGAGGCTTCTACTCGGAAATGGGCCTGCAACGCGGCCAGGTCGCTCCAGCGCTCAATGAACACAAAGCGCAGCGGCTGCTGCACGTCGCGGCTCACCTCGTGGGACACGCATCCCGCCTCCATCCGGGAGCGCAGGACATGCTCCAGGGCCAGCCGCTCAACGGTGTCCTCCGTGTCCTTGCGTGCGATCACATGGCCGGTAACGATGATCATGGTGTGCCTTCCTGTCGTCGGTGGTTGAAATGATGATGCCGCGCTAGCGCGCGCTGGCGCCGCCGTCGATAGGGATGATGGCACCGGTCATGTAGCTCGAGGCGGGTGACGCCAGCAGCAACGCGAGCCCCTGGATCTCGTGCGGCTGGGCGATACGGCCAAGCGGGATGTAGGTGCGCATGCGTTCGGCGCTTTCCGGCAGGCGCAGGCGTCCTCCGTTGATGCCGGTGGCAAATGGGCCGGGGGCGATGGCGTTCACCAGGATGTTGAAGGGCGCCAGCTCGATGGCCGCCTGGCGCACGACGTTGTTCACCGCAGCCTTGGAGGCCACGTAGGCATATCCGGAGTGCGCCTCCGCCCGCAGCCCCGCGATGGACGAGGTCACGATGATTCGCCCCTGGCCCCGGGGCTTCATGTGGCGGGTGGCCGCGCGCAACGTGGCCAGCACGCCGCTCAGGTTCACCTGGAGCACCCGCTCCCAAGAAGCCGGGTCCACGTTCTCCAGGCGCCCAGGCTCCACCAGGAATCCGCGCCCGGCGCTCATGCCCGCGTTGGCGAACACGCAATCGATGGGCCCCTCTGCCGCCATCGCGTCGATGTTGCGGTCCACATCGGCGCCATCGCTCACGTCGATCACCCGCTGCTGCACCTTCGCGTGCGTCTTGCGCAGGCGGTGCACCTCGGCGTCCAATGCCTGGGCGTCGCTGTCGGACAGCACGACTTCCGCGCCCGCGTCCAGCAGGGCTTCTGCGATGGCCAGCCCGAGGCCACTGGCGGCACCGGTCACGAGCGCACGTTGGCCGGTCAGATCGAACAAGGAAGGCAACAAGGCCATGGCGGCTCTGCTGTGCATCAACGCTCCACCTGCAGGGGAATGAGGTGGTCCCAGCGCTCGGCAGCCTCGATCATGTAGTGCACGCTCAAGGTGACGCGTTGAAAGAACCACTGCCCATCCAGATGGATGTACTCGTCGTCAAAGCGGCCCACCACGTAGTAGCTCTTGCCGTCCCGCACGGGCCGACCGTCCAGGTAGCTGGACCCCGTGCCCCGGTCGCCCTGCACCTGCACGACATGGCTATGGATGAACTGCCGGGCCGATTGGACCGGAAACGCGGCGAAGAACGCACGGATGTTGTCCCGGCCCCGCACCTCAGGACGCCCGCCGTAGGCGACGTAGGCATCGGGGGCAAACAATTCGTAGAGGCGGTTCCCCTCATCCTCATTCACCATTTCGTGGTATCGGGCGCGCAGCGCGCGGATGGCTTCAATGCTCTCCATGCGTTCAACGCGTTCCGTGAGCGCTCGGACAAGGTCCTGCGAGGCTGAAAGGTCGGCTGGTGGGTGGACTGCGGTCACTGAAGACTCTCCTGGTGAATGTGGTGGAAATCGCCCATGATCTTTTGGCTGCGGTCCCTCACGGACGCACCCGTGTGGGCATGGGGAATGACGTAGAAGCGGCGCGCATGAATCGCCTCGACCGCGGCGCGCGCTACATCCTCGGCACTGATGGCAGAAGCGGCCATGCCAGCACGCACCGCCAGTCGTCGTCCGTGGCATTCCAGGCTGTCCCGAGCACCGCCACGCCGGCGTTGTTGAATAGCCAGTCCACACCGCCCCACCGGTTCCAGCTGGCCTCGGCCAGCCGCTCCACGTCCGTGGCGTCGGACACGTCGCAACACTGCGCCAGGCAGGCGGCGCCTGCACCACCGCCATGCCTTCGCGGGCACAGGCCAGCGCGAGCGCGCGTCCGATGCCGCTGCCCGCGCCGGTGACAACGGCTACTTGGGGCGTCGGCATCAGAGACTCGCTCGGGACTTGCGGATCACCTCGCCCCACTTGGCGGCCTCGGCGGCCACGAAGGGGGCAAACTGCTCGTGCGGCATGCCCATCTTGACGCTCGAAACCGCGTCCAGCGACGCCGTGACCTCGGGCGAGTTCAGTGCCTGGCCCACCGCATCGGACAAGCGCTTGACGATGGGCGCAGGCGTGTTGGCTGGTGCAAAGACACCGCCCCAGTTCATGGCCACCACGCTGGGGATTCCGGCCTCGGCCATGGTGGGCACATTGGCGAGCACGGTCAGGCGGCTGGTGCTGGTGACGACCAGCGCGGCAATTTTCCCGTCCCGGATCTGCGCCCGGGAGGTCTGCACGTAGTCGAACATCACATCGAGGTTGCCGGCGATCAGATCGACCATGGCCGCCGTGCTCGACTTGTAGGGGATATGGTTGAAGCGCGCGCCGGTCTGGGTTTGCAATAGTTCCAGGCAAAGGTGCGCTGACGTACCGTTGCCACCAGACCCAAAGTTGAGTTTTCCTGGTTTCTGCTTGCCGAACGCGATCACATCGGCCATGGTGCTGAACTTCAGGCCTGGATGGGATACCAGAACGTTGGCGTTCCCCGTCAGACCGTGGATGGCCACGAAGTCCTTGACCGGGTCGTAGCGGATGTTCTTGAAGAGAGCGGTGTTGGTGCCCTGCGTGCCCTGCGTTCCGATCAGGAGGGTGTACCCGTTGGGCGCCGCACGGGCCACGAATTCGGCGCCGATGGACCCGCTCACACCGACCCGGTTGTCGATGACCATGGGCTGGCCCAGGTTGTCGCTCAGCGCCGGTGCGATCAAACGGGCCTGGACATCGACCACGCTTCCCGCGGAGAAGGGCACGACCAGTGTGATGGGGCGCTGCGGGTAAGCGTTCTGTGCAAATGCCGAGGGCGAGAGTGCCAAAGCACCCATGGATGCCGAGAAGTGGCGGCGGTTCATCATGGTCTTGTCTCCTTGTTGTGTGTTCGGCAGTGCCGCGTGTGAATGCAGCACCTCTCGTTTCGCCCTGCTTCAAACCATCGCGAACCCGCCGGATGCACCGATGGTCTGCCCCGTGATGAACAGCGCGCGGTCTGACGCCAGGAACGCGACGATGCCGGACACATCCGTTGGGCGGGAGAGGCGCCCCACGCCCTTGGAGATGGGGTATGCATTGAGCATCTTGCCCAGCAGCTCGTTGTTTTCCACCGTGGCGTGGATGTTCAGCGGGCCGTCCTTGATCCCCTCGTGGGACACGGCGCCAAGGGCCACCGAGTTGACCGTGACGGCGTGGCGGCCGTGCTCCCTCGCGAGGGCCTTGGCGAACCCGGCAATCGCCGCCTTGGCGCCCGAGTAAACGGCCATGTTGGCCTCGCCGATGCGGCCTGCTTCCGAGATGATGTTGATGATGCGGCCCGTCTTGCGCCCGACCATGCCGGGCAGCACGGCGCGGCAGCAGTGCATGGTGCCGTAGACGTTGAGGTTCACGATCTTGGCCCAGTCCACCACGGGTGTATCCACGAAGGCGGGTGTGCGGCCACCTTTCTCGCGGCGCTCGGGAATGATCCCCGCGTTGTTCACCAGCACGGTGATGGGCGCGCCGAAGTGCTGGGCAGCACCTGCCACCATGGCATCGACCTCCTCCAGTTGGGTGATGTCCGCAGGCGCTGCATAGGCCTTTCCGCCAGCGGCGTTGATTTCATCAACCACCGCTTGGGCACGCTCGGCAAAAAGGTCGTTCACCACCACGCGCGCCCCTTCGGCTGCGAGTTCGATGCAAATTTGCCTGCCCACGCCTTGTCCGCCGCCAGTGACGAGAGCGACCTGTCCGTTCAATCCGAGTTCCATGGGATTCCTTTCGTGCGTGTTGTCTGAATGAAGTCACCAGTGCGGTATTGCACTAGCGTCCTTTGAATTGGGGTTCGCGTTTCTCGACGAAGGCGCGCATGCCCTCGATGCGGTCTTCGCTGTCCACGATCATTGCGGCCGCGTAGCGTTCGTACTCCAGGCCCGAGTCCAGGTCGGTCTGCATGCCGCGGTTGATGGCGCGCTTGGCGAAACGGACTGCCAGCGGGGGGTGTTGCGCTATGCGCTGGGTCAGTTCCAGCGCAGCCGTCATCAGCTCGGCCTGCGGCACCACACGGCTGACCAGGCCGTAGCGCAGCGCCGTCTCTGCATCCACCAGGTCGGCCGTCAGGATCAGTTCCTTGGCCCGGGCTTCACCCACCAGCCGTGGCAGCCGCTGCGTGCCACCGGCCGCCGGGATGACTCCCAGCTTGATTTCTGGCAAGCCGAAGCGCGCGTGGGAGGCCGCGATGCGCAGGTCACAGCACAGCGCAATCTCCAGCCCGCCGCCCAGGGCCACGCCGTTGATGGCAGCGATGACGGGCTTCTCGAACTCTTCGATGTTGCGAAACAGTTCGTGGGTCGCCTTCTGGCGCACGAAGTACTCCGTGCCGCGCACCACGTCGGTGGCGCGCTCCTTGATGTCGGCGCCCGCGCAGAACGCCTTGTCGCCGCTGCCGGTGATCAGAACCGCGCGCACTTGGTCGTCGTTGCGGGCCAGTTCGAAGAAGGCGCGGGCGAGGTCGGGCTTCATCGTGCTGCCCAGCGTGTTCATGCGCTCGGGCCGGTTGAGGGTGATCACGGCCACGCGGTCGCGCACCTCATAGAGCAATGTGCCCAGGTCCTGGATGTCAGGGGTAGTCATTGGATTGCTTTCCACAAAGAAGTGTGCGGCGCCGTCAGGCCGATGCCGACAGCACGTGGGCGACGGAGACCGAGCCGAGCCCGATCATGTGGGCCATGCCCCAGCGCGCGTTGGGGTGCTGGCGACCCTCCGCCTCGCCCCGCAGCTGGCGCGTGATTTCTGCCAACTGGCCGATGCCCGTGGGCCCGAGTGGGTGGCCCATGCCGATCAAGCCGCCCGATGCGTTGATGGCGCAGCGGCCACCGATGTGCGAAGTGCCACGCGCCAGATAGCGGGCGCCCTCGCCTGGCTCGCACACACCGATGGCTTCGCTGTACAACAGCTCTTCCACGGAGAAGGCGTCGTGCAGCTCCAGAAGATCGAGCTCCTTGGGCGCAATGCCCGCTTGTTCAAAAGCAGCCTCCGCGCTGGTGCGGACCAGCTCCACAGCGCTGTCGCCGTACTGCACCTCGGGGCGCTCGCTGCCTGCCACGGAAGCCTTCACGCGCACGCAGCGCCGCGCATCCAGTCCCAGCTTTCGGATGGCGTTGCCAGAAACCAGCATCACCGCCGCGGCCCCTTCGCCGCGTGGACAGCATTGCTGCACCGTGAGGTCGCCCACCACGCGCGGCGATGCGAGCACCTGCTCCAGCGTCCGGGGCTTGCGAAACTGAGCAAACGGATTGCGCGCTGCGTTGCCGTGGTTCTTCACCGCCACGCCGGCCATCTCCTCCACGGAGGCGCCGCGCTCGCGCAGGTAGGTGCGCGCCATCATCGCGAACTTCACCGCCGGAATGGTGGCGGTCTCGCTGAGCCTTTCCAGTCCGTCCTTGTTGGCAGCGCGGCGCCCGTCACCGTGCTTGTCCACGCCCACCGCCAGCACCACATCGCTCATGCCGCTAGCCACTTCCATGCATGCCTGCCGGAAAGCGAACGATCCAGAGGCCGACGCGTTTTCCACCTGCGTCACCGCCAGACCCGTGGATCCCAGGTGGCGCAGCATCACGCGGCCGGCGGCCATGCCAATCGAGGTTGTGCCCACGTAGGCACTCTGCACACGGGCCCAGGAAACACCCGAGTCCTCGAGTGCGGCACGCACAGCCCTGAGGCCCAGCTCGGTGTAAGGCGTCTCGGTGGGGAACTGATAGGGGTGCAGACCGACACCGGCGATGAACACACCGCCATGGGCATCCAGCCAGTTGCCTGAAGTGGATTGATTGGTATTGCTCACTGCACGGCTCCTTCATTCGCGGGCACAAAGCGGCAGGCGTAAACACCTTCTTCCCGCTTCACCTCGGCAACGGCACGAACCGCCATGCCGTGCTTCAGCGCCGTCTCGTCCCCAACGGCCATCACACCTTCTTCGACGATGCCGGGCGCGATGCGGATGTCTCCAGCAATGCTGGGCGCCGCCATGCCAGGCAACAGCGGCACGTGCAGGGTCACGAACTCCAGCAACTCTCCGCCCCCCGGGCGCGTGACGCGTTGCGCTCCGCTCAGCGGGTCTCCGCAGTGCATGCATCCCGGTGCGTTGGCAGGAAAACTCATCCCACCGCAGGCGCCGCACTGCGCAAAGAAGAAGTTGAGCGAGTGGCCGTCATCAGCCAGCTCATACAGAGTCGGCTGCAACGGCTTCAAGGAGGTCTTTGAATCGGTCATAGAAAGAAGGGGGTGAAAGGGAAAGGTGCGGGGGCGGGCATGTAGTGCCCGCGACCCCGTCAATCGAGCTTGGCGCCCGACTGCTGAACAACCGCACGCCACCGGGTCATCTCCGATTTCACGAAGGCACCCAGCTTGGCGTCGCGCAGGCCGGCGAGCGGGACACTGCCGAATTTCTCGGTGGCTTGCAGCATTTCGGGGTGAACGATGGCCTTGGCGATCTCGTCGCCCAGGCGCTTCACGATGTCCGGCGGCGTCTTGGCCGGAACGAACACCGCGCCCCAGGCCGTGGATTCCGCTTCGGGAACGCCCAGCTCGCCCACGGTGGGCACGTCGGGGGAGCTGGACAAACGCTTCTTGGAGGTGACCGCCAGCGCCTTGAGCTTGTTCGCCTGCACCTGGGGCAACACCACCGCCGGGTAGTCGAACATCAGGTCGATGCTCCCGGCCATCAGGTCGCTCAGTGCCGGCGCGCTGCCGCGGTATGGCACATGGGTCATCTTGATGCCCGCGGCGGTCTGGAACAACTCGGCCGTCAGGTGGGTGCCCGTGCCTGGACCGGCGGAGCCGTAGTTGAGCTTGCCGGGATTGGCCTTGGCATAGGCGATCAGCTCGGGCACCGTCTTGAACGGGCGTGAGGGGTTGATCACCAGCATGAGCGGCGTTTCCGACATGGCATGCACGGGCACGAAGTCCGTCACGGGGTCGTAGCGCACGTTCTTGTACAGCGCCAGATTGGCGCCATGCGTTCCCTGCGTGCCGTAAATGATGGTGTAGCCGTCTGGCGGCTGGCGCGAAGCCGACTCCACACCGATGGAGCCACCGGCACCGGGACGGTTGTCCACCACCACCGACTGTCCCAGCTGTGCGCTGAGCAGCTTGGCCAAAAGCCGCGACGTGTTGTCCGTGATGCCCCCGGGTGGGAACGGCACCACGAAGGTGATGGGCTTGCTCGGCCACGCATCTCCTGCTGCATGCAGGACGCCAAAGGCCAACGAGGCAATGACAAAAACAATCAGTTCTCGGAAGGTTCTACGCATGCTTGTCTCCATTTTTGTTGCCACTTTATTGCGGCTGGTCGTAGAATACTTCAATATTTCGTAGAAATACAAGAAATTTTGTGAGCTGCATTCAAAAGAAAATTTGAACCTCATAAGGAATGGCCTGCTGCAACCGCGCTCACCTCAAAGTTATGATTCGGTGACATCTACGAAATACCGGAGAACTTATGCCAACCATTGTCCCCGCCGCTTCTCGCACCATGGCCCTGCTGGAGGTCTTTGCCCGGGAGCGCCGCGAACTCTCCAATTCAGACCTTGCGCGCCTGATGGACCTTCCCGAGAGCAGCTGCTCCGATCTGCTGCACACGCTGCATGAGTTGGGCTACCTGATGCGGACGGCGCGAACCCGACGCTTCTATCCAACGGCCCGTCTGCTCACGATTGCCAAAGGCATCGCTGCGGGTGATTCGCTCTACGCCGTGGCGTCCGAGGCGTGCGAGTTGCTGCGTGACAAGACGGGAGAGACAGGGATGTGCGGCCGCGTGGAGGCGGGCGTGGTCAAGGTACTGGCGTTTGCCGAGGGAACTCATCCGCTGCGCTATGTGGAAAACGTGGGCAACAAGATTGCGTTGCACGTGTCCGCGCTGGGCAAGGCGGCGCTGTCGCTGGGTACACCCGAAGAAGCCGCACGCCAGCTGCGGCTCAAGCCGCTCAAGCAGATCGCCCCCGGGTCCATCACGGACCTCGCAGCACTGGAGGCACAGATCGAACAAGCACGCCAGCAAGGCTGGATCTGGGTGGAAAACGAAGGCTTCGACGGCCTGGCCGCCATCGCCGTCGCTGGCTACCTGGGCGATGAACCCCTCGCGCTGTCGATCGCCGGCCCCACCGAACGCCTTCGCCGTACCAAGGACGCCTGCCTGCAAGCCTTGCAAGAGGTGCAGGCACTTGTGTTCCACCCCCAGAACGCGGCTCCCACGCTGCGCGCCACGGCATCCGGCCGGCGCGGCGCGGGCACCAGAGACACCACCGCCGCCTAGCGGCGGATCCATGCATTCAACCCAGGAGACCTAGCCATGTATGCAACGATGAATTCCGAACAAGAAATGCTGCGCGACAGCGTGCGCCGCTTCATGAAAAGCGAAGTCGCTCCCCGCGTCGCCCAGCACGACAGGGACAAGACCTTTCCCTTCGAGCTTCTCAAGGAGCTGTCGCAGTTCGGATACATCGGCGGCAGGCTGCCCGAGGCCCTGGGCGGCATGGACATGGACCAGATGACCTGGGCGATGCTCATGGAAGAGGCGGGCTACACGTGGCTGTCGTTGCGCACGATGGTGAACATCACCAATGCGGCCATCAACAAGCTGGCCGCAGAGGCGAACGAGGAGCAGCGCGAACGCTTCCTGAAGCCCTTGCTGGCATCTGACCGCCGCGTGTTCAACGCCATCAGCGAGCCAGGCACGGGCTCCAACATCGCCCAGGTCCAGACCCGTGCAGACCTGCAGGGGGACCACTACGTCCTCAACGGCCGAAAACTGTGGATCACGAACGGGGCATTTGGCGACTTCGGCATCGTGGTCGCGCGTACGTTCAGCCCCGACTGCCAGGGGCAGCTCTCCACCTTCCTTGTGGAGCGCGAGGTGTCTCCGTATGAAGTGCGCAACGTCGACACGATGGTGCTGCGCAGCACCGGCACGGCGGAGCTGGCATTCGACAATGTCAAGGTGCCCCGCGAGAACCTGCTGGGCGAGGAAGGCAAGGCGCTCAAGAAGATGCTCATCGGCCTGGACGGCGCCCGTGTCAACATTGCCATGGGTGCGGTCGGCGCCGCGCAAGCGGCCCTCGACCTCTCGATCGACTATGCCCGCACCCGCACCCAGTTCGGCAAGCCTATCGGCAGCTTCCAGCTGGTGCAAAAGCTCATCGTGGACATGACGATCCGTGTGGAAGCCGCCCGAGCACTGAGCCTGCGCGCCGCCGCAGCCCTCGACGCCAATGCCGATGCGCGCACTGCCTGCTCCATCGCCAAGCTCTACGCCACCGAGGCCGCACACGAAGTCGCAAGCATGGCGCTGCAGGTGCATGGCGGCCTGGGCTATGCCACCGACTACCCCATTGAGCGCATCTTCCGCGACACGCGCGGCGGCACGATCCCTGAAGGCACCACGGAAGTGCAGACCTTGATCGCCGGTCGCGAAATCCTCGGCATCTCGGCGATTGCCTGACCCTCGGCAGCACCACCTCCATAACGACCAGGAGACAAGATTGACAGACCTTTCACGACTGATCCGCCCTCGCTCGATTGCCCTCGTGGGCGCCTCGGACCGCCCGCAAAGCATCGGCGAGCGCACGCTGACCAATCTGCTGGACCATTCCGAGTTCGACGGAGACATCTACCTCGTCAACCCGACCAAGGCGGAGATCCGCGGGCACCGTTGCTGGCCGAGCGTTGCGTCACTGCCAGCCACGCCCGACGTTGCTGTGATCGTGGTGCCCGCATCCGGCGTGCTGGCCGTGGCGGAGGAATGTGCCAACCGGGGCGTCCTTTTTGCCATCGTGTTGACATCGGGCTTTGGCGAGGCAGGCGAAGAAGGCGAACGCGCTCAGGTGCGCCTCAAGGAAATCGCCGACGGGGGCGGCATGCGCCTGTACGGGCCGAACTGCCCGGGCCTCACCAACGTCAACCACCGCCTGGGACTGACTTTCTCGCCATCCTTCCCGCACGACCTCGTCAAGGGTCCCATTGGCCTGGCCACGCAAGGTGGCGGCCTGGGGCGCAACGTGATGCAGGCCATGGACCGCGGCATTGGCATTGGCCTGTGGGCCTCCACCGGCAACGAGGTGGACTTGCAGGTGGCCGACTTCATCCACTACATGGCCGATGCACCCGACATCAAGGTGATCGTGACCCTGCTGGAAGGCATCAAGGATGGCGCGAAGTTCGTGGCTGCCGTGAACCGCGCAGCCGCCAATGGCAAGCCAGTCATTGCGCTCAAGGTCGGCAAGTCTGAGTACGGGCAAAAGGCGGCGCAATCGCACACAGCGTCCCTCACGGGGTCGGCCGAGGTGAACAGCGCGGTGTTCAGACAGTGCGGTGTGATCGAGGTCGATGACATCGACGAGCTTGTCGATGCAGCCTGGCTGTTCGCACGCGCGGAGCCGCCCCCAAGCGAAGGGGTGGCCATCTACACCTCTTCGGGCGGGACGGCGGCGTTGACGGCGGATGCTGTGGGCACCGCAGGCCTGACCCTCGCTCAGTTCACCCCGCACACGCGGGAGGTGCTGGCCTCGCTGCTTCCCGACTTCGCGGCGCTGGACAACCCGGTGGACACCACCGCCGCCGTGCTGAGCGATGCGGCGCTGATCGAAAAATCGCTGAGCGCGGTGGCCGTGGACCCGAACCTCGGTTGCGTGATCGTTCCGATTGCACTGGACTATGGCGACACCACGATCCAGCTGGCGCGCACCATCATCGCGGCGCAGAAAGGCTGCGCAACACCCATCATTCCCATCTGGATGAGTGACCGCATGGGGGAGGGGTATCGCATGCTGGTCGAAGGCGGTTTCGCCCCGCCGCGTTCGGTGGGCAAAGCCATCAAGGCCATTCAGCGCTGGGTTGAATATGGCCGCTGGAAGCGCTCGCGTGGCACCCAGCCGCCCATGCAGCCTGTGGTCGTTCTGCCGCCAGCCGCCGCCACCCTCAGCCTGTCTGAAGCGCAGGCCAAAGGCCAGCTGCAGGCTGCGGGGATCGGCCTGCTGCCCAACATGCTCGCGTCCACCATGGAAGAAGCGTTGGTGACCGCCAACGCCATGGGCTACCCCGTCGTGGCCAAGATCGCCAGCGAGCAGATCGTCCACAAGTCGGACATCGGCGGCGTCAAGGTGGGGCTGCAAAATGCCGACGAACTGCGCCAGGCCTGGGCGGACATCATGGACGCCGCGAAGCACCACCGGCCCGACGCGCACATCGACGGCCTGCTGATCGAGAAGATGGCGCCCCGCGGCGGGCTGGAGCTGATGGTCGGCGTTACGCGCGACCCGGTGTTCGGCCACGTGATGACCTTCGGCCTGGGGGGCATTTACGTGGAGATCCTGCGCGATGTGACACGCCGCATGTTGCCGCTCAGCGCCAGCGAGGCCGCGGCGATGGTGCGTGAGATGCGGTGCTTTCCCCTGCTGGAAGGTGCGCGCGGCCGCCCAGCGGCGGACCTGGAGGCGCTGCAGACGCTGCTGCTGCGCATCTCGGACTTCGTGATGCACAACGCTGGCCGCATCGAGGAAATGGACCTCAACCCGGTGTGGATTGGCGCACGCGGAGAAGGCGTTTTGCCGCTGGACGCCGTGATCATCGAAAGAACCGCCGAAGGAGCGTCCGCATGACGGCCACCGCCGCCCGGCCGCCGTTGCAGGGCATCACGGTGGTGGATTTCAGCGAGCTGCTGCCGGGGCCGTTTCTGACGCAGAACCTGGCGGAGATGGGCGCACGCATCATCAAGATCGAGCGCCCGCCGCATGGCGACAACGCCCGTCACCTGGGCCAGGGCGCTTTCGAGGCCGTGAACCGGGGCAAGCAGAGCCTGTTGGTGGACCTCAAGGACGAAGCCCAGCGCGACAAGGTCCGCGAGCTGATCGCGTCGGCCGATGTCGTGGTCGAGTCCTACCGCCCTGGCGTGATGGCGCGCCTGGGCTTGGATGCCGCTTCGCTCTGCCAGGCGCATCCGCAACTCATCTATGTGTCTCTCAGCGGCTACGGCCAGACCGGTCCCTGGGCCGACCTGCCGGGGCATGACATCAACTACCTGGCTGCCGCGGGGGTGCTGGCCGTCTCGGGTGCGCCGGACGGCGCACCCGCGCAGAGCTTCGGCCTGCCCGTGGCCGATCTGTGCGGAACCATGTACGCGCTGTCCGCCACACTCGCCGCGCTGTTTCAGCGCCAGGCCACCGGCCGGGGGCAGCACCTGGACGTGGCGCTGGCCGATTGCGCCTTGCACTGGATGAACCCGCGGCTGGGCGCCTACCGCTCCGCAGGCGCAGGCACGCTGCAAGCGCAGCGCGAGGCAACGCTGGTGAAGGCGGCTTACGGCGCCTTCCGGTGCAAGGATGGCCGCTACGTGTCGATTGCTGCGCTGGAGGATCATTTCTGGAAGCGCCTGTGTGCGGTGCTGGACCTGGCTCCCTTCGACGGCGCGAAGTACGCCACCCACAAGGCGAGAAAATCTGTGGCGGATGCGATCAACCTGCGCATCGAGCAGGCCATGCAGCACCTGGATTCGCACGAGGCCTTTGAACTGCTGTGCCGGCACGATGTGCCCGCCGCGCCAGTGGTGCCGCCCGCAGAGTTGGCCGCCCAGCCGCACTTTGCCTCACGCGGCAAATTCGCTCCCGGCGAAGACTTGCCCTTGGTCAGGTTCCCCGTTCCACTCGAGGGAATGGGCGGTGCGGACCTTGCAGGCGCACCGCAGCTCGGCAGTTCAGGCTGGTAGGCCATGGGCAGCGTCTTGCACACGAGGATCACCCGGCTGCTGGGGATCGACCATCCCATCCTGGGCGGCGGCCTCATGTGGCTGTCCGACGCACGGTACGTTGCCGCGCTGGTGAATGCGGGCTGCATGGGCTTCATCACGCCCCGGTCGTACGCCAGCGAAGCGGATTTCCGCGAAGCCCTTGCGCTGTGCTCGGAACTGACCCATGGCAAACGGTTTGGTGTCAACCTCACGCTCTCGCACCGGCCCGAAGCCAACACCATGATTCCGCGCTGGATGGATGCAGCCCTGACGCACGGCGTGAGGATCTTCGAGACAGCCGGACATGCACCGGCGGACCTCATCACCGCTCTTCACAAGGCAGATGCCATCGTCGTTCACAAAGCCTCTAACATCCGCCACGCTCTTTCGGCGGAGCGCGCTGGCGCCGATGCCATTGCCCTGGTCGGCATGGAGGAAGGCGGGCACCCGGGCATGAATGAGCTGCCCACGATGCTCATGGGGGCGCTGGCATACGGCCAGTTCAGCGTGCCGGTGGTGCTGGGCGGCGGCATCGGCCGCGGCAGGCAATTGGCTGCGGTGCTGGCCCAAGGGCTTGACGGCGTACTCGTCGGCAGCCGCTTCCTGGTGTGCGAGGAAATCCAGGCGCACCCCCGCTACAAAGAGCATCTGCTGACCTGCGACGAGCACTCCACGGTGCGGCTGCTGCAATCGCTGGGCACCACCTGGCGCGTGCTGCTCAACGACACTGCGCGCCAGGTTCAGGCCATCGAACGGGCAGGCGCCACCGAACACGCCGCGTTCGGCGACCTCATCAGCGGAACGGTCGCGCGCGACCGCTGCTACGCCGAGGGCGACTGGCGTCATGGCATGGCCTCCCTGGGGCCAGCCATCGCATTCGCCAAGCGTATCGAGCCGCTGCAGGCCATCGTGAACGGCCTGGTGGACGAAGCAGTGCAGGCCATCACGGCCCTGCGCACAGTGCATTCACTGGATTCAATGGAGCAAGAATGAACCGACTGCCTTTCATGGAGCGGCTGGTGGTGCCCGTCATTGCGGCCCCCATGCTGCGTGTCTCGGGAATCGAACTGGTCTCCGCTGCCTGCGCCGCTGGCGTCATCGGCGCATTTCCCACGGCCAACTGCACGTCTCTGGACGAGTTCGAGACCTGGCTTCAGCGGCTTCAGCGCGAGGCCGAAGAACAGCCCAGCCGGGCGCCCTATTGCCCCAATCTCATCATGCGCCGCGACCCCGCACGCCTCAAGGCCGAAGCGGACTTGATCGTGCGCCACGGCGCAGAGCTGGTGATCACCAGCGTCGGGTCGCCCGCGTCGGTGATTCCCATCTTGCACGACGGCGGCTGCCTCGTGTTTGCCGATGTGGCCTCGCTGCACCATGCAGAGCGTGCTCTGGAGGCGGGCGTCGATGGCTTGGTGCTGCTCTCGTCCGGCGCGGGCGGGCACACCGGCTGGGCCAACCCGTTCGCTTTCGTGCGCGCCGTGCGCCAGCTGTTCGATGGCCCCATCGTGCTGTCAGGTGGCCTGTCCGACGGTGTGGCGTTGCGCGCAGCGACGGTCCTGGGTTGCGACCTGGGGTGCGTGGGAACGCGATTCATCGCCACCAAGGAAAGCCTGGCTGGGGGAGACTACAAGCAGATGCTTCTGGAAAGCTCCATGGACGATGTGCTTGCGACGCGTGCCTTTACGGGGTTGCCCGCGAACTTCTTGAAACCGTCCATCGTCCGTGTCGGACTCGACCCCGATGGACTGGACGAGACGGTATCCGTGCAGGAGGCCCGCAAGAAATTCGGAGGCGGATCTGAAGGACCCGTCATCCAACGGTGGTCGGATCTGTGGAGTGCGGGGCATTCGGTGTCGGGTGTGACGTCCCTGCCGACTGCCGCCGAACTGGTTCAGTCCATGAATGTGGAGTATCGGTCGTTCAAATAGCAGGACTCAGGCTCGAGGCCCTCCGAGGTCAGGCCTCCAGTCGTGCAATGCGCGACACCGCATCAGGCTACCCCACATGGGCACGCAGCCAGGCCACGATGTCGGCAGTCACCTCATCACGATTCGTCTCATTGAGGATTTCGTGGCGGGCAGCCGTGTACAGCTTGACTGTCACGTCGGTGATGCCTGCATCGCGGTAGCGCTGACCCAGCAGCTGAATCAGCGCACCGCCCCCCGCGAGCGGATCTGCGTCGCCAGAGGCAATGAAGATTGACAGGTCACTGCGGATACCTGCTAGCAGCGCTGGATCCGCCAGCCGGGAAGCCGGAGCGAACAGCGACGGGATCACATCGTCCGGCACATCCCACCCACACCACGGATCCGCTACATAGGCATCGACCTCCGCACCGTCCCGCGAAAGCCATTCGTATCCCGTACGGTGCTCAAAACCTGCGTTGAATGCCTCCAATCCGGCAGGCGCGTCTGCGGGAGCATTGGCCATCGCTGCGGCGAGCGCATCCAGCGCGGTTGAACCTGAGAGCAACACACCTGACCAGGTCGATGCGTGATCCAGGATCGCCGCCTGCGCCGCAAACGAACCCATCGAATGCCCAAACAGAAACAGCGGCAGGCCGGCGTGCTGCGTGCGCAGCAGTGCGCCGTACTGGGCCACATCGGCAATGAGCCCGCTGAAACCTGCGGCGCCAAAGTCCCCCAACCTGCCACCAGCGGTGCGCCCGTGCCCGCGATGATCCACGGCATGGACGATGAAGCCGGCAGCGTTCAAGGCCTTCGCAAAGCGGTCGTAGCGCTCGCCGTGCTCGGCTAGTCCGTGAGATATCTGCACGGCGCCCACGGGTTTGCCGGGGGTCTCGGCCCAGGTGTAGGTGATGACCGGGATGCCGTCTGCGCTAGACAGAAAGGAGGAGGATGTCGATGTGCTCATCGGGTCATTCTGGCATGGTGATCTGATCCAGGTGTTTCGGGCACATCACCTGCAGCCAGCCCTGCCTTTCCGTCACCATTCAACTGTTGTCTTCCGGTGAATTCATGGTCACCATTCACTTCAGCCAGCCCAGCATCCACTACCCGAACATGCCCCTTCCCCCTGTCCTCGACCGTTTCCTGCAAGCCCAGGATCCCGTCTGGCCCCGCGTGATCGCCGAGCTGCGGGCGGGCAAGAAGCGCACGCACTGGATGTGGTTTGTGTTCCCGCAGATCAAGGGACTGGGGCATAGCGACGTGGCCCAGCGCTATGCCATCCAGTCGCTGGCCGAGGCGCAGGCCTACCTGGCGCATCCAGTGCTTGCCGGCCGGCTGCGCGAGTGCTGCCAGATCCTGCTGGGCCTGGGGACGTGCTCGGCGCTGGATGTGTTTGGCACGCCGGACGATCTCAAGCTGCGCTCCAGCATGACGCTGTTTGGCGAAGTTTCTGCGCCGGGCAGCGTGTTTCACGCCATGCTGCAAAAGCATTTCGACGGGTGCAAAGACCCGCGTACCATCGAATTTTTCGATTGAAAATGGCATCTACCGCTTGTCCCATAAGCGTTGTTTGCTATTGATTTTGAATATTGCTCCTCTCTTTCTGGAACATGTGTGGCGCGCGTACGCATCCGATAGCCCGCGGACAGCGGTCGCACGTTCCAGCGCTGCTGCACTGCCCCTCAAGCGCCCCTGGGCAAAAACAGCGCGAACAGCATGGCAATGGCACCAGGGCCGATGAGATACAGCACGCCCTGTCCGCCCCACGTCGTCTCTACCGCAAGGAAAGCAGCGCGCCGAGAATGGGGCCTTCTATGGTGCCGATCCCTCCCCGCCAGCGCCATGAAGATCATTTAGGCCGTCCACTGCGCGCTGAAATAGGTTTTGGGCGGAGACATGAGGACTCGGCATCTTGAATGCTCCGATGGCGTGGTGCTGCTTGGTGTGACTAGCTGGCGCTGGCACTGGGGTACGCCGGAGGCTGGTCATGGCGCTGCGAGTGACATGTGGTCACCGGGCAGAGGGCGTCGGAGGCGGGCGCGGTGTGCCGAGTATCTCCAGCGCCTCTCTCGCGATCGCCAGCGACAGCTCTTCCTGCAGGATGCCGGCCTTGAGCACCAGGTGCTGCAGGCGGCGCTCTCGGCTCGCTTCCTTGCCCATGAAGTCGCGCTGTTCGATGCGCTGGTAGACGGCCAGCTTGTCCTCGTGCATGGCCTGCAGGCGGGCGATTTCCTTTTCCAGACCGGTGGGGCCGACGGCGGCCTCGGCGCGCAGGCGCACCATGAGTTCGTCGCGCAGGGGCGTGGGGTCCTGTTGCTCGGCGATCCAGCGGCGCAGTTCCTTGCGGCCCGCGGGCAGCAGGCGGAACTGGCGCTTGCGGCCGCGGCCCGTCTCGGCCGGCAGGGCCTCGATCCACAGTGCTTCTTCGAGCCGCGCCAGCTCGCGGTAGATCTGCTGGTGCGTGGCGTGCCAGAAGTAGCCGATGGACTTGTCGAAGCGCTCGGCGAGTTCCGAGCCCGAGCAGGGGTGCTCGACCAGGGCGGTGAGAAGGGCGTGGGGCAGGGACATCGGAAGAGGGCGCCGGAGAAAGCTGCGTAGTTCGCCATCTTGCCTGAATCGGGACTGCTCTCCATTGTTTACGCAACCAGTTGCATAAATGCGTGATGCTGGCTATATTTATGCAACTGGTTGCATAAACAAGGAGACCCCCGATGAACGCCGTCCCGAAACCTGCCCCGGCTCCACAGGCTGCTGGTAGCGGCAGTCCCTATCCCCACCTGCATGCCCCGCTGGACCTGGGCTTCACCACGCTCAGGAACCGCGTGCTCATGGGCTCCATGCACGTGGGGCTGGAGGAGGTGGCCAACGGCTTCGAGCGCATGGCGGCCTTCTATGCCGAGCGGGCGCGTGGCGAGGTGGGGCTCATCGTGACCGGCGGCATTGCGCCCAATGAGCGCGGCCGGCCCATGCAGGGCGGGGCCATGCTGGTCAACGAACACGAGGCCGGGCAGCACCGCAAGGTGACGCAGGCCGTGCACGCCGAGGGCGGCAAGATCGCCATGCAGATCCTGCACTTCGGCCGCTATGCCTACCACCGCGACCTGGTGGCCCCGAGCGCGCTGCGCGCACCCATCAACCCCCACGTGCCGCACGCGCTCACGGCGGAAGAGGTGGAGCAGACCATCGAAGACTTCGCGCGCTGCGCCGCGCTGGCCCAGCACGCGGGCTACGACGGGGTGGAGGTCATGGGCTCCGAGGGCTACCTGATCAACGAGTTCATCGCAGCGCGCAGCAACCACCGCGATGACGAATGGGGCGGCAGCTATGCCAATCGCATGCGCTTTCCGGTGGAGATCGTGCGGCGCACGCGCGAGCGGGTGGGGCCGAATTTCATCATCATCTACCGCCTGTCCATGCTCGACCTGGTGGAGGGCGGCTCCACGCTGGCCGAGGTGATACAGCTCGCCCAGGCCATCGAGGCGGCGGGCGCCACCATCCTCAACACCGGCATCGGCTGGCACGAGGCGCGCATCCCCACCATCGCCACCAAGGTGCCGCGCGCGGCCTATGCCTGGGTGACGAAGCAGGTGATGGGGCAGGTGGGCATACCGCTCATCACCTCCAACCGCATCAACACGCCCGAGGTGGCCGAGCGCCTGCTGGCCGAGGGCTGCGCCGACATGGTCTCCATGGCGCGGCCGTTGCTGGCCGATGCCGACTTCGTGCGCAAGGCACGCCAGGGCCGGGCCGACGAGATCAACACCTGCATCGCCTGCAACCAGGCCTGCCTGGACCACACCTTCGGCGGCAAGATCACGAGCTGCCTGGTGAACCCGCGCGCCTGCCACGAGACGGAACTGGTTATCGCGCCCACCGCCGCCAAGAAGCGCATCGCTGTGGTCGGCGCCGGCCCTGCCGGCCTGAGCTTTGCCGTCACGGCCGCGCAGCGGGGCCATGCGGTGGTGCTGTTCGATGCGGGCAGCGAGATCGGCGGCCAGCTCAACATCGCCAAGCAGGTGCCGGGCAAGGAGGAGTTCTACGAGACCCTGCGCTACTACCGCCGCCAGCTGGAGCTGCATGGCGTGGAGGTGCGCCTTTCCACCCGCGTGGCCGCGCAGGAACTGGCGGGCCAGGGCTATGACGAGGTGGTGGTGGCCACGGGCATCCGGCCGCGCACGCCCGACATCGACGGCATCACCCACCCCAAGGTGCTGAGCTACCTGGACGTGTTGCGCGACAAGCAGCCCGTGGGCCAGCGCGTGGCGGTGATCGGCGCGGGCGGCATCGGCTTCGACGTGGGCGAGTACCTCACGCACGAAGGCGAGAGCGGGGCCCTGGCGCCCGCCAAGTTCAATGACGAATGGGGCATCGACACCGCCTATGCCCAGGCCGGCGGCCTGCGCGCCGCCCAGGTGGAGGCGCCCGCGCGCCAGGTGCACCTGCTGCAGCGCAAGGCCAGCAAGGTGGGCGACCAGCTGGGCAAGACCACGGGCTGGATCCACCGCACTTCGCTCAAGGCGCGCAATGTGGGCATGAGCTCGGGCGTGGCCTACGAGCGCGTGGACGACGCCGGTCTGCACATCACCATCGACGGCCAGCCGCGCGTGCTCGATGTCGACCACATCGTGGTCTGTGCCGGCCAGGAGCCGCTGCGCGAACTGTACGACGTGCTGCTGGCCGCGGGCCAGAGCGCGCACCTCATCGGCGGTGCCGATGTGGCCGCCGAGCTCGACGCCAAGCGCGCCATCCTGCAGGGCACGACGCTTGCCGCCGCCATCTGATCCAACAACCTCACCCCAGGAGACATCCATGACCGAAGCCCCGAAGAACATCCACCCCGCCGTCGCCCGCTCGCTCGACACCTGGCACCACATGGTGGCCAGCCGCGACCTGTCGAACCTGCTGAGCATCGTGCACCCCGACGCGGTGTTCCGCTCGCCCATGGCGAACACGGCCTACACCTCGGCCCCGGCGCTGATGCTGGCCCTGTCCACCGTGATCCAGGTGTTCGAGGACTTCACCTACCACCGCCAGCTGGCCACCGACGACGGCCTGAACATCGTGCTGGAGTTCAGCGCGCGCGTGGGCGACAAGCAGCTCAAGGGCATCGATCTGGTGCGCTTCAATGAAGAGGGGCAGATCACTGAGTTCGAAGTCATGGTGCGCCCCCTGAGCGGCCTGCAGGCGTTGGGAGCCGAAATGGGCGCGCGGCTGGGTGACAAGCTCCCAGCGTTCAAAGCCAAGGCCTGATGCGTTCATAAAAAGAAGAGACAGGAGACAAGCCCATGACCGCCACCGCCGCACCGCCAGCGTCCTCGCCCTGGGAAGGGTCCTACCCCGAGGCCCTGCGCAACTACCGGCTCGACCTGGCGGCACTGCCCGCCAACGCCGCGCACCTGGCCACGCAGGCCGCCACCGACCATGGGGACCAGCCCGCCTTCACCTTCGTGCTGCCCACGGGCGCCAACGTGGTGCGCAGCTTCAAGGAGATCGATGCGCTGTCGGACGCGTTTGCCGCCTGGCTGGTGCGCGAGCAGGGGCTGCAGACGGGCGGGGTGCTTGCGCTGCAGATGCCCAACTGCCTGCACTACCCGATTGCGGTGTTCGGCGCCTGGAAGGCCGGGCTCATCGTGACCAACGTGAACCCGCTGTACACCGGGCGCGAGCTGCGCCTGCAGCTCGAAGACAGCGGTGCGAAGCTGCTGCTGGTGTGCGACCTGTTCCTGCCGGTGGCACAGCCTGTGGCCGAGGGCCTGGGCCTGCCCGTGCTCACGGCCAGCCTGTGGGACTTCTTTGAGGAACCTGTGGCATCGGCCATCCGCGCCAAGATGGCCGGGCCCGCGGACTCCACCGCGGCGCCGCTGCCGCGCATGGCCGACGCGCTGGTGCGCGGGCAGGCGCTGGAGCCCGTCGAACACCGCAGCCACCCCGTGGCGGTGTACCAGTACACGGGCGGCACCACCGGGCGCAGCAAGGGCGCAGTGATCACGCACAGCAACATCCTGGCCACCTTGCGCATCACGCGCGATTTTCTCGACGCCTACGACGGGCCGAAGCAGGGCGAGACGATGCTCACCGTGCTGCCCATGTACCACGTGTTCGCCTTCATGGTGAACTTCCTGGTGTTCTTCGAGGTCGGTGCACGCAACGTGCTGGTGCCCAACCCGCGCCCCATGTCCAACCTGCAAAAGACCTTCGAGCAGTTCGACGTGCAGTGGACTGCCGGCGTGGACACGCTGTTCGCCGGCCTGCTGGCCGAGCCCTGGTTCCAGGCCAGGCCACCGAAGCTGCGCTACGCCTTCTCGGGTGGCACGGCCCTGCGCACGTCGACCGCGCAGGCCTGGCAGGCGGTGGTCTGCCCCATCCTGGAGGGCTACGGCATGACCGAGACATCGTGCATCGTCTCGTGCAACCCGCCCTCGGCTACGCCGCGCCTGGGCACCGTGGGCGTGCCCATGCCGGGCTGCCGGGTGCGCATCGTCGATGACCAGGGGCGCGATCTGCCTCAGGGCGAGCGCGGCGAGTTGCTGGTGCAGGGCCCGCAGGTGGTGGCCGGCTACCTGCATGCGCAGGAAGATAGTGCCAGCGCGATCCGGAACGGCTGGCTGCACACGGGCGACATTGCGCAGCTGGAGGAGGGCGGTTTCATCCGCATCGTCGACCGCAAGAAGGACATGATTCTGGTGTCCGGCTTCAACGTCTACCCGAACGAGGTGGAAGACGTGCTCGCGGCCCACTCCGACATCGCCGAGGCCGCCGTCATCGGTGTGCCGGATGCCGGCACCGGCGAGGCCGTGCGCGCCTTCGTGGTCGCGCGCAACCCGGCGCTCACGCCCGAGGACGTGGAGCGCCACTGCCGCACCCAGCTCACGGCCTACAAGGTGCCACGCCAGATCGTTTTCCGCGAGCAATTGCCCAAGTCGCCGGTGGGAAAGATCCTCAGGGCGTCGCTGCGCGAAGAGGCCTGAAAGGGGTCTGAGCAACGGCCTGGTCTGCAGCGGTGAGGCCAGGCCTTGCAGCTACCGAACAGTCGATGGAATGATGTTGGTGGTGCCAAGAACGATCAAGCCCTTGCGAGCGGTGAGGCGGGCCGAAGCGGTGATCCCCGGGGGGAATGCCGTGTCCCCGGTGTGATCTATTTCTCCGCACATGGATCACGTGGCAGCGCAGCAATGAACACTGAATCCATATCCCTCATCACAATAGCTGTTGTCTATTGACAAAATATTACAAATCTACTGACCATAACGCAGATGAACATTGGGGGACTGCGATGGGTTTTCAGAACATGACGATGCGGGCGAGGTTGGCACTGTCGTTTGGCTTGATGGTGGTGCTTATCGTGGTCCTGTCCGCGTTCGCCATCAAGGACATGAGCAGCGCCAAGACGCAATTTCATGACTTCGTGACCGGTATCGACGCACGGGCACATGTGGCCCAAGGAATACGGAGCGCCGTCGACGCGCGCGCCGTGGCCGCTCGGAACATGGTGCTGGCGACCAAGCCTGCAGAACGCGACGCGGAAAAGGCGGCTGTCGTCAAAGCCCACGAAGACGTCCAAAAACGCCTGGCCCTGCTCAAACAGGCGGTAGAAGGCCCAGGCATTCCAGCCAACGTCAGGACGCTGGTGGCCGAACTCGCAAAGATCGAGCAGTCATATGGGCCGGTGGCCCTGTCCATCGTCGATTTGGCGATGGCCGACAAAAAGGACGAAGCCATTGCGAAAATCAATGACGAGTGCCGGCCGCTTCTCGCCGCCCTGATTGCCAAGACCGACGAGTACCAAAAGACAACCGATGAGCGCTCCAAACAGCTGGTGGATTCCTCCGAGGCCGATTTCGAATTCCAGCGCCGGCTCTTGATCGGCCTGGCATTGCTGGCCACCGTGATGGCGGTGGCATGCGGGGTGGCCATCACCCGCGGAGTGCTGAGGGCCCTGGGTGCCGAGCCCGATGCACTGAGCAGTGCCGCCAGCAAGGTGGCGGGCGGCAACCTGTCCAGCATTGCGGGGGCGAGCGCAGCCCCCGGCGGCAGCGTGCTGGCATCGCTGAGTGCCATGCAGCAGAACCTGGCCAGCATCGTGAGCAAGGTACGGGGCGCCACCGACTCCATCTCCACCGGCACGAGCGAGATCGCCATGGGCAACGCAGACCTGAGCCAGCGCACCGAAGAGCAGGCCAGCGCTTTGCAGCAGACCGCCGCCACCATGGAAGAGTTCACCTCCACGATCCGCAACAACGCCGAGAACGCCAAGATGGCCGATCAGCTGGCCATCAGCGCATCCGCCGTGGCCACACGGGGCGGCGAGGTGGTCTCCAAGGTCGTCACCACCATGCGGGACATCAACGACAGCTCGCGCAAGATCTCGGACATCATCGGTGTGATCGATGGCATTGCCTTCCAGACCAATATCCTGGCGCTGAACGCCGCGGTAGAGGCAGCCCGCGCCGGCGAGCAGGGCCGAGGCTTTGCGGTGGTGGCCACCGAGGTGCGCAACCTCGCGCAGCGCAGCGCCAGCGCCGCCAAGGAGATCAAGGCGCTGATCAACGAAAGCGTGGAGAAGGTGTCCGTGGGCACGGGCCTGGTGGATCAAGCCGGGCAGACCATGGTCGAGGTTGTGGGCGCGATCAAGCGGGTGACGGACATCGTGGGCGAGATCAGCTCCGCCAGCTCCGAGCAGAGCACGGGCATTTCCCAGATCGGCCAGGCCGTCAACCAGATGGACCACGCCACGCAGCAGAACGCGGCTCTGGTGGAGCAAAGCGCCGCCGCCGCCAAGAGCCTGGAGCTGCAGGCCCAGCAACTCACCGAAGCCGTGAGCACCTTCCAACTGGAGGATGCGCCTGGAGCTACGCTGAATCGTCCTTCGGCACGCGCCGTTCCCCGCGCCGTTCCGCGCGCGCTTCTCGAACAAGCTTGAGCGGCGGGAGGTGAGAGGTCGTTGTGACCGTTCAGCAAAGGCGCCTTGAGAGCCCGGGAGCCGCCACGCGCCCTGTCGCGAGGAATGGCCTCCTACTAAAACCTGGGCGCTTCATGTTGGCCCTCGCTGTGACGGCGCTTACTACATATCTGCGCTGAAGGATGACATGGGCATTCAATCGGACCGTCCGTAGCGTCCGCTCACCTCAACGCTCAGCATTGCCTCTACCCCATGCAATCAGTCTGTCAGTTACTGGACGCGGCAAAGCTGGGTGCCGAATCTCGCATAGAACCATGCGTGTGGCATCAGCACGTCGATGATCGAGAGATCGTTGGAGCCTGCGCACCGCGCTGGCGCAAAGGTATTTGAGGTCCGACAAACTGAGTTTTGCCCCGAGCGCGATGGGCTCTTCGCTTGGTACAAGAGCTGCGCTGCTTGAAATGGCGATCGGTTCGGGACGGTCATCCACTATAGGACACAGATCGTCCGATATGGCGATGGCTACACCTCTGCTCAACTCGAACGCTGAACTGAACTGCCTTGGCCGATATTTCCCAGGGCTGCGCCTGTGTCGGGGTCGCTGCAACCTAGATGTTGATCGTTCCAGCCATGGGCAGCGCCCTGGCACCTCGTAGACTGAAATTTCTCTGCACAAATATGGCCCAGGCACAAAGGGGATTCAATTGGTCCTCTCGCAACATGGGGCGATGGCAGTCTGGGAGGCGAAACAAGCGAATGCGATTGAACCCGAACCAAACATTGTCTACGGGAAACCAGAAGGGAACCGGACACAATCTAAAGTCCAGTGGCATGGAATCCTCGCGAACCAATCCAGAGTGGCACAGGTATCTAAACCTTTCTGTCGTGTGCTGCCAAGGGCTCAAACAAATCAATGATTTACGTAACGCTCGAGACGAAGGCGCGATGGCGTTCCGCACCTACAATGCCCCGCATAAGCAAGGCCCTGTGCATTTGTTTGATCTTCTGGGCGCCTGAAGCCTGCGATGTGGTCGCCCGACAGCTACTGTGGCTGTTTTGACCCCCGCAACGGGATGCTCCTAACCTAATTAACTTAAGAGGGGGAGACCACCTGATGGCATCCTTGCAAGCAACCACGGCATTGATGGGAATAGGCTTAGCTGTGCTGATCCTCTATCTGGTTCGCCGCGATCATCTGTACCTCATGCATGGCCTTTTCTGGGTGGTCGTGGCCGGCGCCGCAGCACTTTTGGGGATGTGGCCCGGCTTGATCGACGGCTTGGCACTGCTTCTCCGCATCAGCTACCCCCCGGCGCTATTGTTACTTTTTGTTTGCATTGTTCTTCTGTTGAAGGCCTTGCATGTTGATATGGTCAACACCCGTATCGAACGCGATATGCGCCGTCTCAATCAACGGCTGGCTATTCTGGAGGCCGAAATACGCCGCTCACGCGACAAGGCCTCTTCGTCTGATATCCCCCATCCATGATCCATCCACTGCTGCCAGTCATCTTGTGTGGCGGCTCAGGCACCCGTCTGTGGCCGCTGTCGCGCGAAACCTATCCCAAGCAATTTCTCTCCGTTCGGGGAAACGGAATTTCCATGCTGCAAGACACGGCCAGGCGCCTGGACGGTGTAGTGCCCCACATCCCCAGGGCTGCGCCCATAGTGGTGTGCAATAGCGAGCATCGGTTCCTGGCGGCGCAGCAACTGCAGGAAGCTGGCTTCGACGATGCCACTCTGGTGCTGGAACCCGTAGGCCGCAACACCGCACCCGCATTGACTCTTGCGGCCTTGGTCGCAGATCCGCATGCCATCTTGCTGGCCATGCCCGCGGACCATGTCATGTCCGACGTAGCGCGGCTCCACCAAGCCGTTGAAATCGCTTGGCAGCTCGCCCAGGGGGGTGACATGGTGACTTTTGGCATCGTGGCCAGCCGTCCAGAAACCGGGTATGGCTACATACAAAAAGGTGAGGCCATCGAAGGCGGTAACGCATTTGCCATTCAGAGCTTTGCTGAAAAACCCGACTTGGCCCTGGCGCAGGACTATGTTGCCAGCGGTAGCTATCTATGGAATAGCGGTTTGTTCATGGTGCGCGCCGACCAATGGTTGCGCGCCATGGAAGTCCTGCAGCCTCAAATGCTCCAGGCTTGCCAAGCTTCCATCGAAAGAAGTGTCCGCGACATGGACTTCGTACGCCCAGACAACGAAGCTTTTGCTGCTTGTCCGTCAAATTCCATCGACTATGCCGTGATGGAGCACCTGCCCGGCAACGATGCGCTGGGCATAGCCGCCCGCGTGGTACCACTGGATGCGGGATGGTCTGATCTGGGGGCATGGGACGCTCTCTGGGATGTTTTGCCACATGACGCTGACGGCAATGCGCATGCCGGCCAGACGCTGGCCATCGACACTCGCAATAGCCTATTGTTTTCCGAGTCTTGCTTGGTAGCCACCGTGGGGATGGACAACGTGGTGGTGGTGGAAACTCCTGACGCCATATTAGTGGTGGAAAAAAGCCGTACGCAAGACGTTAAAAAAATCGTGGCTGAACTCAAAGCCCAAAAGCGCAGCCTGGCTTCAACCCACCGCAAAGTTCACCGGCCCTGGGGCTGGTACGACAGCATCGATGGCGGCGAACGCTTTCAGGTCAAACGCATCGTGGTCAAACCCGGCGCCCAATTGAGCCTGCAGATGCATCATCACCGCGCCGAACATTGGATCGTGGTCAAGGGCACCGCCCAGGTCACCAACGGGGACAAGGTTTTTTTGCTGGGCGAAAACGAGTCCACCTTCATCCCCCTGGGGCATGTGCACCGGTTGACAAACCCTGGCAAAGTGCCTCTTGAAATCATTGAAGTGCAATCTGGCAGCTACCTGGATGAGGACGACATAGTGCGGTTTGAGGACACTTACGGCCGGGCGGTGCCGGCACCGCAAGGCAGCAGTGCCAAAGAAGGTTGACCTTGCTATGCCCGGCCTACCCATGCTGAAAGCCCTGTGGGGCTACCGTGGCTTCGTGTGGAGCAGCGTCATGCGCGAGTTCCACGGCAAGTACCGCGAATCCTTGCTCGGCGCATTCTGGTCAGTTGCCAACCCGCTGACCATGATCGTCATTTATACCGTCGTGTTCGGTCAGCTCATGCGACCTGGTCTTGCAGGCCATGAGCAAACACCGTTTGCATTCAGCATCTATCTGTGCGCCGGGGTCCTTACCTGGAGCCTGTTTGCAGAAATGCTCGGACGACTGAATGGCGTATTCCTGGAGCACGGAAACCTGATCAAAAAATCCAGCTTTCCACGCATTTGCCTTCCGGCCATTGTGGCGGTGTCTGCGCTGGTCAACTTTGGCATTGTGTTTGGGCTGTATCTCGCCTTTCTGGCACTGATTGGCCACTGGCCGGGCTGGGCCTTGTGGGCGATGGTGCCGTTATTGGCCTTGCAGGTGCTCTTTACCCTGGGACTGGGCATATTTTTGGGCACGCTCAATGTGTTCTTCAGAGACGTGGGTCAGCTCACGGGCATCGTGGTGCAGTTCTGGTTCTGGCTCACGCCTATTGTGTATGTATTCGACTCCTTGCCAGCCGCTGCGCGGGCGGTGCTGCAGTACAACCCGATGCAGCCTTTGATGGTGGCCTATCAGACTCTATTTTTGAATCAGCGTGTTCCAGATTTTGCTAGCTTGGCTCCGCTCGTTTTTCTGACGATGTTCTTTTTGATTTTGGGCGCTTGGTTCTTTTTGTCGCGCGTCGGTGAACTGGTGGACGAACTCTGATGGGAACTATTGTTGTTTCGAATGTTAGTAAGGCATATAAACGCTACCCCAATAAATGGGCGAGGATGCTTGAATGGATAACTGGTCGCGATCAACATAAAAAAACATGGGTGCTGCGAGACATCAATTTCACTATTGAGCCAGGGGAGGCAGTGGGAATTGTGGGGGTCAATGGTGCAGGTAAGAGTACCTTGCTGAAAATAATTACGGGAACTACACAGCCGACTACTGGCGGCGTTCATGTCAAAGGGAGAGTAGCCGCCTTGCTTGAATTAGGGATGGGATTTCACGCTGATTTCACGGGGCGTCAAAATGCGTATATGACCGGGCAGTTGCTGGGGTATAGCGTTGATGAAATCCATGCCTTGATGCCGAAAATAGAGGCATTCGCTGATATTGGTGATTATATTGATCAGCCTCTGAGGACGTATTCAAGTGGAATGCAGGTCAGGCTGGCTTTCGCAGTTTCTACCGCAACTCGGCCGGACATACTGATTGTCGATGAGGCCCTTTCGGTCGGGGACGCTGCTTTTCAAAGAAAGTGTTTTAGACGCATCGAGGAGTATAAGGAGGCGGGGACTACCCTGCTTTTTGTTAGCCATGATACAGAGACGGTAAAAAAAATATGTGATCGGGCTATTCTTGTTAATAACGGAATAATATCTGAAATTGGAAAAGCTAGAACCGTTTGCGATGCATATGAGCGATTGCTTTTTGGGGCTGCAAAAGATACGAGAGAGCAAAAAAAAGAGATAGTCCCGCTGTATGACTCATCCTTGGCCTCTAGCAGTGTCGAGGTTCAATACGGAAGCAGGGGGGCAGAAATAGTCAATGTTAATATTTCAGATAGCGATGGGGCTGTAACGAATATTATCCCTGAAGGACATCCCATATTTGTTAGCTATGAGGTTGATTTTAAAGAGCCGGCTGATCGCGTGAATTTCGGAATGATGGTGAAGTCTGTGGATGGAGTATGCGTTTATGCTACCAATGCAAATGCCAATATTGGAAATCCGAAAAGATCTTTCCAATCTGCTGAATCTGCTCGTATTCGGTTCGGGCTACAAGGAAATTTGGTTCCTGGGACTTATTACCTTAATGTGGGAGTGACGAGAGAAGGGCGCGACAAGGAAGAGATGTTGCATCGCAGAGTCGACGTTTTGATATTCCGTGTAATAAGTGCACACGCTTATAGCTCTTATGGCTTTGCGAACCTATTTGGCAATGTTGAGGTGGAAAAAAAGTGATAGTCATCGTGGCGGGGATGCAGAGAAGTGGGTCGACATTTTCCTACAACGTTGTCCGAGAGCTTCTTGATGCAAGAGGCGGTGTTTCTACATCCTCTTCAAACTCGATAAACGACGTTCTTTCTGAATCTGACGGGCCAATCAATGCAATCGTCAAAAGCCATTCGCCTGATGAGCTGATAAATGCACTTCTAAATAAAAGAGGTGTTCCATGTGTTTGCACTGTGCGCAAGCCAGAAGACGCTATTGCGTCATGGATGAATGTTTTTGGTTTTTCTCTGGAAGAGTCCGTTGCTACTTATGAGCAATGGCTTTCATGGCACCAAAAAATGCACAAAAATATGTTGAACATAAAATATGAGGATATTGATCGATATCCTTGGCTTGTGATAAGAAAAATCAGCAAATATCTTTTCGGGAAATGGGGTGCATTTGAGATTCAAAAAATCTGGCTGAACAATAAAAAGAAGGCGGTATTTAAAAAAACTAGTAATATGAATGTGGGCGATAGTGTCGATATAGGTTTTAGTTTTTATAATAAAGTCAACTTTTATCACCGACGCCATGTTTCATCGTTGAGATCCAAAGATGCATCTGAGTTGCTTAGCCAAGATCAGATAAGTTTTATCAGGTCCAATTTGAATCGCTATCTGGATAAAAACGGCACCTACCAGTGGTAGCTGAAAATACAATGATTTCTTATGCCCAGAACTTTGAAGATGTGATGTTGATGCGCGCACTCGCAAACATAGAGCGGGGGCGCTATATCGACGTTGGTGCGGCTTGGCCTGATCAGGATTCAGTCACCAGAGCATTCTATGAAAAGGGCTGGCATGGCATTAATATTGAGCCAAACCCGGATTTTCTAAAGCTTCTACAAAATAAGCGTCCTCGCGATAGTAATGTCGGAATGGCGCTTGGTCGTGCACCGGGGACGCTTCCCATTACTATTTTCGAAGGCTCCGGGCTCTCCACTCTTGTGGATTCAATTGCTGAGGAGGGGGTGGTTGCGGGGCGGCCTTATATTCGTCAGCAGGTTTCTGTAACGACCCTTAATGCAATTTGGAATAGTTATTTTCCGCGGGGAGAGGAAGTTCATTTTTTGAAAATTGATGTAGAGGGTTTTGAGCAAGCGGTGCTGGAGGGGAATGATTGGACCAAGAATCGCCCCTGGATTGTTCTTGTCGAAGCCACCATTCCAAACTCTCAAATTGAGGTATATGAGGGTTGGGAAAAACTGCTGCTGACCTCGGAGTATTTTTTTGTTTACACGGATGGATTGAATAGATTCTACGTTGCGAAAGAGCACGCCTATTTAACTCCGGCATTTAAATTTCCACCCAATATATTCGATGGCTTTAAATTGCGTGCTCAATTTGAAATCGAGCAAAAACTCTTGCAGTCTGAGGGAATGGTTGAAGCTTTGAAGGCGAAGGCATCAATATTGAAAAGCGAGGCCAGCGAGGCAGACCGGGCGTTTGCCAAGAATGTTGAAAGAATGGAAGCGAGGCTGGTGGCTCTGGAACGCAGGGCGGTGAATGCAGAGCATGAGATCTCGAGATTGCGTCAAAGCATGTCATGGCGCATTACTTTGCCATTGCGTCTCCTTGCAGATCTGGCACTTCATTTCTTCCCTCTGATCCGTCATGGTCTCAATCGGGCAATACATGGTGCAATCAATGCGTGTCGGCGGCCATTATCGTATTTGATCTCCTTCGTTTTGCAAAAGCCAAAAGCCAGTGCCAGAATAAATCAATGGCTTTTGCAAAAATATCCGGCATTGCACGCGCAATTGCTGGACATTCACTCCCGACCGGGAAGAATCGATAGTTTTATGATGGCTGGATTTGGCCAATCAAAAGAGCTGAGCAGAGAAGATCTTACGCCCAGAGGTCATAAGATATACACAGATCTTCGAGGCGCCTGCAAGAGTAGTCACTGAGTAATATTTCAATTGACAATAGGCATTGTCCTGATTTGCTTAGAGCTGCTTATTTCCTAGCATTTACATTTATTAATGAAAATTCTGATTGATCTTCAGAGCTGCCAGTCTGGTAGCAGATTTGGTGGAATCGGCCGCTATTCCATGGCTTTGGCGAAAGCAATGATGCGAGTAGGCCATTGCCATGATTTTTATGTCCTTCTGAATAAATCATTGCCCTCAGAGAATGAGGTGCGGGCTGAATTCATTGACTTGATTCCTCAGCATAAAATATTAGCGATCGATATTCCTTCAGATGTTGCAGAAAATAAGACCGCTGCAACTGGTCAAATTGGTTTGACAAGGATGGCGGAGCTTATTCGAGAAAAATTTATCGCAGACCTTTCTCCTGACATCGTGCATGTGACCAGTTTGATAGAAGGTTTGGGCGATGATGTCGTTACTTCGGTTGGCCTGCTTTTTCCCGCATCCAGGACTGCGGTGACACTATATGACTTGATTCCGTTGGTGGAGCGGGAGAAGTACCTTACAAATCATGTACTTGAAAAGCATTTTTTCAAAAAAATCGATCACATGCGCAATGCCGGAATTCTTCTGGCTATTTCTAACTATTCAAAAATCGAGGGGCATGATGTCGGTGAATTCGCATCAGACCGCATTGTAAATATCTCGTCTGCCGTAGACTCAAAATTCAAGCCACGCCTAATATCGATAGAGCGAGAGCAGGATCTGCGAGATAGATTTAGTATCCGGCAAAAATTTCTCATTTATGTTGCGAGCTTTGATTCTCGTAAAAATCAGGAGGGATTAATAAGGGCTTTTGCACTGACATCGTCTGATATTGTGAACAACTATCAGCTGGTTATTGTCGGAAAAGGCTGGGATGAGATTTATCGTCGCCTTAAAAAAATCGGCAAGGATTCGGGTCTAAGGGATGATGCCGTTCTTTTTTTGGGCCATATTGCTGATGAGGATTTGATTGATTTATATAATCTTTCTTCCTTATTTGTTTTTCCATCTTTCAGGGAAGGCTTTGGATTGCCTGTTCTAGAGGCGATGTCTTGTGGCGTGCCCGCGATCGGCTCTAACACGACAAGTATTCCTGAGGTTTTGGGTCGATCCGATGCGATGTTTGATCCACAAGACACGAGTGCGATTTCGGCTAAGTTGGAGAAAGCATTGCTTGATCAGTCTTTTTATGAGTCTTTGAAAAAGCATTCTCTCGCGCATTCGAAAAATTTTTCCTGGGAGATGTCTGCAAAAAGAGCAATAGAATTCATGGAGACCACTGAGCGTCTTATTGATGACAAAGAGTCTGCTCTGGGCGGCGGCATTATTTATCGAAAATTTCTTTCTAGAGTGGCGGAATGCCCTGATATCAAGAACGTTCCCGATAATTTTTTGCTCAGGTCCTCTTCGGCTGTAGCGGATAATGAAATCTCCGCATTTCTTGCTTTGGGTAAGCTAAAACGGGAGGTGAAAATCGGATGGGTTACTACTTGGAATACGAAGTGTGGAATAGCGTCGTATTCTAAGAACTTGGTAGGTGCTATCAATCAACCATCTGTCATTTTTGCTCCGTTCGAACAAGCCCTGATAGATAATGATGGGGTAAATATCATTCGCTGTTGGAGAAATGGCGGCGGCAATCTCTCGATGCTCAACGCCTCCGTAGACCGTGCTGATGTTGACGTATTATCCATACAATTGAATTTTGGTTTTCACGATTTTTCTGTTCTTTCGGATTTTATAGTTCGCCAAAAAACCAAAGGCCGGGTGGTGACAGTGACGCTCCATTCCACAGTGGATCCTCCGCCTGAAGTGATCAATCGTCGGCTCTCTGAACTTGCCCTAGCTCTTGGTGTGTGTGATGCTGTCTTGATACATTCTCTTAATGATGTGGTGAATCTCAATCGATTGGGCATTCATAAAAACTTGGTATTTTTCCCTCAGGGCGTTATTAAGGCATCAGCATCTGAGAAAAAAACCGAGGGAGGTATATTTAAAGTCGCTTCTTACGGTTTCGCGTTGCCTCACAAAGGCTTGGAGCAACTTATTATTGCAGTGGACATGTTGTCCCGGCAGGGTGTTGAAATAAGGCTGGATATGGTCAATGCCATATATTCCGATTCAGCGTCGGAAGCGCTGATTAATCGGTGCAAAAAAATTATCAGCGACCGAGGTTTGTCTTCAAGAATTCGAATGATTACTGATTACTTGGAGAATGAGGATTCTTTAAGTCTTTTGTCCTCAGCTGATCTCGTAGTCTTTCCTTATCAAAATACTTCTGAATCGTCAAGTGCTGCTGTAAGAATGGGGTTGGCCTCTGGAGTTTTGGTGGCGGTTACTCCTTTAAGTATTTTTGAAGATGTTCGTAATTTTGTGTATGAATTGCCAGGAACAAATTCAGAGGATTTGGCGCTGGGCATCGGTAAAATCATCCATGCCGTCGGGCAAGATGTAGAGGAAATAGCCAAAATAAGGGAACAGTCTCAGCGGTGGAGGCTGTGTAATGATTTTGAGCAGTTGGGCAGGTATTTCTCTGATCTTGTTGTCGGTTTTGTGGAAAAAGTAGCGCGCTGATTAATATAATTCGAAGGAGTTGAGATGTCTTTTGATGGTGATTATGAGATCTATGTCAAAAAAATGAATGCGGCATTTCGTGCTCACGACATATATGTAGAGGATGGGTGTTTCAAATTTTCTGATTCTGCCCTGCTTGCTGCAAGAAATGGCAACTGGTTGGGCGCGGTTGGCGATTTGAAAAATAGTCTAGAGCGTGTGCTTGGGAAAAATTTGAACTCCAGTCACCGGTTTTTGAAGAAACCGTATGTAAGGGACTTCAGATTTGATGGGGGTGACGGGCTATCTGTTGCGATAATTAATGAGCAGTCTTTGGAGTGGTATGGGAGGGATGGCGCAGAGCATGCTTTTGATTTCCTTTTGGAGTCAAAACGTGGGCTATTTGCAAACTCCAAGCGCTATTTGGACCTGGGCGGACATCAGATGATATGGGCATGCTACTATGCGCTGCAATCTGATACGACTGAGGTCATTTCTTATGAGCCATCCATTCTAAATGTCGCTATTGGGACATTTAATTGCTTCATAAATGGCGTCATCGGTAAGGTTACTGTTATTCCGTTTGCGGTTCTGGCCTCCAACGCATCAGAAGGGGATGAAAATTCCAAGATGCTAGTGGATTTTATGAATATGCCTTTGCGCGGCTATCGTATTGATCGAATGGATGATCTGAAATTTGACTTCACTAAGACGGATATAGAGGGATATGAGCTCGACCTACTGGCATGCCCCTGTTATGCCAGAATTTTGAAGCATGCTCGGTATTCGCATTTGGAGCTCCATCTTGGGCATCTCCAGGGGCATGGCATTGGGACTGATGTGTGGGTAAACCGGCTCCAAGCCGCCGATTTGAATGGAAAAGAGCTCTATTCTGGGCGTGACATGTTCGAATTCCTGTCGGAGGCCAGTCCAAAAGGATTTTATTCATTTATATTGGAATGATTAATTAATTTCGATCATGAAAAAAGCAATTGTTACTGGGATTACGGGGCAGGATGGTGCATATCTGGCGGAGCTTTTGTTGCTAAAAGGATATGCCGTTTATGGTACTTATCGACGCACGAGCTCGGTCAATTTTTGGCGAATCGAAGAATTGGGGATTGAAAGTAACCCCCATCTTCACTTGCTTGAATACGATCTTACAGATTTGGGTTCGAGTATTTCATTGCTGCAAAAGGTTCAGCCCGACGAAATTTACAATCTGGCTGCTCAGAGTTTTGTGGGGGTGTCGTTTGAACAGCCAACTGCCACAGCTCAAATTACCGGCCTCGGTGCTCTCAATTTATTGGAAGCTATTCGTTTGGTTAATCCGGATATACGCTTTTACCAAGCAAGTACGTCTGAAATGTTTGGTAAAGTCCAGGCCGTGCCTCAAGTGGAAAGCACACCCTTTTATCCGCGCAGTCCATATGGTGTTGCAAAGCTTTATGCGCATTGGATGACTGTAAATTACAGGGAGAGCTATAGCATATTTGGCAGTAGCGGTATCTTGTTTAATCATGAGAGCCCATTGCGCGGTCGTGAGTTTGTAACTCGAAAGATTACCGACGGCGTGGCCAGAATCAAGCTAGGGAAACTCGATGTTCTGGAGTTGGGCAATCTGGACGCCAAGCGGGATTGGGGTTTTGCCAAAGAGTATGTAGAGGGTATGTGGCGCATGCTGCAGGCGAATGAACCCGATACATTCGTATTGGCTACCAACCGCACGGAAACTGTGCGTGATTTCGTGCGCATGGCATTCAAGGGGGCCGGTATTGAAGTGGACTTCATCGGCTCGGCTGATCACGAAATGGCTGTCGATGCTGGGACAGGCAGAACGGTCATGCGCGTAAATCCAAAGTTCTATCGTCCGGCAGAGGTGGAGTTGCTCATCGGCGATCCTGCCAAGGCGAGAGCCAAACTGGGGTGGGAGCCGCAGACAACGCTGGAGCAGTTGTGCCAGATGATGGTAGAGGCTGACTTGAGGCGTAATCAGGCTGGTTTCTCGTTCTGAAGGCAAGGGCTTGGATGCCATGACCCAACCGAGAGCGCTGATCACCGGCATGAAGGGATTTACTGGCCGCTATGTGGCTGCAGAGTTGCAGTCGCATGGATGGGACGTCTGGGGTGTCGGAACGCAACCCGATGCGGCCGACCCTCGCTATCGTTGTGCAAATTTACTGGACGCATCTGCATTGCAGCTGGTGGTGGAAGACGTGCAGCCCGATGTGGTGGTTCATTTGGCGGCCATAGCGTTTGTGGGCCATGGAGATGCAGATGCGTTTTATCGTGTGAATCTGTTAGGCACGCGCAACTTGCTGGCGGTGCTTGCAGACGCTCGGCGCAAGCCACAGTGTGTGCTGTTAGCCAGCAGCGCCAATGTGTATGGCAACTCTATAGAAGGTGTGTTGACTGAGGCCGCGCCCCTCAATCCGGCAAACGACTATGCAGTGAGCAAACTTGCCATGGAATTCATGGCGCGGCTGTGGATGGACCAGTTGCCCATTGTGATTGCCAGGCCCTTCAATTACACCGGTGTGGGGCAGTCTGAGGACTTTCTGCTGCCTAAAATGGCGGCGCATTTCCGCAGGCGCGCGGATACCATTCAATTGGGAAATCTGGATGTTTGGCGAGACTTTTCAGATGTGCGCGCTGTTGCACAGGCCTATCGCCGGTTGTTGCAGATATGCCCTGCTGGGGCCACAGTCAATGTGTGCTCTGGTCGCATGCACTCGCTGCGAGAAGTCCTGCACATGATGGGGCGCATTTCCAGCCACAGCCTGGATGTTCAGGTCAATCCAGCATTTGTCCGCGGTAACGAGGTTCGCTCGCTAAGAGGGAGTGCGGACAAACTGCTTGGTCTGATTGGTGATTGGGAAGTCCCGCCGTTGGAGGAGACGTTGCGCTGGATGCTTGAAGCTTGAAGTGGCGTAGCCAAGTAGTCTCGGCAACAACTAAAGCGATGTCGTGCATAGTATTCTTTTCGCGTCTGCAAATCGCCAACGCAACGAATATATGCGCTGAATCAGCGCCTCTTCCTAGGCTGCCAAAATCCTTCGTAAATAAATTTCATCAGCCATTCGTGCCGAAACTGACCATGACGCACGAAGTTGTATTGTATAGGTAGAAAATTTTCTTGTTGTTGGTCTTTGAGAAGAGATATAGCGCCATGAATCTTGAAGCCTGCTCTGGGCGATCAGGGGGGATTCGCAAGTTGGTACAGCTTCCCCCGGGGAACGTCGAAACCCCCGGGGTCGGTAAGCGCCAAAAAGAGAGATTTCCATTGATTCCGGTATATTGTTCAAATCGAAGGTAAACTGGATCTTCCTCGATGTAGAAAGTCTGAGCCTGCGCGGCGTGGACCCAAAGTGCACCAATGGTTGTTGCAAGAATGCAGAAGTATTTTTGGAGTTTCATATATCCTCTTGGCTCGTCTTAATTCAAAAGCAGGAGATTTATAATTGTGCCGATGTCTGGGGGGGATTGCATTTGATAGCTGGCGGCCAACGTTAATCCGGAAAAAGGCTCATAGCCAGTGAGCATAATGTGGTAAGTGCCTGCTGCCGGTGTGGGGAGTGTACAAGTCTCAATATTGCCAATGAGATATGGCCTGCAATCGTAAGACGACAGGGTTGGCACTTGGCCCAGTTTGACGTAGAGATCTGAATCTCCCGTGCCGCCGCTGATCTGAATCACGAGATTGATGGCTCCGGCAGGAACCGCCACGGAAAAGTACTGCGTAGAGCCAGCACTGCCAGATAAATTGCTTTGTAGCAGAGGTGTCGATGTGCTGCCACCGGAACTCAGGTTGAACTGGGCATTGACGGTCGTGTTTGCGTTGACCGTGAATGAGCACGAACCCGTGCCGGTGCAAGTATCCCCACTCCATCCCGTGAACGTGCTGCCGTTGGCGGGCGTGGCTGTGAGGGTGACGATCGAGCCAGGGGGCAGCGATTCAGTGCATGTGTTGCCGCAATTGAGGGCGCCTCCGGATCTCACCACAGTGCCGCTGCCGGTTCCTACCTTGGCAATGGAGAGAACCCCTTGTGGTGTGGGTACAAAACTGGCCATGACGTTCTTTGCCACATTCATCGTCATGGAGCATGGCCCGTTCCCCGTGCAGTCACCGCTCCATCCCGAGAAGGTGTAGCCCGTTCCCGCTGTAGCTGACAGCATGACAGTAGTCCCTGCCGCGTAACTTTCATTGCAGTCAATTCCGCAGTTAATGCCTGCGGGAGAACTGGTTACGGTGCCGGTGCCGGAAATGCCCACCGCCAAGGGAAAGGTGCCAGATGTATCAAGCGGTAGCTTTGATTGGGCTTGGCTTGACATGACGGCAGGCACGCGATCTGGATTCACACCGTATGGATGACTGGTTCCAAATGTCCAGGCGATATTGCCCATCGAGCCATTCAAAAGATGGCAATAGCTCATGATGGTGCCGTTGCGTTGGCCAGCCCCTCCCCCTGAAATTGATGAGATACCTGGCAGATACCCAAGGCGTCCAGCCCCTCCGAGTGAGATACCACATTGCCCGGTGGCGTCCCCCGAGAAGCAGCAGTCAATGGCGCCCCCATTGTTTGGTGATGGCGCAATGAATGGATTGTCATAGTCATGCGTGTGTGAGCTTCCAAAGGCGTGCCCAATTTCGTGGGCAACCACCACAGAATCCCAGATGACTTGGGGGTTTGAGGGAGTGAAGTTGCCCGAAAGTCCTGCGCTAACCCCATAGGCAATAGTTGGACTGGCCAAACTGCCCACATAGGCTATGCCACCGCCTATGTTTTTGCCGCTCATGAGGTGCACATGGTGTCTGGAAACCGATGCGTTTGCGCCCGAGTTCCAAAAAGCTTGAAGTTCATCGAGCATCTCACCTGTTGTCGTTTTGCTCCACGGGTCTGCCGAGGTTGTACGGATGAGTATCTGTTTAAGGTTGAAGCGCGTGGCAACTTCCGTTTGGTACCTGCTGCTAATGTAGGTGAGAAGGTTTGTGATGTACGTGAAGGTTGCGGCTTCAGATCCAAGCTTTTGATAGAGCTCGTAGTCGCTGTCAATGATGATGTCGGCGCGGCGCGGGCTATCCGCTTTTTCTGCAAGAATTTGAGAAGAGTTTGCCTTGCTCGTTTTTAAAATCTCATCTAAGCGAATATTGCGTTGAATCGGCTCACTTTGAAGAAAAGTGGGTGTTACACCACAAGAAAATTCTCGATTGACAAAATCCTTGTGATGATCAACCAGCCGCGACGCGACTTTCCCTCCGCTACTGCCGTGCGCGGGGAGTAGTTCATTCACTATGACCTCATTATCTCGGTGAATGATAGTTCGGATTTCGCCATCTGGGGTTATTGTTGCGAAAGCATAACTTTCGGGCTTTCCCTCTAGGCCGCCAATGAAATGGGCGTTACCGGCAAATGGAAATGCGCGGGCCCCTTTTCCATCTACCACCACATACTGGGTATCGCTGCCAACCACCTCGGAGCGGTGAAGCTCAAGATGAACTACTGAAGGATGCTTGTCATCAACTATCAGATTTTCGATGCGCAATGCCTCACCAGGTTTTGTGTTGAGTGCCGCAGTTGTCGTGCCGGCAAGGGGCGGCTGCCCGGGGACGAGTTGCAATACTTTTTGTGCGCGGACCGTTCCCGGAAAAGCGATGGCCGTAAAAATCGATAGAATAATTATCGATTTCCATATTAATTCGCTTGGTTTTTTTATATTTGTCATTTCATTTGTACTGCATCGCTGGGAAAATACAAATTGGCATTGAATATGGGTGGTCTTCGGGTTGATCGCCGGGAGAAACGCACAACTTTGGATGATCTAGGGCGCCTTCCGCTGGCCAATGTCCCATCGAGCCAAGCAAAGCAATGTTGTTGCAACCATGTATTTGGCCACGCTGATCCACGAGTTGAATATGCGTGATGTCCCCACTGCACGCAAATTCATGGACACGGGAACTTCCGAGATCGTAAGACCGGCCCTGCGTACCAATAGCAGGGCCCCGAGGTCTTGGTAGTCCAGCAACGTGGCTTCGCGGGATGCGAGAACCCTCATCGCATGATGGTTGTACAGTCTGAAACCGGAAGTCAAGTCCCGCAAATCAAAACCTGCCAGTTGGCGAAACCATTGCCATGCAAGATGGCGCAAGCGGCTGGCCCGTTCTGGAAAGGCGCCAACGACCAAGTCTGACTGGTTTCTTGCCTGAAGCAGCACGGGGAGTTCATCCACCTCGTGCTGTCCGTCCGCGTCCATGGTGATGACGCCCCGATAGCCTTGCTGCAGGGCATAGCAGATGCCGGCTTGCATGCCGCCCCACGCCCCCATGGGCAGGGCTGGGTTCAACACATGTGCACCTGCGGCGGATGCAATGGCGCCTGTATCGTCGGTACTTTGATCATTGATGACAACGATGTTGTGCCAACCCTCTGCCTTCAGACGCAATAGCAATGCACCTATTGTTGCCGCCTCGTTCCGAGCAGGAATGACGATAAGAATGTCTTTGGGGGGACGGCGGAAATGATCGGCTTCCGGCGCCGCCAGTACGTACTGATCGGCAACAGCCTGCGCGCAAGCATCAATCGAAAAGTATGTTTGCAAGGCAGCTTTCCCTGTTTCACCTTTCAGGGCGCGAAGTGCGGGATCGTTCTGCATCTGCCGAATGGTGGCCTCCCAGTCGGCTACATCTTCAGGACGCGCCTGGAGTCCGGCGCCGGCGGTGGCTACCACCCATGGCATTCCGGAGCCTGGCAGCGCCGACACGATACACGGTCGTGCATAGTGCATCGCCTCAAGCAACACCATGCCAAAGGCTTCGGTACGTTCATGCGAGGCCAGGCAAAACACATCGCAGTCCTGCAGGAGAGCATTCTTCTCTTCGTCGCACACATTGCCCAACAAGCGCACATTCGCTGGCTTGTCAGTGGGCGCAAGCGCGCCAATCAGCGCCTGTAGCTCGCTGCGAAGTTCTCCGTCCCCAACGATCAGCAACTCCACGTTCTCCATGCGGGCTGCCGCTTTGATCAGCGTTTTAAAGCCTTTGTAGTACGTGAGCCTTCCAATGGACAGCAAACGAAGCCTATTGGCCTTCCATTGGGAGGGCGTGGGCACCTCGAACGTCAAATTCTCGGTATCCAGGCCCAGGGGGATGACGGAGCATTTGTGGCGCCAAGATTGCAGAGGTTCGCTCGATTCGAGATAAGGTTGCGAAGTAGCGATGACGCGCTTGGCGTGGTCCAGCACAGCCTGCTCGAATGGGCGATATAGCCGGTAGGCAAGTCCTATCGCGCTCTGCATGCGCGAGGCCACCACGTCTGAATGCCAGTGCACGACCCACGGTATTCCTCGCGCCGTCCCCAAAGTGAGAACCCAAAGTGCCGAATTGTTTGGCATGTGTAAATGCAGGACATCGGGCTTGTGCTTGGCAATGGACCTTGCCAAGGCCGAACGAAACCCGATTGCTATCGGCGCATAGACAAGTTGTAACTGCACAGGTACCCGTGTAATCCACGGCGGATCGTTTGGCTCGGGAGTTCCGTGCACCAGCGCGGCTGCATCAATTCCTGCGGTGCGCTGTGCCTTGATGAGGTCGGCCAGGAAAACTTCCATGCCCCCCCGATGGGGTGGATAAAACTTGCCGATGTGCAGGACACGCAGAGCCACAACGTGTCACGCCTTATTTTTTCTTGGGGGTCGCGAATACTTCCCGCATCTGAGGATATTGCGGATGCTTCGGGTCCAATTTGATGGCTTGGTCCAAGTCGTCCAAGCTTTCCTTTTGATGACCCGCACGGTGGTGTGCTACGGCACGTCCGTAGTATGCGGCCGCGCTGGGGTTGCTTGCAATGAGTTGATTGAACACTTCAATAGCGGCCCCGGTTTCGCCTTTTCCTACCTGCGCCATTCCCAATCCAAGCAGAAGTCGGGGGTCATTGGGCGCGGTTTGAAGTAGAACGTGGAAGCCTTTGATAGCTTCATCATAAAGCTCCGCTGCCATGGCGGTCTCGATCTGGCGCACGCGCACCGTGGGCAGGATGCTTGCCTGTTCAGGGTCCTTCTCTGCCATGTCCAGCGCCGTACTGAAGCTCTCAAATGCAGGCGCCAGCTGTCCAAGCGCCGCTTGGGATTCGCCACGATGGTAGTACAGGGATACTTCTGCATACCCCTGGGCTTCGGCGGTGGCGAAAGCACGGAGCGCTTCTGTATGCCTCTTCTTGAGTTGGAGGATCACGCCCGTATTGAACAGCGTGCTATTCCCCAGCTCTCCCTGGTCGCCAAGGGCTTTTGCAACAGACAGATTTCTTTCCGCTGGATCGACCATCTTTTTGCCAAGGTAATACGCTCCCAGATTTAGAAAGGGGCGGCTGCGGCCCACTGCGCTGGGGGGCGCCTTGAGGTTGATTTTCTCCGCGGCATCCGTCCAGGCAGTCACCTCGTCACGCAACGACAGATTGCGCTCCAGCGCCAGTGCAGCAAACAACAAACCGAGTACGGCGCCGAGTGCATAGATGGTACGGGGCCTGAAGCCCGTGAGTGCTATCGCCAGCAATCCAGCAAGCGCCACACCCCAAAGATAGCTGCGATACAGCACAAGTGGATCCTGTACCCAGACGGTGGCGAACTCCGTGGCAAACCACAACAGTGGAAAAAGGAGGAGCAGCGCCGCAAGGCTCAGTGCGCCCGTGCGCCGCAGCAGCAACCAGGCGGAGCCGCAGAGCAGTGCCACATAGCCCAAGGCTCCCACAATATGCCAGGATGAGGCGAAGCCCAACGGAAATGCCGGGCGCAAATCGATGGACATCCATCCAACATAAGGCACCACCCACAGCAGGCCGTAGGCAAAGAAGAGTGCAGCCTGGTTGAGGATGCTCAAGGGGAACATCTGCTGCGAAATTCCAGGCCGCAGCGTCTCAAGCTGCTGGGCGAAGGCCACGGACTGCGCATCAAAGAGCTGGCCTATCAGCTCGCCGCGAAAGCGCAGGAGCGCGGCAGTAGCCAAGGCCAGCAGCAAGAGCGTGGCTCCCATCGCCATGGCGATGTTTCTGAGGCTGGGGCGGCGAACATGGACATACAGTGCCATGCACACGGCGACGGTCATGACCGCATGCTCTTTGGACAGCAAGGCCAGCAAGTAGCTGGCCAATGCGCCCACATACCAGACCATTCGCTGTGTTTCCAAAGCGCGCACAAACGCCCAGCACGCGAGCACCGAGAACAGCGTTGCCATGAGGATTGATCGCTGTACCAGGTAGCCCACCGCGTAGACGGCTACCGGATTGAGCGCAAACAAAGCGATGCCCACGCGCAATGCGGCGTCTTGGGATGATGCGAAGTGAGCCTGTTCCTCGATGTCCTGCGGGAAGCGGGTATGGGCCATCAGCGACTTGAAGAGCGCGTACATCGCAGCCACCACACCCAGGTGCAACGCCATATTGACCAGCCGCTGCTTCCACCAGCCGCTGCCCACGAGCTGGTCGACCCAGACGAAACTGCCATACGACACCATGCGCTGCTTGATCTCCAGCAGGTTGCCGTACCTGCCGAAGATGGAACCATCCGTGAGCCGCATGTCATCAAACAGCAATTCGTTGTGGAGTCCAGGCACGTAGACGCCCAGCACGGCCAACAACAAAACCAGAGCGTAAAGATAGGGTGCTTTGCCGTGTGCAGCCATGAGGGCGAGTGGGGGATGTGGGCTGCGCGCCTGCAAGAAAACGGTACAGCGAAGGCAGTGTAGCAGACCAAAAATACGCGGCGAACCGTGAAAAAGCCCACAAAACAACTGCCTGCGGCGTTGCATATGCCGCACATACATTCGCTTTCTGTGGTGTTGATTTGTTACATGCGCACCTCGCCCGCGGACCACGGCACCCGTCATTCCCGGCCACTCTGGGCCAGCATCAATTCCAGGTTCTGAACCGCGGCCCCTGAAGCCCCTTTGCCCAGGTTGTCGAACACCGCGGTCAGAAGCACCTGTCCATGGCGGTCGTTGGCGAAGACCCCCAACTGCAGCTGGTTGGTGCCGTTGAGGGCCTGCGGGTCCAGATGCTCGGCCGCCTCGGCCTGGGCAAGGTCCATGACGTCGACATGCGCCGCGCCAGCGAAGTGGCGCGCGAGGCAGGCGTGCAAGTGCCTGCCCGTCGTGCCCGCAGGCAGCTGCCGCAGCAAGAGGGGAATGGTGAGCGCAATGCCCTGGCGAAAAGAGCCATAGGCGGGCAGGAAGAACGGGCGCTCAGACAGGCCTGCGTGCAGGGCGATCTCGGGCGTGTGCTTGTGTTCCAGCTGCAGGCCGTAGATCTGGAAGGCCGGCGCGTTGGCGGTGTGGGCGCCTTCATGCTCCTCCACGCGCGCCCGGCCGCCACCTGAATAGCCAGAGACTGCGTGGATGGTTATGGGGTGGTCCGCAGGCAGCAGGCCCGCCTGTACCAGAGGCCGCAGCAGGGCGACGGCACCGGTGGGATAGCAGCCGGGATTGCTCACGCGCCGGGCGCGGGCGATTCGCGCGGCCTGCTCTTTGTCCATTTCGGGAAATCCGTAGACCCAGCCGGGGGCGGTGCGGTGCGCGGAACTCGCATCGATCACGCGGACCGCGGGGTTGACGACGGCGGCGGCCGCTTCCCGCGCCGGGGCATCCGGCAGGCAGAGGATCGCGACGTCGCAGCTGTTGATGGCCTCGGTCCGCCGGGCCGCGTCCTTGCGCTCGCCCTCGGGCAGCGTCAGCAGGCGCAGGTCTGTGCGATGGCGCAGGCGGTCGTGGATCTGCAGCCCGGTGGTGCCCTGGTCGCCATCGATGAAAACAAGGGGAGCGCTCATGGGGTGTTCCTGGTGTGTGAATGTTGGTACGGAATCTTCAACGGAGGCATAGAATTTGAAAAGTTGAATTTCACAAACATCAGCATCAGTTTTAATGAACATCATGCGCGAACTCAATCTGGACCGCCTGCGCACGCTGGTCACCATCGCCGACCTCGGCTCGTTCGCCGAGGCCGCCCGCGTGTTGCACCTTGCCGCGCCCACGGTCAGCCTGCATGTCGCCGACCTGGAGGCGCAGATAGGCGCGCCCCTGCTCGTGCGCAAGCGTGGCGAAGTGAAACCCTCCGGCGTGGGCGAATCCCTGGTCGAGAGGGCGCGCCGCCTGCTGGCGGATGCCGAGGAGGCGCTGGACGTCGTGCAGCGGCAGGTCCAGGGCCTGTCGGGCCGCGTGCGGCTGGGTGCCTCCACCGGTGTCATTGCGCACCTGCTGCCCCGGGCGCTGGAGGTGGTCGGGCAGCATCACCCCGGCATTGACGTGCAGGTGGCGGTGCTCACGTCGCAGGAGACCATGGCGCGCCTGGCCAACGGCTCGCTGGATGTGGGCCTTGTCGCGCTCCCGCAGGGCGCCGTGCAAGGTGTCAAGGTGCTGCCGTGGCGGCGTGACCCGGTGATGGCGTTTGTTCCGGCCGCATGGCCCGCACCCCGGTGTGCGACGCCGCAGTGGCTGGCGAGCCAGCCGCTGATCCTCAACGACGTGGGCACCAGCCTGTCGCGCCTGGCCAGCGAGTGGCTCGCCCTGGCGGGCAGGCATCCCAAGGCGCGCATCCAGCTCAACTACAACGATGCCATCAAGAGCCTGGTGGCGGCGGGTTATGGGGCCACCCTGTTGCCGCACGAGGCGTCCGCGGCCGTGCCACTGGACCCGCGCATCCGCATGCTGGCGCTGCGTCCCGCACTGTGGCGGCCACTGGGCATCGCGCACCGGGCGGGGGCTGTGGAGCGGGCGACCCAGCATGTGCTGGACGTGCTGTGGCAGCAGCGGCAGGCGTGAAGGCGCAACGAAGGCGTGTGGGCGGCCTGGGGAGCATTGGCGTCGCGGCGCGCCGGCAAGAACCCCTACCGAGAAGATCTGCCGGTAGCGCCCGCCTCTGCATGGCCTCGTGCTGCGGATTGAGTAGCGGTTTAGGGGCCACGGGGGCGGTCTTCACGCTGCACGCCTTCGGGGCCCTGGCGGCGGGTCAGGCCACGGCATCCGGCGCAAGCGCGCTCAGCACCATGCGCACGATCAACGCTTCGGCGTTTTCATAGTCGCGTTCGGTCAGTGACGGCTTGCCCAGCAACAAGGCGAATTGCGCCTCCTGTTCCGCATAGGCCTGCGTCACGGACCAGATGATGAACATCAGATGGGTGAAGTTCACCTTGGCGATGCGGCCTTCGCGCGCCCAGCGCTCGAAAGTGCGCACCTCGGTCTTGAGCAGCGGGCCGACGCGCTCGCGGATGGCCTTGCCATAGCGTGGTGCACCGGCAATCACCTCTTTGGTGAATACCTTGGCTCCCTGGGGGTGCACGCGCGAGTATTGAAGCTTGGCACGGATGTAGCGGCGCAGGGCCTGCTGGGGATCTTCGCTGTGCGAAAGGTCCTCCATGCCGGCCAGCCACTGGGTGAGCACGTCGTCCAGCACACGCTGGTACAGCGCTTCCTTGCTCGGAAAGTAGTACAGCAGGTTGTGGCGGCTGATGCCGATGGCGGCCGCTATGTTCTCCAGCGAGGCGCCTTCGAAGCCGAATTGCGCGAAGTGGTTCTCGGCCTCCGCCAGGATGCCCTGCTCCTTGAGCAGGCGGGATGCCGTGGGCGCGCGGGTGGCGGCCGTGTCGTCGAGGGCGGGGGATCTCGGTGCCTTGGCCCGCGGGGGCGCGGCGGGATCTGGAGGGGACTGGCGGGCGTCTGTCATCGCACCATTGTGGAACAAGCGAGGCCTCGAAGACTGGCAATTGGCTGGCATGGCGCTTGCTCTAGGGATTTTACCAATTGGTAAATTTTTACGGGTTGGTAAATTGACCCACATCGCAGGGCACCGCGGCAAATAAAGCGGCGGGCACCTGCACCCCACAGCGAGGACCACGATGAAACCTCCGAAGTTCGCGGGCGCAAGCACTCTGGCTTGCGCTGCGTTGGCTGGCACGCGGCATGCCCGCCACAGGTGCCACAAAGCCCCAGGGCGCGGGGCGGCCCGTGCCGCGCATGCCTGGATCTCCACCCCGAACCTTCCGGAGGAAGACTGATGGACACACCCGCAAGCCGTGCCTGCGGCATACATGCCGCGCGCCTGAACCTGGCCGACTACGCCCGCAACTTCAGCGACGCGCACCCGCCGCTCACCCGCCCGCAGGCGCTGATCGAAGCCGAACGCTGCTACTACTGCCACGACGCTCCGTGCGCCACGGCATGCCCCACGGGCATCGACATCCCGTCCTTCATCCATCGCATCGCGCAGGACAACAATCGGGGCGCGGCCCGCGCCATCCTGCAGGCCAACCCCCTGGGCGGCATGTGCGCCCGCGTGTGCCCCACCGAGGTGCTGTGCGAGCAGGCCTGCGTGCGCAACACCAACGAGGACAAGCCGGTGGAGATCGGTTCGCTGCAGCGCTACGCGACCGATGCCTTCTTCGCCAACCCGGGCGCGCCCATGTTCCAGCGCGCCGCGCCCACGGGCCGGCGCGTGGCCGTGGTGGGGGCGGGGCCTGCGGGCCTGGCCTGCGCCCACGGGCTGGCGCTGCGCGGACATGACGTGGTGCTGTTCGAGTCGCGCCCCAAGCTGGGAGGGCTCAACGAATATGGCCTGGCCAGCTACAAGACCACCGACAACTTCGCTCAGAAGGAGGTGCAGTGGCTGCTGTCGGTGGGCGGCATCGAAGTGCGCACCGGCCAGCAACTGGGGCGCGACATCACGCTCGATGGCCTGCTGGCCAGCCATGACGCCGTGTTCCTGGGCCTGGGCCTGCAGGGCGTGAATGCCCTGGGCATTGCCGAGCCTGCGGCGACAGGCCTGCGCAATGCGGTGGACTTCATCGCCGAGCTGCGCCAGAGCGGCGACCTGTCCACCCTGCCCGTGGGCCGCCGCGTGGTGGTGATCGGCGGCGGCATGACGGCGGTGGACGCCGCCGTGCAGTCGCGCAAGCTGGGCGCCGAGGACGTGACCATCGTCTACCGCCGGGGCGCCGACGCGATGTCGGCATCGCCTGTGGAGCAGGAATGGGCACAGACCCACGGCGTGAAGATCCGCCACTGGGCCGCGCCCCAGGAGGTGCTGAGCGAAGGCGGTGTTGTCAAGGGCGTGCGTTTTGCCGCCACGGCGCTGAGTGGCGGCAAGTTGGTGGAAACCGGCGAGACCTTCATGCTGGAGGCCGACATGGTGCTCAAGGCCATCGGCCAGACCTTTGTGGCCGAGCCGGTGGGTGCCTCCATCGCGCTGGAAGCCGGGCGCATTGTGACGGACCTGGAGGGCCGCACCAGTCTGGCGCGCGTCTGGGCCGGAGGCGACTGCCGCGTGGGTGGCCGCGACCTCACGGTGGAGGCGGTGGAGCACGGCAAGGTCGCCGCTGTCTCCATGCATCAAGCGCTGAGCGTGCCCGTGGCACTCGTGGCCTGACGTCGTCAACTGCAACTCACGGGAGCACCCCATGGCAGACATTCGCAGCAATTTTCTGGGCATCCAAAGCCCCAACCCCTTCTGGCTGGCCTCCGCACCGCCCACCGACAAAGAGATCAACGTCACCCGCGCCTTCGAAGCCGGTTGGGGCGGCGTGGTCTGGAAGACGCTGGGCGAAGACCCGGCCGTGGTCAACGTCAACGGCCCGCGCTACTCCACGCTGATGTCGCAAGACCGCCGCGTGATCGGCCTGAACAACATCGAGCTCATCACCGACCGGCCGCTGCACACCAACCTGGAAGAGATCAAGCGCGTCAAACGCAACTGGCCCGACCGCGCCATGATCGTCTCGCTCATGGTGCCTTGCGAGGAGCAGAGCTGGAAGAGCATTTTGCCGCTCGTCGAGGACACCGGCGCCGACGGCATCGAGCTCAACTTCGGCTGCCCGCACGGCATGAGCGAGCGCGGCATGGGCGCCGCCGTGGGCCAGGTGCCCGAGTACATCCAGATGGTCACGGCCTGGTGCAAGCACTACAGCCGCCTGCCCGTCATCGTGAAGCTCACCCCCAACATCACCGACGTGCGGCACCCGGCGCGCGCCGCCAAGGCGGGCGGGGCGGACGCGGTGTCGCTCATCAACACCATCAACTCCGTGATGGGCGTGGACCTGGACCGCATGGTGATGAGCCCCAGCACCGACGGCTGGGGCTCGCACGGGGGCTATTGCGGCCCGGCCGTCAAGCCCATCGCTCTGAACATGGTGGCAGAGATCGCGCGCGACGCGCAGACCGCCGGCCTGCCCATCAGCGGCATCGGCGGCATCACCACCTGGCGCGACGCGGCCGAATACATCGCCCTGGGCTGCGGCACGGTGCAGGTGTGCACGGCGGCCATGGTCTACGGTTTCAAGATCGTGCAGGACATGTGCGACGGGCTGTCGAACTTCATGGATGAGCACGGCTACGCCACGCTCGACGACTTCAAGGGCCAGGCCGTGCCCACCGTCAAGGACTGGAAGAACCTCAACCTCAACCACATCGAGAAAGCCGTCATCAACCAGGATGCCTGCATCCAGTGCGGCCGCTGCCATGTGGTGTGCGAAGACACCTCGCACCAGGCCATCACCTTCACCAAGGACGGTGGCGTGCGCAAGTTCGAGATCAACGAGGCCGAATGCGTGGGCTGCAACCTGTGCGTGTCGATCTGCCCCGTGCCTGAGTGCATCACCATGCGCGCGCTGGAGCCCGGCGAGGTGGATGTGCGCACGGGCAAGACGGTCACCGGTGAATACGCCAACTGGACGACGCACCCCAACAACCCGCAGCGCGTGCCGGCGGCGGCATGACGCTGGAGGCGCCCGATGTGGTGCGCGTTCGCAACGCGTGCTGCGCTGCATCTGGTGCGGTCCTTGCGTGATCTATAGCATCGCTCGCTTCCTTTGGCCCGCATCTGAATGCACCGGGGCGCCGGACCAGACAGCGGGTTGTGTGCAACCCCAATGAGGTCTTTGACAGGAGTACAGGCATGACGAACAGTACCGGTGGCGCCGCCCATGTGGCGGGGCTGATGCCCGGCGCAGCATCCAACACGCTCGCCAACGAAGATTTGCTCCCCACCACCGCCGCGCAGCGGCACTGGACCTGGAAGGACTTTGCCGCGCTCTGGGTGGGCATGGTGGTCTGCGTGCCCACCTACACCATGGCCAGCTCCATGCTGGACCAGGGCTTCTCCTGGCAAATGGCCGTGTGGCTGGTGTTCCTGGCCAACTGCATCGTGCTGGTGCCCATGGTGCTCATCGGGCGCGTGGGCCCCAGGTACGGTGTGCCGTTTCCGGTGCTCGCCCGCGCATCGTTCGGCGTGAAGGGCGCCAACCTGCCCGCCGTGCTGCGCGGCCTGGTGGCCTGCGGCTGGTTCTCCATCAACTGCTACTTTGGTGCGCTGGCGCTGCATGGCTTCCTGAACATCGTGGGCATGAACCTCGCGGGGCCGGCCGATGGCCAGACCATCAGCACCTCGCAGTTCATGTGTTTCCTCGCCTTCTGGGCGGTGCACATCTGGTTCATCTGGCGAGGGCCGGAATCCATCCGCAAGCTGGAGGTCATCGCCGCGCCGCTGATGATCGCCGCCTCCATCCTGCTGGTGGTGGTGCTCATGGTGCGGGTGCCCTCGGGTCAGCTCTTCAACCTGCCCGCCAAGGTGGTGGAAGGCGGGCCCAAGACCTGGGCCGCGCTCACCGGGCTGGTGGGCTTCTGGGCCACGCTGGCGCTCAACATTCCGGACTTCACGCGCTTCGCCAGATCGCAGAAGGACCAGGTCCTGGGCCAGGCCATCGGCCTGCCGATCCCCATGGCGCTGTTCTCGATGGTGGGCGTCATCGGCTTTTCCGCGTCGGCCATCCTGTACGGCAAGGCCCAGCTGTTCCCCGACGGCCTGTTGACCCAGATGGGCAGCGTGGCGGCCGGCCTGGGCCTGCTGGTGATCCTGCTGGCCAACCTGACCACCAACGTGGCCGCCAACCTGGTGTCGCCTTCCTATGATTTCAGCCAGTGCGCGCCTACCAGGATCAGCTTTCGCATGGGCGGCATCATCGCCGCGCTGATCGGGCTCGTGTTCATGCCCTGGAAGATCCTGGCCACATCGGGCGGCTACCTCTTCACCTGGCTGGGCGGCTACGGCACGCTGCTGGGCGCGATCGCGGGCATCCTGCTGGTGGACTACTACCTGGTGCGCAAGAGCGAGCTGAAGGTGGATGACCTGTACCGCCGCGGCGGCGAGTACGAATACAGCAACGGCTGGAACCTGCATGCGCTCATGGCCTTCTTCCTGGGCGTGCTGCCGTGCCTGCCGGGCTATCTGGCGGTGTCGGGCGTGGTGGACAAGGCCAGCATGCCCGCCATCTGGCTCACCCTGTTCGATTCGGGCTGGTTCTTCAGCCTGGCCGTGGCCGGCACCTACTACTACCTGACCGCGAAGAAAAAGCAATGACCTCCGGCCCTGCCTGGGCCTGGTGCCAGCGCAGGGCCTCTTTTTGATCTGCATCCCTGAAGGAGATCCCCATGACCCAAGCCCTTGTGATCCGCGGTGGAACCGTGGTCAATGCCGACCGCGAGCAGCCGGCCGATGTGCTGTGCGTGGACGGCCGCATCGTGGCCGTGGGCGAGAGCGTGGCGGCGCAGGCCCCCGCGGGCGCACAGACCCTGGACGCCAGCGGCCAGTACGTGCTGCCTGGCGGGATCGATCCGCACACGCACATGCAATTGCCGTTCATGGGTACCGTCACCATGGACGACTTCTTCACCGGCACGGCCGCGGGCCTGGCCGGGGGCACCACGAGCATCATCGACTTCGTGATTCCCGACCCGCAGGAGCCCATCCTCGACGCCTACCGAAAGTGGCGCGGCTGGGCCGAGAAGTCGGCTGCCGACTATTCCTTCCATGTCGCCATCACCTGGTGGAGCGAGCAGGTGCGCGCCGACATGGGCACCCTGGTGCAGCAGGAAGGCGTGAACAGCTTCAAGCACTTCATGGCCTACAAGAACGCCATCATGTGCGACGACGAAACCCTGGTGAACAGCTTCAAGCGTGCGCTGGAGCTGGGCGCCATGCCCACGGTGCATGCCGAAAACGGCGAGCTGGTGTACCTGCTGCAGCAGGAGGTCGCCAAGATGGGCATCACCGGCCCCGAGGGCCACCCGCTTTCGCGCCCGCCCATGGTCGAGGCCGAGGCCGCCAACCGCGCCATCGCCATTGCCGACGTGCTGGGCGTGCCCATCTACGTGGTGCATGTGAGCTGCATGGAGTCGGCCGACGCCATCGCCCGCGCCCGCGCGCGCGGCCAGAGGGTGTATGGCGAGGTGCTGGCGGGGCACCTGCTGGTGGACGACAGCGTGTACCGCGACCCGGACTTCGCCAAGGCGGCCGCTTATGTGATGAGCCCGCCCTTTCGCCCCAAGGTCCACCAGGAGGCACTGTGGCGCGGCCTGCAGTCGGGCCAGCTGCACACCACCGCCACGGACCACTGCACCTTCTGCGCCGCGCAGAAGGCGGCAGGCAAGGACAACTTCGCCAAGATCCCCAACGGCACGGGCGGGGTGGAAGAGCGCATGGCCGCCATCTGGGATGCGGGCGTGAACACCGGACGCCTCACGCCCTCCGAGTTCGTGGCCATCACCTCGGCCAACTGCGCCAAGCTATTCAACATCTACCCGCGCAAGGGCTTCATCGGCGAGGGTGCCGACGCCGACCTGGTGCTGTGGGACCCCGAGGGCACCAAGACCTTCTCGGCCAAGACGCAGTTCAGCAAGGGCGACTTCAACATTTTTGAAGGCCGCACCGTGCGCGGCATCCCGAGCCACACCATCAGCCAGGGCCGCGTGGTGTTCGCCAACGGCGACCTGCGGGCCGAGCAGGGCAAGGGCCGCTACATCAAGCGCCCCGCGTTCGGCGCCAACTTCCAGGCCGTGCAAAAGCGCGCGCAGGACCTGGCCCCTACCGCTGTTGCACGTTGATGGACTCGCTGACCGATTCAATGCCTCTGGAGAACACCATGGACACCAAAGTCAAACCCGATATCGAGAACCTGCGCATCAACGGCCAGCGCCTGTGGGATTCGCTCATGGAGCTGGCGCAGATCGGCGCCACCCCCAAGGGCGGCGTGTGCCGCCTGACCCTCACCGACCTGGACAAGCAGGGCCGCGATCTCGTCACCCGCTGGGCGCGCGAGGCGGGCATGACGGTGACCATCGACAAGATCGGCAACGGCTTCATGCGCCGCCCCGGGCGCAACAACAGCCTGCCGCCCATCATGACCGGCAGCCACATCGACACCCAGCCCACGGGCGGCAAGTTCGACGGCAACTACGGCGTGCTGGCGGGCATCGAGGTGGTGCGCACGCTCAACGACCACGGCATCGAGACCGAGGCGCCCATCGAAGTCGCGTTCTGGACCAACGAAGAAGGCAGCCGTTTCGTGCCCGTGATGATGGGCTCGGGCGTCTTCGCCAAGGCCTTCACGCTGGAGCACGCCTACGCCGCCACCGACACCGAGGGCAAGACGGTGAAGGGCGAGCTGGAACGCATCGGCTACATCGGCGACCAGGAACCCGGCGACCACCCCATCGGTGCCTACTTCGAAACCCACATCGAGCAAGGTCCGGTGCTGGAAGACAACGACAAGACCATCGGCGTGGTCAGCGGCGTGCTGGGCATCCGCTGGTTCGACTGCACCGTGACCGGCATGGAAGCCCACGCCGGCCCCACGCCCATGGCGCTGCGCAAGGATGCGATGCTGGCCGCCACGCGCATCATGCAGGACGTGGTGGCGGCAGCCCACCGCCACCCGCCGCACGGACGCGGCACCGTGGGCATGGTGCAGGTGTTCCCGAACAGCCGCAACGTGATCCCCGGGCGGGTCAAGTTCAGCATCGACCTGCGCAACAGCACCGACGAACTCGTGGACCAGATGGCCGCCGAGGTGAAGGCCCTGGCCGGGCAGGTGGCCCAGGAACACGGCGTGCAGGTGCACATCGAGATGGTGTCCAGCTACCCGGCCCAGGCCTTCCACGAGAACTGCGTGGAGGCCGTGGGCCGCGCGGCCGCCAAGCTCGGTTACAGCCACATGCCCGCTGTCTCGGGCGCGGGGCACGATGCCGTGTACATGGCCAAGCTGGCGCCCAGCGGCATGATCTTCATCCCGTGCAAGGACGGGATCAGCCACAACGAGATCGAGGATGCCAAGCCCGAGCACATCACGGCGGGGTGCAACGTGCTGCTGCATGCCATGCTCGAGCGGGCGGGGACTTGATGCTATCTGAATGATAGCTGCCAGCGCTTGATGGACAAGCGCTGGCAGCAGTTCTTGCCCGAAATGCGGCCGTGCGCGGTCAGTGCAGTTCCGTCAGCCCCAGGAAGTGGTCCAGCATGTGGAAGTGGTCTTCAAAGAACTCCTCTTCCAGGCCCGCCAGCTGGCCGATGGGCGTCCACTGCACCAGCATCGCGTCGTCATCGGCCTGCACCACGGGAAACGGCGCGTCGCCCAGATCGAAGTAGTGCGCGTGCGTGAGCGTGCGCCCGCGCTGGCTGCGGTCGGGGTGGTCGAACACCGCCACCGACTGCAGGGCGGCGCGCATGGTGGCTTCGGGCAGGTGGCAGTGGGTTTCTTCCACCAGTTCGCGCAGGCACGACTGCCACACGGTTTCGCGCTGTTCGATGAAACCGCCGGGCACCGCCAGCTGGCCCTTGCCGGGGGCGTGGGCGCGGCGTATCAGCAGCACATGGTCGCGGCAGCGCAGCACGGCGTCCACCGTCACGAACACGGGCGGATAGGGCGCGGCCGCCCAGGCCTGGCGGTAGCCGCGCAGCATCCGCCACTCCTGCTGCAGCGCCAGGTAGTGCGGGGTCTGCGCGAACTGGACCAGCGTGGCCAGGGTGCTGGGGGGCATCTGGTTGGCCAGGGGGGCGAGGGCGGAGGGAACGGTGTCGGGGCTCGCACCAAACCAGGCGTCGCGGATGGCCGTGGCGTCGATGGGGCCCTGGCGCTCCACATGGATGAGCTCCCAGCCGGGGAACGCGCTCAGGTAGCCGCTGGTGGCGTCCTTGAAGTGGCCCACCAGCCCGGTGCGCGCATTCGGTGCGGTCAAACGCGCCACACCCTGGCGCACGGCCTGCACCCACACGGCCTCGTTGTAGTAGTCGCGCATGGGCAGCACCTGCACGCGGCTGCGGTCGGCCTCGGGCAGCGCCATCAGCAGCATGGCTTCGCGCTCCTGCCAGGTGAAGGGGTTCTTGGGCGAGCGCGCCTGCCAGGCCGAGCCCACCACCACGATGACCTGCTGCGCGCTGTCGAGCGCGCGCCGCAGCAGCGCGATGTGGCCGTTGTGCACGGGTTCAAAACGCCCGATGTAGATGGCGGTATCGAGCATGTGTCTCCATTGCTGGGTTGTATTTTTGAGGTTTTTTGGCCGCTGGCGCTTGTCCATCAAGCGCCAGCAGCTATCTTTTTTGTAGTGATTTTATCTGATCGATGGTTCATGCATACCGTGCCGCAATCGGCATCTGCCGCCCGCTGCCAAAGGCCCGGGCCCGCACGCGCACGATGGGGGGGGCCTGGCGGCGTTTGTATTCGTTGCGCGCCACCATCATGCGCACGCGCTGCACCAGCGCGCGGCCGGCTTCTTCCTGCTGCAGCTGGGCCACGAAGGCCTGCGCGGCCGCATGCTCGGCGCTCGACAGGCGGTCGCCCTCGATCAGCAGCTTGAGCACTTCGTCCAGCACCGGGTAGGGGGGCAGGCTGTCCACGTCGCGCTGGCCGGGCGCCAGCTCGGCGGACGGTTCCTTGTCGATGATGGCCTGCGGAATCAGCTCGCGCCCGGCGTGTTCGTTGACATGGCGCGCAAGCGCGAACACCTCGGTCTTGTACAGGTCGCCGATCAGGCCCAGCCCGCCGTTGGTGTCGCCATACAGCGTGCAGTAGCCCACCGAGATTTCCGACTTGTTGCCGGTGGTGAGCAGCAGGTGGCCGAAGGCGTTGGAATACTCCATCAGCACCGTGCCACGGATGCGCGCCTGCAAATTTTCAAGCGGCAGGCCCGCCAGCGGCGGGCCAAAGCTGGCCTCGAACTGCCGCGCGTAGCCCGCCACCAGATCGGCGATCGGGTGCGTGAAGAGCTGCACGCCCAGGTTGCGGCACAGCGCCACCGAGTCATCGACCGAGCCGCTGCTGGAATAGCGCGAGGGCATGGTGATGCCCACCACGTTCCCGGGTCCCAGCGCCTCGGCCGCCAGCGCGAGGGTGAGCGCGCTGTCGATGCCGCCCGAGCTGCCCACCACCACCTGCGTGAAGCCGCAGCGGCGCGCGTAGTCCTTGAGGCCCAGCATGATTTGCTGGCGGTAGAACTCCATCGTGGGGATGCCCTCGGCCGGCACGGGAGCTGGGGCCTGGCCGTCGCCCATGGAGAAGTGGCCGTTGTCGAACTGCAGGGAGCGCACGTCCTCGACGAAACGTGGCGCCTCGAAGACGATGCCGGCCTCGGGCTCGGCGGCGAACGAGGCGCCGTCATACACCACCTGGTCGTGCCCGCCCACCTGGTTCACATACAGGATGGGCAGGCCGTGCCGGCGCGAGGAGCCGCCAAAGATCTGGTGGCGCTGTTCGCGCTTGCCGATGTGGCTGGGGCTGGCATTGATGCTCACCACCAGGTCGGGTGCCGCGTCGCGCATGCGCTCGAAGGGGTTCGTCGCGTAGTCGGCGCCGTGGTCGTTCCAGCCGTCCTCGCAGACCAGCAGGCCCACCTGGGCGTTGCCGATGCGCAGCACCTTGGCCACGTCGGGTCCCGGCTCGAAATGGCGGCGCTCGTCAAAGATGTTGTAGGTGGGCAGCAGCTGCTTGGCGTATTGCAGGCGCACGGTGCCGCCCTGCAGCACCAGCAGGCTGTTGTGCAGCCGCTTGCCGGGGCCGCGCGCGGGCGTGGGCGCACCCACCACCCAGTGCAGTTGCGGCAGCCCGGCGGAGGCCTGCTGCAACGCGGCCAGGCCGGCCTCGATGCGCTGCTGGAAGGCGCTTTCCTCCAGCATGTCGCCGGGGTAGTAGCCGCACAGCGACAGTTCGCTGAACACGATGAGGTCGGCCTGTTCGCGCGCCGCCTGCTGTGCGGCGGCCACCATGCGGGCCACGTTGCCCTCGATGTCGCCGACGGTGAAGTTGAGCTGGGCGATGGTGATGCGGAGCATGGTGTTATTCATCCTAAGGTTCGATTTCGTCGGCAGCCGCCGACACGGGCGCAGCCCATGCCAGGGACGCCGAGCAAGGGCCGCCCCGCAGTGAGGGCGTCGTCTCCCCGGAGGAAGGCGCGAAGCGACTCAGGGGGGCTTCTTATGCAATGCTGAAGACCTGGCGCAGGTATGCCAAGTATGTTTCATCGTCGCACAGCGTCTTGCCGGGCGTGTCCGAGAGCTTGGCCACGGGCTGGCCGTTGGCGTGCGTGAGCTTCATCACGATGTTGAGGGGCCTGTGGTCTGCGCCCATGTCGTTGGTGAGGTTCGTGCCAATGCCAAACCCGAGCTGCGTGCGGTCGCCAAAGTGGCGGTACAGCATGAGGGCGCGCTCCAGGTCGAGGCCATCGGAGAACACGAGCCGCTTGGTGTGCGCGTCGATGCGCAGCCTGGCATAGTGCGCCAGCGCCTTTTCGCCCCAGGCCACCGGGTCGCCCGAGTCGTGGCGCAGGCCGTCGAACAGCTTGGCGAAGTACAGGTCGAAGTCGGCCAGGAAGGCGTCCATGCCCACGGTGTCGGTCAGCGCGATGCCCAGGTCGCCCCGGTACTCCTGCACCCAGTCCTCCAGCGCGGCCTTTTGAAAGTCGCGCAGCCGCACGCCCAGCGCCTGGTAGGTTTGCAGGTATTCGTGCGCCATGGTGCCGATGGGCACCAGGTTCAAATCGCGCGCCAGCAGCACGTTGCTGGTGCCCTTGAACCACTGGGGTGTCTGCTCTGCAAATGTCTTGACCACCTCGCGCTGCCAGTCGCCGCTGTAGCGGCGGCGCAGGCCGAAGTCGAACAGCTCGAAGGGGTGGCGCAAGGTGGCTTGCCGGGCCAGGTCCTGCAACCGCTGTACCTTGGCGGCCAGGCGCTCGCGCCCGCTGGCCAGCGCTGCGGCCGCGTCGAAGCGGCGAAAGTACAGTTCGTTCACGATGGCCAGCACGAAGATCTCGAAGCCCATCACATGCACCTGGGGGCCGCGGGCCACGATGGTCAGCGTGTCGCCCTCGGCCCGCGCCTCGATGAAGTTGCGCTGGAACTGGAAGAGGCGCAGGAAGTCGACGAAGTCGCTCTTGATGAAGCGCAGGCTGCCCAGGTAGTCGAGCTCGCCCTTGGTAAAGCGCAGCGAGCACAGGTGGTCCAGCTCGGCGTTCACCTGCGGCAGCAGCTCGGACAACGGGTACAGGGGCTGGTTGCGGCACACGAAGCGGTATTCGCTTTGTGTTTGCGGATGGCGGTGCAGCAGGGCCTGCCACATGGTGAACTTGTACAGGTCGGTGTCGAGCAGGCTGGTGATGATGCGGGTCATGGTGATGCTCCTGTTTTTGTAGCTGGTTGCGCTGGTTCAGCAAGCGCTAGGGATCCTCTGCACGAATCGAGTTGCCAAGTGTGCACTGCGGATCGGGAAGGAGTGCAAGGCGCAAAACGCAGCCATAGCCGTAGCTATTGCGAGTATTTGCAACGCCGCAGGCCGCCCGAGACCGCAGATGCACACGGCGCGATGATTCGTGCAGAGGGTCCCTAGAGGCTGATTTCCGTGCTGGTGGCCAGCTGTACGCCCTGCGCGCGCATGGCGTCGAGGAAGGCCTGGTGCTGCGCCTCGAAGCCGCCCACGGGGCTCATGCAGTCGGTCAGCAGCACGATGTGGCCGGGCCGGGCGCCCGCCGCCTGCAGGCGGGGCAGGTGCCGCACGATGTGTTCGGTGGTGGCGCGCACGCAGTGGCTGCTGGCCTCGCCGGCGATGAGGAGCAGGTCGGCGGTGTCGAGCGCCGCGAGCAGGCGGGTGTTGAGGGCGGTGTCCGGGTCGGCGGCATCGACCACCTCGGCCTGGATCGCGCTGTAGTGCTCGGTCCAGGGGTTGGTGCCCTTGAACACGTGGTGCACCGCGCGCTGTAGCTGCAGCTGCCAGTCGCCGCAGGCGGCCAGCACGTCGGCATGCACGCCGTGGCCCCAGCTACCGATCTCGCAGTGCACCGGCCAGACCATGAGCGTGTAGCGGCCCTGGGCTTCCAGCGCATCCAGGTAGGCCAGCGTGCGGGGCAGTGCGGCGGCGCTGCGGGGGGTGAAGGCGCCGCTGCGCACCTGGGCCGCCGTGATGGGCGTGAAGGGCGCGACGGCCGACCCGTCGGCCTGCTGCCAGAAGCCGGGGTGGGCGATGTCGAAGCGCTGGTGCGAATCGAGCGTCACCGTGATGGCGTCGAGCCGCCCCGCCTGCGCGCGGATGAAGGCGGCCGCGCGCTGCAGGTCGGCGTGGGCGCCAGCCACGGGCAGGCTGGGCATCGTGCGGGTGCCGTCCGGCTGGCGGGGTTGCCAATCGGCCGGCAGGTCGCAGAAGTCGTTTTGCGGGTCGATCACCAGCAGCTGGATATTGCGGGCCATGGGCTTCTCCTTCGGTATGGGAACAGTGTAGGTTTGTTAGGTTAATAATGCAACTAACTAATGTGAAACCTCATGTTTCCGCTGTGCGCCAGCGGCCAGCACGCAAGCGCTTGGGGTTTGCGCCGCCCGGTGGTAGCCTCGTTCGTATATCTCTGCAATGAACCATGTGCCTTCCCCCATGAACGACGACAGCGCCTGTGCCGTGATCTGCACCGTGGATGTGGTGCTGCTGACCCTGGAAGAGGGGGTGCTGAAGGTGGCCCTGGTGCGCCGGGAGCACGCGCCGTTCGCCCAGGCGCTGGCGCTTCCGGGCGGTTACATCCACGCTCAGGACGATGTGGACGCCCAGGCCGCCGCCGCCCGCGTGCTGCGTGCCAAGGCGGGCCTGGAGAGTCCCTATCTGGAGCAGCTGGCCACCTTCTCGGGCGCGGTGCGGGACCCGCGGGGCTGGTCCCTGGCGGTGGCGTACTGTGCGCTGGTCCCGCCCGGGACGCTGGCCCAGGCGGAGGGCCGTGTGCAGCTGGTGGCCGTGGACGGCGGCCTGCCGCCGTTGCCGTTCGACCACCGCCAGATCGTCGATGCCGCCGTGTTGCGCGTGCGCAGCAAGAGCCAGTATTCGTCCATGCCCGTGCACCTGTGCGCCGAGCCCTTCACGCTGCCGCAGCTGCAGGCGGTCTACGAAGCCGTGCTGGGCGAGGCGATCAACAAGGTGAGCTTTCGCCGCAAGATGGACGAGCTCGCGATGCTGGAGGCACTGCCCGGTGCCCTGCAGACCGGCGGCGCCCACCGGCCCGCGCAGCTGTACCGGGTGCGTCACGCCTACCGGCGCAGCCTGTCGCTGAGCGCACGGGGGCTGTAGCGCCCTGGCGGCGGCGCGCACGCACGCACGAACGAACGAAAAAGTTGGACCGCGCCGGGGAAATCTGGCACAAACGCAAACTTTGTGTCCCACGAAGGGTGGGTGCGCGCCGGCGGGCCGGGAGGGCCGCCGCCGCACCGCCAACAACAACAAGCCGGCCCGACGCTGGCGCCTGAGGGTCATCCATGTCTTTGCGGCTGAAATTCAATCTGGTGCTGGCGGGTGTGCTGCTGCTGGCGGTGGTGGGGGCGGGGCTGTACGTGCACCGATTCCTGCAGCAGTCGGCGATCGAGGAGGTGCAGCACAACTCGCAGATCATGATGCATGCGGCCATGGCGATCCGCGACTACACCACCGAGCTCGTCAAGCCGCATCTGGACGTGACGCTGGCGGAAAAATTCCTCCCCCAGACGGTGCCAGCCTATGCCGCCACGGAGACCCTGCGTCGCCTGCAGAGCCGCTTTCCCGGGTATGAGTACAAGGAGGCGGTGCTCAATCCCACCAATCTGCGCGACCGCGCCACGGAATGGGAGGAGCGCATCATCGGCGACTTCCGCGAAGGCCGCGCGGACCTCAAGAAGGAGGTCTCCGGCGAGGTGGGCGAGGGCATGCACCGCGCCCTGTACGTGGCCCGCCCCATCACCATCAAGCAGGCCCAGTGCATGGCCTGCCACAGCACACCGGCCGTGGCGCCCCCCACCATGCTCAAGGTGTATGGCGACAAGAACGGCTTTGGCTGGGGCATGAACGAAACGGTGGGCATCCAGGTGGTGAAGGTGCCGATGTACTTCCCGCTGGAGAAGGCGCGCCAGACCTTCTATACCGTGATGGGCGCGCTGCTGGGCAGCTTCGTGCTGCTGTTCGTGGTGCTGAACCTGTCGCTGTCCTCGCTGGTGATCGAGCCCATGGCGCGCCTGAACCGCAAGCTCGAGGACCTGGCCACCAAGGACTTCCTGACCGATCTGGTCAACCGCCGCCGCTTCTTCGAACGGCTGGAGACCGAGATGGCCGACACCCGCATCAAGAAGAGCCACCTGTCGGTGGTGATGTTCGACATCGACTTCTTCAAGCGCATCAACGACACCTTCGGGCACGATTCGGGCGACGTGGTGCTCAAGAGCACGGCACTGCGCGTGCGCGAACTGCTGCGCTCGTCCGACTGCGCGGCGCGTTTCGGCGGGGAGGAGTTCATCATCCTGCTCAAGGAAACCCCGGTGGACGCCGCCATGGCCATGGCCGAGGCCGTGCGTGCCCGCATCGCCGGCGCGCCCTTCGATTCGGTGGGCCATGTGAGCGCGAGTTTTGGCGTGGCGACCTGGGACCATCACGAAGACGCCCATGCCCTCATCAAGCGCGCGGACACCGCCCTGTATGTGGCCAAGTCCCGGGGCCGCAACTGCGTGGTGCAGGCCGAGGAAGCGGTGGCCTGAGGCGCTGATCACGTTCCCCCGCGGGGGCGCGACACGCAATTCACGCACTGTCTTCGCATGGGGTGAGAAGGGTGCCGTCGCCGCTCAGGCAGTCGTCGTCTTTGCTTCTTCGTAGGTCGCCAGGTATTCCTTGGCCAGCTGCATCTTCTGCTTTTCGGTCAGCAGCTTGCCGGCCATCTGGAAGAATTTGTGTTCCTCTTCTTCCAGGTGGTGCTCGACCTTCTCGGCCAGTTTTTTGGCCAGCGGCAGCCAGGCGGGCGTTGCGGGGTCGGCATCCTCCAGCGATTCCACCAGTTCATCGAGCTGGTGGTGTTCGGAGATCGCGTGGCGGGATAGATCAACGCCCGCATCGTGCGCCATCAGCGGAATGTAGAAATGCCGCTCCTCGGCCAGCTCGTGCGCCAGCAGTTCTGTCTTGAGCTGCTCGAACAGGTCGTGCCGCTCGGGCGTGTCGCCGCTGGTATCGACCAGCTGCTTGCACAGCGCGCGCTGCCGTTCGTGGCTTTCGCGCAGCGCTTCAAAGATGTTGAGGGCCATGGGATTCCTGATTTCTTTTCTTGTGCGTGGATCGTGGGGGTGCAACCAAGCCGTGGCGGCTACTTCAGCGCCTTGCGCGCGGCGCCCACGCCCACGGCGGCGAGGACCACGAACACCACGGCGATGATCAGGAAGATCACGAACAGCACTTTGGCAATGCCAGCGGCGCCGGCAGCCACACCGGTGAAGCCCAGCGCGCCTGCAACCAGGGAAATCAGGGCAAAAATGATGGCGTACTTCAGCATGATGGTCGCTCCTTGCGGGGGTTGAAGAGCAGCCCGGGGCTGCGTGAGGGTGTGCAGGAACGATACCGGTGGGGCGGGTGCGCGGCCGTCAGCCCGGGCGGGTTGCCGCTGTAGGAGAGGGCCCCTGGGCGCGGCTGCCAGACGCAGCGCGAAAAAAAGCCGCAACGCCTGGGCGTTGCGGCTTGGGGCCGGGGAGGGCTTACGGCGCGTGATTCGCGCGGTGGGTTTTACAGCCCTGCTGCTGCGCGCAGTGCCGCCGCCTTGTCCGTCTTTTCCCAGCTGAATTCGGGCTCTTCGCGGCCGAAGTGGCCGTAGGCCGCCGTCTTTTCGTAGATCGGGCGCAGCAGGTCCAGCATCTGGATGATGCCCTTGGGTCGCAGGTCGAACTGCTCCTTCACCAGCGCGGCAATGCGCTCGTCGGAGATCACGCCCGTGCCTTCGGTGTAGACCGTGATGTTCATCGGCTCGGCCACGCCGATGGCGTAGGCCACCTGGATCTGGCACTGGCGCGCCAGGCCGGCGGCCACGATGTTCTTGGCCACGTAGCGGGCGGCGTAGGCGGCCGAGCGGTCCACCTTCGTGGGGTCCTTGCCGCTGAAGGCGCCGCCGCCATGGGGGCAGGCGCCGCCGTAGGTGTCCACGATGATCTTGCGGCCTGTGAGGCCGCAGTCGCCCTGCGGGCCGCCGATGACGAAGCGGCCCGTGGGGTTGATCAGGTAGCGGGTGTCCTGCAGCCATTCCTTGGGCAGCACGGGCTTGATGATCTCTTCGATGATGGCTTCGGTGAACGAGGCCTTCATCTTGGTTTGCGTTTCGCTCTGGTCGGGGTGGTGCTGGGTGGAGAGCACCACGGTGTCGATGCTGTGGGGCTTGCCGTCCACATAGCGCATCGTCACTTGCGACTTGGCGTCGGGACGCAGGAAGGGCAGGCGGCCGTCCTTGCGCAGCTGGGCCTGGCGCTCCACCAGGCGGTGCGCGTAGTAGATGGGCGCGGGCATCAGCTCGGGCGTCTCGTCGCAGGCGTAGCCGAACATCAGGCCCTGGTCGCCGGCGCCGGTGTTCAGGTGGTCGTCGGACGCATGGTCCACGCCCTGGGCGATGTCGTTGGACTGCTTGTCATAGGCCACGAGCACGGCGCAGCCCTTGTAGTCGATGCCGTAGTCGGTGTTGTCGTAGCCGATGCGCTTGATGGTGTCGCGCGCCACCTGGATGTAGTCCACGTGGGCGTTGGTGGTGATCTCGCCGGCCAGCACCACGAGGCCGGTGTTGGTCAGCGTTTCGGCGGCGACACGCGAGCGGGGGTCCTGCTTGAAGATCGCATCGAGAATCGCGTCCGAGATCTGGTCGGCCACCTTGTCGGGGTGGCCTTCGGAGACGGATTCCGAGGTAAAGAGAAAGTCGTTCGCCATTTGAATAAACTCCTGTGTTCCGGCATTTGGGGCGTTGCCCTCACCCCGAAGGAGCTTTGGCGAACGCTTTAGCAGATTTATTTAACGTCGCCCTGCAAGTTGCTCATTTAACTCAGCGACCCATCCATTTTAATGCCAGTCGTCTTCCGATTCTTTTCCGTATTTCCGCTGTGGTTGCTGCACATCATGGGCGCGGCCATGGGCTGGGTGGCGTTCGCCGCCTCGCCCACCTACCGGCGCCGCTTCCTGGCCAATGTGGCGCTGGCGAGTTATCCGTTCGGGGCCGTGCGCGCGGCCGTGGCCCATGCGGGGCGGATGGTGACCGAGCTGCCCCGCCTGTGGCTGGGCGCGCCCATGCCCTGCCGGCTGGAGGGAGAGGCTTGCGTCGAGGCGGCCTACGCGGCCGGGCGCGGCATCGTGTACCTCACGCCCCACCAGGGGTGCTTCGAGCTGTCGGCGCAGGCCGCGGCCCGGCGCTGGAGCGCCGAGCGCGGGCCCATCACCGTGCTGTACCGCCCCGCGCGCCAGGCCTGGCTGGCCAAGGTGATGGAAACCGCGCGCAACCGGCCCGGCATGCTCGCCGTGCCCACCACGCTCGCGGGGGTGCGCCAGATGATCAAGGCCCTGCGCCGGGGCGAGGCCGTGGGCCTGCTGCCCGACCAGGTGCCGCCCGAAGGGCAGGGCCACTGGGCGCCTTTCTTTGGCCGGGACGCCTACACCATGACCTTGGCCGTGCGCCTGGCCCAGCAGACGGGCGCGGCCGTGGTGCTGGCGCGCTGCGAGCGCCTGCCCTGGGGCCGGGGTTTCGTCACCCACTTCGAGCCGCTGGCACAGCCGCTGTCCGACCAGATCGACGTCGCCGTCCTGCAGATCAACCAGGCCATGGAACACCTCATCCGCCAATGCCCCGAACAGTACCTGTGGGGCTACGCCCGCTACAAGCAGCCGCGCGCTGAGTCCGCCGCGGCGCCCGAGGTGGCCGCATGACGGGCCGCCTGGGGGTCTGGTTCATGCGCGTGCTGGCGCGCCTGCCGCTGCCGGTGCTGCGCGGCATGGGCTGGCTGATCGGCCGCATCCTGTTCGTGCTGGCCGGGCCGCGCCGGCGCGTGGCGCTGCGCAATCTGGCGCTGTGTTATCCCGATGCCAGCGAGCAGCAGCGCCGTGCCTGGGCGCAGGAAACTTTCGTGGTGTTCTGCCAGTCGTGGCTGGACCGCAGCTGGCTGTGGTTCGCGCCCCGGGATGTGGTGCTCGAGCGCGTGAAGCTGCGGGGAGCGCTCAACGAGCTGGAGGGCGACACGCCCACCATCATCTTCGCGCCGCATTTCTACGGCATGGATGCGGGCGGCTCGGCGCTCACGCTGCACACGTCGCGCGCGTTCACGTCGATCTTCTCCACCCACCCGGACCCGGCCGTGGATGCCTGGTTCCGCGAGGGGCGCCAGCGCTTTGGCGACGTGCGCATGCTCAACCGCAACGACGGGGTCAAGCCCATCATCGCCAATCTGCGCAAGGGTGGCCTGCTGTACCTGTTGCCCGACATGGACTTCGGCCGCAACGACTCGCTGTTCGTGCCGTTCTACGGCATGCAGGCCGCCACCGTGCCGTCGCTGTCGCGCTTTGCGCGGCTGGGGCGGGCCAAGGTGATCGCGATGGTCACGCGCCTCACGCCCACGGGCTATGTGGCCGAGATCTCGCCTGCCTGGCCCGGCTACCCCACCGACGACGTGCAGGCGGACACCGCCCTCATGAACGCCAATCTGCAGCGCTACATCGATGTGTCGCCCGGCCAGTACTACTGGGTGCACAAGCGCTTCAAGACGCGGCCCGAGGGCGAAGGCTCGGTGTACTGAATGAAGCGAGGCGCAGCCGGCTCCTGCTGGCTGGCCGCTCGCGGGCGCGGACAGGCGAGGCACCCTGTCACTGGGTTCAAACAGGCTGCAGCGCTTACGCTTCAAGCGCTGAAAGCTATCATTTTTGCTGCAAAAAGTGCCGCAGCTCCATCGCCACGCGCTCGGGGTGTTCGTGCACGACCCAGTGCGAGGCCTGCTCCACGCGGTGCAGCTGCAGTTGGGGAATCCAGCCCGGCAGGCCGTCGAGCAGCCCGGGCAGCAGGGCCGGGTCGTCCATCGCCCAGAGCACCAGGGTCGGCACGGCCACGGTGAGCATGCTGTCCGGCAGGGTGATCGCCTGCACGCTGTCGTCGCCCTCGCGGGGTGGGCGCAGGGGGCTGGCGCGGTAGTAGTTGCAGGCACCGGTCAGGCCCTGCTGCCACAGGGCGCGGTACTGGGCGCGCACGCTCTCGGTGAGCCAGGCGGGGGCGCGGCCGTCCGGTGCGTCGAAAAAGCCGAACAGGCGGCGAAAATCGTTCTCGGCCAGCAGCGCCTCGGCGTCCGGGCGGCAGAGAAAGTGCATGTACTGGCTGGCGGCCTGCTGCGCGGGGCTGTGCTGCAGCTCGCGCAGGAACGTGCCCGGGTGGGGCGAATTGATGATGGCCAAGCGCTTCATCAGCCCCGGCTGCTGGTTGGCCAGGTTCCAGGCCACGGCCCCGCCCCAGTCGTGCGCCACCAGGCATTCGAGCGGGCCGCCCGGGGACTCGGCTGCGATCAGGGCCGCGAGGTCCTGCACCAGGTGTTTGGCGCGGTAGGCCTCGGCCTCGGCCGGGCTGCTGGAGGGCCCGAAGCCCCGCAGGTAGGGTGCGATGCAGCGGTAGCCGCCGTTTTCGGGCCGAGCGAAGTGCAGCAGCAGTTCGTCCCAGATGAAGGCGCCTTCCGGGAAACCGTGCAGCAGCAGCAGCACCGGGCGGCCGGCCACGCCGGTCACGCGGCAGTGCAGGGTGATGCCGTGGGGCAGGGTGACGGAGCGGGTCTGGATCATGATGCTATGAATTGAATAGCTAGCAGCGCATGACAGACAAGCGCCACGCCTAATTTTGCTGAGAATCCTCAGGGGCTTCCGGTGCGGCGGTGCCGTCGGGCGCTGCTGCGGGGGCGGCCGGCTGTACCGGGTGTGCCCATTGCCACAGCAGCTGCGCCACCTCGTCCACGCCTTGTTTCTTGAGGGCCGAGAACATCTTCACCTCTCCACCGCCCGCGTTCAGTCGCGTAATCGACAGCACCTTGGCCTGCTCGGCGCGGGTGAGCTTGTCGGCCTTGGTCAGCACGATGAGGAACTTGAGACCCTCTTCGACGCGCGGACGCACCACTTCGAGCAGGGCCTCGTCCAGCTCGGTCAGGCCCAGGCGCGGGTCGCACAGCAGCACGATGCCCGTGAGCCCGGGGCGGCTGACCAGGTAGTTCACCATCACCTGCTGCCAGCGCACCTTGTCCGAGCGCGACACGGCGGCGTAGCCGTAACCGGGCAGGTCGGCCAGCACCGCGTCCATCACGCCCTGCTTGCCCAGGGAAAACAGGTTGATGTGCTGGGTGCGCCCGGGCTTCTTGGACGCGAACGCGAGCTGCTTCTGCTGGGTGAGCGTGTTGATGCAGGTGGATTTGCCCGCATTGGAGCGGCCCACGAAGGCGATTTCGGGCACGTCGATGGGCGGCAGGTGGTGCAGCTGCGCGGCCGTGGTCAGGAACTTTGCCGTGTGCATCCAGCCCATGGCGGTCTTGGCGTCAGGTGCGGGCGGAAGGGAGCCAGCAACTGGCGCGGTAGGAGATGTCGTCATGGGGAATTGGGATGCGAGGGAGCCTCATTGTAGAATCGCGAGGTTTTGCGCACATAAACACAGACCCTCGATATGAAGTTGCTCGCCTCCTTGCTGACGGCTGCCGCACTGGCAGCACCTGTTATTTCGGCCTTTGCGGCGGGCGATGCCCCCAAAGCGGCCAAGCCGGATCTCGTCAAGGGCGAGGCCAGCTACACCGCGGTGTGCGCCGCCTGCCACGGCGCCGATGGCAACTCGGCCATCGCGGCCAACCCCAAGCTGTCGCAGCAGCACCCCGAATACCTGGTCAAGCAGCTGCAGGAATTCAAGTCCGGCAAGCGCAACAACGCCGTCATGAAGGGTTTCGCCAGTGCCCTGTCGGATGACGACATGCGGAACATCGCGTACTGGGTGACCGCCAAGCCCGCGAAGGCCGGCTTCGCGAAGGACAAGGACCTCGTCGCCCTGGGCGAGCGCATCTACCGTGGCGGCATCGCCGACCGCCAGATCGCTGCCTGCGCGGGCTGCCACAGCCCCAACGGTGCCGGCATCCCCGCGCAGTACCCCCGCCTGTCGGGCCAGCACGCTGACTACACCGTGGCACAGCTCAACACCTTCCGCGACGGCTCGCGCGCCAACAGCATCCAGATGACGCAAGTGGCGGCCAAGCTCAACGACAAGGAAATCAAGGCCGTGGCCGACTACATCGCCGGCCTGCGCTGAGCGATTTGATTTTCGTCAATCTTGTGGCCCGAAAGACCGGGCCGCACGGAACCTACCGCCAATAACAATCCCAAAACGGGCGGGCCCATCGCACAGATGGTCCCGCCCTTTTTCTTTCTTTCGCGCCCCGAAGCCCACGTTTCCATCCATGTCCGACAACACCCAAGGCCTTCGCATCCAGTCTGGTTCCCAGGCCTTGCGCGCAGGGATCGAACTGCTGTCCTCGATGCGGTTCGCCATCTCGCTGCTGACGGTGATCTGCATCGCCTCCGTGATCGGCACGGTGCTCAAGCAGCATGAGCCGGCGGTCAACTATGTCAACCAGTTCGGGCCGTTCTGGGCCGAGCTGTTCGGCGCCATCCAGCTCAACGCGGTCTACAGCGCCTGGTGGTTCCTCCTCATCCTGGCGTTCCTGGTGGTCAGCACCTCGCTGTGCATTGCCCGCAACACGCCCAAGATCCTCATCGACCTGAAGGTCTACAAGGAAAACATCCGGGAGCAAAGCCTCAAGGCCTTCCACCACAAGGCCGAGGCAGGGCTGAGCGGGTCCGCCGAGGCCGAGGCGCGCCGCATCGGCACGATGCTGGCGGGCGGCGGCTGGAAAGTGCGCCTGCAGCAGCGCGACACGGCCGCCGGCCCCGGTACCGGCTGGATGGTGGCCGCCAAGGCGGGGGCTGCCAACAAGCTGGGCTACATCGCGGCGCACAGCGCCATCGTGCTGGTGTGCGTGGGTGGCCTGCTGGACGGTGACCTCATCGTGCGCGCCCAGATGCTGCTGGGCGGCAAGACCCCGTACCAGGGCGGCGGGCTGATCGCCGATGTGAAGCCCGAGCACCGCCTGTCGGAGCGCAACCCGACCTTCCGCGGCAACCTGCTCGTGGCGGAGGGCACGCAGTCGAGCACGGCGATCCTGAACCAGTCCGACGGCGTGCTGCTGCAGGACCTGCCGTTCGCCATCGAGCTCAAGAAATTCATCGTCGAGCACTACTCCACCGGCATGCCCAAGCTGTTTGCCAGCGAGATCGTCATCCATGACAAGGCCACGGGCGAGAAGACCCCGGCGCGCGTGGAGGTGAACCACCCGGCCAGCTACCGCGGCATCGAGATCTACCAGTCGAGCTTCGACGACGGTGGTTCGCACCTGAAGCTGCGGGCCGTGCCCATGGTGGCAGGCGCCAAGGCCTTTGATGTCGAGGGCGTGGTGGGCAATTCCACCCAGCTGACCAACAACGGCGGCGGCACTGGCAGCGAGACGCTGACGCTGGAATTCACGGCGCTGCGCACCATCAATGTCGAGAACTTCGGCGGGGCAGGCCCGGGCGGCACCGGTGTCGATGTGCGCAAGGTGGACCTGCGCGAGTCGGTGGAGTCCCGCTTGGGCGCGGCCAACAAGACCGTGACCAAGAAGGAGCTGCGCAACGTGGGCCCCAGCGTGAGCTACAAGCTGCGGGACGCGGCGGGCCAGGCCCGCGAGTTCCACAACTACATGCTGCCCGTGGACACGGGGGACGGCGTGCCGGTGTTCCTGCTGGGGGTGCGCGAGAGCCCGGCGGAACCGTTCCGATACCTTCGCGTGCCGGCCGATGACAAGGGTGGCATGGACGGCTTCATGCGCCTGAAGGCCACGCTGGCCGACCCGGTGGCGCGCGAACAGGCGGTGCGCCGCTATGTGGCGCAGGCCATCGATGCCTCGCGCACGGATCTGGCCGAGCAGCTGCAGCAGTCCGCATCGCGGGCGCTGGCGTTGTTCGCCGGACGCGGCATGGTGGACGGCAAGCCCACCGGTGGCCTGCAGGCGGTGTCGGACTTCATGGAGGCGAATGTGCCGGAGGCCGAGCGCGCGCGCGCCGGTGAAGTGCTGGTGCGCATCCTCAATGGCACGCTGTTTGAGGTGGCCCAGCTGTCGCGCCAGAACGCGGGCCTGCCGCGCCTGCCGCAGGATGAACAGACACGGGGCTTCATGACCCAGGCCGTGCTGTCGCTCAGCGACGCGCAGATCTACCCCGCGCCACTGGCGTTCGAGCTCAAGGACTTCACCCAGGTGCAGGCTAGCGTGTTCCAGGTGGCCCGAGCCCCTGGCAAGAACATTGTCTATCTGGGTTGCGCCTTGCTGATCCTCGGTGTTTTTGCCATGCTGTACGTGCGCGAGCGCCGTGTCTGGGTCTGGGTGGCGCCGCAGGGCGGCGGCAGCCACGCCACCATGGCGCTGTCCACGAACCGCAAGACCATGGACGGGGACCAGGAGTTTGTACAGCTCGCACAGAAACTGATCGGGGCCGGCAAGGCCCCGGAAGGCACCGCATGAACACCGCCACCGGCAACACGAATACCGCGATCACCCTGAATGAGGGGTTCTTCGCCCGCCGCAACTGGTTCGACTGGCTGTTCGCGGCCATCGTGGCGGTGGGCGGCCTCTATGCGCTGCAGCGCTACGGCAGCTACATGGATGTGTACGAAAAAGGCATCCTGCTGGGTGCCATTCCCTGCACCATCTGGCTGGGCTGGTTCTGGCGGCCGCTGCGCGTGCTGATGCTGGTGGTGACGGCGGTGGCGCTTTTTGCCATCGGCCTGTACCAGCAGGACGGCGCGGGCAGCCTGGCGCGCGCGGACACGGTGTTCGGCCTCAAGTACTTCCTGTCGAGCCAGTCCGCCATCCTCTGGATGAGCATGCTGTTCTTCATCAGCACCGCGTTCTACTGGATCGGCATGTTCTCGCGCGGCGAGGGCAGGACCATGGGCATGCTCGGCTCGCGCATCGCCTGGGTGGCCGTGGCCATGGCGCTCATCGGCACGCTGGTGCGCTGGTACGAGAGCTACCTCATCGGCCCGGACATCGGCCACATCCCGGTGAGCAACCTGTATGAAGTGTTCGTGCTGTTCTGCTGGATGACGGCGGCGTTCTACCTGTACTACGAGCAGCAGTACGACACCCGCGCCCTGGGCGGCTTCGTGATGCTGGTGGTGAGCGCGGCGGTCGGCTTTCTGCTCTGGTACACCGTGGTGCGCGAGGCGCATGAGATCCAGCCCCTGGTGCCCGCGCTCAAGAGCTGGTGGATGAAGCTGCACGTGCCCGCCAACTTCATCGGATACGGCACGTTCGCGCTGGCTGCCATGGTGGCGTTCGCCTACCTCATCAAGCAGCAGGCCACCGAAACCCGCTGGTACAAGCTGGCCCCCCTGTGGCTGCTGGGCGTGGTGCTGTGCTTCGAGCCCATCGTGTTCCGCCAGGGCGCCACCGAGAACGGCGGCAGCTACTGGATGGTGTACTTCGGCATCTCGGCATTCATCGTGGCGGGCATCCTCTTCGGCCGCAAGCGCATCGCGGCGCGCCTGCCGTCGTTCGAGATCCTGGACGACGTGATGTACAAGTCCATCGCCGTGGGCTTTGCGTTCTTCACCATCGCCACCGTGCTGGGGGCACTGTGGGCGGCCGAGGCCTGGGGCGGCTACTGGAGCTGGGACCCGAAAGAGACCTGGGCGCTGATCGTCTGGCTCAATTACGCGGCCTGGCTGCACATGCGCCTCATGAAGGGCCTGCGGGGTACCGTCTCGGCCTGGTGGGCGCTGGTCGGCCTGGCGGTGACCACGTTCGCGTTCCTGGGCGTGAACATGTTCCTGAGCGGGCTGCACAGCTACGGCACGCTGTAGGCCCGCGGCTGCCCGCACGCCCCTGCCCGGCAGGCAGGCGGCGCCTGCAACTATTGTGTCTTCGGTGTAACCTGAACGGCCCAGGGAACGAACTAGCAGTTGTTCCGCTCTATCGCAGAGTCCGTTTCAACCGAGAACCACCGGAGACACCCATGCTGATTCCATCCCGCGAACCGGGTTTCAACCACCCGCATTCCTCCGAGATCACGCCGCGCTCGGTGTACGAGGAGCGGCGCAGGATGCTCCGGCTGATGGCCGGCGGGGCGGCGGGCGCGGCACTGGCCGCCTGGGCCGGGCGCGAGGCGCTGGCACAGCAGGGCACTGTCGCGCGTCCTGGCAAGCTGGCGGCGCTGGCCAGTGCGAAGTCCACCGTGCCGGGCGCCATCTCGATGGAAAAGCTCACCGACTACAAGGACGCGAGCACCTACAACAACTTCTATGAGTTCGGCACCGACAAGGCCGACCCCGCCCGCAACGCTCACACCCTGAAGACCACGCCATGGACCGTGGAAGTCGAAGGGCTGGTGAAGAAGCCTGGCAAGTACGGCATTGAAGACCTGCTCAAGCTCAGTGCCCAGGAAGAGCGCATCTACCGGCTGCGCTGCGTGGAGGGCTGGTCGATGGTGATTCCATGGGTGGGCTATTCGCTGTCCGAACTGATCAAGCGGGTGGAGCCGCAAGGCAGCGCCAAGTATGTGGAATTCGTGACGCTGGCCGACAAGGCCACCATGCCGTTTGTCGGCTCGCGCGTGCTTGACTGGCCCTATGTGGAGGGCCTGCGCCTGGACGAGGCCATGCACCCGCTGACGCTGCTGGCGTTCGGCATGTACGGCGAAGTGCTGCCCAACCAGAATGGCGCGCCGGTGCGCCTGGTGGTGCCCTGGAAATATGGATTCAAGAGTGCCAAGAGCATCGTCAAGATCCGTTTTGTCGAGAAGGAGCCAGGCACGGCGTGGAACAAGGCGGCCAAACAGGAGTACGGCTTCTACTCCAACGTGAACCCCGAGGTGGACCACCCCCGATGGAGCCAGGCCACCGAACGGCGCATTGGCGAAGACGGCCTCTTTGCCAAGAAGCGCAAGACGCTGATGTTCAACGGCTACGAAGCCCAGGTGGGGCAGCTGTACGCGGGCATGGACCTCAAGAAGTTCTACTGACCGCCGCGTCCGCCCGGCTTCGCCGTCACGTCCGGTGGCGAAAGCCCGGCCCGGCCCTTGCCCCCATGCGAAAACTGCTGCTCCATCCTGCCGCCAAGCCCGTGGTGTTCGTGCTGTGCCTGCTTCCGCTGGCCTGGCTGGTGTATGCCGCGGCCGCCAACGAACTGGGGGCCAACCCTGCCGAAGCCCTGATCCGCGCCACGGGCGACTGGACGCTGCGCGCGTTGTGCCTGGTGCTGGCGGTGACACCGCTGCGCGTGCTCGCCTCCACGCCCCAGCTCGCGCGCTTTCGGCGCATGCTGGGGCTGTTCGTGTTCTTTTATGGGTTGCTGCACCTGCTGAGCTACGCCTGGTTCGACATGGGCTTTGATGTGGCCGACATCGTGCGCGACATCGTCAAGCGGCCCTTCATCCTGGTGGGGTCCCTGGCGCTGCTGGTGCTCACGCTGCTCGCCGCCACGTCGTTCAACCGCGCCATCAAGGCGCTGGGTGCAAGGCGCTGGCAGGCCCTGCACCGCAGCGTGTACGCGGTGGCGGGGCTGGCCATCCTGCATTTTTTCTGGATGCGCGCGGGCAAGAACGATTTTGGCGAGGTGGCGGTCTACGCGGTGGTGCTCGCGGCCCTGCTCGGCTGGCGGCTGTGGCACCGGCTGCGCAAGCGGCAGGCGGCGCAGGGGGCGGCGGCTCCCCGCCGGACGGCCGCTGGGGCCCGGTAACGCAATGCGGATGGATGCTAGATCGATTGCTATAAAATATATAGCTACCTGCGCTTGCCAGTAAAGCGCCAGGCCCTGTTTTTATTGAAGATCGAGCAAACGGCCCGTGCTACCGCCCCAGCCCGGGACGCAGCTGCCGGGTCACCGGATCGATGTAGCTGGTGGGCAATTGGTAGGCCCGGTCGTCGAACAGGTCGATGCCGCACATCAGGTTCTCGATCCAGTCCATGAAGTCGCTGATGGCCTGCTTGCCGATGATCGGCGCGCCGTGCTGCGGAACGAGCATGGAAATATCGAGCTGCCGCGCCATGCGCACCCACAGCCGCAGGATCTTGTTGGAGACCATGTAGCGGCGGTGAAACCCCTCCATGCGCGGGATGTGCGCCTTGAGGTCGGTCACCGGCACGCGTGCCTCGGCACCGGACATCATGGACACCCCCAGATCGCCCGTGAACAGGATGCGGCTGACCGGGTCGTAGAAATGGAAATTGCCTTCGGAATGCATGAAATGCGCAGGCAGCAGCACCAGTTCATGGCGGCCCAGCGGCAGGTGGCCGCCGCTGTCGGGCACCCCGATGACCCGGTTCTCCGTCTTGCCGACCTTGGTGAAGTGCGGGGCGAAACGCTCCCACACCCGCGAGATCACCAGGTCTGCCTTGGTGCTGGTCATCCACCGGTCCAGCGAGGCAATGATGTCCGGGTCCGCGTGCGAGGCGATCAGGTACGACAGCTTGTGTGGCGGGAAATGCTTGGTCATTCCCATGAACAGCTCGTTGAAAGCGAGGTTGCCGCCGGGATCGATGATGGCGCCCGTGTCGTCGTCCACGATCAGGAACTGGTTGGCCTGCACGGCCTGGCCGTCTTCCTCGATGAGGTCGGTGAACATCAGACAAGCGTGATTCTTGTCGCGGTAGAGTTCCAGGGCCATGGCCATCCTGCAGTGCGATAAAGCACGGACTGTACGATTGACCCTTCGAGGTGTCCTTGATGGAAATCAAGCACTCGGCATTGGTAGTGGCAGCCAGGTGGGCCGCAGGCCCCTGCCGGCGATTCGCCGCGGCTTAACGCGGCTGCGACGCGGCAGCCGCCGGTGCCTGGGCGGGCGTGGTCGTGCCGACGCTGGGTGTCAGGGTCTGCGGAAGGGTTGCGCGCTGTGCAGCCGCGGGGCTGCTGGGAAGATACAGGGGGCCTCGCTGGCCGCAGCCGGCGAGGGCCGCCGTACTGGCGGCAAGGACAAGCGTCCTGACTAGAATTTGGGAAGCTATCAACATGCGCAAATTGTAATGACCGACCTTGAATTCCTGGACCACGCCGAAAAACTGCTTCTGGCCGTCGAGCGCAGTTGTGATCGTATCAACGACGCGACCGAGGCCGATGTGGACGCCCAGCGCTCGGGGGGCATGGTGACGCTGACCTTCCCCAACCGCAGCCAGATCGTGATCAATCTCCAAAAGCCGCTGCACGAGGTCTGGATGGCGGCGCGCTCCGGTGGCTACCACTACCGTTTCGATGGCCAGGCATGGCAAGACACCAAGGGCGCGGGAGAGTTCTTTGACTGCCTGAGCCGGGACGCAGCCCGGCAAGCGGGCCTGCCGCTGCAGTTCTCGGCCTAGGGAAACCGCCTCAGCCTGGCTCAAGCTTGCTGCCCCCCAGGCTGGGCCTCTGATAGTCCCGGCCGTGTCAGTTGCGGAACAGGTCCAGGATGCGGTTTCGCTCCTCCGCCGGGGGCGGTGCGTGCGGGGCCACCGCCGGTGACGCAGAGCGGTCATCAATGCCCACACTGGAGATGCCGCTGTGGCGGGCGTACTCCTCGTAGAACCACTCCCCGCCGACGTTGACGACGCCAGCCGGCACCGTGGGTTCCATGACAGGCACACCCTTGAGCGCGCGTTCCATGAAATTGATCCATACCGGCAGGCTGAGCCCGCCCCCGGTTTCGCGGCTTCCGAGGTTGCGGGGCGTGTCGTAACCAATCCAGGTCACGGCGGCGATGGTGGGCTGGTAGCCGGCGAACCATGCGTCGACCGAATCATTGGTGGTGCCGGTCTTTCCGTAAAGGTCCGGGCGTTTGAGCGTGGATTGCGCGCGCGCGGCGGTGCCGGACCGTGTCACCTCCTGAAGGAGGCTGTTCATGATGAAGGCGTTGCGGGCGTCGATGGCGCGGGGCTGCTCGCTGGTCACCGGTGGCGTTGTTTCCGAGATCACGCGGCCCTTGTGGTCCGTGACCTTGGCGATGAGCCAGGGGTTCACACGGTATCCGCCATTGGCGAACACGGAATAGGCGGTCGCCATCTGCAGCGGCGTGACCGAACCCGCGCCCAGGGCCATCGTGAGGTAGGCCGGGTGCTTTTCCGCATCGAAGCCAAAACGCGACACCCATTCCTGGGCCGTCTTGGGGCCCACGGCCTGCAGGATCCGGATCGAGATCATGTTCTTGGACTTGGCCAGGCCGGTGCGCATGCTTATGGGCCCGTCGTACTTTCCGTCGTAGTTCTTGGGCTCCCACGGCTGGCCGCCCGTGACGCCGGCGTCAAAGAACAGCGGGGCGTCATTGATGACCGTAGCGGGCGTGAACCCCTTTTCCAGCGCCGCGGAATAAATGAAGGGCTTGAAGCTAGACCCCGGCTGGCGCCACGCCTGGGCCGCGTGATTGAACTTGTTCTTGTCAAAGTCAAACCCACCCACCAGGGCCCGGATGGCTCCGCTGCGCGGGTCCAGGGCCACGAACGCGCCCTCGACTTCAGGCAGTTGTGTGATCTCCCAGGCGTTCTTGGGGGTCTTCACGACCCGGATCACCGCACCTCGGCGAATCTTGATGTTCGGCGGTGCCTTGTCGCTGAGGCCCGACTGCGCGGGCTTCAGGCCATCGCCGGTGATCTCGAGGTTGTCGCCGTTGGCCCGGGCCGCAATGATCTTGCGGGGAGAGGCTTCCAGAACGACGGCGGAGAGGACATCCCCGTTGTCCGGGTGATTGGCCAATGCGTCGTCAATGGCATCCTCGACCTCCTGGGCTGCAGTGGGCAAGGCCACGAACTTCTCCGGCCCCCGGTACTGCTGTCGCCGCTCGTAGTCCATGATGCCCCGGCGCAGCGACCCATAGGCAGCTTCCTGCTCTGCCGCGTTGAGGGTCGTGTAGACATTCAATCCCCGTGTGTAGGCCTCGTTGCCATACTGAGTGAAGATCAGCTGGCGCGCCATCTCGGCGACGTACTCCGCATGGATCCGGGTGTTGTCCGGTCCTGACCGGATTTTGAGTTCTTCCTTCTTGGCGTCCGTGGCCTGCTGGGCTGTGATGAATCCGTTCTCCTCCATGCGCTCGATGATGTACAACTGCCTGGAGCGCGCCCGTTTCGGATTGCTGATCGGGTTGTACGCGGAGGGCGCCTTGGGCAGGCCGGCCAGCATGGCAGCCTCTGCCACCGACACGGATTTCAATGGCTTGCCAAAATACGCCTCCGAGGCCGCCGCAAATCCATAAGCGCGATTGCCGAGATAAATCTGATTCATGTAAATTTCAAGAATCTGATCCTTGCTCAGTAAATGCTCAAGCTTGAATGTCAGTAAGATTTCGTAAATTTTGCGTGTAAATGTTTTCTCTGAAGAGAGGTAAACATTGCGTGCAACCTGCATCGTGATAGTGGATGCTCCCTGGCTTTTCACGCGGCCCAGATTGGCGAGACCAGCGCGAACCACGCCCTTGTAATCAACGCCGCCGTGTTGAAAGAAGCGGGCATCTTCAATGGCCAATACTGCGTCCTTCATGACCTTGGGGATTTCTCCAATGGGGGTGAGATTGCGGCGCTCTTCCCCAAATTCGCCGAGCAAAGCACCTTCCGCTGAATAGACGCGCAGGGGCAGCTTGGGCCGGTAGTCGGCGAGGTCGGAAATGTCCGGCAGGTTCGGGTAGGCGACGGCCAGGGCCACGGCGATGGTCAGCGCCAGCCCGAAAGCGGCTGCAGTTGCCAGGCCTGCGATCCAGAGGATTGCACGCAGGAACCAACGAAGCCAGGTGGGACGGTGGGGAGCGGGGGAGGAGTCCGGCTTGTCGGTGGACTTCGATGGAGAGGACGGCATATCGCTCCGGAGGGGTAGGGCCCCCCATTATAAAAATGTCTGCTCCTGAACACGGAAAATCGCAGCGCCGTGCGATGAGCAGGTTGCCAAAAGGCGCGCCACCCTCCCCAAACGGTCTTGCAAAGCGCCAAAAATTCGTCTGCTTTTGGCAACGCTCCGCAAGTGTTACGCGGGGAAAAATCTTTGCTGGAGAACTATCTTACTGATAGCATTCATGTGAAGTGTTAAGTTTTGTTGCCTCATTTTGGCAAGTTACAGGGGACCAATCTTGAGCTCAATGGGGTCTTTGTTCAGTCGCCAGTCTGCGCCGCTGCTGGGAATCGACATCAGTTCTTCCAGCGTCAAACTGGTCGAGCTGGGGCGTGATAAGGCGGGCAGTCTGGTGCTGGAGCGCTGTGCGATCGAGCCGCTGGAGCGCGGGTGGATCGCCGATGGCAACATCGAGAAGTTCGATGAGGTCGCTGATGCCCTGCGCCGACTGGTCAAGAAAAGCGGCACGCGCACGAAGAACGTCGCCTTGGCGTTGCCGCCGTCGGCTGTCATCACCAAGAAGATCACGCTGCCAGGCGGGATGACAGAACAGGAACTCGAAGTTCAGGTCGAGTCCGAGGCCAATCAATACATTCCCTTCTCCCTCGACGAAGTGAGTCTGGACTTCTGCGTCATCGGGCCCAGCAAGAACGCTCCTGGCGATGTGGACGTCCTCATTGCCGCGTCGCGCCGCGAGAAGGTACAGGACCGGCAAGGTTTGGCGGAGGCAGCCGGGCTCAAGCCGGTGGTGGTGGACATTGAATCCCACGCGTCCCGTCTGGCTGCAGGCCGCCTGATTGAGGCGTTGCCGAAGAAGGGGGTGGATGCCATGGTCGCACTTTTTGAAGTGGGTGCCCTGACCACGAGCATGCAGGTCATTCGCAACGAGGAAGTTCTTTACGACCGCGACCAAGCATTTGGTGGGGCGCAACTTACACAACTGATTGTTCGCCAGTACGGGTTCTCCATCGAAGAGGCCGAAAGCAAGAAGCGAAATGGTGACCTTCCTGAAGATTATCAATCTGCCGTCCTTCGACCTTTTGTAGACAGCATGGCACAAGAAATTGGCCGGGCATTGCAGTTCTTCTTCACGAGTACACCCCACAACCGCGTTGATCACATCATGTTGGCCGGAGGATCTGCTCCATTGCCAGGCCTGACAGAAGCAGTGACCCAGCAGACCGGATTCGCGTGCAGCGCCGTCAATCCATTTGACGGCATGGAAATTGGAAGTTCCGTTCGTTTGAAAAAAATGGTGCGTGAAGCACCGTCGTATCTGACCTCATGCGGTCTGGCCATGCGGAGGTTCCTGCAGTGATATTGATCAACTTACTTCCTCACCGGGAAGCTGCGCGCAAACGTCGAAAAGAGGCCTTTCAGGCCACGATGTTTGCATCATTTCTCATCGGTTTGGCTATTGCGGGTTCGATTTACTGGTGGTTTCAGACGATGATCACAGCCCAGCAGGAGCGAAATGCATTCTTGCAGAGCGAAATTAAAGTTCTTGAAGGGCAGATCAAGGAGATCGCAACGATTGAAGATGAGATTGCTGCTCTGCGAGCCAGGCAAAAAGCTGTCGAAGATCTCCAATCTGACCGCAATCTGCCCGTTCATTTGCTCAATGAGCTTGTGCGCCAGATACCGGAGGGTGCGTATGTGACCAGCATCAAGCAAACTGAGCAGGTCATTGCCATGCAAGGTGTCGCTCAATCCAATGAGCGTGTTTCTGAAATGCTCCGCAATCTCACGGATAACACCCCGTGGTTATCGAAGCCGGAGCTGGTGGAAATTGTAGCAAGTAACGTTGCGCTTTCCTCCAAAGATCAGCGTCGGGTCTCATCCTTTAATCTGCGCTTCCGGCTGATGCGCACCGGGGAAGCACAAAAAGCAAAAGACGCTGCCAGCGCCGCGATCGGGAAATAAAACATGGCAAAAAAATCAAAGGCAAATGTTGATTTCGTTGCTTTGCAGGACGGCCTTTCCAAGCAATTTCGAAACCTGGACACCAAAGATCCTTCATTGTGGCCGGTAGTCCCCAAAGTATTGCTTTGCCTCTTTATTGCAGCTGCTGTAGCAACTATCTTATGGTTCGTAAAAATCAATGAGTATGAGGTGGAGCTCACTGCTGAAGTGGCGAAGGAGCAAGCTCTTCGTCAGGACTATCAATCGAAATTGGTTAAGGCTGTGAGCTTGGAGGCGTTGAAGCGACAAAGAGAGCAGGTGCAGCAATACGTGATTCAGCTTGAAAAACAGTTGCCTAGCAAGGCTGAGATGGCAGCACTCTTGTCCGATATCAATCAGGCGGGGCTCGGTCGGAGCTTGCAGTTCGACCTGTTTCGACCGGGGCAGGTGGTCGCAAGGGAGTATTATGCCGAATTGCCAATCCAGGTGCGTGTCACGGGGAAGTACCATGATATGGGGGCGTTCGCATCAGATATCGCTCATCTTTCTCGAATTGTCACTCTTAATAATATATCAATAAATCCCGTTGCAAAGGATGCTAACGGAGTCCTGACAATGGAAGCGACGGCGCGTACTTTCAGGTATCTTGACCCCGAAGAAATTCAGGCTCAGAAGCAGGCGATAAAGGCTAATAAAAAATGACGTCTTATAAACTGACTGGGTTGGTTTTCGTCTCTTTATTATTGAGCGGCTGTGGATCATCGGGCGACGAAGAGTTGCGCCAATGGATGTCTGAATTGCGCGCGACAACCAAGCCTCGCATTACTCCGTTGACCGAACCGAAGCAATTCATTCCTCAGGCCTATTCGATGGATTCGGGCGTGGAGCCTTTTAACGCGGTGAAATTGACGCAGGCGTTACGCCGGGAGTCTACGCAATCTACCTCAAACGCCGCTCTCATCGCGCCAGAGATGGCTAGACGAAAAGAGCCGCTCGAGGCTTATCCGTTGGATGTCATGGTCATGGTCGGTAGCCTGGATAAAAAAGGAATGCCCACCGCACTTTTAAAGGTTGACAAGTTACTTTATCAGGTACGAGCTGGAAATTATATCGGGCAAAATTACGGGAAAATAACAAAAATAACCGAAAATTCAATTCAACTGCGAGAGATCGTGCAGGACGCTACAGGTGACTGGATTGAGCGCGCAGTTTCGCTGGATCTGCAAGAGGGCAAAAAATGAAATACTCGAAAGCTTACATAGTAAAAATCTGTCGAATTGCGATTGGGTTCTCAATCGCTATTTTGGCTCCTCTTGAGGTTCTTGCAGATACTGTTATCCGTTCTGTGACAGGGAGCGTGCAAAACGGTGTGGACGTCATACGTATTGATTTTGCGGAACCTCTTAAGGAAATCCCAACAGGCTTTGCGATTCAAACGCCTCCGCGCATTGCCTTGGATTTTCCTGGTGCATCGAATGCAATCGGAAAAAGCAATATTGAAGTCGGTCAGGGGAATGTAAAATCTGTCAATGTGGTTCAAGCTGGCGATCGGTCTCGGGTTGTTCTTAACCTGAAGCAATCGACATCCTATCAAGCTGAAATTCAAGGAAACTCGTTGTTGATTTCTTTGGCAATAGCTCCTTCAGCGTATTCCGCATCCCAGCCTGCTCAGGCGCTAACGTTTTCGGATCCTGCAAATAATGATATTCAAACATTAAAAGACGTGGATTTCAGGCGGGGAAGCGATGGCTCCGGACGGGTAATCGTGATGCTTCCATCCAGCCAGGTTGGGGTTGATATACGCCAACAGGGCAAGGGCTTGGTCGTCGATTTCCTGAAATCTTCTTTGCCGGAAGGTCTGCGCCGTCGCTTGGACGTAGGTGATTTTGGTACGCCTGTGCAAGCTATTACGACCGTGCAGCAAGGTGAAAGAGTGCGAATGACGATCGATCCCGTTGGCGATTGGGAGCACAGTGCATATCAAAGTGATAGCCAGTTTGTAATTGAGATTCGCCAAAAGAAAGTGGATCTGAACAAGCTTACTCAAGGCCCTGGGTTCAGCGGAGAGAAGTTGTCGCTTAACTTCCAGAACATTGAAGTTCGCTCACTTTTGCAAGTGATAGCTGATTTTACGAATTTCAATATTGTCACCTCGGACACCGTCTCGGGCTCACTAACTCTCCGCCTCAAAGATGTGCCTTGGGATCAAGCACTCCAAATCATCATGGATGCCAAGGGCCTTGGCATGCGTAAATCAGGAACGGTTTTGTGGATTGCTCCCAAAGATGAAATTGATGATCGGACAAAAAAGGACTATGAAGCCGCGCTGGCGATTCAAAAGCTGGAACCGCTAAGGACTCAGGCATTTCAAATGAACTATGCGAAGGCGGTGGACATGGTCACTCAATTGTCTACGTCAAGTAGCGGTGGGGGATCCGGAGGGACATCAAATAGATTCCTTTCTGAGAGAGGGAGTGCAATTGCTGAGCCCAGAACCAATCAACTGTTTGTGACTGATACTGCGAGCAAATTAGAGGAAGTTCGCCAGTTGCTGTTGACTCTGGATGTCGCTGTTCGGCAAGTGATGATTGAGGCGAGAATTGTCGAGGCTTCCGATACTTTTGGGCGGTCGCTGGGCGTTCGCTTGGGTGGGACAGATCTGCGGGCTAATCGCGGCGGGACAGGCGGGTACAATCTTGGCGGTGGTAATAGTGTTGCTTTCGGCACTAGCTACAGCAACGCTGTCGCATCCTCTGGTGCGGGCGGGACTGCGAATACCTTGGGCAATTTTGTTAACCTACCCGCACAGGCGCAAGGTGGATTCGATCCAGCTAGTTTTGCAATATCTATTTTCAATTCCGCGGCCAATCGATTCTTGAATCTTGAAATATCGGCGATGGAAGCTGATGGGAAAGGCAAGATTGTCTCCAGTCCTCGGGTTGTGACTGCAGATCAGACCAAGGCATCGATAGAGCAGGGTACGGAATTTCCTTATCCAGTGACTGCTCCTAATGGCGGAACCGTCATAGCCTTTAAAAAAGCCGTGTTGAAGTTGGAGGTCCTGCCTCAGATAACCCCTGAAGGAAATATCATTCTTGATCTGGATGTTAACAAAGACAGTCCGGGGGAAATTCTTCAGAATGTACGGGCAATTAATACCAAGCATATTAAAACCCAGGTATTGGTTGAAAATGGCGGAACGGTTGTGATTGGCGGGATTTTTGAGCTTTTTGAGGATGATGCAGAGGCCAAAGTTCCGTTTCTGGGGGACATCCCAGGCGTTGGAAATTTGTTTAAAACAAAAACCAAGCAGGCAAATAAGCAGGAAATGCTCATATTTATTACACCCAAGGTAATTACCGAACGTACTGCGGTTCGTTGATGCAAATTTATAGGGAAAGAAGATGCAGAAAAGATTCAAAACTCTCATGATCGCAACAACCATTGCGCTGTCAGCGTGTGGTGGAGGTGGTGGAAGCCCGGGTGAGACCCAGGAGCACTACACTATTACGTTGCGTGCGGACAAGGCACAGTTGCCGATCAATATCGCTGATACGTTGCCCGGTCTTGGTGCCTACCGACCCTACACAACAACTCTTTACGTTGAAGCCCGGAAAGGAAATTTGCCAATACCTGGTGGCGAGGATATTTTTGCATGTAATGTTGCGGGAGGTTTGGACTCCGGTGCATTATATTATCTGGATGGTAAAGCGGAGCACGAAACAGAAGTTGATGATGGTAATGGTGGGACGGTTAAGGTTCCTAGCGCATATCGAAATATTACGCTAGGCTCAAACGCTGGTGGCAATTCTTTTCATTTCCATGCAGGGGACCAGGCGGGAAATGCCCGTATTACATGTACGGTTCAAGACCCTCTTGATAAACAGCAAAAGTCAGCCAGCGTGGAGATTTCCGTTGGGGGTGCAACAGGTAAGCCTGCCAGCGTCCGTCTGGCAGCCCAGGTCAATGATATTCTGGGAACCAAGTTCAATGCGAACGGTATTCTGAATCAAATGGCCATTCAGGCGTTTGTCATGGATGATGCGAACCAGCCAACTGGCAGCACGTCGGGTTCGAATGTGCAGGTTCGTATTCTCTCGGGAACCGACGCAGCCGTAGGCGCCCGTTTGGTTGCGGGGAGTCAGAGTGGCAGTGTGCTTCAGTTGCCTTCGATTGGCGGGGTTGCACTATTTTCACTGCTGAGCGGTACGGAAACCGGCACGATCTTCCTGGAGATGACGGCTGATCGTGCTGACAACAATGTGAGCAACGGCATCTCTGATCCGATGGTTGGCATTCTCCCGATTCAAGTAATGGCGGCACGTACAATTGCGCCTACGATCGATAATAAGGATCTAGGGACCGTTACTAAGGGTGTGCCATTCACGGCGTACTTGGAGGCGAAGAACGGTTTGCCCCCCTTCACCTGGTCGGCTACTGGCCTGCCAACAGGGCTGGCCGTGGATGCGAGTACGGGCATTCTGAGCGGCACGGTAAGCCAGGATGCGGCAGAGCGTGAGTACCGCGTTACAGTGACTGCTACTGATAAGAACAAGATATCTGCAACTGCCACGATTACATTCAAGGTGGTCGGCGGCCTGCCAGAAGACTTTGCCATCGGCGATTGCAATTCCACGGCGGTTTGTTCGCTGGGATCTGCGCCGGTCGGGAAAAACTTCACTTATTCGTTCGTCTCGTCGACAACGGGTGTGACGTGGTCCTTTGGCGGCTTGCCAGCGTGGTTGACTGCAGGAACATCGCCCACGGCTGGTGTTTTGAATGGCGTACCAAAGGTGGCTAATTGCGGTAGCCAACGATTCTTGGTCACGGCGACGAAGGGAGCGACCTCGGTGACTCGCACATTCAATATTGACGTTGTGACCGGACCAATACCTCCTGGTGGTGTGCCGGAAGATTACACGTGCCCCTGAGTAGTTAGCCTGCGACCCCTAGAGGGTGGCAGGTAATTAATCAGAATTTCTATGACTTCATCCCCGGCGTGTCCGGGGATTTTTTTGTCTCGAGTTTGAGCGACCGGATGATTCTGGTCCTGACTAGCATCTTCTCCAGATTGGTTTTTGTCAGGCGAGGTGGAGGTCTTGCTTAGCATGGTTGGCGCACGCACACACACCCGTCGGGGCGAATCTTTCTCGCCACAGGGCGTATGTGGACACTTTTACTGGGGTTGATTTGTCCGCCGGCATCTCCAGCATGCACAATAGCTTTGGCGACGAAGCATCGCGTCGTCGTAAAAATACCGTTTTTTTATGTCCCTTACTGCCCAAGAAGTCGCTATTGACTTAGGTGACCGCAGCTATCGCATTGCGATTGGCGGTGGTCTATTGAGTAGTGCCACCACTTATGATGGCCTGCCGCGCGCCGGTGCCGCATTGATTGTGAGCAATACAACGGTCGCCCCGCTCTACATGGCGGCACTGAGGGCCGCGCTGTCGGAGCGCTACCCGCAGGTTCATGAGGTACGGTTGCCGGATGGCGAAGCACACAAGGACTGGCAGACCCTGCAGAAGATTTTTGATGTGCTGCTGGAGCGCGGCTGCGACCGCAAGACGGTCCTGTTTGCGCTCGGTGGTGGTGTAGTGGGTGATATGACCGGCTTCGCCGCTGCGAGCTACATGCGTGGTGTGCCATTCGTGCAGGTGCCGACCACGTTACTGGCGCAGGTGGATTCATCCGTGGGGGGCAAAACGGCGATCAACCATCCGCAGGGCAAGAACATGATCGGCGCGTTTTATCAGCCTCAGCTGGTGGTGTGCGATCTGGATGTACTCGACACGCTGCCTCCGCGCGAACTCAGCGCGGGTCTGGCGGAAGTAATCAAGTATGGACCGATCGCGGACATGGCTTTCATGAAATGGCTTGAAGCCCATATCGATGCCCTGCTGGCGCGCGACCGCGCTGCGCTGGTCCACGCCGTGCGTCGCAGTTGTGAGATAAAGGCATGGGTGGTGGGGCAGGACGAACGTGAATCGGGCTTGCGTGCCATTCTGAATTTTGGCCACACCTTTGGACATGCGATCGAAGCCGGAATGGGATATGGCGCTTGGTTGCATGGTGAAGGTGTGGGAGCCGGTATGGTGATGGCAGCTGAGCTGTCGCATCGCCTGGGTCTTGTGGATGCAGCCTTTGTGCAGCGACTCACGGTGCTGATCGCCCGCGCTGGGCTGCCCACCCAAGGACCAGTGCTTGATTCAAACGACAACGCGGGACGCTACCTGGAGCTGATGCGCGTGGACAAGAAATCGGAAGCAGGCGAAATTCGTTTTGTCGTCATCGATGGTCCCGGCCGAGCTGCCCTGCGTTCCGCGCCCGACCGTCTGGTGCGTGACGTGATCGATGCCTGCTGCAAGTGATACAAACGCGATGCAATTGCAATGCCGATTGCTGCTATTTTTTTGTAGCTAGAAATGCTCGATAAAGACGGAGCGCTGGCCCCCAATTGGGGGCGCAACTCGGATCTCCGCCCCTATGCTTGCGACCCCACAGTGAGCCGTGGGCGGCGCTATCCTGAGGCAGCTGCGCCTACGCGGACGGAGTACCAGAGGGATCGGGATCGAATTGTTCACTCCACAGCGTTTCGGCGGCTGGTCTATAAGACGCAGGTTTTTCTTAACCACGAAGGCGACCTGTTCCGTACTCGCCTGACCCACTCGCTGGAAGTAGCCCAACTCGGGCGTTCCATAGCACGTTCACTGCGCATCAATGAGGATTTGGTAGAGGCCATCTCGTTGGCCCATGACCTGGGCCACACGCCCTTCGGGCATGCTGGCCAGGACGCGCTGCATGGCTGCATGGCCGAGCACGGGGGCTTCGAGCACAACCTGCAGAGCTTGCGCGTGGTGGACAAGCTGGAGGAGCGCTATCCACAGTATGACGGGCTGAATCTCACGTTCGAAACGCGGGAAGGGATTCTCAAGCATTGTTCCCGGCAGCACGCCCGGCAGTTGGAAGACGAAGAGCCCGATGGCGTCGGTGCGAGGTTCTTGCGCCACGAACAGCCGAGCCTGGAGGCACAGCTGTGCAATCTGGCAGACGAGATCGCCTACAACGCGCACGATATCGACGACGGTGTGCGCTCGGGGCTGATCACGCTGGACCAGTTGCAGGATGTGCCATTGTTCGACGAGTACCGGGCTGCTGCCGAGTCGGAGCATCCGGACCTCGCCCAGCTGCCACGCCAGCGGCGCCTGCTGTACGAGGCCATACGGCGCATGCTCAGCGCGCAGGTCTATGACGTGATCGACACCACTAGGACGGCGCTCGCACGGCATGGCCCGGCCAGCGTCGATGGAGTTCGCCAAGCCCCCGCGCTGGTGATGTTCAGTGATGGCATGCGGGAGCGCTCCCAGGTTCTCAAGCGGTTTCTTTTCAAGAATCTGTACCGCCATCCGCGTGTGATGGAGACCACGGGCCGCGCGCAGGAAGTGGTTCGCGACTTGTTCGCGGCTTACACGGTGTCGCCGCAAGAGATGAAGGCGGCTTTCGCGGAGCAGGCCTCGGCAGACCAGGGCCCGTTGAGGGCACGGGCGGTGGCGGATTTCATTGCGGGCATGACCGACCGATTTGCGGCGCGCGAACATGGGCGCCTTACTGGGCGGCGACTTCTCGACTGAGGGCTGCGCGCGGCTGTGCGCATGTGGGGCGTGTCGTTGCAGGCGGAGGCTGTCGCCGGAGGCAATGGCGCCCGGTAAAATCCGCAGGCACTTCATTGCGCTTCGCGCGCCTCCCCATGACTTCATTCCCTTCCACGGCTACGGTGGGCTCCGAGGAGCCTGCCGCATTGTTCATTCGCGACACGGTCCAGTGGCTCGAGCGGGCGGTGATCGGCCTCAACCTGTGCCCCTTTGCAAAGGGCGTTCACGTGAAGGGGCAGATTCACTACGCGGTAGCGCTGACTGGGGATCTGGCAACGATTCTGGAGGTACTGCGCAGTGAACTTGCCGCCCTGGCGGCTAATCCTTCCGAGGTGCGAGACACCACGCTGCTGATCCTTCCCCATTGCCTCCATGATTTCCTGGATTTCAACGACTTCCTGGAAGAGGCAGAGGCCGTGCTGGAAGAAGTGGGCATGGAAGGCACGCTGCAGATCGCCAGCTTTCACCCGCGGTTCCAGTTTGCGGGTACGCGGGAAGACGATGTGACCAACTGCACCAACCGCTCACCCTATCCCACGTTGCACCTGCTGCGCGAAGAGAGCATCGACCGCGCTGTCGAGGTGTTCCCCGAGGCGGAAACGATCTTCGAGCGGAACATCGAGGTTTTGCAAGAACTAGGCATGTCGGGTTGGGCCGCTCTGAGCGTAGGGCCTGGGGCCTCCCTGCCGGCGCCGCCAGCGGTAAAAGACACGGAGCAAGGACCATGGCAATGACGAAAGCCGCGAAAGAGAAAGCTGCCCGCACCCATTCCCAGGCGCCGGACTCCTCGGGTAGTGGTGCTGACGCTAAGGCCAAGGCTGCCCCGACCGGGGAACTGTCCGAGCTGCGGCCAGGCCAATCCGTGGAATTGCTCAAGGAACTGCACATCCTCACGCGCGATGGGCGCCTCAATCAGGACTCGCGGCGCAAGCTCAAGCAGGTGTACCACCTGTTCAACTTCATCGAACCACTGCTCGCAGAGCTGTCCACCACCAGCCAGGGGCCCACGCTCGCAGACCATGGCGCGGGCAAGTCGTACCTGGGCTTCATCCTGTATGACCTGTATTTCAAGGCGCTCGGGCGTGGCCATATCTACGGCGTGGAGACGCGCGCCGAGCTCGTGGAAAAGTCGCGTGTGCTGGCGCACAAGCTGGGCTTTCAGCGCATGTCGTTCCTGAATGTGTCCGTGGCGGAATCCACTGGCGCAGATGAATTGCCAGCCCACATCGACGTGGTCACCGCCCTGCATGCCTGTGACACGGCCACCGACGATGCCATCGCCTTCGGCCTGCAGAAAAACGCCCGGGCCATGGTGCTGGTGCCTTGCTGCCAGGCCGAAATGGCCGCCTGCCTGCGCCAGGGCAAGGCCCTGCAGCTGGCGCGCACGCCACTGGCCGAGCTCTGGCGCCATCCGCTGCACACCCGCGAGCTGGGAAGCCAGGTCACCAATGTGCTGCGCTGCCTGTACCTGGAGGCAAGTGGCTACCAGGTCACGGTGACGGAGTTGGTGGGCTGGGAGCACAGCATGAAGAACGAGCTCATCATTGCCCGGTACACAGGCCAGAAAAAGCGCAGCGCCTCGGATCGGCTGCGCGCCATTCTGGAAGAGTTCGGGCTCGACAGGGCGCTGGGGGCGCGTTTTGGATTGAAGCCGCAGGCTGGCGATACGCTAGTGGCTGCGGACGCAGTGCCACACTAGCCTCGCACCGCAGGCAGGGCTCCGCCTGGACGGGATAATCGGGGACGGATTTATGATCGCCCCCCATCCTTGCTCCCGTCGACATCCATGGCCCGCCTGCCACGCCTGACCTTGCCCGGTCATCTGCACCACGTCATCCAGCGTGGAAACAACCGCCAAAGCATCTTCATCGACCACGAAGACTTCGAGAGCATGCTATTGCTGCTGGCGGACAACGCTCAGAAATACGGGGTGGCTGTGCATGCCTATGTGCTGATGGACAACCACTTCCATCTGCTGGCAACTCCCACCACCGTCGATGGCTTGCCGCAGATGATGCAGGCGGTGGGGCGGCGCTATGTGCAGTATTTCAACCGTCGCCATGCCCGCACCGGTACGTTGTGGGAGGGGCGCTACCGCTCCACGGTGCTGCAGCCTGAGCGGTACCTGCTTCCGTGCATGGTCTACCTCGATCTGAACCCCGTGCGCACGGGGCAGGTGGTGCAGGCCTGCGACTACGTGTGGTCCAGCCACGCCCATTGGCTGGGCCTGCGCCACGACCGCCTGCTCACGCCCCATGCCCTGTACTGGGCGCTGGGCAACACGCCGTTTGCGCGCGAGGCGGCGTACGCCGCACTGGTTCAGGCGGGCATCGGATCGCAAGAGCAGGCCGCGCTGACGTCATCCGTGCTCAGCGGCTGGGCGCTGGGCGACCCCGGCTTTGTGCAAGAGTTGCAAAAACACACTCCGCGTCGGGTGACCCGGGGACAGGCGGGACGGCCGGCGCTTCACAAAAAATCTGAATGATTCGTGGCCATGCATAAGGCCGCATCGGGTCTATGGCTACCAAAAATGATGTGTCCCCAATAAAAATGATGAGCTGATCTGTAGCTATTGATTAAGAATCTGACCCTAATTAATGTGCTTGCCAAAAGATGTTGCAATGCACTAATCTTCCACTCCCTGCGAAAAATATGAGGAGTGCGCCATGACCACGGCTGCCGAGATCCAGCATCTGCAACAACACGGTTTGTATTCATCGGGTAACGAACACGACGCCTGCGGGCTCGGCTTCGTGGCCCACATCAAGGGTGAAAAGCGCCACGACATCGTGACGCAGGCCCTGAAGATCCTGGAGAACATCGACCACCGCGGGGCGGTGGGTGCCGACAAGCTCATGGGTGACGGTGCCGGCATCCTGATCCAGATTCCCGACGCGCTGTACCGCGAGGAAATGGCGAAGCTGGGCGTCACGCTGCCCGCCGCCGGTGAATACGGCGTGGGCATGATCTTCCTGCCCAAGGAGCATGCCTCGCGCCTGGCTTGCGAGCAGGAGATGGAGCGTGCCATCAGGGCCGAAGGCCAGGTGCTGCTCGGCTGGCGCGATGTGCCGGTGAACCGCGACATGCCCATGTCGCCCACCGTGCGCAAGAAGGAGCCCATCCTGCGCCAGGTGTTCATCGGCCGTGGCAACGATGTGATCGTGCAGGACGCGCTGGAGCGCAAGCTGTACGTGATCCGCAAGACCGCCAGCGCCAACATCCAGGCGCTGAAGCTCAAGCACAGCAAAGAGTACTACGTGCCGAGCATGTCCAGCCGCACCGTGGTCTACAAGGGCCTGCTGCTGGCCGACCAGGTGGGCACCTACTACCTGGACCTGCAGGACGAGCGCTGCATCTCGGCCGTGGGCCTGGTGCACCAGCGTTTTTCCACCAACACATTCCCCGAGTGGCCCCTGGCCCACCCGTACCGCTACGTGGCGCACAACGGTGAAATCAACACCGTCAAGGGCAACTACAACTGGATGAAGGCGCGCGAAGGCGTGATGGCCTCGCCCGTGCTCGCGGCCGACCTGCAAAAGCTCTATCCCATCAGCTTCGCTGACCAGTCCGACACCGCCACGTTCGACAACTGCCTGGAGCTGCTGACCATGGCCGGCTATCCCATCAGCCAGGCCGTGATGATGATGATCCCAGAGCCCTGGGAGCAGCACACCACCATGGACGAGCGCCGCCGCGCCTTCTATGAATACCACGCCGCCATGCTCGAGCCCTGGGACGGCCCGGCGTCCATCGTGTTCACCGACGGCCGCCAGATCGGCGCCACGCTGGACCGCAACGGCCTGCGCCCCTCGCGCTACTGCATCACCGATGACGACCTGGTCATCATGGGCTCGGAATCCGGCGTGCTGCCCATCCCCGAGAACAAGATCGTGCGCAAGTGGCGCCTTCAGCCCGGCAAGATGTTCCTGATCGACCTGGAACAGGGCCGCATGATCGACGACGACGAACTGAAAGCCAACATCGTCAACACCAAGCCCTACAAGCAGTGGATCGAGAACCTGCGCATCAAGCTCGACAGCGTGGGCACCGACACCGCGTCCACCCCTGAGGCCGCACCCTTGCCGCTGCTCGACCGCCAGCAGGCCTTCGGCTACACGCAGGAAGACATCAAGTTCCTGATGGCCCCCATGGCCAGGAACGGCGAAGAAGGCATCGGCTCCATGGGCAACGACAGCCCGCTGGCCGTGCTCTCGGGCAAGAACAAGCCGCTGTACAACTACTTCAAGCAGCTGTTCGCGCAGGTGACGAACCCGCCGATCGACCCGATCCGCGAGGCCATCGTGATGTCGCTCAACAGCTTCATCGGCCCCAAGCCGAACCTGCTGGACATCAACCAGGTCAACCCACCGATGCGGCTCGAAGTGAGCCAGCCCGTGCTGGACTTCGCCGACATGGCCAAGCTGCGCAACATCGAGAAGTACACGCAGGGCAAGTTCAAGAGCGCCACCATCGACATCACCTACCCGCTGGACTGGGGCCGTGAGGGCGTGGAAGCCAAGCTCGCCTCGCTGTGCGCGCAGGCCGTGGACGCCATCAAGGGCGGCGCCAACATCCTGATCGTCAGCGACCGTGCCGTGAGCGCCACCCAGGTGGCCATCCCCGCGCTGCTGGCCCTGTCGGCCATCCACCAGCACCTGGTGGGCGCAGGCCTGCGCACCACGGCCGGCCTGGTGGTCGAGACCGGCACCGCGCGCGAAGTGCACCACTTCGCCGTGCTGGGCGGCTACGGCGCCGAGGCCGTGCACCCCTATCTGGCCATGGAAACCCTGGCCGACATGCACAAGGACCTCGCGGGCGACCTGTCGGCCGACAAGGCCATCTACAACTACGTCAAGGCCATCGGCAAGGGCCTGTCCAAGATCATGTCCAAGATGGGCGTGAGCACGTACATGAGCTACTGCGGTGCCCAGCTGTTCGAGGCCATCGGCCTGAATACGGAAACGGTGGGCAAGTACTTCACCGGCACCGCCAGCCGCGTGGAAGGCATCGGCGTCTTCGAGATCGCCGAGGAAGCCATCCGCATGCACAAGGCCGCCTTCGGTGACGACCCGGTGCTCGAGACCATGCTGGACGCCGGCGGCGAATATGCCTGGCGCGCCCGTGGCGAAGAGCACATGTGGAGCCCTGATGCGATCGCCAAGCTGCAGCACAGCACGCGCGCCAACAACTGGAACACGTACAAGGAATACGCCCAGATCATCAACGACCAGAGCAAGCGCCACATGACGCTGCGCGGCCTGTTCGAGTTCAAGATCGACCCTGCCAAGGCCATCCCCGTGGACGAGGTCGAGCCCGCCAAGGAGATCGTCAAGCGCTTCGCCACGGGCGCCATGTCCCTGGGCTCCATCTCCACCGAGGCGCATGCCACGCTGGCCGTGGCCATGAACCGCATCGGCGGCAAGAGCAACACCGGCGAGGGCGGCGAGGACGCCGCGCGCTACCGCAACGAACTCAAGGGCATCCCGATCAAGCAGGGCGATACGCTCAAGAGCGTGATCGGCGCCGAGAACGTCGAAGTCGACCTGCCCCTGCAGGATGGCGACTCCCTGCGCAGCCGCATCAAGCAGGTGGCTTCGGGCCGCTTCGGGGTCACGGCCGAATACCTGTCGTCGGCCGACCAGATCCAGATCAAGATGGCCCAGGGCGCCAAGCCCGGCGAAGGCGGCCAGCTGCCGGGCGGCAAGGTCTCCAACTACATCGGCAAGCTGCGCCACAGCGTGCCCGGCGTGGGCCTGATCTCGCCCCCGCCGCACCATGACATCTACTCCATCGAAGATCTGGCCCAGCTCATCCATGACCTGAAGAACGTGGCGCCGCACGCCAGCATCAGCACCAAGCTGGTGTCCGAAGTCGGCGTGGGCACCATCGCCGCGGGTGTGACCAAGTGCAAGAGCGACCACCTCGTGATCGCCGGCCATGACGGCGGCACGGGCGCATCGCCCTGGTCGTCCATCAAGCATGCTGGCGGCCCCTGGGAGATCGGCCTGGCCGAAACCCAGCAGACCCTGGTGCTCAACCGTCTGCGCGGCCGCGTGCGCGTGCAGGCCGACGGCCAGATGAAGACTGGCCGCGACGTCGCCATCGGCGCGTTGCTCGGTGCCGACGAGTTCGGTTTCGCCACGGCACCCCTGGTGGTCGAGGGCTGCATCATGATGCGCAAGTGCCACCTGAACACCTGCCCGGTGGGTGTGGCCACGCAGGACCCCGCGCTGCGCGCCAAGTTCTCGGGCAAGCCCGAGCACGTGGTCAACTACTTCTTCTTCATCGCCGAAGAAGTGCGCCAGATCATGGCCCAGCTGGGCATCCGCAAGTTCGACGACCTGATCGGCCGCACCGATCTGCTCGACATGCGCCAGGGACTGGAACACTGGAAGGCACGTGGCCTGGACTTCGGCCGCCTGTTCGCCCAGCCCAACGTGCCCGCCGATGTCCCGCGCTTCCACGTGGATGTGCAGGACCACAACATCGAGCACACGCTGGACCGCAAGCTCATCGAGCGTAGCAAGCCCGCGATTGAAAAGGGCGAGCGCGTGCAGTTCATCGAGGTGGCGCGCAACGTGAACCGCTCCGTGGGCGCCATGCTCTCCGGTGCCGTGACGCGCGTGCACCCCGAGGGCCTGCCGGACGACACCATCCGCATCCAGCTCGAAGGCACGGGCGGGCAGTCGTTCGGCGCGTTCCTCACGCGCGGCATCACGCTGTACCTGATCGGCGACGCCAACGACTACACGGGCAAGGGCCTGTCGGGCGGCCGCGTGATCGTGCGCCCCAGCATCGACTTCCGCGGCGACGCGGTGCGCAACACCATCGTGGGGAACACCGTGATGTACGGTGCCACCACGGGTGAAGCCTTCTTCAGCGGCGTGGCGGGCGAGCGCTTCGCGGTGCGCCTGTCGGGTGCCACGGCGGTGGTCGAAGGCACGGGCGACCACGGTTGCGAGTACATGACCGGCGGCACGGTGGTGGTGCTGGGCAAGACGGGCCGCAACTTCGCCGCGGGCATGAGCGGCGGCGTGGCCTATGTCTATGACGAGGACGGCCAGTTCGACACGCGCTGCAACATGGCCATGGTCAGCCTGGAGCGCATCCTTCCGGCTGAAGAGCAGAAGGCCAGCGTGCCCCGCGCCATCTGGCACAACGGCCAGACCGACGAGGCGCAGCTCAAGAAGCTGCTGGAGGACCACAACCGCTGGACGGGCAGCAAGCGTGCGCGCGAGCTCCTGGACAACTGGGCGGCATCGCGCAGCAAGTTCGTCAAGGTCTTCCCGACCGAGTACAAGCGTGCGTTGGCTGAAATTTATGAACGAAAAGTGCTGGAGGAGTCCGCTACGCCAGCGGTAGCTGCTACAAAAAAAGAAGCGGTCCCCGCCAAGTAAGGCGATGCCGCAGAGACCAGCACAGCATTCATAGACAAGGACATCGTCATGGGAAAAACTACCGGCTTCATGGAATACGAGCGCATCGAAGAGGGCTACAAGCCCGTGCCCGAGCGCTTGAAGCACTACAAGGAATTTGTCATCGGGCTGGATGAAAGCCAGGCCAAGGTGCAAGGCGCGCGCTGCATGGACTGCGGCACGCCGTTCTGCAACAACGGCTGTCCGGTCAACAACATCATTCCGGACTTCAACGACCTGGTGTACCACCAGGACTGGAAGAGCGCGATCGAGGTGCTGCACAGCACCAACAACTTCCCCGAGTTCACCGGCCGCATCTGCCCGGCGCCTTGCGAGGCGGCCTGCGTGCTCAACGTGAACGACGACGCCGTGGGCATCAAGTCCATCGAGCACGCCATCATCGACCGGGCCTGGGACGAAGGCTGGGTGCAGGCGCGTCCTGCCAAGCACCAGACCGGCAAGAAGGTGGCCGTGGTGGGCTCGGGTCCAGCCGGCATGGCGGCCGCGCAGCAACTGGCGCGCGCCGGACACAGTGTCACGCTGTTCGAGAAGAATGACCGCGTGGGCGGCCTGCTGCGCTACGGCATCCCGGACTTCAAGATGGAGAAGTCGCACATCGACCGCCGCGTCAAGCAGCTCGAAGCCGAAGGCGTGGTCATTCGCACCAGCGTGTTCGTGGGCGCGCCCAAGGACGGCCTGGGCAAGGGCTCCAAGGTCACCAACTGGGCCAAGGAAACCGTCACGCCCGAGCAGCTCCACAAGGAGTTCGATGCCGTGCTGCTGACCGGCGGCGCCGAGCAGTCGCGCGACCTGCCCGTGCCCGGCCGTGATCTGGACGGCATCCACTTCGCCATGGAATTCCTGCCCCAGCAGAACAAGGTCAACGCGGGCGACAAGCTCAAGGGACAGCTGCGCGCGGACGGCAAGCACGTCATCGTGATCGGCGGCGGCGACACCGGCAGCGACTGCGTGGGCACGAGCAACCGCCACGGTGCGGCGAGCGTCACGCAGTTCGAGCTGATGCCCCAGCCCCCCGAAGAAGAAAACCGCCCCATGACCTGGCCCTACTGGCCGATCAAGCTGCGCACCAGCTCCAGCCATGAAGAGGGCTGCGAGCGCGAGTTCGCGATCTCCACCAAGGAGTTCATCGGCGACGGGAAAGACGGAAAGTCCGGCAAAGTCACCGGCCTCAAGACCGTGCGCGTCGAGTGGAAGGACGGCAAGATGGTTGAGGTGGCCGGCTCCGAGCAGATCCTCAAGGCGGACCTCGTGCTGCTGGCCATGGGCTTCGTGAGCCCCGTGGCTGCCGTGCTGGAGGCGTTTGGCGTGGACAAGGATGCCCGCGGCAACGCCCGCGCCACCACGGACTTCGATGGCGGCTACGCGACCAACGCGCCCAAGGTGTTTGCCGCCGGCGACATCCGCCGGGGCCAGTCGCTGGTGGTGTGGGCCATTCGTGAAGGCCGCCAGGCCGCCCGTGCCGTGGATGAGTTCCTGATGGGATATTCCGACCTGCCGCGCTGAGGCAGCGTCGCACTGCAACAACGGCGCCCTGGGGCGCCGTTTTTTTTCGCCCGAGGGAGCGGCAGCGCCACCGGCGCGGCCAGGACGCCCGTCGGTCAGGGCCTTGGAGCAGAGCGCAGCGGATGGCGGCCTTTATTGGCACAATCGGTGCCTGTCAATCCGGGGTTGCCGCACGCGGGATAGCTTCCGTGGCCCCGCCGGCGGCGGCGTTGAAACGCAAACATACATGAATGTATGTTTCTTCGGCTACCATCGCCGCTGTGTGAGCGCAGCATGTTCCCATGCGTCGCGGCCGCCCGTTCTCCGGATTTCCGAACCCCTTCCATTGCATGCCTGAGTCTTCCTGCCTTGCCGAATTGCGCAATGTCACGTTCTCCTACGGTGACCGCGTCATCCTGCGCGACGTGACATTGGCGGTGCCCAGGGGCAAGGTGACGGCGCTGATGGGTGCCTCCGGAGGGGGCAAGACCACGGTGCTGCGCCTGATCGGCGGCCAGCAGCGCGCGCAGGCTGGCCAGGTGCTCCTGAATGGCGACGACGTGGGGCGCATGGACACCCTCCAGCTCTATGCAGCGCGCCGCCGCATGGGCATGCTGTTCCAGTTCGGGGCGCTGTTCACGGATCTGAGCGTGTTCGAGAACGTGGCGTTCCCGTTGCGCGAGCACACCGACCTGTCCGAGGCGCTGATCCGGGACGTGGTGCTGATGAAGCTCCATGCCGTGGGCCTGCGCGGCGCGCGCGACCTGATGCCCAGCCAGATTTCCGGGGGCATGGCGCGGCGCGTGGCGCTGGCGCGTGCCATTGCGCTGGACCCCGAACTGGTGATGTATGACGAGCCGTTTGCGGGGCTGGACCCCATTTCCCTGGGGACGGCGGCGCAGCTGATCCGTCAGCTCAACGATGCCCTGGGCCTCACGAGCATCGTGGTCTCGCACGACCTGGAAGAGACCTTCCGGCTTGCGGACCATGTGATCATTCTGGGCGCGGGCGTGGTGGCCGCGCAGGGCACGCCCGACGAGGTGCGGGCGAGCGCCGACCCGCTGGTCCACCAGTTCGTGAACGCGCTGCCGACCGGGCCCGTGCCGTTTCACTACGCGGGCCCGACCGTGGAGCAGGACTTCGGTCCGTTCGGGGGGCGGGTGCTATGAGCTGGTACAAGCCGTCCGACGTGGGCTTCGCCGTGCGCCAGAAACTGTCCGATATCGGCATGGCCGCCCGCCTGTTCGCGCGGCTGCTGCAGCTGGTGGGCGCGGCCTTCATGCGGCCGTCGCTGGTGCGCGACCAGATCCATTTTCTGGGCAACTACTCGCTGGCCATCATCGCGGTGTCGGGCCTGTTCGTGGGTTTTGTCCTGGGCCTGCAGGGCTACTACACGCTGCAGCGGTACGGGGCTTCCGAAGCCCTGGGGATGCTGGTGGCGCTGTCGCTGGTGCGTGAGCTCGGGCCCGTGGTGACGGCCCTGCTGTTCGCCGGCCGCGCGGGCACCTCGCTCACGGCCGAGATCGGCCTCATGCGCGCGGGTGAGCAGCTTTCCGCCATGGAGATGATGGCCGTGGACCCGGTGCGCCGCATCCTCGCGCCGCGGTTCTGGGCCGGTGTGATCACCATGCCCCTGCTGGCGGCGGTGTTCAGCGCCGTGGGGGTGGCCGGTGGGTGGATCGTGGGCGTGCTCATGATCGGTGTCGACCACGGGGCGTTCTGGAGCCAGATGCAGGGCGGCGTGGACGTCTGGCGCGATCTGGGCAACGGCGTGATCAAGAGCGTGGTCTTCGGCTTCACCGTCACGTTCGTGGCGCTGCTGCAGGGGTATGCCGCCAAGCCCACGCCCGAAGGCGTGGCGCGCGCCACGACCCGCACGGTGGTCATGGCGTCCCTGGCCGTGCTGGCGCTGGACTTCGTGCTCACGGCCCTGATGTTCAGTATCTGAGGCGGGCCCGAAAAGCCGCCGGAGTGGAGAAATCAAACAATGCAACCATCCAAAAACGATCTCTGGGTAGGGCTGTTCGTCATGCTCGGCACGGTGGCGCTGGTCTTCCTGGCGCTGCAGTCGGCCAACCTGCTGAGCCTGAACTTCCAGCCCGGCTACCGCATCACCGCGCGCTTTGACAACATTGGCGGCCTCAAGCCCCAGGCCGCGGTGCGCGGTGCCGGCGTGGTGGTGGGCCGTGTGGAGTCCATCACGTTCGACGACAAGACCTACCAGGCGCGGGTGACGCTGGCGATGGAAAACCGCTACGCTTTCCCCAAGGACAGCTCCCTCAAGATCCTCACCAGCGGCCTGCTGGGTGAACAGTACATCGGCATCGAGGCCGGTGCCGACGAGAAGAACCTGGTGGCGGGCGACATGGTCACCGCCACGCAGTCGGCCGTGGTCCTCGAGAACCTGATCGGACAATTCCTCTACAACAAGGCCGAAGACGGCAGCAACAGCAAGCCCGCAGGGGCAGGTGACAAGAAATGACGACGATGACCAAGCTTTCCCAACCCGCCGCCCGCGCCGCCGCGTGGCTGGCCTTTCTGCTGGGAGCGGCACTGCTCACGGGCTGCGCCACGGTGGCCAACCCGGACCCGCGCGACCCGCTGGAGTCCTACAACCGCAGCATGACCAACTTCAACGAGCAGGTCGATGCGATGGTGCTCAAGCCGGTGGCGATTGCCTACAAGGAAGCCACGCCCGCACCGGTGCGCACGGGCGTCAGCAACTTCTTCGCCAACGTGGGAGATGTGTGGTCGTTCGTGAACAACGTGCTGCAATTGCGGGCGGAAGCCGCCGCGTCCACCTTCATGCGCGTCAACGTGAACACCTTCATGGGCCTGGGCGGCGTGCTCGATATCGCCAGCGAACTGGGCATCGACCGCTACAAGCAGGATTTCGGCCTCACGCTGGGGTACTGGGGCATGGGCACGGGCCCGTACCTGGTGCTGCCGATCCTGGGCCCCTCCACCGTGCGCGACACGCTGGCCCTGCCCGTCGACTGGAAGGGCAACGCGGTGAGCTATGTGGACCCGGTATCGGCCCGCAATGCGCTGTATGCACTGCGTGCCGTGGACGTGCGCGCCAACCTGCTGCGCGCGGGGTCCGTGCTCGACAGCGCCGCCCTGGACAAGTACAGCTTCACCCGCGACGTGTTCCTGCAGGTGCGCAGCCAGCAGCAGGCGGGCACGGCGCAAAATGGCGACGACAAGGACGAGCGCAACGCCAATGATGGCGTGCTGCCCGAAGAGCCTCCGCGCTGAGGCGGCGGCGCAATCCGTGGCGGGCCGTGTCCGGGGCAGGCGTGTTGCACTTGCTTGCAATCCGCAACCCGCGCGACGCACGGGGCCTGCGCTGGCCGCCCACAATGAATGAACGCCGGGTGCCACCGGCGCCCGCAGCTCCCGAGAAAGTAGAAGACATCATGACGATGAACCGACGTACCCTGGGCCACATGGCCCTGTGCCTGACGGCCGTGGCCGCGCTGGGCGCCGCGCCCCTGGCCGCCCTGGCCGCGGATGAAGCTCCCGATGCGCTGATCAAGCGCCTGTCGGCCGATGTGCTCAGCACCGTGAAGGCGGACAAGGCCATCCAGAGCGGCGACCTGGCAAAGATCATCGCGCTGGTGGACAAGACCGTGATGCCCAACGTGAACTTCCGCCGCATGACCGCCGCGGCGGTGGGCCCCGGCTGGCGCCAGGCCACCCCCGAGCAGCAAAAGCGCCTGCAGGACGAGTTCAAGATCCTGCTGGTGCGCACCTACGCGGGGGCGCTGGCGCAGGTGAACGACCAGACCATCCAGGTCAAGCCCCTGCGGGCCGCCCCGGAGGACAAGGACGTGCTGGTGCGCACCGAAATCGTCGGCCGTGGCGATCCGATCCAGCTGGACTACCGGCTGGAAAAAACCCCCGGCGACGGTGCGGGATGGAAAATCTACAACCTGAACGTGCTGGGCGTGTGGCTGGTGGAAACCTACCGCGGCCAGTTCGCGCAGGAGATCAACGCCAAGGGAATCGACGGCCTGATCGAGACCCTGGTGGCCCGCAACAAGAGCAATGCCGGCGCCAAGGGCTGAAATGGCACACCGGTTTCATGCGCCGCGGCCGGCGCGCGGCACCATGGGGCACTGACATGCTGGTATTGCCCGCCGAACTGACCCACCGCCAGGCCACGGTGTGCCTGCACATGCTGCTGCAGGGCCTGAAGGCGCACCGCGAGCCCTGCGTCATGGTGGATGCCCATGCGCTGGCGGTGTTTGACACGTCGGCGCTGGCGGTGCTGCTCGAATGCCGGCGCGAAGCGATCGACGATGGCAAGACCTTTGCCGTCCAAGGCCTGCCCGCCGCCCTGCGCAGCCTGGCGGGGCTGTATGGCGTGGGCACGCTGCTCGCGCCAGCGTCCTGACAGCGGCGGCAGGCCGGGCCGGCGACGGCCCAGGGGCCGTGCCAGACCCCGGTCGGCGCTCTTTGGTGCAAGGCCGTAAAATCAGGGGCTTCATGCCCGCAGTCTCATTCCAAGCCATCTCCAAGACCTTTGCCACGCCCAAAGGCCCTTTCCAGGCACTGAACCAGGTCAGCCTGGACATCGAGGAGGGCGAGTTCTTCGGGCTCCTGGGCCCCAACGGTGCCGGCAAGACCACCCTCATCAGCATTCTCGCGGGCCTGGCCCGTGCCAGCAGCGGCCGTGTGCTGGTGCAGGGCAGCGACGTGCAGGCCGACTTTGCCCAGGCGCGCCGCAAGCTGGGCGTGGTGCCGCAGGAGCTGGTGTTCGACCCTTTCTTCAACGTGCGCGAGTCGCTGCGCATCCAGTCCGGCTACTTCGGCGTGAAGAACAACGAAGCCTGGATCGACGAACTGCTGGAAAACCTGGGCCTGGCCGACAAGGCCACGGCCAACATGCGCCAGCTGTCGGGCGGCATGAAGCGCCGCGTGCTCGTGGCACAGGCGCTGGTGCACAAGCCACCCATCATCGTGCTCGACGAGCCCACTGCGGGCGTGGACGTGGAGTTGCGCCAGACGCTCTGGCATTTCGTGGCGCGCCTGAACAAGGAAGGCCACACCGTGCTGCTGACCACGCACTATCTGGAAGAAGCCGAGGCCCTGTGTGGCCGCATCGCCATGCTCAAGTCGGGCCGCATCGTGGCCCTGAACCGCACGAGCGAGCTGCTGCAGGCGGCCTCCGGCAGCATCCTGCAGTTCAAGACCGATGCGGTCCTGCCGCCTTCGCTCAACGCGCTCGCCCGCGTCACGGGCCGCATCGTGCAGTTGCCCGCGCACGACGCGGCCGAGATCGAAAGCCATCTGGCCGCGCTGCGGGTGGCGGGCGTGGACGTGCATGACATGGAGATCCGCCGGCCCGACCTGGAAGACGTTTTCCTGCAGGTGATGTCGGGCACCTCGGCATCCAATATTCCTCTGGCGGGGGTGGAGGCTGCCGCAGCGCCGGGCCGCCCCAGGCAGGGCGCAGTCCCCTTGGGGGGCGGCGCGGAGACCGCAGTGCCGAGCGTGGGAGCACAACGATGACCGGCTGGCAGACCCTGTTCTACAAGGAGGTGCTGCGCTTCTGGAAGGTGAGCTTCCAGACCGTGGCCGCGCCCGTGCTCACGGCCGTGCTGTACCTGCTGATCTTCGGCCACGTGCTCGAAGACCATGTGAAGGTCTACGACCGCATCAGCTACACCGCCTTCCTGGTGCCGGGCCTCGTGATGATGAGCGTGCTGCAGAACGCCTTCGCCAACAGCTCGTCGAGCCTGATCCAGAGCAAGATCATGGGCAGCCTGGTGTTCGTGCTGCTCACGCCGCTGTCGCACTGGGCCTGGTTCCTGGCCTATGTGGGCTCGTCCATCGTGCGCGGGCTGGTGGTGGGGCTGGGGGTGTTCATCGTCACGCTGGCGTTCGCCCGGCCCGAGTTCGCCGCGCCGCTGTGGATTCTTGCGTTCGCCTTCCTGGGGGCGGCCTTGCTGGCCACGCTGGGGCTGATTGCCGGGCTGTGGGCCGACAAGTTCGACCAGCTCGCGGCGTTCCAGAACTTCGTGGTGGTGCCGATGACGTTCCTCTCGGGCGTGTTCTATTCCATCCAGTCGCTGCCGCCCTTCTGGCAGACCGTGAGCCACCTCAACCCGTTCTTCTACATGATCGACGGTTTCCGCTACGGCTTCTTTGGCCAGAGCGATACCTCGCCGTGGCTCAGTCTCTCCATCGTGGGCGTGGCCTGGCTGGCCGTGAGCGCCCTGGCGGTCCACCTGCTGCGCACCGGCTACAAAATTCGGAATTGACATGACCGCAGACCAACTCAAAGACATCATCGCCGCCGGCCTGGCCTGCGAGCACATCGCGCTCGAGGGTGACGGCCGCCACTGGTACGCCACCATCGTCTCGGCCGAGTTCGAGGGTCGGCGCGCCATCCAGCGGCACCAGCGCGTGTACGCCACGCTGGGCGCCAAAATGCACACCGACGAGGTGCATGCGCTGTCGATGAAGACCTTCACGCCCGCTGAATGGGCCGCGCAGCCCCGGTGATTGCTGGAATGCTCCTTTTTTGATAGCTTTCTGCGCTTGATGGAAAAGCGCTGGCGGCACTTTTTATTCATATTTCTGGTTTCGAGATGGACAAACTCCTGATCCGCGGCGGCCGCCGCCTGCATGGCGAGGTGCTGGTATCCGGCGCCAAGAACGCCGCCCTGCCGGAGTTGTGCGCCGCGCTGCTCACGGCCGAGCCGGTCACGCTGCTGAACGTGCCGCAGTTGCAGGACGTGAGCACCATGCTCACGCTGATCCGCAACATGGGCGTGGCGGCCGCGCGTGCCGACGATGGCACGGTGCGCATCGATGCCAGCGGCCTGAACACGCCCGAGGCGCCGTACGAGCTGGTCAAGACCATGCGCGCCTCGGTGCTGGCGCTGGGCCCGCTGCTGGCGCGCTTCGGCGAGGCCACGGTGTCGCTGCCTGGCGGCTGCGCCATCGGCTCGCGCCCGGTGGACCAGCACATCAAGGGCCTGGCCGCCATGGGCGCCGACATCGTGGTCGAGCACGGCTACATGATCGCCAAGCTGCCCGCAGGCTGGACGCGACTGAAGGGCGCGCGCATCACCACCGACATGGTCACGGTGACGGGCACCGAGAACTTCCTCATGGCCGCCGCGCTGGCCGAGGGCGAGACCGTGCTGGAGAACGCCGCGCAGGAGCCCGAGATCTCCGACCTGGCCGAGATGCTGATCGCCATGGGCGCGAAGATCGAAGGCCACGGCACCAGCCGCATCCGCATCCAGGGCGTCGAGAAGCTGCACGGCTGCACCCACCGCGTGGTGGCCGACCGCATCGAGGCCGGCACCTTCCTGTGCGCCGTGGCCGCCACGGGCGGCGACGTGGTGCTGCGCCATGGGCGCGCCGACCACCTGGACGCCGTGATCGAGAAGCTGCGCGAGGCCGGTGTGCAGGTGCAGGCCGTCGACGGCGGCATCCGCGTGCAGAGCGCGGGCGGCGCCACGCTCAAGGCGCAGGGCTTTCGCACCACCGAGTACCCCGGCTTTCCCACCGACATGCAGGCGCAGTTCATGGCGCTCGACTGCATCGCGCAGGGCACGGCCACGGTGACCGAGACGATTTTTGAAAACCGCTTCATGCACGTCGACGAGCTGGTGCGCCTGGGCGCCAAGATCCAGACCGACGGCAAGGTCGCCATCATCGAGGGCGTGCCCCGCCTGTCGGGCGCCACCGTGATGGCCACCGACCTGCGCGCCTCGGCCAGCTTGGTCATCGCGGGCCTGGTGGCCGACGGCGAAACCATGGTGGACCGCATCTACCATCTGGACCGCGGCTACGACTGCATGGAAGCGAAATTGCGCGGCATCGGCGCGGACATTGAACGGATCACAGCATGAGCAGCAGCATGATTACCCTGGCGCTTTCCAAAGGCCGCATCTTCGACGAAACCCTGCCTTTGCTCGCCGCCGCCGGCATCGAGGTGCTGGAAGACCCCGAAAAGTCGCGCAAGCTGATCCTGCCCACCAACCAGCCCAACGTGCGCGTGGTGCTGGTGCGCGCGACCGACGTGCCTACCTATGTGCAGTACGGCGGCGCCGACATCGGCGTGACCGGCAAGGACACGCTCATCGAACACGGCGGCCAGGGCCTGTACCAGCCGCTGGACCTGCAGATCGCCAAGTGCCGCGTGAGCGTGGCCGTGCGCAACGATTTCGACTACGCCCGTGCCGTCAAGCAGGGTTCGCGCCTGAAGGTCGCCACCAAGTACACCAGCATCGCGCGCGACTTCTTCGCGACCAAGGGCGTGCACGTGGACATGATCAAGCTCTACGGCAGCATGGAACTCGCACCGCTCACCGGGCTGGCCGATGCCATCGTGGACCTGGTCTCCACCGGCAACACGCTCAAGGCCAACCACCTGGTGGAGGTCGAGCGCATCATGGACATCAGCTCGCACCTCGTGGTCAACCAGGCCGCGCTCAAGCTCAAGCAGGCGCCGCTGCGCCGCATCATCGATGCGTTCGCCTCGGCCATTCCTGCGGAAAAGAATTGACCCCCACCCACTGACTGACACTATGACTCTGGTAGCTGCTCCCGCCCGTCTGTCCACCGCTGCGGCCACTTTCGAGGCTGATTTCGCAGCCCGCCTGCACTGGTCGGCCGACACCGACGCGGCCATCGAGCAGCGCGTGGCCGACATCCTGGCCGACGTGCAAAAGCGCGGTGACGCCGCGGTGCTGGAGTACACCGCCCGTTTCGATGGCCTCTCGGCCCCCGATATGGCGGCGCTGGAGCTGACCCAGGCCGACTTCAAGGCCGCGTTCGACGCCATTCCAGAGGCCCAGCGCGACGCGCTGCAGGCTGCCGCCCAGCGCGTGCGCAGCTACCACGAGGCGCAAAAGAAGGCCTCGGGCGAGAGCTGGAGCTACCGCGACGAGGACGGCACCTTGCTGGGCCAGAAGGTCACCCCGCTGGACCGCGTGGGCATCTACGTGCCCGGCGGCAAGGCCGCGTACCCGTCCAGCCTGCTGATGAACGCCATCCCGGCCCACGTGGCGGGCGTGCAGGAAATCATCATGGTCGTGCCCACGCCGGTGCGCGGCAGCCTGGCCACCGGTGGAACGGGCGAGGGCACTTCGACGAAGGGCGAGCGCAACGAACTGGTGCTGGCCGCCGCCTACGTGGCGGGCGTGACGCGCGCCTTCACCATCGGCGGCGCGCAGGCCGTGGCCGCGCTGGCGTACGGCACCGAAACCGTGCCCAAGGTGGACAAGATCACCGGCCCCGGCAACGCCTACGTGGCCAGCGCCAAGAAGCGCGTGTTCGGCACGGTGGGCATCGACATGATCGCGGGCCCCAGCGAAATCCTGGTGCTGGCCGACGGCAGCACGCCGCCCGACTGGGTAGCGATGGACCTCTTCAGCCAGGCCGAACACGACGAGCTGGCCCAGAGCATCCTGCTGTGCCCCGACGCCGCCTACCTCGACGCCGTGCAGCGCGAGATCGACCGCCTGCTGCCCACCATGCCGCGCGCCGAGATCATCGCCAAGAGCCTCACCGGCCGGGGCGCGCTGATCCTCACCAAGGACATGGAAGAAGCCTGCGCCATCAGCAACCGCATCGCACCGGAACACCTGGAAGTGAGCAGCACCGACCCGCACCGCTGGGAGCCGCTGCTGCGCCACGCCGGCGCGATCTTCCTGGGGGCGTATACCTCCGAGAGCCTGGGCGACTACTGCGCGGGCCCCAACCACGTGCTGCCCACCAGCGGCACCGCACGCTTCTCGTCGCCCCTGGGCGTGTACGACTTCCAGAAGCGCAGCAGCCTCATCGAGGTGAGCGAGGCCGGTGCCCAGGTGCTGGGCACCATCGCCGCCGAGCTGGCCTACGGCGAGGGCCTGCAGGCCCACGCGCAGGCGGCAGAGATGCGGCTGACGACGCCCCTCAAGCCGCGCTGATCGCACCCCGTGGCAGGGTGCCTGGCGCGGGTACCGTCGCCTTGGGCTGAGAGGCTGCAGCGGGGGCGGGCGGGCAGGCAGCCCCTGCCACGGACCGGTGCTTCGCCCAGTTCAGGCGGGCGGGCCGGTGGCCTTCGGCGCTCACGCGCAGCCGCACGGGCCCGGTGAACGACAGGCGCTGGCCGGCCTCCAGGAAATAGTCTTCCAGCAGGCCGTCGCAGGTCACCCACACGCGGCCTTGTTCCACTTCGAGCAGGGCCATGTCGCCCGCACGGAAGTCCAGCACCTGGACGGCCTGCAGCGGCGGCAGCGGCTGGCGCTTCCATTGCAGGGTGAGCGGGACCGCTGGCGGGGTCGGCAAAGCGGGCGACGGGAGGGTGGGGGTGTGCAGCGAGTTCATGCCTTCACTGTGCGGCCACCCGCCGTGCGCCGCCAGCCACAGGCATGGACCATCTGGGCCAGTACAGAACCATGTACCAGCCCATCTGTACTGGTTGTACTGGCCCGCCTCTGTACTGTCTGCCGGCCAGGGTGCCAGTACAGAATGCAGCATGGCCACCGATGACGCACCCCCGCTGTACCTGCAGATCGCCGAGCAGCTCGCGCAGCTGATCCGCAATGGCACCCTGGCGCGCGGCGAAAAGCTGCCGTCGGTGCGCGAGCTGGCGCGCCAGCATGCCGTGGCGCAGACCACGGTGGTGCAGGCCTACCACTGGCTCGAGGATGCACGCCTGATCATCGCGCGCCCGCGCTCGGGCTTCTTCGTGGCGGCGCGGCCGGTGAGCCTGCCGGAGCCCAGCACGCCGCGCCCCCTGCGCCGCCCGCGCGAAGTGTCTGTGGACTGGCTGGGCCAGCGCATCCTGGGGCGCAACCAGCCCGAGGACATGATCTCCTTCAGCAGCGGCACGCCGGGCTTCGAGCTGTTCAACCCCGACCGCGTGCGCCGCGCCGTGGTGCGCGCTGCACAGCGCCACCGCAACCTGCTGTGTACCTACCCCACGTCGGCCGGGCACGAGGATGCGCGCCGCGCCCTGGCCCGCTACGCCGTCGGCATGGGCTGCAGCCTGGACCCCGAGAACATCGTGATCACCGGCGGCTGCATGGACTCCATTGCGCTGTGCCTGCGTGCCGTGACCCAGCCGGGGGACGTGGTGGCGCTGGAGTCGCCCACGCATTTTTCGTTTCTGGAGGTGCTGCAGGGCCTGCACCTGCGCGCGCTGGAGATCCCCACGCACCCGCGCCACGGTTTGTCGCTGGACGCACTGCAGCTGGCGCTGGACACCCAGCCGGTCAAGGCCGTGATGATCGTCCCCACGCTCAGCAACCCGCTGGGCAGCTGCATGCCGCAGGCCGAGCGCAAGCGCCTGGCGCAGATGGCGGCGCGGCACGACATGGCGGTGATCGAGGACGCGATCTACAACGACCTGGTCGAAATCGACGAGATGCGCCGCACCGTCAAGTCGTACGACACCACGGGCCACGTGATGCTGTGCGATTCGTTTTCGAAGACGCTGGCGCCGGGGCTGCGCCTGGGCTGGCTGGAGGCCGGGCGCTGGAGCGAGAAGGTGCGCGGCATCAAGGACCTGCAGGCGGGCGGCCAGTCGGCTGTGCTGGAACTGGCTTTGGCCGACCTCATCACCCAGGCGGGCCATGCTGCCGCCATGCGCCAGCTGCGCGCAGGCGTGGCGGCGCGCATGGACGAGGCGCGCCGCGTGATCGCATCGCACTTCCCGCAGGGCACCCGGGTGAGCGACCCGCCCGGCGGCTTGCTGATGTGGCTGGAGCTGCCACGCGCGCTCGATTCGGTGCAACTGCACGAGGCCTGTCTGGCCCGGCAGATCCTGATCGCGCCGGGCACGGTGTTCAGCACCAGCGGGCGCTTTCGCAACTGCCTGCGCATCGGGGTGGGGGGCGACTGGTCGCCTGCCCATCTGGCGGCCCTGCGCACCGTGGGCGACATGGCGTGCCAGATGCTGCGGGCAGGGACACAGCTCAAGGCCGCGTAACCGCCCAGAAAACAACACGAAGTTCGTGGTGCACGAAGTTCGTGTAATATTTCAGCCATGAAAAACATCACCGTGACCATGGACGACACCGTCGCCGAATGGGTGCGCGTGGAAGCCGCCAGGCGCGGCAGCAGCGTCTCGCGCCTGCTGGGGGAATGGCTGGCCGAAAAGATGCGCCAGGAAGACGCTTACGCCCAGGCCATGCGCGAGGCGCTGGGGTTCGAATCCTGGGGCGCGTCCAGCGGACCGTACGTGCCCCGCGAGACCCTGTTTCTGCGCTGAGCGGTGCAATACCCATGAGCACCGTCCCCATCTTTGTCGATACCGAAATCCTGCTGGCCAGCGTGGACGACCGCGATGCCGAGCGCCAGGCGCGGGCCCGCGAATGGATCAGCTTTTGCTGGCAGACGCGCAGCGGCCGCATCAGCTCGCAGGTGCTCAACGAGCTGTACAACCAGGCGATCCAGCGCTTTGACGGCCCGCAGGTGCTGCAGCAGGTGCGCGCCCAGGTGCGCCGCCTGCGCGTGTGGCTGCCGCCGCACCTGGACTCCTACACCGTGGACGGCGCCTGGGACCTGCAGGACCGCTACCGCCTGGGCTACTGGGATGCGCTCATCCTCTCGTCCGCCCACCAGCAGGGCTGCCGCTACCTGTTGACCGAAGCCCTGCCGCACGGCGAGCCCCTGGACGCCGTGCGCCCCATCAACCCGTTTCTCATCACCCCCAACGAACTGGACACCACCGAATGACTACTCCCGCGTCGTCTCCCCTCCAGGCCCTGGCCCGCATCCGCCCCGACGTGCGCGCCATGCATGCCTACGGCGTGCAGCCTTCCGCCGGCATGCTCAAGATGGACGCGATGGAAAACCCGTTCCGCCTGCCCGCCCATCTGCAGGCCGCGCTGGGCCAGCGCCTGGGCGCGGTCGCGCTCAACCGCTACCCCGGCGACCGCCTGCTGGACCTGAAGGCCGCGCTGGCCCAATACGCCGGCCTGCCCGAGGGCTACGGCATCGTGCTGGGCAACGGCTCGGACGAGCTCATCACCCTGCTGGCCCTGGCCTGCGCGCAACCCGGCACGGGCCAGCGCGCCACCATGCTGGCGCCCATGCCGGGCTTCGTGATGTACCCGCTGTCCGCGCAACTGCAGGGCCTGGATTTTGTCGGCGTGCCGCTCACGCCCGATTTCGAGCTGGATGAGCCCGCCATGCTGGCCGCCATCGCGCAGCACAACCCCGCCATCACCTACATCGCCTACCCGAACAACCCCACGGCCACGCTGTGGGACGAGGGCGCGGTGCAGCGCATCGTCGACGCCGCGGGCGCGCAGGGCGGCATCGTGGTCATGGACGAGGCCTACCAGCCCTTTGCCAGCCGCACCTTCATCGACCGCATGCGGGCCGAGCCCGCGCGCAACGCCCACGTGCTGCTCATGCGCACGCTCAGCAAGTTCGGCCTGGCGGGCGTGCGCCTGGGCTACCTCATCGGCCCCGCCGCGTTCGTGAGCGAGATCGACAAGGTGCGCCCACCCTACAACGTGAGCGTGCTCAACTGCGAGGCCGCGCTGTTCGCGCTGGAGCACGCCGACGTGTTCGCCGGGCAGGCCGCCGAGATCCGCGCCGAGCGCACGAAGCTCCTGGCGGCCCTGCGGCAGATGCCCGGCATCGAAAAATGCTGGGACAGCGAGGCCAACATGATCCTCGTCCGTGTGGCGGATTCCGCCCGGGCGTACGAGGGCATGAAAAACCGCAAGGTCCTGGTCAAGAACGTTTCTACAATGCACCCATTGCTGGCCAACTGCCTGCGCCTCACGGTGGGCGCCGCCTCCGACAACGCGCAGATGCTCGCCGCCCTGCAAGCCTCCCTATGACTTCCTCCGCACTCGTCACTTCCGCAACGCCCGATCCCCTGGCCGACCGCATCGCCGAGGTCAGCCGCAACACCGCCGAGACGCGCATCCGCGTGCGCATCAACCTCGACGGCACGGGCCAGGCCAAGCTTTCCACCGGCATCGGCTTCTTCGACCACATGCTCGACCAGATCGCCCGCCACGGGCTGATCGACCTCGACATCGACTGCGAAGGCGACCTGCACATCGACGGCCACCACACGGTCGAAGATGTGGGCATCACGCTGGGCCAGGCCTTTGCGCGCGCCGTGGGCGACAAGAAGGGCATCCGCCGCTACGGCCACGCCTACGTGCCGCTGGACGAAGCGTTGTCGCGCGTGGTGGTGGATTTCTCGGGCCGCCCGGGGCTGCACATCGACGTGAAGTTCACGGCCGGCAGCATCGGCCAGCTCGATACGCAGCTGGTGTACGAGTTCTTCCAGGGCTTCGTGAACCACGCGGGCGTCACGCTGCACATCGACAATCTCAAGGGCATCAATGCCCACCACCAGTGCGAGACCATCTTCAAGGCCTTCGGGCGCACGCTGCGTGCGGCGCTGGAGCGCGATCCGCGCTCGGTGGGCGTCATTCCGTCCACCAAGGGCTCCTTGTGAAATTTTTGAGCCAGATCAAGCGCTAGCGCTTGATGAATAAGCGCCAATAGCTATGAATATGGAAGCAAAAACCGTTGCGGTCGTGGACTACGGCATGGGCAACCTGCGCTCGGTGTCGCAGGCCGTGCAGGCCGCCGCAGAGGGCACCGGCTGGACCGTGGTCGTCACGCAGCGTCCCGAGGACGTGCGCGCGGCGCAGCGCATCGTGCTGCCGGGGCAGGGCGCCATGCCCGACTGCATGCGCGAGCTGCGCGAATCCGGCCTGCAGGAATCCGTGCTCGAAGCGGCCGCCGCCAAGCCGATGTTCGGCGTGTGCGTGGGCATGCAGATGCTGCTGGACCACAGTGCCGAGGGCCCCCATGGAGGAACGCCCGGCCTGTCGCTGATCCACGGCGATGTGCGCAAGTTCGACCTGGCGGGCCGCACCCAGCCCGACGGCAGCCGCTACAAGGTGCCCCAGATGGGCTGGAACCAGGTGCGCCAAGTGCCGCACGCGGGCAAGGTGCACCCGGTGTGGGCCGGCGTGCCCGACCACAGCTACTTCTACTTCGTGCACAGTTTCTATGCGGTGCCGCGAGACGCGGCCCACTGCGCGGGGCAGGCGGACTACGGCGGTGTGTTCGCCGCCGCCGTTGCGCGCGATAATATTTTCGCCACGCAATTTCACCCTGAAAAGAGCGCGGAGCACGGCCTGGCCCTGTACCGCAATTTTCTGCACTGGAATCCCTAATCCAACCCGTTCGGGCCGAGCCCTGCCTCGCCCTTTTCCTCCCGAACTTCACCACCATGCTGCTCATCCCCGCCATCGACCTCAAGGACGGCCACTGCGTACGCCTCAAGCAAGGCGATATGGACCAATCCACCACCTTCGGAGAAGACCCTGCCGCCATGGCGCGCAAGTGGGTGGATGCCGGTGCGCGCCGCCTGCACCTGGTGGACCTGAACGGCGCCTTCGCGGGCGTGCCCAAGAACTACACCGCCATCAAGTCCATCCTCCAGGAGGTGGGCGACGACATCCCGGTGCAGCTCGGCGGCGGCATCCGTGACCTGGACACCATCGAGAAATACATCGACGGCGGCCTGCGCTACGTGATCATCGGCACGGCGGCGGTCAAGAACCCCGGCTTCCTGAAGGACGCGTGCAGCGCCTTTGGCGGCCACATCATCGTGGGCCTCGATGCCAAGGACGGCAAGGTCGCCACCGACGGCTGGAGCAAGCTCACGGGCCACGAGGTCGTGGACCTGGCCAGGAAGTTCGAGGACTGGGGCGTCGAGTCCATCATCTACACCGACATCGGCCGCGACGGCATGCTCTCGGGCATCAACATCGACGCGACGGTGAAGCTCGCGCAGTCGCTCTCCATTCCGGTGATCGCCTCGGGCGGCCTGTCCAACATGGCCGACATCGAACAGCTGTGCGCCGTCGAGGAAGAGGGCGTCGAAGGCGTGATCTGCGGCCGCGCCATCTACAGCGGCGACCTTGATTTCGCGGCAGCGCAGGCGCGCGCCGACGAGTTGAATGGATAACCCCCCTGATCGGCTGCGCCGCTTCCCCCAAGGGGGACGACGCCAGTGGCCTGGCGAAGCCAGTTCCACGGCGTCCGCTGGCCTCGGCAACGCCCCATCCACGAATCGCTGACTGACATGCTTGCCAAACGCATCATCCCCTGCCTCGACGTCACCGGAGGCCGCGTGGTCAAGGGCGTCAACTTCGTCGAACTGCGCGATGCGGGCGACCCCGTCGAGATCGCCGCGCGCTACAACGCGCAGGGCGCCGACGAACTCACCTTCCTGGACATCACCGCCACCAGCGATGGCCGCGACCTGATCCTGCCCATCATCGAGGCCGTGGCCAGCCAGGTGTTCATCCCGCTCACCGTGGGCGGCGGCGTGCGCACGGTCGAGGACGTGCGCCGCCTGCTCAACGCGGGCGCCGACAAGACCAGCTTCAACTCGGCCGCCATCGCCAACCCCGAGGTGATCGACGCCGTCTCGGCCAAGTACGGCGCGCAGTGCATCGTGGTGGCCATCGACGCCAAGCGCCGCTCGCCAGAAGACGCCCAGCGCACCGGCCCCAACGGCCGGGCCGTGGGAGAGGGCTGGGACGTGTACAGCCACGGCGGGCGCAAGAACACGGGCCTGGACGCCGTGGCCTGGGCCGCCGAGATGGCGCGCCGGGGCGCCGGCGAGATCCTGCTCACCAGCATGGACCGCGATGGCACCAAGTCCGGCTTCGACCTCGCCCTCACGCGTGCCGTGAGCGACGCCGTGGGCGTGCCCGTGATCGCCTCGGGCGGCGTGGGCAACCTCGACCACCTGGCCGACGGCATCCAGACCGGTGGAGCCGACGCGGTGCTGGCGGCCAGCATCTTCCATTACGGCGAATACACCGTGGGCCAGGCCAAGGCGCGCATGGCCGAACGCGGCATTCCCGTGCGGCTGTGAAGCAATTGCTATTAAAAGAATAGCTGTCGGCGCTTGATGGAAAAGCGCCAGATGCCCAAAAGACTGAGTAAATCCGGGGGCACGCACGTTCCCGGCGATCCAAATCGCCGACAATCCCGCCCATGAACTGGCTCAACGAAGTGAAATGGGATGCGCAGGGCCTGGTGCCCGTGATCGCGCAGGAGCAGGGCACGGGCGACGTGCTGATGTTTGCGTGGATGAACCGCGAGGCGCTGGAGAAAACCGCGGAGCTCGGCCGCGCCGTGTATTTCAGCCGCTCGCGCGGCAAGCTGTGGTTCAAGGGCGAGGAGTCCGGCCACGTGCAGACGGTGCATGAAATCCGCCTGGACTGCGACAACGACGTGGTGCTGCTCAAGGTGACCCAGCTGGGCCACGAGCCCGGCATCGCCTGCCACACGGGCCGCCACAGCTGCTTTTTCAGCGTGCTCAAGGATGGCGCCTGGCAGGCGGTCGATCCGGTCTTGAAAGACCCTGAATCCATCTACAAGTAAGAGCCATGAGTTCCAACGATTCCCTCGCACGCCTGGCCGATGTGATTGAAAGCCGCAAGCCGGCCAACGGCGGCGATCCCGAGAAGAGCTACGTCTCGCGCCTGCTGCACAAGGGGCCGGACGCGTTCCTGAAGAAGATCGGCGAGGAAGCCACCGAGGTCGTCATGGCCGCCAAGGACGTGGACCACGGCGCCGACAAGTCCAAGCTCGTCTACGAGGTGGCGGACCTGTGGTTCCACTCCCTGGTGGCGCTGGCCCACTATGGCCTCACGCCCGCCGACGTGCTGGCCGAGCTGGAGCGCCGCGAGGGCACCAGCGGCATCGAGGAAAAAGCCTTGCGCAAGGCCGTTGCGCGCGCCACCCAGGAGGGTTCCCCATGAACGATATCGTCGACGTGCAGACCACCAGCCAGAAGGCGCAGGGCCTCAAGAACATCGGCTGGGTCAGCTATGTGCTGCACCTGATCGTGGCGGTGGGCGCCGTCCTTCCGGGGGCGCAGGGCAGCCTGGTGCTGCTCTTGATTGCGCTGGTGCTGGATCTGGTCAAGCGCGGAGATGCCGAAGGCACCTGGCAGGCCAACCATTTTTCCTGGCGCATCCGGTCCGTGCTGTGGGCCGGCGTGCTGTACGCGGTCACGTCGCCGCTGTGGCTGCTGCTGATCGCGCCGGGCTGGATCGCCTGGGGCGTCATTTCGCTGTGGTTCCTGTACCGCATCGTGCGCGGCATGCTGGCCATGAGCAAGAACCAGGCCGTGGATGCCTGAGCCTGGCGCGCCGCTCCCCCGCCTGAACCTGGCCCTGCAGGGCGGCGGCTCGCACGGCGCGCTGACCTGGGGCGTGCTGGATGCGCTGCTCGAGGACGGGCAGTGGCACTTCGAGGGCGTGAGCGGCACCAGCGCCGGTGCCATGAACGCCGTGGCCCTGGCACACGGCTTTGCCAAGGCCGCACACGAACACAAGGACCCGCACGAAGCCCACCTGGCGGGCTGCCAGCAGGCGCGCGAGACGCTCACCCGCCTGTGGGAAGGCGTGGGCACGCTGGGCAGCCTGATGTGGGGTTCGCCGCTGTCGGCCGCCAACCCCATGATGGGGCTGATGCGGCAGTGGCTGTCGCCCTACCAGACCAACCCGCTGGACATCAACCCGCTGCGCCGCCTGCTGGAGCGCGAGGTGGATTTCGACCTGCTGTGCACCGCGCGGCGCGCCAGCAGCGCGGCGGGCGGGCCCAAGGTGTTCGTCTGCGCCACCAACGTGCGCACGGGGCGGGGCGAGATCTTCTCGGGCCCCAGGCTCAGCGCCGATGCCGTGATGGCCTCGGCCTGCCTGCCGCTGATGTTCAAGGCCGTGGAGATCGACGGCCAGCACTACTGGGATGGCGGCTACTCGGGCAACCCCGCGCTGCACCCGCTGATCTACCAGACCGAGGCCTCGGACATCCTGCTCGTGCAGATCAACCCCATCGAGCACCTGGAGCTGCCGCATTCCGGCGCCGAGATCATGGAACGCATGAACGAGGTCACCTTCAACGCCAGCCTGCTGGCCGAGATGCGCGCCATCGAGTTCGTGCGCCGCCTGCTCGCCGAGGGCAAGCTCGACCCGCGCCGCTACAAGAGCGTGCGCATGCACCGCATCGACGGCGGCTCGGTGCTGGCCCCGTTCGGCGCCGACAGCAAGATGCGCGCGGACCTGGCCTTCGTGCGCAAGCTGTTCGCCCTGGGCCGCACGGCCGGACAGGAATGGCTGCATGCGCACCGCAAGGATGTGGGCGTGCGCCCGACCATCAAGATCGCTGACAATGCGTGAAGCCTCCTGTGTCGCCTGTGGCGCCTTCCCCCTCAGGGGGACGCCACCCGTGGCCTGGCGGAGCCAGTTCCACGGTGGCGCTGGCCTGGGGCGCGCCGGTGGCAATGGCTTGGGGTTGAGCAGCGCCCGGTGAACTGTTAATTTCGTACCGACATTTTTCTCATGCACGATCCGAACTGCCTTTTCTGCAAGATCATCGCGGGCCAGATTCCTTCGAGGAAGGTCTATGAGGACGAGGAGATCTTCGCCTTCCACGACATCCACCCCTGGGCGCCGGTGCACTTTCTGATGGTGCCCAAGCGGCATGTCCCTTCGATGGCGCAGGTCACCGCAGACGATGCGGGAGTTCTGGGGCGCATGATGGCGCTGGCGCCCCGGCTGGCCCTGGAGCAGGGCTGCAACCCGTACCCCGAGGGTGGCTTTCGCGTCGTGGTAAACACGGGGCTTGAAGGCGGGCAGGAAATCCACCACCTGCATGTTCACGTGATGGGCGGCCCCCGCCCGTGGCTCAAAGGCTGAACCAGGCTGACGGCGCGTGCCGATAGTTTCCCGCTGGCGGGCAAGGGCGTCGGACTTCGGTCGCGGCCCCCGTCTAAAATGACTGCAATTCGTTAGGAGATATTCCATGGGCTCTTTTTCCATCTGGCACTGGCTGATCGTGCTGCTGATCGTCGTCATGGTGTTCGGCACCAAGAAGCTCAAGAACATGGGCTCCGACCTCGGGGGCGCCGTCAAGGGCTTCAAGGACGGCATGAAGGACGGTTCGGCCGATGCCCCCGCCACCCCTCCCGCAGGCCAGGTTGCCAACAACCCGGCGGCCGACAAGACCACCATCGATGTCGAAGCCAAGCAAAAGAGCTGAGCGCGCCGTCCGCACCGGCCCTCGCATGCCTTTTCGCCTGACCCATGATTGATATTGGCCTGTCCAAGATGGCGCTGATCGGCGCGGTGGCACTCATCGTCATCGGGCCGGAGAAGCTCCCGCGCGTGGCCCGCACGGTGGGTACGCTGCTGGGCAAGGCCCAGCGCTACGTGTCCGACGTGAAGGCCGAGGTGAACCGGTCCATGGAGCTCGATGAGCTCAAGAAAATGAAGGACACGGTGGAGACCGCCGCACGCGACGTGCACAACTCCATCCAGACCAGCGCCAGCGAGTTCGAGAAGGACTGGGCCTCGGCCACGGAGACCAGCAACGCCGACCTGCACGAGCCGCAGGCGCCCGTGGTGCCGGCCTACAAGCACCCTGGCAAGAACTGGCGCCTCAAGCGGGGCGCGGTGCCCCAGTGGTACAAGTCCCGCAGTGGCGTGCGCACGAAGGCGCAGTCCGGCGCGGCGCGCGTCGCGCGCTACCGCCCCCAGAAATTCCATTGATGACGACGATGCGGCGCGGCGTGCCGTGCGCGCTGCATGGGCGGCCTCCACGCCCCTGAAAACCCAATATGTCCGAAACCCCCTCCAAAGAAGACGAGCTGGCCGGTACCGAGCAGCCCTTCGTGCAGCACCTGATGGAGCTGCGCGACCGGCTGGTCAAGGCGCTCATTGCCATCGCCATCGCGGCGGCGATCCTGTTCTTCTTTCCCGGCCCTGGCGCGCTGTACGACTTCCTGGCGGCGCCGCTGGTGGCCCACCTGCCCAAGGGCGCCACGCTGATCGCCACCTCGGTGATCTCGCCGTTCATGGTGCCGCTCAAGATTTTGCTGATGTCGGCCTTCCTGCTGGCATTGCCCTTCGTGCTGTGGCAGGTGTGGGCCTTCGTGGCGCCGGGCCTGTACTCGCACGAGAAGAAGCTGGTGCTGCCGCTGGTGGTCTCCAGCACGCTGCTGTTCTTCATCGGGGTGGCGTTCTGCTACTACCTCGTGTTCGGGCAGGTGTTTGCGTTCATCCAGAGCTTCGCGCCCAAGAGCATCACGGCCGCGCCAGACATCGAGGCCTACCTGAGCTTCGTGCTGTCGATGTTCCTCGCGTTCGGCCTGGCGTTCGAGGTGCCCATCGCCGTGGTGGTGCTGGCCCGCATGGGCATCGTGAGCGTGCAGAAGCTGCGCGAGTTCCGCGGCTACTTCATCGTGCTGGCGTTCGTGATCGCCGCCGTCGTCACTCCGCCGGACGTGGTCTCGCAGCTGTCGCTGGCCGTGCCCATGTGCCTGCTGTACGAAGTGGGCATCTGGGCCGCGCAGATCTTCATCAAGCACACCAAGGCGCCTGAGGACACCGAGGAATCCGCCTCCGCGTCGTCCTGATCGATCGGCGCGCCGCCGTGGCGCGCTGGAAGGCGGGGTTGCACTGGGAGCCCCGGGCCTCCTGCTCCGCAAGGAATATCCAGATAAAAATAGCTGCCAGCGCTTGTCCATCAAGCGTTGGCAGCTATTTTTTTGATAGTGCGCCGCAGCGCGGCCGCAGCTGCGTGGCCATCGGTGGGAACTGGCGCGCAGCCAGCCAGGGGCCATGGAACGCGGGTTTCGCCGGGCCGTCCGCGGCGCCCCCGTTGAGGGCGCCGCGCGGCGGCGCGGGGCTTGTTACCTCTTTCTCGGCTTTGGGCGCACGCCAGGGTTGATGCTCAGCTCCACCAGCTTGTCGCCGCGCTGCACGTTGAACGGGGCCACGGTTCCAGGCTTGAGCCCCGCCACGGCGGTCAGCAGTTCGGACACATTGCCCACGTTTTTTCCATCCACGCGCACGATCACGTCGCCGGGCCGCATGCCGGCCTGGGCCGCAGGGCCGTCCTGCAGCACGCCGGTGATGATCACGCCCTCGGTGGCCTTCACGCCGAAGGTCTCGGCCAGCTCGGGGGAGAGCTCGTTGGGCTCCACGCCGATCCAGCCGCGCGTGACCTGGCCGTCCTTCACGATGCCGTCCAGCACCAGCCGCGCGGTGGACACGGGGATCGCAAAGCCGATGCCCATGCTGCCGCCCGAGCGCGAGTAGATCGCGGTGTTGATGCCCATGAGGTTGCCGTTCACGTCCACCAGCGCGCCGCCCGAGTTGCCGGGGTTGATGGCCGCGTCGGTCTGGATGAAGTTCTCGAAGGTGTTGATGCCCAGCTGCGTGCGGCCCAGCGCGCTCACGATGCCGCTGGTCACCGTCTGGCCCACGCCGAACGGGTTGCCGATGGCCAGCACCTGGTCGCCCACGGCGAGCACGTCCGAGTTGCCCAGCACGATGACGGGCAGCTTGTCGAGTTCGATCTTGAGGATGGCCAGGTCGGTGTCGGGGTCGGTGCCGATCACGCGGGCGCGGGCGCGGCGGCTGTCGGTCAGCGTCACCTCGATCTCGTCGGCGCCCTCCACCACGTGGTTGTTGGTGAGGATGTAGCCGTCGGGACTCACGATCACGCCGCTGCCCAGCCCGGCCTGCGCCTGCGCGCCCTGGTCGCCAAAGAAGAACTGGAACCAGGGGTCGTTGCTGCGCGGATGGCGCACGGCCTTGCTGGTATTGATGCTGACCACGGCGGGCGCGGCCTGGCGCGCGGCAGCGCTGAAGCTTCCCGCCGCTGGCTGCGGGCTGGCGGTGGTCGCGGGAGCCTCCAGCAGCGCGATGCCCGCGCCCGAGCGCGTGGTGGCACCCCGGCCCAGCCAGCTCGGCTGCAGCGTGGCGACGACGAAATAGGCGGCAACGAACACCGTCACGGCCTGGGAAAACAGCAACCAGATGCGCTTCATGAAATTCTTCTGTACCGATGAGGATGGGGCGGAAGGGGGTGTGGGGCTGGGGCTTTCGGCCTGCACGGCAGGCCCTGGCCGCCTCTGCGGGCACATTGTCCCCCAACTGGGACCGCCGGCGCGCGCGACAATAGCCGCATGAGCATTTCACGCACCCACCTTCTGCAGGCCTTCGACAGCCTGCTGCAGCCCGAGCGTTTCAAGGACTACGGTCCCAACGGCCTGCAGGTCGAGGGCAAGGCCGAAGTCCGCCGCATCGTGAGTGGCGTGACGGCCAGCCGCGCCCTGATCGAGGCGGCCATCCGCGAGCGGGCCGATGCCATCTTCGTGCACCATGGCCTGTTCTGGCGTGGCCAGGACGGCCGGGTGACGGGCTGGATGAAGCAGCGGCTGCAGCTGCTGCTGGCGCACGACATCAACCTGTTCGCGTACCACCTGCCGCTGGATGCGCACGCCGAACTGGGCAACAACGCCCAGTTGGGGCGCGTGCTGGGCCTTGCCGCCGATGCGCGGTTCGGGGAGCAGGACCTGGGATTCTCCGCGCCGGCGGCCTTCGCCGACGGCCAGGCGCTGGCCGACCACGTGGCCCGGGCACTGGGACGGGCCGTGACCCTCGTGCAGCCCGAGGCGGCGGGCGCGCAGCGGCAGCAGCCTCTGGGCCGCGTGGCCTGGTGCACGGGCGGCGCCCAGGGCTACTTCGAATCAGCGATTGCCGCGGGGGCGGATGCCTTCATCACCGGGGAGATTTCGGAGCCCCAGGCCCATCTGGCACGCGAGATGGGCGTGTGTTTCATCGCGGCGGGGCACCACGCCACCGAGCGCTACGGAGCGCCGGCCGTCGCCGCGCACGTGTCCGGGCTGCTGGGCCTGGAGCATGTGTTCATCGAAATCCCCAACCCGGCCTGAGGGCCGCGAAGCCTTTTGGTGATATTGCTATTTAATCAATAGCATTTGGCGCTTTTCCCTCCGGCGCTGGACGCTGATTCCATTTCCATTCCATCCCCATGACACCACTGGCCATCACCCAAGGCGATCCCGCAGGCATCGGCCCCGAGATCGTCGCCAAGGCCTTCCGCGATGCGCCCCAGGACCTGCAGGGCTGTTTCGTGGTGGGCGACGTCGCCACGCTGCGCCGTGCGGCGCAGGCCATCGTGCGCCCCGGCGTTCCGGCCGTGCCGGTGGCGCAGATCGCGGCGGCGGCGCAGGCCCTGGCGATGCCTCCCCGCTGCATTCCGGTGCTGGCCCTGCCCGGCATCCCGGGACCGCAGCCCTGGGGGCGGATCAGCGCCGAGGCGGGGCGGGCGGCGGCCGACAGCGTGGTCTGGGCCGCGCGGGCAGCGCTCCGGGGCGAGGTGGCGGGCCTGGTGACGGCGCCGCTGCACAAGGAGGCGCTGTCGGCCGCCGGCGTCGCTTTCCCGGGCCATACCGAGCTGCTGCAGGCCGAGGCCGCTGCGCACCAGGGCGTGGCACTGGCGCAGATGCCCGTGCGCATGATGCTCGCCAGCGACGAGCTGCGCACGGTGCTGGTCAGCATCCACGTGTCGCTGCGCGACGCGATCGACGCGGTCACGCCAGGCAATGTGCTGCAGACCCTGCAGATCACGCACGCCGCATTGGCGCGCAGCCTGGGCCGCGCGCCGCGCATGGCGGTGGCGGGGCTCAATCCCCACGCGGGCGAGGGCGGGCTGTTCGGGCGCGAGGAAGTGGAGGTGATTGCACCGGCCATTGCCGCGGCGCGGGCACAGGGCCTGGACGTGCACGGCCCGTTCGCGCCGGACACGGTGTTCATGCGTGCGCGCAGCACACCCGCGCGCGCTGGCGAGTTCGACGTGGTTGTCGCGATGTACCACGACCAGGGCCTCATCCCGGTGAAGTACCTGGGCGTGGACAAGGGCGTGAACGTGACCCTGGGCCTGCCGCTGGTGCGTACCAGCCCCGACCATGGCACGGCGTTCGACATCGCGGGGCAGGGCGTGGCCGACGCCGCGAGCCTCATCGAGGCGGTGCGCATGGCGCGGGCGCTGTGTGAGTGAGTTGCACACCGGCGCTTGGTGGTAAAGCGCTGAGTGCTACTGTTTATATAGCAATCGAGAGAGTGGCACCAAACCAGCGCCACCCGCGAAACCGGCGCACCTCACGGCAGCGCACCCGTGGAGCCGGCTTTGCCAGGCCACCGGGCGCGTCCCCCGTGGGGAGGCGCGCAGCGCCTCAGGGGGCTATCTCTTCAGGCTGTCTCGGATCTCGCGCAGCAGCACGATGTCTTCCGGTGGCGCGGCCGGGGCTTCGGGGGCAGCGGGGGCTTCGCGCTTGAGGCGGTTGATCTGCTTGATCATCATGAAGATGATGAACGCCAGAATGATGAAATTGACGGCCACGGTCAGGAAGTTGCCGTAGGCAAACACCGGCACGCCTGCCTTCTTGAGGGCGTCCAGCGTCATGGCGGTGCCCGGCGGCACCGTGCCCAGCACCACGAACAGGTTGGAAAAATCGAGCTTGCCGAACACCAGCCCGACCACCGGCATGATCAGGTCCGACACGACAGAGTCCACGATCTTGCCGAAGGCCCCCCCAATGATGACGCCCACGGCGAGGTCAATCACATTGCCCTTGACCGCGAACTCCCTGAACTCCTGCATCATCCCCATGTTGTGCTCCTTGTGTGAATGGCGATCCCGGAGTATTGCCCGGAGCGGTGGCCTGTCAAGACAGTCCCTCACTTTGAAATAACCATTTTCACTCCGCTACAATTCGCGGTTGACCCCAATCTAGCGATGTTCATCGAGGATCCCCATGAGTGACACTCCAATCGACTCCAGCAAACGGACGTGGCTGATCGCGTCCGGCTGTGCTGGTGCGGTGGGCGGCGTGGCAACCGCCGTACCTTTCGTGAGTACTTTTCAGCCCTCCGAGCGCGCCAAAGCCGCCGGTGCTGCCGTCGAGGTGGATATTTCCGCCCTCAAGCCCGGAGAAAAAGTCACTGTGGAGTGGCGCGGCAAGCCCGTCTGGATCATCAAGCGTACGCCCGAGCAGCTCGCCGAGCTGCCCAAGCTCGATGGCCAGCTCGCGGATCCCAAGTCTGAACGCAAGCCTTCCGAACTCACGCCCGAGTACGCGCGCAACGAAGCCCGCTCCATCAAGCCGGAAATCTTCGTGGGCGTGGGCATCTGCTCGCACCTGGGCTGCTCGCCCTCCGACAAGTTCCAGCCCGGCGCCCAGCCGTCGCTGCCCGACGACTGGAAGGGCGGTTTCCTGTGCCCCTGCCACGGCTCCACGTTCGACATGGCCGGCCGCGTCTTCAAGAACAAGCCCGCACCCGACAACCTCGAAGTGCCCCCCCACATGTACCTTACCGAGACGCGCCTGCTGATCGGTGAAGACAAGAAGGCTTGAAGGAGCACGACGACATGGCTGAATTCAAGGAAATCTCTCCCAACGCCTCGGCGGGCGCCAAGGTCACGAACTGGTTCGAGAACCGCTTCCCGACCGCTTTCGACGCCTACAAGGTGCACATGTCGGAGTACTACGCTCCGAAGAACTTCAACTTTTGGTACATCTTCGGCTCGCTGGCGCTGGTCGTGCTGGTGATCCAGATCGTGACCGGCATCTTCCTGGTCATGCACTACAAGCCCGATGCCAGCCTGGCGTTCGCGTCGGTCGAGTACATCATGCGCGACGTGCCCTGGGGCTGGCTGATCCGCTACATGCACTCCACGGGCGCGTCGGCGTTCTTCGTGGTGGTGTACCTGCACATGTTCCGTGGCCTCATCTACGGCAGCTACCGCAAGCCGCGCGAGCTGGTCTGGATCTTCGGCTGCGCCATCTTCCTGTGCCTGATGGCGGAAGCCTTCATGGGCTACCTGCTGCCCTGGGGCCAGATGTCGTACTGGGGCGCCCAGGTGATCGTGAACCTGTTCGCGGCCATCCCTTTCATCGGTCCTGACCTCGCGCTGCTGATTCGTGGCGACTACGTGGTGGGCGACGCCACGCTGAACCGCTTCTTCAGCTTCCACGTGATCGCCGTGCCGCTGGTGCTGCTCGGCCTGGTGGTGGCGCACTTGCTGGCGCTGCACGATGTGGGTTCCAACAATCCCGACGGCGTGGAAATCAAGGGCCCCAAGGCGCCCAAGGATGCCAATGGCAAGCCGCTCGACGGCGTGCCTTTCCATCCCTACTACACGGTGCATGACATCTTTGCCTTGTCCATGTTCCTGATGGCCTTCACGGCGGTGGTGTTCTTCGCGCCCGAGTTCGGCGGCTACTTCCTCGAGTACAACAACTTCATCCCCGCGGATCCGCTCAAGACGCCCGCGCACATCGCGCCGGTCTGGTACTTCACGCCGTTCTATTCGATGCTGCGTGCGATCACCACCGAAATGATGTACGTGCTGGTCCTGTGCGTGGTGGCCGGTGCGGGCTTTGGCGTGCTCAAGGCGAAGCTGCCCAGCTTCATCAAGGTGGGCATCGCGGGTGCGGCTGTGGTCGTGATCGCGATGATGCTGTCCATCGACGCCAAGTTCTGGGGCGTGGTGGTGATGGGCGGTGCCGTGGTCATCCTGTTCTTCCTGCCCTGGCTGGACCACAGCCCGGTCAAGTCGATCCGCTACCGTCCGGACTGGCACAAGTACCTGTATGGCGTCTTCGTGATCATCTTCCTGATCCTGGGCTACCTGGGCGTGCAGCCCCCGTCTCCCATCGGCGAACGCGTATCGCAAGTGGGCACGCTGTTCTACTTCGGCTTCTTCCTGCTGATGCCCTGGTGGAGCCGCATTGGCGAGGCCAAGGCAGTGCCCGACCGCGTGACCTTTGTGGCGCACTGAGCCTGGAGACAACAACAATGAAGAAACTCATCCTCACGCTGATCGCCGCGGTGGGCCTAGCGGCCGGTGCCGCCCACGCCTCGGGTGGTGACACCATCGCCTGGGACAAGGCGCCCAACAAGACCAACGACCTGGCCTCCCTGCAAAACGGCGCCAAGGTATTCGTCAACTACTGCCTGAGCTGCCATTCGGCTGCCTTCATGCGCTTCAACCGCCTGCGCGACATCGGCCTGACCGAGCAGCAGATCAAGGACAACCTGCTGTTCACGACCGACAAGGTCGGCGAGACCATGAAGGCGTCCATCGATCCCAAGCAGGCCAAGGAATGGTTCGGCGCCAACCCGCCGGACCTGACCGTGATCGCGCGTTCGCGCGCCGGCCACGGCGGCACGGGTGCCGACTACCTCTACACCTTCCTGCGCACGTTCTACCGCGACGACACCAAGGCCACCGGCTGGAACAACCTGGCTTTCCCGAGCGTGGGCATGCCCCATGTGTTGTGGGAAATGCAGGGCGACCGCCGCCCCGTGTTCGAAGAGCACGAGAGCCATGGCCACAAGACCCAGGTGTTCAAGGGCTGGGAGCAGGTCAAGCCAGGCACGATGACCCCGCTGCAGTTCGACCAGACCGTGGGCGACCTCGTGAACTACCTGCAGTGGATGGGTGAGCCCGCCCAGAACACCCGCGTGCGCGTGGGGGTGTGGGTGCTGATCTTCCTCGGTTTCTTCACCATCATCGCCTGGAGGCTGAACGCAGCCTTCTGGAAGGATGTGAAGTAAGCAGCACGAGCCGTAGATCCATGAGAAGGCGCCCTTCGGGGTGCCGCCGGATTGTTTGCAGAGTGGGCGCTTTTGGCGTCCCACTCTTTTGATTTTTAGGAGCCTCCCACCATGATGGTGCTTTATTCGGGTACGACCTGTCCCTTCTCCCACCGCTGCCGCTTCGTCCTGTTCGAAAAAGGCATGGACTTTGAAATCCGCGATGTGGACCTGTACAACAAGCCCGAAGACATCAGCGTGATGAACCCGTACGGCCAGGTGCCCATCCTGGTCGAGCGCGACCTGATCCTGTACGAGTCGAACATCATCAATGAGTACATCGACGAGCGCTTCCCACACCCCCAGCTGATGCCCGGCGACCCGGTCGACCGCGCCCGCGTGCGCCTGTTCCTGCTCAACTTCGAGAAGGAACTGTTCGTGCACGTGAACATCCTGGAGTCGCGCGCCACCAAGGGCAACGAAAAGGCGCTGGAAAAGGCGCGCGCCCACATCCGCGACCGTCTCACGCAGCTGGCCCCCGTGTTCCTCAAGAACAAGTACATGCTGGGCGACAACTTCTCCATGCTGGACGTGGCGATTGCCCCGTTGCTGTGGCGCCTGGACTACTACGGCATCGACCTGTCCAAGAACGCGGCGCCGCTGCTCAAGTACGCCGAGCGCATCTTCTCGCGCCCTGCCTACATCGAAGCGCTGACGCCGTCCGAAAAGGTCATGCGCAAGTAATCTGCGGCCTGCCCAATTTCTCTTCATCTACCGCAGCAGCCACCCATCTTCATGACCGCACAGGAATCCACCTCCACGCGCCCGTACCTCATTCGTGCCCTGTACGAGTGGTGCACCGACAACGGGCTCACGCCCTATGTGGCCGTGCGCGTGGACGATTCCGTGCAAGTGCCGCGCGAGTACGTGAAGGATGGCGAGATCGTCCTGAACATCAGCTTTGACGCGACGAGCGCCTTGCAGCTGGGCAACGATTTCATCGAGTTCAAGGCCCGCTTCGGCGGCAAGCCGCGCGAGATCCTGGTGCCCGTGGGCCGGGTCATCGCCATCTATGCCCGTGAAAACGGCCAGGGCATGGCGTTTCCTCCCCCGGTGGATGTGCTCGCTGGTAGCAGCGGTGCGGGCCCGGCGGCGCCAGCGCTGCCGGAGGCATTGCCATCGGCGCAGGATGTGGTGGCGGCCGGGGCTGTGCCTGCTCCCGAGGACCGCGTGGTCCAACTGGTGCCCTCCGACGATGGCAAGAAGGACGGCGACGGCGGCGACGCGCCGCGGCCTCCCCCGGCAGCGGGTGGTGCCCGGCCTTCTCTCAAGCGGGTCAAATAACGGCCCCAGCATTTTTTTGAGGCTGCTTTTTCCACTATAAAATGCAGCCTTCGCCGGTTTAGCTCAGTTGGTAGAGCACCCGCCTTGTAAGCGGTAGGTCGTCAGTTCGATTCCGACAACCGGCACCATGTCCCTGGTGTCTCCCACGCATTCCCCGATCCTGGCGCAGGCCGTCAGGTTTGAACTTTCAGGCGAATCGCGTTAACCTCCCACCCCCGGCTGCGCAAATGCGCCTGCAGAGCAGGCAGCAGCTGGCGTATTTTTGCCGCTGCGGCATTGCTCTTGACGAGCAGGCACCAGGAGTCCCCATCGATGGGCCCCGCCTGGACCGTGGGACGCAGCGCCGCAGGAATCAGCATTTCAATGGCCTTGAGCCGATCACTGGAATCGCGTGTCAACGCTGTGAGCTTGGCCAGCGTGGGAGAGTCCTCGCTGGCCTGCTGCAGGCTGACGGCGTAGTGGCGGCGGTTCATGGTGTGCGTCTTCGGGCGTGGAGAATTCGTAGTGCATCTGATTATCACGGACGCCAGGCTGGCGCGCAGCCGGGCCATTCACCTGTCGGGCACGCGCCTGCTGCTGGCCGGGCTGGCGGTGTCGCTGTGCCTCATGCTGGTGGCTGCGACGCTCTACCACTGGGTTTTCCTCAAGGGCGCGCGCGAAGGCTGGCCGATCGTGGGTTCGCTGGTCCGGCTGGTCGTGAAGGACGAGTTTGCCGAGCGGGACCGGTTCATGCGCGCCAACCTGGATGCGATGGCCCGCCGCGTCGGCGAGATGCAGGCCCGCATGGTGCAGCTGGAATCGCTGGGCGACCGCGTCCTGGGCCTGGCGGGCATGGCGCCCTCCGATATCCAGAAATCGGATGCCCGGGGGGGCGTGCTCGTGAGCGCGCGCAATCTGTCGATGGAGGAGCTGCAGTCCACGCTCGATGAGCTGGAGCGCCTGACCAACCAGCGGGTGGACCTGATGACGGTGCTCGAATCGCGCCTATTCGACCAGCACATCCGAAAGAAGATGATTCCCACCCATGCGCCGGTGACCGGCCGCGTGCCCGGCTCGTCCTTTGGCTGGCGGGTGGACCCGATCACGGGCCAGTCGGCGCTGCACACGGGGCTCGACTTCCAGGCCGATACGGGTACGCCCATCCTGGCCGCTGCCGGTGGCGTGGTGGTGACGCAGGAATACCACCCCGCCTACGGCAACATGATCGAGGTGGACCACGGCAACCAGCTGGTCACGCGCTACGCCCACGCATCGCGCACCCTGGTCAAGCAGGGGGACATCGTGCGCCGTGGCCAGAAGATCGCGGAGGTGGGGACCACGGGGCGTTCCACGGGCCCCCATCTGCATTTCGAGGTGCTGGTGCAGGGTGTTTTCCAGGACCCGCAGAAGTTTCTGAGCGCGGGCGGCGCGGGCCCCGCGGCGCAGGTTGCGGCGGTCCAGCCCCGCGCATCGCCCGGCCAGCCGGCCGTGCCCGCAGCGGGCAGGTAAAATCGCGGGTCCGGTGTTCAGGCCCGGGATTGCAAGGAGCTTGCAATCCATGGCGATGGACCCACCTGAACTCAATTCATCTTAGGGATTTCGGTCGCTTGGCGCGCTGATTGCAGCGGGCAAGCGGTCCTGTTCGCATGGCCACCAACTTCCTCACCAAACTATTCGGCAGCCGCAATGACCGGCTCCTCAAGCAGTACCGCAAGACGGTGACCCGCATCAATGCGATGGAGCCCGACTACGAAAAGCTGTCGGACGAGCAGCTTCGCGCCAAGACGCAGGAGTTCAAGGACCGTGTAGCCAAGGGCGAGTCGCTGGACGATATCCTCCCGGAGGCTTTCGCGGTGGTCCGCGAGGGCTCCAAGCGCATCATGAAGATGCGCCACTTCGATGTGCAATTGCTGGGCGGCATGGCGCTGCACTTTGGCAAGATTTCCGAAATGCGCACGGGTGAGGGCAAGACCCTCACCGCGACCTTGCCGGTGTACCTCAATGCCTTGTCGGGCAAGGGCGTGCATGTGGTGACCGTGAACGACTACCTGGCCAACCGCGACGCGCAATGGATGGGCCGGCTGTACAACTTCCTGGGCCTCACGGTGGGCATCAACCTGCCCAACATGCCGCGCGAGCAAAAGCAGGAAGCCTACCGCGCCGACATCACCTACGGCACGAACAACGAATACGGCTTTGACTACCTGCGCGACAACATGGTCTATGAAGCACAGGACCGCGTGCAGCAGGGCCTGAACTTCGCCATCGTCGACGAGGTGGACTCGATCCTGATCGACGAGGCGCGCACGCCCCTGATCATCAGTGGCCAGGCCGAAGACCACACGGCCATGTATATCGCCATGAACAAGGTGGTGCCGCTGCTGGTGCGCCAGGAAGGCGAAGCCGATCCGCGCACGGGCGAGGGCGTGACCAAGCCGGGCGACTTCACGCTGGACGAAAAGACCCACCAGGTGTTCCTGACCGAGCAGGGTCACGAGAGCGCCGAGCGCATCCTGGCCAGCCACGGCCTGATCGCCGAGGGCGCCTCGGTGTACGACCCGGCCAACATCACGCTGATGCACCACCTGTATGCAGCGCTCCGGGCCAACCACCTGTACCACCGCGACCAGCACTACGTGGTGCAGAACGGCGAGATCGTGATCGTGGATGAGTTCACCGGCCGCCTGATGTCGGGCCGCCGCTGGAGCGAAGGCCTGCACCAGGCCGTCGAGGCCAAGGAAGGCGTGAACATCCAGGCCGAGAACCAGACGCTGGCCTCCATCACGTTCCAGAACTACTTCCGCCTGTACAACAAGCTCGCGGGCATGACCGGCACGGCCGACACCGAGGCCTACGAGTTCCAGGAGATCTACGGTCTGGAAACGACCGTGATCCCGCCGAACCGCCCGAGTCGCCGTGACGACCAGCTCGACCGCGTGTACAAGACCACGCGCGAGAAGTACGAAGCGGCCATCAAGGACATCCGCGAATGCCATGAGCGCGGCCAGCCGGTGCTGGTGGGCACCACGTCGATCGAGAACTCCGAGATCATCGACCAGCTCCTGAACAAGGAAGGCCTGCCGCACCAGGTGCTCAACGCCAAGCAGCACGCCCGTGAGGCCGATATCGTGGCCCAGGCCGGCCGCGAGGGCATGATCACCATCGCCACCAACATGGCGGGCCGTGGTACCGACATCGTGCTGGGCGGCAACATCGAAAAGGACGTGGCGGCTATCGAAGCCGATGAAAGCCTGTCCGAAGCCGACCGCGCCGCCAAGGTCAGCGCCTTGCGTGAGCAGTGGAAGATCGACCACGAGAAGGTCAAGGCACTGGGCGGCCTGCGCATCATCGCCACCGAGCGCCACGAATCACGCCGCATCGACAACCAGCTGCGTGGCCGCTCGGGCCGCCAGGGCGACCCCGGTTCCTCGCGCTTTTACCTGAGCCTGGACGATTCGCTGATGCGCATCTTCGCGGGCGACCGCGTCAAGGCGATCATGGACCGCCTGAAGATGCCCGATGGCGAGGCCATCGAGGCCGGCATCGTGACGCGCAGCATCGAATCGGCCCAGCGCAAGGTCGAGGCCCGCAACTTCGACATCCGCAAGCAATTGCTGGAATACGACGACGTGGCCAATGACCAGCGCAAGGTGATCTACCAGCAGCGCAATGACATCCTGGACGCATCCGACCTGTCGGACGTGATCGCCGCGATGCGCGAAGACTGCATGACCGACCTGGTGCGCCAGTACGTGCCGGCCGAGTCGGTGGAAGAACAATGGGACCTCGCGGCGCTGGAGAAGGCGCTGGTGGACGAATGGCAGGTGTCCATTGCCCTGCAGCAGCAGGTGCAGGGTGCCAGCGCCATCACCGACGACGAGATCCTGGACAAGGTTCTGGCGGCCGCCCATGCCTCCTTTGACGGCAAGGTGGAGCAGGTCGGGCGCGAGAACTTCACCCAGTTCGAGCGCATGGTGCTGCTGCAGAGCTTTGACTCCAACTGGCGCGACCATCTGAGCGCGCTGGACTACCTGCGCCAGGGCATCCACCTGCGCGGGTACGCGCAAAAGCAGCCCAAGCAGGAGTACAAGCGGGAGGCGTTCGAGCTGTTCCGCCAGCTGATCGACCAGGTCAAGAACGAGGTCACCAAGATCCTCATGACCGTGCAGGTGCAGTCGCAGGCCCAGCTCGACCAGGCTGCGCAGGACATGGAAAGCCGCGGCGAGAGCATTGCCAACGTGACCTATACCGCCCCCACCGAAACGGGGGAGGTGGAGACCACCGCGGGCGCGCAGCCCGGCGACGGCCTGAACCTGCCCGAAGGCATGCGCGTGGGCCGCAACGACCCCTGCCCTTGTGGCAGCGGCAAGAAGTACAAGCAGTGCCACGGCAAGCTGGCCTGAGGCCCCGGGGCACCGCCCCCGCGTGCAGGCGTTGAAACCACGCCTGTGGATTTACATGACACGGGCTTCGGCCCGTGTTTTCATTGGCAGGCCACGGTTTTCCGGATAATCGGCCGCAGTTTTTATCAGAAAGGCCCTGTCTCCCATGCCTGTCAATCTTGTCGCCCCCGTGGCCGCCGATCTGCACCCGATCGCCGGCGTCCGCATTGGTGTTGCCGAAGCCGGTGTCCGCAAGGCCCATCGCAAGGACCTCACCGTGTTCCTGCTGGACGAGGGCGCCAGCGTGGCGGGCGTGTTCACGCAGAACCGTTTTTGCGCCGCACCGGTGCAGATCAGCCGCGACCACCTTGCCGCCGGCCAGGCGATCCGTGCGATGGTGGTCAACACCGGCAATGCCAATGCGGGCACGGGGGCCGATGGCCTGGCGCGTGCGCGGGCCACCTGCGGCGCGCTCGCGCGCCAGCTCGGCGTGGCGCCCGAGCAGATCCTGCCGTTCTCCACCGGCGTGATCATGGAACCCCTGCCCAGCGACCGCATCGAGGCCGGCCTGCCCGCCGCGATTGCTGACGCGCAGTCCGGCCATTGGGCCCGTGCGGCGGAAGGCATCATGACCACCGACACGCTGCCCAAGGCGTTCTCCGCGCAGGTGCAGATTGGCGGCGCCACGGTGTCCATCACCGGCATCAGCAAGGGCGCCGGCATGATCCGGCCCAATATGGCCACCATGCTCGGCTTCATGGCCACGGACGCCTGTGTGGCCCCGGCCGTGATGCAGCAGCTGGCCCGCGAACTGGCCGATGGCTCTTTCAACCGGGTCACGATCGACGGCGACACATCGACCAACGACTCGTTCGTGGTGGTGGCCACCAACAAGGCCGCGCATGCGCCCATCGCTTCCCTGGCCAGCGCCGAGGGCCAGGCCCTGAAGGCAGCCATGCTGGCGGTGTCGCAAAAGCTCGCCCAGGCCATCGTGCGCGATGGCGAGGGAGCCACCAAGTTCATCACCGTCCGGGTGGAAGGTGGCAAGACGGGTGACGAATGCCGCAAGGTGGCGTACGCCATCGCCCATTCGCCCCTGGTCAAGACAGCGTTCTATGCCAGCGACCCGAACCTGGGCCGTATCCTCGCGGCCGTGGGGTATGCCGGTATCGATGATCTGGACCAGACCGGCATCGACCTGTACCTGGACGATGTGCATGTGGCGGTCAAGGGCGGCCGCAATCCGGCCTACCGCGAGGAGGATGGGCAGCGCGTGATGAAGCAAAGCGAGATCACCGTGCGTGTCCTGCTGGGCCGGGGCAGCGTGTCCGACACGGTGTGGACGTGTGATTTCAGCCACGAATACGTAACCATCAATGCGGACTACCGTTCGTGAGTGACTCCTGATTTGATAGCTGCTAGCGCTTTATTCACAAGCGCTGAAGGCGAAAATGAACGAAAAATTTGAACACCTGATCGAGCGGGCCGAGCAACTGATCGCCCGCATTGAATCCGTGCTGCCCCAGCCGCTGGGCGCGCCCGACTGGTCGGGCTCGATTGCCTGGCGCTACCGCAAGCGCAGCAGCGGCCACGGCACCCTGGAACCCGTGCGCCATGTCGCCGGCATGCAGCTGTCGGACCTCAAGGAAATCGACGGGCAGAAGGAGAGGATCGCGCGCAACACGGAGCAGTTCGTGCAGGGCAAGCCCGCCAACAACGTGTTGCTGACCGGCGCCCGCGGCACCGGCAAGTCCTCGCTCATCAAGGCCTGCCTCAATGCCTATGCGGGGCGGGGCCTGCGCCTGATCGAAGTGGACAAGGCCGACCTTGTCGACCTGCCCGACATCGTGGACGTGGTGTCCGACCGGCCAGAGAAATTCGTCGTGTTCTGCGATGACCTGAGCTTTGAGGAGGGCGAGCCGGGCTACAAGGCCCTGAAGTCGATCCTCGACGGTTCGGTGGCGGCGGCCACGCCGAATGTGCTGATCTATGCGACGAGCAACCGGCGCCACCTGCTGCCTGAGTACATGGCGGAAAACCTCACCTACACCCACACCGAGGATGGCGAAGTGCACCCCGGCGAAGTGGTGGAAGAGAAGATTTCGCTGTCGGAGCGGTTCGGCCTGTGGGTGAGCTTCTACCCCTTCAGCCAGGAGGAGTACCTGACCATCGTGGCCCAATGGCTGTCCTCCCTGGGGGTGTCCGGGGCCGCGATCACGGCCGCGCGGCCCGAGGCACTCGTCTGGGCGCTGGAGCGCGGCTCGCGCAGCGGCCGCGTGGCCTACCAGTTCGCGCGCGACTATGCGGGACGGCACAGTGGCTGATTCCGCAACCACGCCCCTGGTTCCCGCCCCGCAAGCCAGCCGAAAGCACACGGAGGTCGCGGTGGGCATCCTGCTGCGCGCCGATGGCGCCATGCTGTTGTCCACCCGCCCGCCGGGCAAGCCCTATGCCGGGTACTGGGAGTTCCCGGGCGGCAAGCTGGAGGCGGGCGAAACCGTGGAGCAGGCACTGCGCCGCGAATTGATCGAGGAGCTGGGCGTGACCATTGGGGCGGCCAGCGTATGGAAAGTCACCGAGCACGACTACCCGCATGCCCTGGTGCGCCTGCACTGGTGCAAGGTGTGGGAATGGTCGGGACAGTTCGAGATGCGTGAAGGGCAGGCCATGCAATGGCAGCAGATTCCGCTGACGGTATCGCCTGTCTTGCCAGGTGCCTACCCGGTGCTGCAGTGGCTTGCGCAGGAGCGGGGCGTGGAGTTTTCGCCACCACCTCCGTAGACCGCTATTGAATTAATAGCTATTTGCGCTTGCAGATAGGGCGCTGGGCGGCGATTTCCCTGAAGATGCGGGCTGGCCTGCCAGCCGGGGTCAGTGTTGCTGGCGTGGATCGCCGTACTGCGCATCGGTGGGCGGGGCCTCTGCGGGCATCCGGAAATCCTCGCTTGCCCAGGCACCGAGGTCGACCTGCTTGCAGCGCTCGCTGCAGAACGGGCGGTAGGCATTGGCAGGGCTGTAGACGCTGTCTCCACCGCAGGTGGGGCAGGTCACGGTGCGGGCGGCGGTTGCCGCATCGGGGCGGGGGGCGGGAGCGGCCATGTCTCGTCGTCGTCCTCAAATCACGACCCAGCGCCGAGCCTCAGGCGCACAGGGTCAGTTCAAACGCAGCGTCCTCGCTGCAGGCGTGCAGGCGTCCATCGCCCTCCAGCCGCATGAGCCGCACCGAGACGATGAGGCGGTTGCCGCTGATTTCGGGAATCAGGTCCAGGGCGGGATCGATGCGCAGGCGCAGCAACTGGAACGTGCGGCCCTGCGGCAGATTCTGCTGGAACTGGCCTCGCTCGGCAGCCACCTTCTGGGGCACGCCGGAATCGCGCAGCAGCTTGAGCAGCACGTAGATGGATTCAGCGAGGGGGGCCAGTGTGGACGCCCATTCCTCGAGCGCCTGCTGCCGCACGGCGGGCGCATGGTGCTGCCATGCGTAGTAGGCGGGCAGGTCAAAGCCGCAGGTACCCCCTGGAATGCCGACCCGGCTGCGGATGCTCATCAGCCAGTCGTTTTCCGTGAGCGAGTGGCCCGACTTGCCGGACTGGGTATTGAGCGCGGTGAAACAGCGGTCCAGCTGGGCGATGATCGCATCCAGCGCCGCTTCGGAGATCGAGGGATTGCCCCGGTAGCTGTCGAGCTGGTGCTTGTGCTTCTCGATGTCCTTGAGCACGTCCGACTTCAGGTCGGCCCGCGCTGCGACGTCCATGATCTCGAAGATCGTGACCAGCGCGAAGTGATGATCGAGCGCGTGGGAGCGGGGTATCAATTCCCCCAACCGGCGAAACAACTGCTCAAGCCGCAGATAGGTTCTGAGACGCTCGTTAAAGGGATATTCGTAAAGGATCACGCTGGCGGGTTCCTGGAGGCTCAGGGGGTATTCTGACGCCGGTGGCGCACGGCATGGAGTGAAAGCACAAACGGTTTCGTTCGCATCATAGCCCGAACAGCGCCGCTGCCTGCCGGGTTTGCGCGTGCAGGTTCTCCAGCGTGCAATCCCTGCCATTGGCAATCACGGCATCTGCGACGGCCCGCCGGGCCGGGCGGCTGGCTTGCGACGCAATGATGCCCAGCACCACCTCCCGTGTCAGGCCGTTGCGCTGCATGACGCGTTCGATCTGCGTTTCAGCAGAGCAATCGACCACCAGCACCGCGTCCAGCCTGCGGGCCCAACGATCGGATTCCGCCAGCAGCGGAATATCGAACACGATCAGCGCATGGCCCTCGTGCGCCGCCTGCTCGGCCTTCAAATTGCCGTGAAGGGTGACGAGCGGGTGCACGATCCCTTCGAGCTGGGCCCGTGCCTCTGGCCGGCTGAAGGCCAGCGCACGCATGCGGCCCCGGTCCAGCGCCCCGCTGGCATCCACGAAGCCGCTGCCGAAAGTCGCGCGGATGGCCTCCATGGCCGCTCCGTGCGGGCCTGTGACCTCGCGGGCGATCTGGTCCGCGTCGATCAGGCTGGCGCCCAGGGAGGCCAGCACATGGCCCACCGTGCTCTTGCCGCTGCCAATGCCACCGGTCAGGCCCAGACGCAAGGGATGCTTGCGTGGATTCATCGTTCAAAGGCCCAGGAGTTTCAGCACCGTGTCCAGAATGGCGTGGGGCCCGAACACCATCGCCGTGAATCCCGCCCCGACAAGAAAGGGGCCGAAGGGGATGTAGCCGCCTTCACGCAGGCTGCTGAAGATTTTCATCGCGATGCCGATGACGGCGCCGATCACCGAGGACATCAGAATGATGGGTACGAGGGCCTGCCAGCCGAACCAGGCCCCCAGCGCGGCAAACAGCTTGAAATCCCCATAACCCATGCCTTCCTTGCCGGTGGCGAGCTTGAACCCCCAGTAGACCAGCCAAAGCGAAAGATAGCCCGCCACGGCGCCGAACACCGAGGCGTGCAGCGGTACTGCGATCCACTGCAGGGCAGACGACAAAAGGCCGGCCCACAGCAGCGGCAGGGTGATGTCGTCGGGCAGGAGGGTGGTGTCCCAGTCGATGAATGCCAGTGCCACCAGGGCCACCGAGAAACCACACCATGCAATCCCCGTGGCCGTGGCACCCCAGCGCTGGATGCAAAAGAAGAACAGGGCACCGGTCGCCATCTCGATCAGAGGGTATCGGAGCGAGATCCGCGCCTTGCAGGCCGAGCAGCGGCCCCGCAGAAAGAGATAGCTGACGACAGGAATGTTCTCGTACCACTGCACCAAGTGCCCGCAGGACGGGCAGCGAGAGCGGGGGACCATGAGATTGAACCGCTCTGGCTCGGGATGCGCCGGGCTGGTATCAGCTTGTGCGGCCGGCGCCTGCATCGCCTGAACCTCTTCTGCCCACCTGCGCTCCATCATCTTGGGCAGCCGGTAAATGACCACATTGAGAAAACTGCCGATCAGAAGCCCCAATACCGCGCCCCAACTCGCATTCCACCAAGTCTCCATCTCCATCACACGACTTGGCCAAGCTTGAAGATGGGGAGGTACATCGAGACCACGATCCCGCCAATCAGCGTTCCCAGGAAGACGATGATGATGGGTTCCATGAGGCTCGACAGACCTGCCACCATTTCATCCACTTCTGCCTCGTAAAAATCGGCAGCCTTGCCCAGCATGTGGTCGATGGAGCCGGATTCCTCGCCAATGGCACACATCTGAAGCACCATGGACGGGAAAATATTGGCATTGCCCATGGCTGCGGTAAGGCTCGTGCCGGTGGAGACTTCCTGCTGGATCTTTTCGGTCGCCATCGAATATACGGAATTGCCAGAGGCACCACCCACCGAGTCGAGAGCTTCGACCAGAGGCACGCCAGCTGCAAACATAGTTGATAGTGTCCGAGTCCAGCGTGCCACACAGGACTTCTCAACCAATGCGCCAAAGATTGGGACCTTCAATAGAATTCGGTCCATAAACATTTGCATTTTTTCATTTCTTCTCCATGCTTGCATGAAAAAGAAAACACCACCACCAATAATACCAAATATCAACCACCACCACTTTACAAATACTTCGCTAATCCCCATTACAAACAATGTAGGGGCTGGAAGGTCTGCTCCAAATGAAGTAAAGACTTCCTTGAATGCGGGAATGACAAAAATCATGATCACAGTGACGACGACAAAAGCGACAATGACCACTGAGATGGGATACATCAACGCCGATTTGATTTTTGACTTGATGGCCTCTGTTTTCTCCATGTAAGTGGCCAATCGGTCTAGCAGGGCCTCTAGAATACCTGCAGCTTCCCCGGCCTCAACCAGATTGCAGTAGAGACTGTCGAAATACATCGGATGTTTGCGGAATGCCGCATTCAGCGACGTACCTGTTTCCACATCAGAGCGGATGTCATTCAGCAGCTTGGTAACGCTTGCATTGGTATTGCCTCGCCCCACAATGTCAAATGATTGGAGGAGAGGTACCCCAGCTTTCATCATGGTTGCAAGCTGCCGAGTGAACAGAGCAATGTCCTTGGGCTTGATCTTCTTGCCCGACCGCATGCGCCTTTTCTTGATCTTCGTCGGGAAAACACCCTGGCGGCGCAGGGTGGCTTGCACTTGGTTTTCCCCGGAAGCGCGCACCTCGCCGCGCACGATTTTCCCGTGCCGGTCCTTGCCTTCCCACTCGAAAACAAATTCCTTGATATCCCGTGATGATGCAGCAGTTGCCATGCTGGTCCCTCTAACCCGTTATTCGTTGGTGACGGCAAGCACTTCTTCCAGCGAAGTGAAACCTAATCTTGCTTTGTGCAGGCCGGATTCGCGCAGTGAGCGAACACCTTCCGCTCGTGCCTGCTCGGCGATCTCAAGCGCGCTTCCATCTCGCAATATGATGCGCTGGATGTCTTCCGAGATTGGCATCACCTGATATATGCCGACCCGGCCCTTGTAGCCATTGTTGCAGGCCGAACAGCCTACAGGACGGTAGGTCACCCAGCTTCCGTCGATGTCCTCATCCTTGTAACCCGCTTCGAGAAGGGATTCGTGCGGTATATCAGCCGGCACCTTGCACACCGGGCAAAGCCTGCGTGCAAGGCGTTGCGCGGTAATAAGAATCACGCTGGACGCGATATTGAATGGGGCAATCCCCATATTGCGCATCCGGGTCAGGGTCGTGGGGGCATCGTTGGTGTGCAGGGTCGACAAAACCAGGTGACCCGTCTGCGCTGCCTTGATGGAAATATCTGCGGTCTCCAGATCGCGAATTTCACCGACCATGATGATGTCGGGATCCTGCCGCAGAAAGGATTTCAGGGCCACGGCAAAAGTCAACCCCGCTTTTTCATTGACGTTGACTTGATTGACCCCGGGCAGGTTGATTTCCGACGGGTCTTCCGCGGTCGCAATGTTCACGCCCGGCTTGTTCAGAAGATTCAGGCAGGTATATAGCGACACGGTCTTGCCGGAACCTGTCGGGCCCGTGACCAGAATCATTCCATAGGGGCGTCCTATGGCCTCCAGCAGCCGCTCTTTTTCCTGGGGCTCGTAGCCCAACGCATCAATCCCAAGCTTGGCACTGCTCGGGTCCAGGATACGAATAACGATTTTTTCCCCAAACAGGGTGGGGAGGGTGCTCACACGGAAGTCGATCACCCTGTCCGGGCCCACCTTCAATTTCATGCGTCCGTCTTGCGGGACTCGCTTTTCAGAAATATCCAGACGGGAGATCACCTTGATGCGAGATGCGAGCTTGTCCTTGATCGCGATGGGCGGAGACGCGATTTCCCGTAGTTCTCCATCGATCCGGAATCTCACCCGATACTGGTGTTCGTAGGGTTCAAAATGCAGGTCCGAGGCGCGCATATTGAATGCGTCGAGCAGCATCTTGTGGAGAAACTTGACGATGGGCGCATCTTCCACATCGCCGGCGCCTGCATCGTTGTTGTCGGGTGCTTCTTCTATGGCTACATCGTCGAAATCAAAGTCGCCTCCACCGCTCACCAGGGTGTCCATCGATTCACTGGCAGATTTCGTGGTGGACTCTACCAGCCGGCTGAGCTTGTCATATTCGGCAATAATCCAATCCACTCCCATCTGGGTCGTGAATTTGATTTTCTCGGCGGCTTCCTGGTCGGTGGGGTCGGCAGTCGCGACGATCAGGCGATTATTGCGTTTGCTGAGGACAACGACCCGGTACGCCTGGCATATTTTGGGATCGAGAAGCTCTTTGGGCAGTCGAAGCGGATCAATCGCTTCCAGATCCAGCAAGGGCGCACCAAACACGGCTGAAACGGTGTGCGCCAAATCGGCAGCCGACACGGCACCAGATCCCGTCAATTCCGCAATAAAACTGGTGCGGCTGATTTGTGATTTTTTGTAAATGTCCTCTGCCGACTTTTGGGTCAACTTGCCGGCGGACATCAACGCCCTGCCCAATCCGGGAAGGGCCACTGCAGAGGCTTCTTTGGGGGCAGTATCAACAGCGGCCATGTAACCGGTAATGTGTTAGGTGTGGAAAAGAATCCATCCTATCATCACCGATCAGCCACAAGCTGTACAGCCGTCGATATTGGCAACAGCACCACAGAACCGGCGCTTTTGTTGAAAATGCGGTCTTGTGGTCGGGGTGAGAGGATTCGAACCTCCGGCCTCTACGTCCCGAACGTAGCGCTCTACCAGGCTAAGCTACACCCCGTTGTGTGCGATTGCACTCGAAAGTGGATGCAATGGGGCATCTCAGTTGCGTCGTGCAAGCAATTGCGCGGCCAATTCTAGCAAACCTGCTGAATAGGCATTGGCGGGTAATTGCTCGGCCGCGGCCATGGCGCGGCGGGCCTCGCCGAAGGCCGCCGCCCGGGTGATGTCCAGTGCGCCGGTGTCGCGGACAATCTGCACGATCTCGGCCAATTGGTCGGTGGAGCCCTGTTCAATGGCGTGGCGCACGGTCTGCGCCTGGCTCTGCGTTCCGCGTTCCATGGCGGCGATCAGGGGCAGGGTGGACTTGCCTTCCCGAAGATCGTCTCCCAGATTTTTGCCCATTTCCACTGCGTCGCCGTCGTAGTCGAGAACGTCGTCAATGATCTGGAAGGCGGTTCCCAGTGCCTGGCCGTAGGTTGCGCAGGCCTCTTCGACATCGGGCGGGCTGCCCGCCAGCACCGCGCCAAGGCGGGCACTGGCTTCAAACAGCTTGGCGGTCTTGGACCGGATGACACGCAGGTAGCCTGCTTCGTCCAGCGATGCATCGTGCATGTTCATGAGCTGCAGCACTTCCCCCTCGGCGATCACATTGGTGGCTTCCGAGAGTATTTCCATGATGCGCATGCTGCCCGCCTCGACCATCATCTGGAAGGAGCGGGTGTGCAGGAAATCGCCGACGAGCACGCTGGCAGGGTTGCCAAAGGTTTCGTTGGCGGTGGGGCGGCCGCGGCGCAGGGTGGAGGCATCCACGACATCGTCGTGCAGCAGGGTGGCGGTGTGGATCAGCTCCACGACGGCCGCGAGACTGTGGCGCTGCGCGCCTCGGTAGTCCAGGGCTCCGCACACCATGAGCAAAAGCGCGGGCCGCAGGCGCTTGCCGCCGGCGGCAATGATGTATTGGGATATCTGCGCGACCAGGGGAACGCTGGAAGTCAGGCGCTGACCGATGACCTTGTCGACCTCGTGCATGTCTTGTGCAACGAGCAGGAGGGGCGATGCGGCGGGGGCGGTGTGGTCAGTCAAGATGGTGGTCGCAGAAAGAGACCGGATTATAGGAAGCCCTGAAGGCGCCCCGGCGCGTTGCGCGAGGCCGCCGCTCGGCCGGCATGCGGGGGCTGGCGCTGCTCGGATCGATGCGCTATACTCTTGGGCTCTGCGGAAATTCGTCTGCAGAACTCATATCAAGAGGTCAACATGTACGCGGTCATAAAAACCGGCGGCAAGCAGTATCGCGTTGCTTCCGGCGAAAAAATTAAAGTAGAACAGATTGCTGCGGACGTAGGCCAGGAAATTGTGATCGATCAGGTTTTGGCAGTCGGCAACGGCGCTGAACTCAAGATCGGTACGCCCCTGGTGTCCGGCGCAACCGTGAAAGCCACTGTCGTGGCCCACGGCAAGCACGACAAGGTGCACATCTTCAAGATGCGCCGTCGCAAGCACTATCAAAAACGCCAAGGCCATCGCCAGCAGTTCACTGAGCTGCAAATCGGTGCGATTGCTGCTTAATCGAAGGAGCTAGTCATGGCACAGAAAAAAGGCGGCGGCTCTACGCGAAACGGGCGCGACTCCAAGCCAAAGATGCTGGGTGTCAAGGCGTTCGGTGGTGAACTGATCAGCGCTGGCTCGATCATCGTGCGCCAACGCGGCACGCGTTTCCACCCCGGCAACAATGTCGGCGTGGGCAAGGATCACACCTTGTTCGCCCTGGTGGACGGCCACGTGTCGTTCGGCACCAAGGGTGCGTTGTCCAAGTCCACGGTCAATGTGACTCCTGCCTGAGGTTCATTCCTCCGGTAGCCATCGAAGCCCCGCTTTGCCGGGGCTTTGTTGTTTGGTCTGTACGATGGCGCGTTCAAGCCATTCGCAGACAGCGCCTCCGAGGCGTTCCGCTGCTCCGACCTGCCGGGTAACCTGCCGTCGGTGCCGCGCCCTTTTGTAAACTGGATATCCCATGAAGTTCGTCGATGAAGCCTTTATTGACATTGCCGCAGGCGATGGTGGCAATGGCTGCGTGTCTTTCCGGCATGAAAAGTACAAGGAGTTCGGCGGTCCCAACGGGGGCGACGGTGGGCGCGGCGGGCATGTGTTCGCGGTGGCGGATCCGAATCTGAACACCCTGGTGGATTTTCGCTACTCTCGGCGCCATGAGGCCAAGCGCGGGGAGCATGGCATGGGATCGGACATGTTCGGTGCCGCTGGCACCGACATCACCCTCAAGATGCCCGTGGGCACCATCATCACCGACGCTGAAACAGGCGAAGTGCTGTACGAGCTGCTCAACCCGGGCGAGGTCATCACCATCGCCAAGGGCGGGGATGGTGGTTTTGGCAACATGCGCTTCAAGAGCGCCATCAACCGCGCGCCCCGCCAGAAGACGCCGGGTTGGCCCGGCGAGAAGAAGAACCTGAAACTGGAGCTGAAGGTGCTGGCCGACGTGGGCCTGCTGGGCATGCCCAATGCGGGCAAATCGACCTTCATCACGGCGGTGTCCAACGCCCGCCCCAAGATCGCGGACTACCCGTTCACCACGCTGCACCCCAACCTGGGCGTCGTGCGCGTGGGCCCTGAGCAGAGTTTTGTGGTGGCCGATATTCCCGGGCTGATCGAAGGCGCTTCGGAAGGTGCAGGCCTCGGGCACCAGTTCCTGCGCCACCTGCAGCGCACCCGCCTGCTGCTGCACATTGTCGATCTGGCGCCCTTCGATGATGCGGTGGATCCGGTGGCCCAGGCCAAGGCCATCGTGAACGAGCTCAAGAAATACGACCAGCAGCTGTACAACAAGCCGCGCTGGCTGGTGTTGAACAAGCTGGACATGGTGCCCACCGAAGAGCGGGAAACGCGGGTGAAGGACTTCGTCAAGCGCTTCAAGTGGAAAGGGCCCGTCTTCGAGATTTCTGCCCTCACGCGCGAAGGCTGCGAGCCGCTGATCCATGCCATCTTCCGCCACGTGCAGTCCGAGCAGCGGGTGGAGAACGAGCCGGTGGAGGTGGATCCCCGCTTTGCCGGAGATGCTCCGGCCTGATCCGCCGAAAGCCTTTCTGGTTTGAGTGCTATATTTTTAATAGCTATCGGCGCTTGATGGACAGGCGCTAGTGGCCAAAAACACTAAAAAAATGGTTTCCAGCGTATTGCGTGATGCCCGCCGCATCGTGGTGAAGGTGGGTTCCAGTCTTGTGACCAATGAGGGGCGTGGCCTCGACGAAACCGCCATTGGTGAATGGAGCCGCCAGCTGGCGGCCCTGGTGCGTGGCGACGGCGGCGTACCGCGCGAGGTCGTGATGGTGTCCAGCGGTGCCATTGCCGAAGGCATGAAGCGCCTGGGCTGGACCACGCGGCCGCACGAAGTCCACGAGTTGCAGGCCGCTGCCGCCGTCGGGCAGATGGGACTGGCGCAGATGTACGAAACCAAGCTGCGCGAGCAGGGCATGGGCAGCGCGCAGGTGCTGCTCACCCATGCGGACCTGGCCGACCGGGAGCGCTACCTGAACGCGCGCTCGACCTTGCTCACGCTGCTGCGCCTGGGCGTGGTGCCGGTGATCAATGAGAACGACACCGTCGTCAACGACGAGATCAAGTTCGGCGACAACGACACGCTGGGTGCCCTGGTGGCCAATCTGGTGGAGGCCGATGCGCTGATCATCCTCACGGACCAGAAGGGCCTGTACACCGCCGATCCGCGCCGTGATGCATCGGCGCAGTTCGTCCACGAAGCCAAGGCGGGCGACCCGGCACTGGAGGCCATGGCCGGCGGCGCGGGTTCCAGCATCGGCAAGGGCGGCATGATCACCAAGATCCTGGCGGCCAAACGGGCTGCCGGCTCGGGGGCGTCCACCGTGATTGCCTGGGGGCGTGAATCCGACGTACTGGTCCGCCTCGTGCGGGGCGAGGCGCTGGGCACCTTGCTCGTGGCCCAGACGCAGAAGAAGCAGGCCCGCAAGCAGTGGATGGCCGACCACCTGCAGCTGCGGGGTTCGGTGGTGGTGGACGCCGGGGCGGCCGCCAAGGTGCGGGATGAAGGCAAGAGCCTGCTTCCCATCGGGATGACGGCGGTGGAGGGCGACTTCTCCCGTGGTGACGTGATTGCCGTGCGCGACGCCTCCGGCGCTGAAATTGCCCGCGGCCTGGCCAACTATGCGGCGGCCGAGGCGCGGATGCTGTGCCGCAAGCCCTCGACGGAGTTCGAAAGGCTTCTGGGGTATGTTGCGGAGCCGGAGATGGTGCACCGCGACAATCTGGTGCTGGCTGCCACCAGCTGATGGCCAAGCTCCAGGCCACTCGCACCCAGTCAAACGCCTGCTCTGCGCAGGCGTTTTTCATGGTGGCTGGCCACTGAAGGGCTAGCGCGGCGTGGTGACCGTGGGCAGGCCGTCCAGCTCCCCCGGCACACTGTTCTGCGGGTCGGGATCGAAGCTGGCGCCCGGAGGGAGCTCCATTCCCGGATTGATCAGCATGGACCCGGTCCGGAACATCGTGCCCGCGTGCTCCCCTTCGCGCGTGCGCATGCCGCTGCGCAGGTAGCGGTTGCGCTGCTCGTGGCGGGGCAGGTAGCGCGCCAGTTCCGTGAGGGCCATCTCATAGACGCCGCGCTTGAATTCGACCACCACGTCCAGCGGAACCCAGTAGTCGTTCCAGCGCCAGGCGTCGAATTCCGGGTGGTTGGTGGCACGGAGGTTCAGGTCCCAGTCGTGGCCCACCAGTTGAAGCAGATACCAGATTTGTTTCTGGCCTTTGTAGTGTCCGCGTGCATCGCGGCGGATGTACCGGTCAGGCACCTCATAGCGCAACCAGTCCCGGGTGCGGGCCACCACGCGCACGTGGTTGGGCAATAATCCCACTTCTTCATGCAGTTCACGGAACATGGCCTGTTCGGGGGTTTCACCCCGGTCAATGCCGCCTTGCGGGAACTGCCAGCTGTGGGTGCGTATGCGCTTGCCCCAGAACACCTGGTTTTTCTGGTTGAGCAGGATGATGCCGACGTTCGGCCGAAAGCCGTCCCGGTCAAGCATAATCAAACCCCAAATTTTTAAACTATGTCCATTATGCACGGCGCCTAGCGTGCAGCAAGTGGGCTGCCCCGTTCTGCCCGAAATCGATTCCGATGAAAGCCTCCCAATTCTTTATTTCCACCCTCAAGGAAGCTCCGGCGGATGCCGAAGTGGTCAGCCACAAACTCATGACGCGGGCGGGGCTGATCAAGAAGCTGGGCGCTGGCATCTACAACTACATGCCCATGGGGCTGCGGGTGATCCGCAAGGTCGAGGCCATCGTGCGCGAGGAGATGAACCGCGCGGGGGCCGTGGAGCTGACCATGCCCGTGGTGCAGCCGGCCGAGCTGTGGCAGGAAACGGGCCGTTTCGACAAGATGGGCCCCGAGTTGCTGCGCATCCAGGACCGCCATGGCCGCGATTTCGTGGTGCAGCCCACCAGCGAGGAAGTGATCACTGACATCGCGCGCCAGGAGCTCAAGAGCTACAAGCAGCTGCCCAAGAACTTCTACCAGATCCAGACCAAGTTCCGCGATGAGCGCCGCCCACGCTTTGGCCTCATGCGCGGGCGTGAATTCGTCATGAAGGACGCCTACAGCTTCGACCGCGACCAAGGGGCGGCCAAGGCCAGCTACCAGGTCATGGCGCAGGCCTACCGCCGCATTTTTGACCGCTTTGGCCTGACCTACCGCGCCGTGGCGGCCGACAGCGGCGCCATCGGTGGCGACCTCTCCGAAGAGTTCCAGGTGATCGCCGCCACGGGCGAGGACGCCATCGTCTACTGCCCGGCGAGCGACTACGCCGCCAACATGGAAAAGGCCGAAGCGCTGGCCCCTTCTGGTCCACGCGGCGCTGCCACGCGGGCGCTGACCAAGACGGCCACGCCGGGCAAGAGCACCTGCGCCGACGTGGCAGAGCTGCTTGGCGTGCCACTGGCGACCACCGTGAAGTCGCTGGTCCTGGCCACGGACGAAACCAATGAGGCGGGCGAGATCGTCAAGACCCAGGTCTGGCTGCTGCTGCTGCGCGGCGATCACGACATGAACGAGATCAAGGTGGCCAAGGTGCCGGGCATGGCGGGTTTCCGCTTTGCCACGCTCTCCGAAATCGAGGACCACTTTGGCTGCAAGCCCGGCTACCTGGGCCCCATCGGCCTGAAGAAGCCCCTCAAGATCGTGGTGGACCGCGAGGTGGCCGTCATGGCCGACTGGATCTGCGGCGCCAACGAGCCCGATTTCCACATCACCGGCGTCAACTGGGGCCGCGACCTGCCCGAGCCCGATGCCGTGGCCGACCTGCGCAACGTGGTGGCGGGCGACCGCTCGCCGGACGGCAAGGGCGAACTGGCCATCGAGCGCGGCATCGAGGTGGGCCATGTGTTCTATCTGGGCACCAAGTACAGCAAGGACATGAACGCCACCTTCCTGGGTGACGACGGCAAGCCGGCCTTCTTCGAGATGGGCTGCTATGGCATCGGCGTCACGCGCCTGCCCGCCGCCGCCATCGAGCAGAACCATGACGAGCGCGGCATCATCTGGCCCGACGCCATCGCTCCGTTCACCGTGGTCGTGTGCCCCGTCGGCATGGACCGCAGCGAGGCCGTCAAGGCCACGGCCGAATCGCTGTATGCGGACCTGCTGGCCGCGGGCGTGGACGTGATCCTGGACGACCGTGGCGAGCGCCCTGGCGCCATGTTCGCCGATTGGGAGCTGATCGGCGTGCCGCACCGCGTGACCATCGGCGACAAGAGCCTCAAGGAGGGCGTGGTCGAATACCAGCATCGCCGTGACACGGCGGCCACCAAGGTGCCCACGGCAGACATCCTGGCCCACGTGAAGGGCCGCATGGCGGTATGAGCGAGGCGCGGCTGGCTTTGGCGGCAGGGGGGACGCCCGAGGGCGGCGGCCTGTCCCGCCGTGCATGCCTGGCCGCCCTGTCCGCCCCCGCGGCGTGGCTGGCGGCCCCTGCAGCGGCGCATGCGGGCGGCCAGCTCGAAGAGCCTCTGATGGACTCCGTGCGCACGGCGCTGAGCTCGGCCATTGCCAACCAGGCCCCGCCCGAACCCGAGTTCTTCACCACCGAGGCCCGCATCCACTACCTGCGCTGGCTGGGCACCATGAGCGACCGGCTGCGCCGCCGCAAACCCGAGTGGGAGATCCGGCGCGACTTCCTGCAGACCGCCTGGTACGAATCCAAGCGCGCCGGGCTCGATGTCTCCCTGGTCCTGGGGCTGATCCAGGTCGAAAGCGCCTTCCGCAAGTTTGCCGTCTCCAGCGTGGGCGCTCGCGGCTACATGCAGGTCATGCCGTTCTGGACGCGCGTGATCGGCGACGGCGATGCGGGCAAGCTGTTCCATCTGCAGACCAATCTGCGCTTTGGCTGCGTGATCCTTCGCCACTACATCGACCGGGAACGGGGCGACCTGTTCATGGCGCTGGGCCGCTACAACGGCAGCCGTGGGCGCTCGCCCTACCCGGATGCGGTGTTTGGCGCCCAGCGCAACTGGCTGTTTGGCGAGAAGCCTCAGCTGCCCGCAGCCTGAAGCGGTCCCCTGCGGCGCCCGGCCTTGGTGCCAACGCAGCCCGGCGCCGGAGGACAGACCCGTGGAATCCGCGCAGCGGCCACCGATGCGGATACGGGTGCTCCTATTCCTATAGCTGCTGGCGCTTATGCTGAGGGCGTTGGAGCCCGATTTGATCCATGCTTTGGCAGGCCGCTGTGGCAGGCGCCGTGCCGCACCGGGCCCGACGGGCATGGCCGCGAAGGCATCCCTACTTCACAGGCGCCGCGGTGCTGTCCGCCGGAGGGGGCGTGGCAGGGCTTTCCGCCTGGGGCGCACCCAGGCGGGACACCATCACCTGGTCGATGCGGTAGCTGTCCACGTCCAGCACCTCGAACTTGTAGCCGCCCCAGCTCACGCTGTCCGTGCGGCGCGGTACGCGGCGCAGCATCACCATCAGGAAGCCGGCCAGCGTCTCGTATTCTTCCGCGTGGGGCAATTCGTCGAGCGACAGCGCATGCAGCACGTCTTCGATCGGCGTGACACCGTCGATGAGCCATGAATTCTCGTCGCGCCGCACGATCTGCTCTTCGTCCGCCGGGCCCACCAGGTCGCCCATCACCGTGCTCATCACGTCGTTCAGGGTCACCACGCCCACCACCAGGCTGTACTCGTTGACGATGACGGCAAAGTCCTCGTGCACCTGGCGGAACTGCTCCAGCACCTCCGAGAGGGTGAGCCGGTCGGGCACGATCAGCACCTTGCGCACCAGGCTGTCGTCCGCCAGCGAGATGGGCTGGTTGTTCAGCACGCGCTGGAAGAGATCCTTCGCGTCCACGTAACCCACCACGTGGTCGATATCGCCCTCGCAGACGGGGTAGGTCGAAAACGGCTCGGCCGCGATGCGCAGGCGGATGACGGAGTCGGGCTCGTCGCGCAGGAAGAAGGCGATCCGGTCGCGGGGCGACATGGCGCTGGACACCGTGCGCGTATCCAGCTCGAACACGTTGGTGATGACCTGCTGCTCGCGGGCCGCCAGCACCCCGGCGCGCGCGCCCGCCTCCATCATCGCCAGGATGTCGTCCGAGGTGATGCGGTCATCGCGCAGGGACGACATGCCCAGCACCCGGAACAGCGCATCGGCCCCCCGGCTGTAGAACCACACCACGGGGCGCAGCAGCGTCATGCACCAGGCCATGGGCTGTGCCAGCCGCACCACCAGGCGCTCCGGCTCGGCCATGCCCAGGCGCTTGGGAAACAGGTCGGCAAACAGGATGAACAGCGAGGTGATGACCAGGAACGACGCGAGGAAGCCGGCGGTCTGCGCGGTCGGCTCCGAAAACCACAGTCCGAACAATGCGCTGAAATGGGGGCTCAGCGCTCCCTCGCCCACGATACCGCCGAGGATGGCCACGGCGTTCTGGCCCACCTGCACCACCGTGAAGTAGTCGCCGGGCTGCTCCTGCATGCGCAGCACCCGGTCCGCGCGCGCGTCCCCCTCATCGGCCATCTGGCGCAAACGCAGGCGGCGCGCCGCCGCGAGCGAAATCTCGGCCATCGAAAAAAAGGCGCTGGCCGCGATGAGCAGGCCGATGATGAAAAGGCTTTGGGACAGGGTCATGGGACGGGCTACGGCGAAGGCGGGCAGGGCGCTGGGCAAGCCCCTTGGACAAGTGTAGCGGCCAGCCTGCCTGCCGCCCCAGTGCGCGCCCACGCTGCCGAGGCTGGAGGAGGCCCGCGCCGCGCGGGCATCTCGGCCGACTTCAGCCGGCGTGCCCTGGCTACTGCATGAAACCCATGCGCCCCTTGGCGCTGGCGGCGCGCGGCAGGTCCGACACCTCCACGGTGCTGCGCTGCGCGAGCCGCGCGTTGCCGAAGCCGGTCATGAGCGCGCGGCGCATCTCGCGCGGCGGCATCTGGGCCAGCTGGTCCAGCACGTCCGGCGTGGGGTCGGGGTCGAGGCGCCGCCCCCAGTCATGCCCCGCGCGGATGCCGTGGTAGAGGTTCAGGGCGATGGCGCGGGCCTGTTCCTGGTTGGGCGGCTGCACCTGGTACACATTCATGCGGTTGAGGATGGGGTCGGGAATGCCCCGTTCATCATTGGCCGTGGTGATCCAGATGACCTGGCTCGCGTCGATGGGGATCTCGGCGAACTCGTCGGTGAAGCTCTGCGCCGTGTCGTGCTCCAGCAGGCTGTACAGCGCGCCCATGGGGTCGTACTGCGCATCGGTGCTGGCCTTGTCGATTTCGTCGACGACGATGACGGGATTGGCGTATTCGCCCTCCACCAGGGCCTCGAACACCTTGCCCGGGCGCGCTCCCTTCCATTGCGCCGACGAGCCCGACAGCAGCCAGCCCGCGGTCATGGAGCTCATGGGCAGCAGGTTCATGCCGGTGCCCAGCAACTCGGCCAGATGGCGCGCGAAGTGGGTCTTGCCGATGCCGGGTGGGCCCAGCAGCAGCATGGGCGTGACCTCCAGGCCGTCGCTGCTGTCCTGCGCCAATGCCACGTGGCGCTTCACGTCGTCCAGCACCTCGGTGAAGTTGGGCAACTGCCCGTACAGGCTGGCCATGTCGGGGATGCCCGAGGGCTTGACCTGAAAGCGCTCCGGGCCACGCTCCAGCATGCGTTCGTACACGGTGCGCAGGGTTTCGTATTCGCGCTGGTTGCCGGACTCCTGCAGCCGTGCGAGCTTGCGCTCGACATCGCCGGGGTGGAACACGTTGCGCATCTGGGCCACCGGCAGGCGCAGGGCCGGGGGCTGGGGAACAAGGCTATGGCTGGTCATTGCATGCTCCTTCATGATGTGAGGTCACGCAATCATTCAAGCACACAACGTGCCGGCCGGATGATAGGGGTTCAATGGATTGGACGAAAGTCCATTGAATCTCTCGGAGTGTTACAAAGCCTCTCGAAGCTCTACGGGCCCAACCAGTTGGCTATTGCACCTTCTGGAAGGGGATGCCCTCCGACATGCTGGCGCCCAATTCGGATGGCCGATTGAAGAAATACATGGTTGCGCCAACCCGGTGCATCGCCACATTGATCTCCTGAATGTGGGAGCTTGGGCGCAGGTAACACTGCCGACCTCCGATGGGAACCGGCAAGCAAGAGTAGACGCCAAACTGGATGAACTCATGGACCTCGGGACCAATGAGTGTCCAGCCAACCGTGCCAGTAGAGACAAAATCGTCGAACTCGGCGGTGATGTTGATTTCAGGATAGTGCGCAGAATTCCACGTGCGTGCAGTACGCGTGGTTTGCCCAGCGTGTGAAAGAACGCGGGGCGTTTGTGTTAGTTCAGCTCTGGCGTCCCCCGTACAACCTGGGCCGGTGTAATAGGTGCCTTTTGCCACCAGGCCCAAGCTGCCATTCTCGTTCAGAGTGATGGAGTAAGTCGTTTTGAGGAATGCAGATGAGCAGGCTTCCCAGGTGCCCACATATTTCGCGAGCCCGGAGGGCACAGTTGGCGGGTCGGTCGGGACTGGATTGCCGGGCGGTGGCTCGGACGCAACGGGTGGACTCGGGTCGTCTGAACCACCGCATGCCGCGAGAAGGGCCGTAAGAAAAAAGGCCGCGACAACGCGCGATACACGTCTGCCAAAAGTGCTTTTGGGATTCATGGGTGTCTTGGGGGAGAGCCTGAGCAGACGGCGGTTTTACCATGAAGTCAAACATTCTCGGTTGCCCCTCCATGGGGTAGTTTCCCCATTTCCATATCGCCCTGGAGCGAAAGCAAAAAGCCGCCCGCAGGCGGCTGTGTGGGTGCGAACCGATATGGGCTCAGCCTTCGGTGCCCAGCACCTGCTTGAGTTCGCCCGATTCGTACATCTCCATCATGATGTCCGAGCCGCCGATGAACTCGCCCTTCACGTACAGCTGGGGAATCGTGGGCCAGTTGCTGTAGTCCTTGATGCCCTGGCGGATTTCGTCGTCCTCGAGCACGTTGACGGTGACCACGGCTTTGGGGTCCACGCCGCAGGCCTTCAGGATCTGGATGGCACGGCCCGAAAAGCCGCACATGGGGAAGCTGGCGCTGCCCTTCATGAACAGCAGGATGTCGCTGGATTTGACGAGGGCGTCGATGCGTTGCTGGGTGTCGCTCATGGGGATACTCCTTGAAAGAGGCGGGCGAGCCTCACCGGCCCGCGATGGGGGGATTATTTCACTGTCGGCCACTGTCCGCCCGAGCAGCGCGCGATGCCGGCCAGATCGTTGCGGCTTTGCACCTGGATGAAACCGGTGGCGGCGAGCAGGGCCCGCACGGCGGGGGCCTGGTCGTGCCCGTGCTCCAGCAGCAGCCAGCCGCCGGGCCGCAGGTGCGCGGGGGCCTGGGCCACGATGGCGCGGATGTCGTCGAGCCCGTCGGCGCCGCTGGCCAATGCCTGCAGGGGCTCGTGCCTGAGCGCGGCCAGGTGCGGGTCGGCGCTGGCGATGTAGGGGGGGTTGGAGACGATGGCATCGAACAGGCCCGGCACGCCCGCCAGCCAGTTCGCTGGCTGGAACTGCACGGCCAGGTCCAGGCGCCGGGCGTTGGCCTTCGCCACGGCCAGCGCATCGGCGCTCGCGTCCACCGCCAGCACCTGGGCTGTGGGGCGCTGGTGCTGCAGCGCCAGCGCGATGGCGCCGCTGCCGGTGCCCAGGTCCACGACGCGGGGGGCGGACAATGGGGCCATCATCTCCAGCGCCCAGTCCACCAGCGTTTCGGTGTCGGGGCGCGGGTCCAGCACGCGCGCATCCACCTCCAGGTGCAGGCCGTAGAACTCCTTGCGGCCGGTGAGGTAGGCCACGGGCTCGCCCGCAACGCGGCGCTGGCACAGGGCGATGAACCGGGCGTGCACGGCCTCGTCCAGCGCGTCCGTGTCGTGCGCCAGCAGCCAGGCGCGGCCGGCGTCGGGCCGGGCCAGGGCGTGCAGCAGCAGCAGTTGCGCATCGATGCGTTCCAGGCCTAGGGTGCGGGCCTGGGCCAAAGCCTGGGCCAGGGTGGGGGAGGTGTTGTTCACTACTATTTTGATAGCTACTGGCGCATGTCCATCAAGCGCCAGAGGCCAGTTTGATTCAAATTCTGGATGGAGATCAGCCCGTGGTGCCCATCTCCAGCTCTTCCAGCTGCTCGGCCTCGCGTGCGTGGGCCAGGGCCTGCAGCACGTCGGCCAGGTCGCCTTCCATCACGTACAGCAGCTTGTACAGCGTGAGGTTGATGCGGTGGTCCGTCAGGCGCCCCTGCGGGAAGTTGTAGGTGCGGATGCGGTCGCTGCGGTCGCCGCTGCCGATCAGGCCCTTGCGCAGCGCGGCCTCCTTGGCGGCACGCTCGCTGCGTTCTTTTTCTTGAATGCGCGCCTGCAGCACCTGCAGGGCCTTGGCCTTGTTGGCGTGCTGGCTGCGGCCGTCCTGGCATTCGGCCACGAGGCCGGTGGGCAAGTGCACCACGCGCACGGCGGAGTCGGTCTTGTTGATGTGCTGGCCGCCCGCGCCGGATGCACGGAAGGTGTCGATGCGCAGGTCGGCCGGGTTGAGCTTGATGGCCTCGTGCTCGTCGGGCTCGGGCATCACGGCCACGGTGCAGGCGCTGGTGTGGATGCGGCCCTGTGTTTCGGTGGCGGGCACGCGCTGCACGCGGTGGCCGCCGGACTCGAACTTGAGGGTGCCGTAGACACCGCTACCGGAGGGGCCCGTTCCGGGCTGGCCTTCGATGCGCAGCACGATTTCCTTGTAGCCCCCCAGCTCGGCCGCGTTCTCGCTCACGATCTCCACCTTCCAGCCCACGCGGTCGGCGTAGCGGGTGTACATGCGCGTGAGGTCGCCCGCGAACAGGGCCGATTCGTCGCCGCCCGTGCCGGCGCGGATTTCGACGAACGCGTTGCGCGCGTCGTCGGGGTCCTTCGGCAACAGCAGGCGCTGCAATTCGTCTTCCAGCTGCAGCAGTTCGGCTTCGGCACTGGTGATTTCTTCCTGCGCCATCTCGGCCATGTCGGGGTCGGCCAGCATCTCGCGCGCGCCGGCCAGGTCGGCCTCGCGCTGCTGGTAGCGGGCGTAGCGGCCCGCCACCTGCGTGACCTCGGCATGCTCGCGCGAGATGGTGCGGTACTGCGCCATGTCGCTCATGATGTCCTCGCGCGAGAGCAGGAAGTCGAGTTCGCCCAGGCGCTGCGCGTAGCGCTCCAGCTGGCTTCGGAGAAAGGGTTTCATGGAATCCTGGAGAAATGGGTTGCTACGTATTTTGTAGCTGTTAGCGCTTGTGTATCAAGCGCTGAGGGCCGATCTGGCTTGAAATCGGAACGGGCTGGGGTGCGGGCGGGCGCCGCTACAGGCCGTTATGGGGGGTCTTGCTTTGCGAGCGCAGGAACAGGCGCGAGACGGTCTGGGCCGTCTGGGCGCGCATCTCGGCGTCGCCCGCGCGCAGCTCGGCCAGGGTGCCGTGCAGCATTTTCTGTGTGAGGCCACGCGAGAGGGCTTCGAGCACGGCGTCCACATCCTCGCCCTTGGCCAGCAGCTTCTTGGCGCGCGCGATCTCCAGGGCGCGCCATTCGTCGGTCTGGGCGTTGAGCTGCTGGATCAGCGGCACCACGCCGCCGGTTTCGCCCGCCGGGCTGCGCAGCTCCATCCAGTGCATGAAGCTCTGCACGCCCGCGTCGATGATGGCCTCGGCCTGCGCCACGGCGGCCTGGCGGTTGGCCTGGGCCGTCTGCACCACGGTGGCCAGGTCGTCCACGGTGTACAGGTACACGTCGCCCAGGGCCTTGACCTCGGGTTCGATGTCGCGTGGCACGGCCAGGTCGACCATGAAGATGGGGCGGTGGCGGCGCTTTTTCAGCGCGCGCTCCACGGCGCCCAGGCCGATGATGGGCAGGCTGCTGGCGGTGCAGCTGATGACGGCGTCGAACTCGTGCAGGCGCTCGGGCAGGTCGGCCAGGCGCATCACCTCGCCGCCAAAGCGGGTGGCGAGCTTTTCGCCGCGCTCGAGGGTGCGGTTGGCAATCGCGATCTGCTTGGGGTTCTTGGCCGCGAAGTGCGTGGCGCACAGCTCGATCATCTCGCCCGCGCCGACGAACAGCACGCGGATCTTGCCGAGGTCTTCGAACAGCTGGCTGGCCAGGCGCACGGCGGCGGCGGCCATGCTGATGCTGTGCGCGCCGATCTCGGTGCTGGTGCGCACCTCCTTGGCCACGGCGAAGCTGCGCTGGAAGAGCTGGTTGAGCGTGGTGCCCAGGGCGCCAGCGGTCTCGGCGGCGCGCACGGCATCCTTCATCTGGCCCAGGATCTGGGCCTCGCCCAGCACCATCGAGTCGAGCCCGCTGGCCACTCGGAAGGCGTGGCGCGCGACCAGGCTGTCCTCGAGCGTGTAGGAGTGCGAGCGCAGCAGCGCGGGGCTCACGCCGCCGCTCTGGGCCAGCCAGCCCAGCGTGTGGTCCATGGCGGGCTGCTCGCCCGCGCAGTAGATTTCGGTGCGGTTGCAGGTGGAGATGATGGCCGTTTCCACCCCGGGGTGGCGGCTGGAGGTGCCCAGCGACTGGCGCAAACCGTGCAATGTGGGGGCGATCTGGTCGAGCGCGAACGCGAACCGGCCGCGCAGATCGAGCGGCGCGGTGGTGTGGTTGATGCCGAGGGCCCAGACTGCCATAGTTCCCGATTATAAAATTGTTGGCCCGAACAGGCGGCCTTGCCTGTTCAAGCCTTGATGTGGGTCAATTCCATGGGTCCTCTGGACGTTTTCAATCACCTGCTCAACTTCGTGGCACCCGCCGCGGCCGTGGCCCTGCTGCTTGCCTTGTCGGGGCGCTTCATCGGCTCCAGAACACCCCTGCCGCTGTCTGGCGGGTCTCGCCTTGCGATCGTCTTCACCGTGGGCGTGGCAACCCTGGCCGCCGGACTGGTGGTGTGGGGGCGCGACGGCCGTATGCTGACCTATGCCGCGCTGGTGGTGGCCTGCGCCACCTGCCAGTGGGTGCTGGTGCGCGGCTGGAAGGCCTGACCGGCCGCACACCCGCGCGCAATGCCGTGCCATGCCCCGCACCCGCCGCCGGGCGGGGCGGGTGCACACTCCCCGATCCTCAACAACACAAAAACCTGGAGATAGAACACGATGACGCTCAAGCATTCCTGGCCCGTACTGGCCGCGGGGCTCGCCCTGTCGGTGGCCGCGCAGGCCCAGCAGGCCTTTCCTTCCAAGCCCGTGCGCATCGTCATCGGCTTTCCGGCCGGCGGCCCGCTGGACCAGCATGCACGCTTGCTCACCGACAAGCTGCAGGCCGTGCTGGGCCAGCCCGTGGTGGTGGACTACAAGGCCGGTGCGGGTGGCACCGTGGGCGCGCAGGACGTGATGAAAGCGCCGCCCGACGGCCACACCATCATGCTGGCCAACACGGGCGTGATGGTGATCAACCCCGGGCTCTACAGCCGCCTGCCGTATTCCACGCTCAAGGATTTTGTGCCCATCGCGCGCACCGCCATGCAGCCGCTGGCCCTTTTGGTGAACCCTGGCGTGCCCGCCAAGAACCTGCAGGAGTTCATGGCCTACGCCAAGTCGCGGCCGGGCCAGGTCAACTTCGGCTCGGCGGGCAATGGCGGCATCAGCCACCTGGTGCCCGAGATGTTCAAGACGGCCACCGGCCTGTTCATGGTGCACATCCCCTACCGGGGCAGCGCACCCGCGTTCACGGACCTCATGGGCGGCCAGGTGCAGTTCATGGCCGAAAGCATTCCGCAGGCCGCCAGCTACCACAAGCAGGGCAAGGTGCGCGCTCTGGCCGTGACCAGCAAGGAGCGCAACCCCGCGCTGCCTGACGTGCCCACGGTGATCGAGAGCGGCATCAAGGGTTTCGAGGTGGTGGGCTTCTACGGCTTCCTGGCTCCGGCCGGGACACCCAAGGACGTTGTCAACAAGCTCAGCGATGCCTTCGGCCAGGTGCTGCAGATGCCCGAGGTGCGCAACCGCATGGTGACCCAGGGGGCGGACCCAGCCTTCCTGGGGTCGGACGACTTCGCGAAATTCCTGGCTGCAGAGATGCCGCGCTGGGCCGACGCGGTGAAGAAGTCGGGCGCTAAATTGGACTGACCCCGTGAGGCGCTGCGCGCCTTCCCCCTGGAAGGGGGACGCCACCGGTGGCCCGGCAAAGCCGGTTCCACGGTGGCGCGGGCCTTGGGGCGGGGTTGGGGCGACGGCAGGCCCTAGGGCGTGGCGGGCGAAAAAAAGTCCACGCGGTCGGTGATGATGCCGTCGGTTTCCAGGTGGAGGAGCCGCTGCGCGGCCCAGTCGTCGTTCACCGTGTAGCTCAGCGCACGCAGGCCCGCGCCGTGGACCTGCGCGACCAGCACCGCATCCCACAGTGCGTGGTTGCACACGATGGCCACGCAGCCTAGCTGGCGGGCCAGGTCCAACCAGCCGTCGCGCAACGTGTCCAGCAGCAGCGCGCGCGGAATGTGGGGGGCCGTGGCCCGGGCGCCCGCCAGCGCGTCGGGCTGGAAGGATGAGAACAGGGGCTGCACGGCCTGGCCCTGCCACAGACGCGCCGCATGTTCCCCTACCACCCGGCCCGTTTTTTCCTCGACCCCGGGCGTTGGCTTGATCTCTATGTTCAGGAAGAAGCCGTTGGCGATGCAATAGCGCGCCGTGTTCTCCAGGGTGGGCAACGGCTCGCCCGCGTGGGTGCGCGAATGCCAGCTGCCCGCGTCCAGCTGGGCCAATGCGCTCCAGGGGTGATCGCCCCCGGTGCGGCTGGCGGTGGTGCCCAGCGCCTGCGCCGCGTTGGTGGTGCGGTCCAGCGTGGCGTCGTGCATCAGGAATGGCACGCCGTCGGCACTCAGCTTGGCGTCGCACTCGAACATGCGGTAGCCATGCCGGGCGCCCAGCCGGAACGCGGCCAGGGTGTTTTCAGGGGCCAGCTTGCCGGCGCCACGGTGGGCGATCCAGCGGGGGTAGGGCCAGGGAGTAGACATGGTCATCTTGCCTCGTGGTTTGCGGGCCACGCCGCGGTGGCCACTGGCACGGCACCGCGCGCGGACGCCGAGCAAGGGCCGCCCCGCAGCGACGGCGTCGTCCCCCTTCCCGGCGCAGCCGGGAGAAGGGGGAAGCGGCGAAGCCGCTCAGGGGTGGGTCACTTTCTTTTTCCGGTGGTGGCGTCGAACGCATGCAGGCGGTCTGGGCGCGGCACCACGTGGATCACCGAGTCAGGCGCGGGCGCATGGGTGCCTTCTTCCACGCGCACAATGATCTGTTCGCCATGGATGCGGCCGTAGATGAGGCGCTCGGCGCCCAGCAGTTCCACCGTCTCGACCTTGACTTCCCAGCCTTCGCTGCGCACGTCCAGGTGCTCGGGGCGGATGCCCAGGATGGTGCCGGGCGCGGCGCTGGGGGCGTTCTTGAGCAGGTTCATGGGCGGCGAGCCGATGAAGCTGGCCACGAAGGTGGTGGCGGGCGTGTGGTAGACCTCTTCGGGCGTGCCGAACTGCTCCATGTTGCCGGCGTTCATCACGATCATGCGCTGCGCCAGCGTCATGGCCTCGACCTGGTCATGCGTCACGAACAGGCTGGTGATGCCCAGTTCGCGGTGCAGCTTCTGGATCTCGAGGCGGGTCTGGGCGCGCAGCTTGGCGTCCAGGTTGGACAGCGGCTCGTCGAACAGGAACACCTGGGGCTGGCGCACGATGGCACGGCCCATGGCCACCCGCTGGCGCTGGCCGCCCGACAGCTCGCGCGGCTTGCGTTCGAGCAGATGGCCCAGTTCGAGGATCTTGGCGGCCTTGTCCACGCGTGCCCTGATTTCCTCCTTGGGCACCTTGGCGATCTTCAGGCCATAGGCCATGTTGTCGAAGTTCGTCATGTGCGGGTACAGCGCGTAGTTCTGGAACACCATCGCGATGTCACGCTGGGCGGGTTCCAGGTTGTTCACCACGCGGTCGCCGATGCGAAGCTCGCCGCCGGAGATTTCCTCCAGGCCCGCGACCATGCGCAGCAGGGTGGACTTGCCGCAGCCCGAGGGGCCCACGATGACGATGAACTCGCCGTCCTGGACCTCGGCGTTCACGCCGTGGATCACCTGGTTGGCCTTGGGGCCATGGCCGTAGCGCTTGATGATGTTGCGAAGGGAGATGGATGCCATGATGCAATGAATTTGATAGCTACAAGTGCTGAATGGATAAGCGCTGGCAGGGGTTTTGTCTTATTTCTCGGTGTCCACCAGGCCCTTGACGAACCAGCGCTGCATGACCACCACCACGAAGGCCGGAGGCAGCATGGCCAGGAGGGCCGTGGCCATCACGATGTTCCATTCGTTGCCCGCGTCGCCGCCTGCCAGCATGCGCTTGATGCCGATCACCACGGGGTACATGTCTTCCGAGGTGGTCACCAGCAGCGGCCACAGGTACTGGTTCCAGCCGTAGATGAACTGGATCACGAACAGCGCGGCAATCGAGGTGCGCGACAGCGGCACCAGGATGTCCTTGAAGAAGCGCATGGGGCCCGCGCCGTCCACGCGGGCGGCTTCCACCAGTTCGTCGGGCACCGTGAGGAAGAACTGCCGGAACAGGAACGTGGCGGTGGCCGACGCGATCAGCGGCACCGTGAGGCCCGCATAGGTGTTGAGCATGCCGAGGTCCGACACCACCTGGTAGGTGGGGCCGATGCGCACTTCCACCGGCAGCATCAGCGTGATGAAGATCAGCCAGAAGCAGATGCCCTTGAAGGGGAAGCGGAAGTACACGATGGCGAACGCAGACAGCAGCGAGATGGCGATCTTGCCCAGCGTGATGACGATGGCGGTGACGAAGCTCACCCACATCATGCGCGCCACCGGCGCGGTGGAGCCCGCGCCCGTGCCGCCGCCGAACAGGGCGTCGTGGTAGGTCTGCCAGAAGTTGCCGCCGGGCACCATGGGCATGGGCACCTGCACGATGTCCTGCGCGGTGTGGGTCGAGGCCACGAAGGCCAGGTACAGCGGAAAGCCGACGATGATCACGCCCAGCACCATGATGAGGTGCGAGAACGCGGTGAGATAAGGACTGCGCTCTACCATGCGAGGGCTCCAGGAGAGAGGGGCGATGAAGAAGACATGCGTGAATTAAGGAGGGCCAATGCGCGTGCCACCGCGGAACCGGCTTTGCCGGGCCGCTGGAGGCGCCCCCTCGAGGGGGAGGCGCCACAGGCGCTTCGGGGGGGAGTCATCTAGTACTGCACTTTCTTCTCGACGTAGCGGAACTGGATCACGGTGAGCACCACCACGATCACCATCAGCACCACCGACTGCGCGGCCGATCCGCCCATGTCCATGGCCTTGAACCCATCGTGGTACACCTTGTAGACCAGGATGGCGGTATCGCGGCCCGGGCCGCCCTGCGTGGTGGCGTCCACGATGGCGAAGGTGTCGAAGAAGGCATACACCACGTTGATCACGAGCAGGAAGAACGTGGTGGGCGAGAGCAGCGGAAACTGGATGCTCCAGAACCTGCGCCAGGGGCCCGCGCCATCAATGGCTGCGGCTTCGATGAGCGACTTGGGGATGGACTGCAGGCCCGCCAGGAAGAACAGGAAGTTGTAGGAGATCTGCTTCCACACCGCGGCGATCACGATCAGCGCCATGGCGTGGTCGGAGTTGAGCATGTGGTTCCAGTCGAAGCCCGACTGGCGCAGCATGTAGGCCACCACCCCGAGCGACGGCGAGAACATGAACATCCACAGCACGCCCGCCACGGCGGGTGCCACGGCATAGGGCAGCAGCAGCGCGGTCTTGTAGACCATCGCGCCCTTGATGATGCGGTCGGCGAAGATCGCCAGGATCAGCGACAGGCTGATGCCGCTGACCGCCACCAGGATCGAGAAGAAGGCGGTGGTCTTGAACGACGCCAGATAGCCGGGGTCCTGGAACAGGTCCCGGAAGTTGTCGAAACCGACCCATTCCCTCGAGAAGCCGAAGGAATCCTGCATCTGGAACGACTGCACCAGGGCCTGGCCTGCGGGCCAGAAGAAGAAGACGCTGATGATGGCCAGCTGGGGTGCCAGAAGCACCCACGGCAGCCACGCAGAGCGAAAGAGAACGCGTTTTTCCATGTCCAGACTCTCAAAAAATGCCCCCGTGCTGGCTGTTGCGCAGGGGCGCTGCCCCTTCGGGGGGCCGCTTTTTGCCCCGGGGCAGCCCGGCGGCAAAAAAAGACAACCCGCCGCCCAGTGAACCGCAGGGGTTTACAGGGGCGGCGGGCTTTCGATGTCCCCAGGCCGCAAGGGCCCGGTCGCATCCATAGGCGCTCGTCAGAACTTACTTGTTGGCGCGCGCGAACCGGGCCAGCTGTTCGTTGCCGCGGGTCACGGCCGTGTCCAGCGCCTCCTTGGGGGTCTTCTTGCCCGACCAGATCTGTTCGGTTTCCTCGTCGATGATGGAACGGATCTGCACGAAGTTGCCCAGGCGGATGCCGCGCGACTTGTCGGTGGCCTTGCGGATCATCTGCGTGACGGCGACGTCGGTGCCGGGGTTCTTTTCATAGAAGCCCGAGGCTTCGGTGAGCTTGTAGGCGGCCGTGGTCACGGGCAGGTAGCCCGTGCGCTGGTGGCTGGCCGCCTGCACCTTGGTGTCGTTCAGGAAGTTCAGGAAGTCGGCCACGCCCTTGTACTCTTCGGACTTCTTGCCGGCCATCACCCAGAGGCTGGCGCCGCCGATGGCGGTGTTCTGGGGCGCGCCCTTCACGTCGGCGTAGTAGGGCAGGGCCGAGATGCCATAGGCGAACTTGGCTTCCTTGGCCACGCGGGCGTACAGGCCCGACGAGCCCGTGATCATGGCGCACTCGCCTGAGGGGAAGGAGGCGTCCGGCACATTGCCGCGGCCCTTGTAGACGAAGCTGCCGTCCTTGGAGGCCTTGGCCAGGTTCTCGAAGTGGCGCACGTGCAGCGGCGTGTTGATCTGCAACTGGGCGTCGTTGCCGTCAAAGCCGTTGTTCTTGGACGCGAACAGCGTGTTGTGCCACAGCGAGAAGCTCTCCAGCTGCGTCCAGCTGATCCAGCTCGTGGTGAACGGGCAGCTGTGGCCGCTGGCCTTGAGCTTGGACGCGGCGGCGAACACCTCGGGCCATGTCTTGGGCGGGGTGTTGGGGTCCAGGCCCGCCTTCTTGAAGGCGTCCTTGTTGTAATAGAAGATGGTGGTGGAGCTGTTGAGCGGGTAGCTCAGCATCTGGCCGTTGGGCGCGGTGTAGTAGCCGGCCACGGCCGACACGTACTGGGTGGGGTCGAACTTGAAGCCGCCGTCGTTGAGCACCTTGGCCGCGGGCACGATGGCACCCTTGCTGGCCATCATGGTGGCGGTGCCTACTTCGAACACCTGGAGGATGTGGGGTGCATTGCCCGCACGGAACGCGGCGATGGCGCCCGTCATCGATTCGTCATACGTGCCCTTGTAGGTGGGCACGACCTTGTACTTGGTCTGGCTCGCGTTGTACTGTTTTGCCAGGTCGTTGACCCAATCGCCGAGCGCTGCGCTCATCGAATGCCACCACTGAATCTCGACCGGCGCCTGAGCCTGGGCTTGTGCAGGCAGGCACGCCGACATGGCGATGGCAGCGCAGACCGCCAGATGCTTCGTTTGCATGAATATTTCCTCCGAAGATGACAAAAAGCACAAGGGCCGGATGCTATGCAGCCGATGTGACATTGATATGTCGTTGTCGCATGAGCCTGTCGCTTGCAACAACCGGGGAAACCCCTTGGGGTCCCCATGAGGGAAGCGATTGTGACTCTTTTGTGACAAGGTGTGGCGCATTTGCCGAGGCTTGCAAGGTTTTGTGCAATGCACCATGCTGTCGGTCGCGCGCAGGCCTCTGCCGCGCCGGTTCGTTCGCGTCGTCGCGCGCCGGTTGCTTTTCCCCCTCTCCTCCTTCTTCCTTATTGCCATGGCCATCAATTCGCTGGACAAGAACAAGATCAAATTCCTGTTGCTCGAGGGCATCCACCCTTCCGCGGTGGATGTGATCCGTGGTGCCGGCTACACCCAGATCGAGACGGTGTCCGGCGCGCTGCCCGACGACGAACTCAAGCGCAAGATTGCCGACGTGCACTTCGTGGGCATCCGTTCGCGCACGCAGCTCACCGAGGAGGTGTTTGCGCAGGCGCACAAGCTGGTGGCCGTGGGCTGTTTTTGCATCGGCACCAACCAGGTGGACCTGAACGCGGCGCGCGAGCGCGGCATTGCCGTTTTCAATGCCCCGTATTCCAACACCCGTTCGGTGGCCGAGCTGGTGCTGGCCGAGGCCATCCTGCTGCTGCGCGGCATTCCGGAGAAAAACGCGGTGGCTCACCGTGGGGGCTGGCTCAAGTCGGCCGACAACGCCTATGAGATCCGGGGCAAGACGCTGGGCATCGTGGGCTACGGCTCCATCGGCACGCAGCTGTCGGTGCTGGCCGAGGCCATGGGCATGCAGGTGGCCTTCTTCGACGTGGTGAGCAAGCTGCCCCTGGGCAACGCGCGCCAGGTGCAGCATCTGCACGACCTGCTGGGCCAGAGCGACATCGTGAGCCTGCACGTGCCCGAGCTGCCGTCCACCGAGGGAATGATCGGCGCGGCCGAGATCGCCGCCATGAAGCCCGGCGGCATCCTCATCAACGCCGCGCGCGGCACGGTGGTGGATATCGAGGCCCTGGCCGGGGCCCTCAAGGCCAAGAAACTGCTGGGCGCCGCCATCGATGTGTTCCCGGTGGAGCCGCGCACCAACAAGGACGAGTTCCAGTCGCCCCTGCGCGGGCTGGACAACGTGATCCTCACGCCCCATGTCGGCGGCTCCACCATGGAGGCGCAGGCCAACATCGGCCTTGAAGTGGCGGAAAAGCTCGTGAAGTACAGCGACAACGGCACCAGCACCTCGTCGGTCAATTTCCCCGAGGTCGCGCTGCCCGCGCACCCTGGCAAGCATCGCCTGCTGCACATCCACCGCAACGTGCCGGGCGTGCTGTCGGAGATCAACCGCATCTTCTCGGACAACCAGATCAACATCTCGGCCCAGTACCTGCAGACCAACGAGAAGATCGGCTACGTGGTCATCGACATCGACGCGGCCTCGTCCGACCTGGCGCTGGACAAGCTGGCGAAGGTCGGCGGCACGCTGCGCAGCCGGGTGCTGTTCTGAACGGGGGGTTTTGCCTGGGCGGGGCGGGCGCCGGCAAGGGAAGGCACGGTGGCATAAAATCACGCCCCCACCCCAGGTAGACCCCCATGAATGTTCCGATTGCGTTGGCTGCCTTGCAGATGCAGGCTGCCGAGCCCGTGCGTCTGCGCGAGATTCCCTATAACTACACCTCGTTCTCCGACCGGGAGATCGTGATCCGCCTGCTGGGGTCCCCGGCCTGGGACGTGCTGGACCAATTGCGCAAGGAGCGCCGCACCGGGCGCTCCGCCCGCATGCTGTACGAAGTGCTGGGCGATATCTGGGTGGTGCAGCGCAACCCCTACCTGCAGGACGACCTGCTGGACAACCCCAACCGCCGCAAGCTGCTGGTCGATGCCCTGCAGCACCGCCTGGCCGAGATCGACAAGCGCCGCACCCCCGACGACGACGCCGGGCGCGACCGCCTGGTCGGCGAGCTGGTGGTGGCGGCGCGCCGCGCCGTGGCCGAATTCAACGCCACCTTCGAGCAGGCCGCGCAGCTGCGCCGCCAGATCCAGAAGACCCTGGGCCGCCTGACGGCCAAGGACAACATCAAGTTCGACGGCCTCTCGCGCGTGAGCCACGTGACCGACGCGACCGACTGGCGCGTCGAGTACCCGTTCGTGGTGCTCACGCCGGACACGGAAACCGAGATGGCAGGCCTGGTCAAGGGCTGCATCGAACTGGGCCTGACCATCATTCCCCGCGGAGGCGGCACTGGCTACACCGGCGGCGCCATCCCGCTGACGTGGAAAAGCGTGGTCATCAACACCGAAAAGCTCGAAGCCATGACCGAGGTGGAGATGCGCCGCCTGCCGGGCATGGACCGCGAAGTGGGCACGGTGTGGACCGAGGCCGGCGTGGTCACCCAGCGCGTGGCCGATGCGGCCGAGCGCGCAGGTTTTGTGTTTGCCGTGGACCCGACCAGCGCCGAGGCGTCGTGCATCGGCGGCAACATCGCCATGAACGCGGGCGGCAAGAAGGCCGTGCTGTGGGGCACGGCGCTCGACAACCTGGCCAGCTGGCGCATGGTCACGCCCGACGCCCAGTGGCTCGAGGTGACCCGCCTGGACCACAACATGGGCAAGATCCATGACGTGGAGACGGCCACCTTCGAGCTGCAGTACTTCGAGGCCGACGGCAAGACGCCCGTGCGCACCGAGCGCCTGGCCATCCCGGGCCGCACCTTCCGCAAGGAAGGCCTGGGCAAGGACGTGACGGACAAGTTCCTCTCGGGCCTGCCCGGCATCCAGAAGGAAGGCTGCGACGGCCTGATCACCAGCGCGCGCTGGGTGGTGCACCGCATGCCCGAGCACACGCGCACCGTGTGCCTGGAGTTCTTTGGCAACGCCAAGGACGCCGTGCCCAGCATCGTGGAGATCAAGGACTTCATGTTCGCCGAGCAAAAGCGCTCGGGCGTGCTGCTGGCCGGCCTGGAGCACCTGGACGACCGGTACCTGAAAGCGGTGGGCTACGCCACCAAGAGCAAGAAGCACGGGGGCGGCCTGCCCAAGATGGTGCTGTTCGGCGACATCGCGGGCGACAACGCCGACGACGTGGCGCGCATCACCAGCGAGGTCGTGCGCATCGCCAACTCGCGCAGCGGCGAAGGCTTCATCGCCATCAGCCCCGAGGCGCGCAAGAAATTCTGGCTGGACCGCAAGCGCACGGCCGCCATCAGCCGCCACACCAACGCCTTCAAGATCAACGAAGACGTGGTGATCCCGCTGCCGCGCATGGCCGAGTACACCGACGGCATCGAGCGCATCAACATCGAGCTGTCCCTGCGCAACAAGATCAAGCTGTGCGACGCGCTCACCGAGTTCTTCGAGCGCGGCAACCTGCCGCTGGGCAAGCACGACGACGCGAGCGAAATCCCCTCGGCCGAACTGCTGGAGGACCGCGTGGCGCAAGCCCTGGCGCTGGTGGCCGAGGTGCGCGCGCTGTGGGCCGGCTGGCTGCAGGATGTCGAACCCCTGTTCCCGCAGCTGCAGGACCACACCCTGCGCGCGAGCTGGAAGACCCAGTTGCGCGCGCCGCTGTCGGGCATCTTCGCGGGCGCGGCGTTCCAGCCCATCCTGGACGAAGCCACGGCCATCCACAAGCGCGTGCTCAAGGGCCGAGTCTGGGTGGCGCTGCACATGCACGCCGGCGACGGCAACGTGCACACCAACCTGCCGGTCAACAGCGACGACTATGAAATGCTGCAGACCGCGCACGAGGCGGTCGAGCGCATCATGGTGCTGGCGCGCAGCCTGGACGGCGTGATCTCGGGCGAGCACGGCATCGGCATCACCAAGCTGGAGTTCCTGACCGACGCCGAGCTGCTGCCGTTCGCGCAGTACAAGCAGCGGGTGGACCCCGAAGGGCGCTTCAACAAAGGAAAATTGCTCCGAAATCAGGAGCTGCCTGCGCTGGATGGGAAAGCGCTGGAGGCCCATCTGGCTTCCAGGCCGGCTTCCAGGCCCGCCGTCTTGCATGCCGACCTGACCAATGCCTACACGCCCAGCTTCGGCCTCATGGGGCACGAGTCGCTGATCATGCAGCAGAGCGACATCGGCGCGATCGCCGATTCGGTCAAGGACTGCCTGCGCTGCGGCAAGTGCAAGCCCGTGTGCTCCACGCACGTGCCGCGCGCCAACCTGCTCTACAGCCCGCGCAACAAGATCCTGGCCACCTCGCTGCTGGTCGAGGCGTTTTTGTACGAAGAGCAGACCCGCCGCGGCGTGAGCATCAAGCACTGGCAGGAGTTCGAGGACGTGGCGGACCACTGCACGGTGTGCCACAAATGCGAGAGCCCCTGCCCGGTGAAGATCGACTTCGGCGACGTCACCATGAACATGCGCAACCTGCTGCGCAAGATGGGCAAGAAAACCTTCCGGCCTGGCAACGCGCTGGCGATGACCATGCTCAACGCCACGAATCCGGACACCATCAAGTTCATGCGTTCGGCCATGGTGGACGTGGGCTTCAAGGCCCAGCGCCTGGCCGTGGACCTGCTGCGCAAGGTGGGCCGCAGGCAGACGGCCAAGCCGCCAGCGACGGTGGGCACGGCGCCGATCAAGGAGCAGGTGATCCACTTCATCAACAAGAAGCTGCCCGGCGGCCTGCCCAAGAAGACGGCGCGCGCGCTGCTCGACATCGAGGACAAGGACTACGTGCCCATCATCCGCGACCCGCAGGCCACCACGGCCGAGACGGAGGCGGTGTTCTACTTCCCCGGCTGCGGGTCGGAGCGCTTGTTCTCGCAGGTGGGTCTGGCCACGCAGGCCATGCTGTGGCATGCGGGCGTGCAGACCGTGCTGCCGCCGGGCTACCTGTGCTGCGGCTACCCGCAGCGCGGCAGCGGCCAGTTCGACAAGGCCGAGAAGATGATCACCGACAACCGGGTGCTCTTCCACCGCGTGGCCAACACGCTCAACTACCTCGACATCAAGACCGTGGTGGTGAGCTGTGGCACCTGCTACGACCAGCTGCAGGGCTACGAGTTCGGCAAGATCTTCCCGGGCAGCCGCATCATCGACATCCACGAGTACCTGCTGGAGAAGGGCATCCAGCTGCAGGGCAAGGGTGCCTACCTGTACCATGAGCCTTGCCACAACCCCATGAAGCTGCAGGACTCGATGAAGACCGTGAAGGCGCTGGTGGGCGAGCAGGTCTTGAAGAGCGAGCGCTGCTGCGGCGAGTCGGGCACGCTGGGCGTGACGCGCCCGGATGTGTCCACGCAGGTGCGCTTCCGCAAGGAAGAAGAAATCAAGAAGGGCGAGGCCCAGCTGCGTGCCAGCGGCGCAGTGGGAGCGCAGGACAACGTGAAGATCCTCACCAGCTGCCCCAGCTGCCTGCAGGGCCTGAACCGCTACGAAGGCGACCTGAACAACGGCCTGCTCGAAGCCGACTACATCGTGGTCGAGATGGCGCGCGAAATCCTGGGCGAGAACTGGATGCCGGACTATGTGCAGCGCGCCAACAACGGCGGCATCGAGCGGGTGCTGGTGTGACGGCCTGCCCGTTGTGCGCTGAAGACGGTGGCGCACTGGTCTGGCGCGGTGAGCGCCTGCGTGTCATCCGTGCGCAGGAGGCGGGGTTTCCTGCCTTCTACCGCGTGGTCTGGAATGCGCATGTGGCCGAGTTCTCTGACCTGGCTGCTGCCGAACGTGCCCACTGCATGGAGGCCGTGACGGTGGTGGAGCAGGCCCTGCGCCAGCACCTGTCGCCCACCAAGGTCAACATCGCGGCGCTGGGCAACATGGTGCCGCACCTGCACTGGCATGTGTTTGCGCGGTTTGACTGGGACAGTCACTTTCCCTCACCCGTGTGGGCGGCTGCGCAGCGCCCCAGCCCTGTGGCGCAAGAGGCTTCCGTGCAGGCGCTGCTGCCAGCGCTGGAAAGCGCCTTGCGCCAGCAACTGGCGACCCTGGCTACTGCGTGACTGGCGCTCTGTCAGGAGTCGGTGCGTCTGCCGGCCCTCTGGGCGGTGGGGTCTGCGGCGGGTGGGACAATCACAACCGCCTTTTCTGACAACAGTTTTCTCACAGGTGAATCCATGGCAGGTTTGAAAGCGGGCGCGCCCACGCCGCAGGCAATCACGGTGCACGAAGCATCACGGGTGCTCGAAGTGGGGTTCTCCGATGACGCCACGTTCCGCATTCCGTTTGAGCTGATGCGGGTGTATTCACCGTCGGCCGAAGTGCAGGGTCATGGCCCGGGCCAGGAAGTGCTGCAGACGGGCAAGCGGGAGGTCACGCTGGTCAACCTGGAGCCCGTGGGCAACTACGCCGTCAAGCCCACGTTCTCGGACGGCCACGACAGCGGCATCTTCACCTGGGACTACCTCTACGAACTGGGCCAGAAGCAGGACGCGCTGTGGACGCAGTACACCGAGCGCCTGGCCGCGGCGGGCGTGGACCGCGACGCGCCGATGGCGCCCAAGGGTGGTGCAGGCGGGCATGCCTGTGGCGGTCACTGAAGGGCAGCCCCTAAGCCCTTGTTGACCAATGTGCTATTGAAAGAAGAGCTGCCAGCGCAATATAGGCAAGCGGTAGCGGCTGTTTTCTCTTTGATGGCGTTGTCCTAATTGCGACACAAGCCCCATTTCAGTGCGGGGTTGTCGCTGTACCTCTGGCGCTTGCGCGCCTAGCATGATTCTTATGAGCACCACACATTTTGGTTTTCAGTCGGTCGACGAGCAGGAAAAGGCGCGCCGCGTGCGTGGCGTGTTCGATTCGGTCGCCTCCAAATACGATGTGATGAACGACCTCATGTCGGCCGGCCTGCACCGCGCCTGGAAGGCCTACACCGTGATGGTGGCCAACCTCGGCGAGGGCAGCCAGGTGCTGGACATCGCGGGCGGCACGGGCGATCTCGCGCTGGCATTTTCGAAGAAGGTGGGCGCCACGGGGCGCGTGGTGCATACCGACATCAACGAAGCCATGCTGCGCGTGGGCCGCGACCGTCTCATCGATGCGGGCGTGGTGCTGCCCACGCTGGTCTGCGATGCCGAAAAGCTGCCGTTCCCGGATGCGCATTTCGACGTGGTGAGCGTGGCCTTCGGCCTGCGCAACATGACGCACAAGGACCAGGCCATCGCCGAGATGTGCCGCGTGCTCAAGCCCGGCGGCAAGCTGCTGGTGCTCGAATTCTCGAAGGTGGCCAAGCCGCTGGAAAAAGTGTACGACTGGTATTCGTTCAAGGTGCTGCCCCAGCTGGGCAAGCTGGTGGCGGGCGACGATGCCAGCTACCGCTACCTGGCGGAGTCCATCCGCATGCACCCGGGACAGGAAGAACTCAAAAGCCTCATGCAGAAAAATGGCTTTGGGCATGTGGACTATCACAACATGACGGGGGGAATCGTGGCCCTGCATGTTGGAATCAAGTGCTGAGTGAGCGTTTCGCTCGGTCATTAACGGAGACGGAGAAGTCATGATGAAACTGTGGTCTGTGGTGTTGGTCGCGATGCTGGCGTTTGCACACGCCGATGCCGACGCCCGGCGACTGGCTGGCGGCAAATCGGTGGGCAAGCAGTCGAGCAATGTGACGCAGCGCGAGTCGGCAACGCCGCCCGCAACGCCGGGGGCTCCGGCACAGAACGCGACCAATGCGGCAGGCGCCAAGCCGGCCACGGCGGGCGCGGCACCTGCCGCCGCGGCTGCGAAGAAGCCCTGGGGCGCGATGCTGGGTGGCCTGGCCGCGGGCCTGGGCCTGGCCTGGCTGGCCAGTTCGCTGGGCCTGGGCGCAGGGTTCGGCAATATTTTGATGATCGCGCTGCTGGCGCTGGCCGCGTTCGCCATCTTCAAGATGGTGATGCGCGCGCGCAGTGGCGCCAGCCAGGGCGGTGGTGCCGCTGGAGGCGCGCCGTTCGCCTTCCAGGGGGCAGGGGCCGCCTCGCCGGTGGCGGCGCAGGTGCCTCCGCAGTACAGCCCCAACAACGTGGGCAACGACGCCTCGGCGCGCCCCTGGGAGCGCAGCAGCATGGCGTTCGATGCCTCGCGCGCAGCGCAGGGCGGGGCCGGCACGGGTGTGGTCATCGGTTCGGGTCTGTCGGGCTCGCAGAACTGGGGCGTTCCGGCCGATTTCGACACCGAAGGGTTCCTGTCCGCCGCCAAGCGCAACTTCGTCACGCTGCAGGCCGCCTGGGACCGCTCGGACATCACCACGCTGCGTTCCATGATGACGGACAGCATGCTGGACGAGATCCGCACCCAGCTGACCGAGCGCGAAGCGCACCGCGGCGTGCAGCCTAACCACACGGACGTGGTCATGATCGAGGCCCAGCTGCTGGGCATCGAGGACCTGGGCGACGGCTACATGGCCAGCGTCGAGTTCTCTGGCATGATCCGCGAGGAACCCTCCGCGGGCCCGAGCCCGTTCCGCGAGGTCTGGAACATGACCAAGCCCAAGGCGGGCAGCAGCGGCTGGCTGGTGGCAGGGGTGCAGGCCCTGCAGTAATAAAGGAGATACCCCCATTTGGGGCTATCCCAGTTCAGGGAATAATCGGGGACTATGGCAACACCACAGTCCCCTTTTTCGTTTCTGGACGGCCTCTTCGAGCGTGTGGCCGCCGGCCCCCAACCTCCGCAGTGGCTGGTGCACGAGATGCAGCAGCGCATGGTGCTGTTCCTCAACCATGTCCTCATGCAGGAAAAGGAGGCCACCGACCGCCTGGTGCGCCAGAAGGGGCGCATCGCCCGCGTGCAGTGGCGCGCCTATTCGATGGCGCTTGTCATCACGCCCGCAGGCCTGTTCAACCTGGCGCCCGAGACCGCGGCGCCCGACCTGCGCCTTGAAGTGACCGAGAGCTCGCCGCTCACGCTCGCCCAGGCGGTCCTGCGGGGGGACAAGCCCTCCATCCGCATCGAAGGCGATGTGCAGCTGGCCGCCGAGATCAACTGGCTGGTCGACCATGTGCGCTGGGATGTCGAGGAAGACCTCGCACGCGTGATCGGCGATGCCCCGGCGCACACGGTGGCGCAGGTTGCGCGCCGCGCCGCGCAGGCGCTGCGCCAGTTCGTGGGCGCGCGCGTGGCGCCGTCGTCCTTTGCGGCCGTGCCCGTGCCCCCCATGCCGGCAGCGCCGGCCAGCGGCTCCGACCGGGCCGGCGCATGAAGCAATTCCTGCGGGGCGCCGCCATCCTCTGGGTGGGGTTCCGGTACGGCCTGGACGGCCTGGTGCTCGACAGCTTCCAGAAGCCCTGGCTGCGGCCGGTGTCGCGCATCCTGTCGTTCGGGCGCAACCTGGACGCCCCCCGGGGCCAGCGGCTTCGCCTGGCGCTGGAGCGGCTGGGGCCCATCTTCGTCAAGTTCGGCCAGGTGCTTTCGACCCGGCGCGACCTGCTGCCGCCCGACGTGGCCGACGAGCTCGCCCGGCTGCAGGACCGCGTGCCCCCGTTCGATCCCGAGGTCGCGATCGCCACCATCGAGCGGGCGTTCCGCAGGCCCGTGGATGAGGTCTTCACGTCCTTCGATCGCGTGCCGGTGGCCAGCGCCTCGATCGCGCAGGTGCACTTCGCCACGCTGCGCGACCGCCACGGCATCGAGCGCGAGGTGGCGGTCAAGGTGCTTCGCCCCGGCATGCTGCCGGTGATCGAGAAAGACCTGGGCCTCATGCGCATGATGGCCGGCTGGGTGGAGAACCTGTCGGCGGATGGCAAGCGCCTGAAGCCCCGCGAGGTGGTGGCCGAGTTCGACAACTACCTGCACGATGAGCTGGACCTGGTGCGCGAGGCCGCCAACGCCGCGCAGCTGCGCCGCAACATGCAGGGGCTGGACCTGGTGCTGATCCCCGAGATGTTCTGGGACTTCTGCCACCCCGAGGTCATGGTGATGCAGCGCATGAACGGCGTGCCCATCAGCCAGACGGAGCGCCTGCGCGATGCCGGGGTGGACATCCCCAAGCTGGCGCGCGACGGCGTCACGATCTTCTTCACCCAGGTGTTCCGCGACGGCTTCTTCCACGCCGACATGCACCCGGGCAACATCCAGGTGAGCCTGGACCCGGCGACCTTCGGGCGCTACATCTCGCTCGACTTCGGCATCGTGGGCACCCTCACCGAATCGGACAAGGAGTACCTCGCGCAGAACTTCGTGGCGTTCTTTCGCCGCGACTACAAGCGCGTGGCCGAACTGCACATCGAAAGCGGCTGGGTGCCGCCCGAAACGCGGGTCAACGATCTGGAATCGGCGATCCGCGCGGTGTGCGAGCCGTACTTCGACCGGCCGCTCAAGGAAATCTCGCTGGGCATGGTGCTGATGCGGCTCTTCCAGACCTCGCGCCGGTTCCATGTGGAAATCCAGCCCCAGCTCGTGCTCCTGCAAAAGACACTGCTCAACATCGAAGGCCTGGGCCGCGAGCTCGACCCTGAGCTGGACCTGTGGAGCACGGCCAAGCCCTTCCTGGAGAAGTGGATGCTCGAGCAGATGGGACCGCAGCGCGTACTGCGCGAGCTGCGCGCCGAGGCGCCGCACTACGCCAAGCTGATTCCCGAGCTGCCCCGGCTGCTGTACGACTACCTGCGCCACAAGCCGCAGGACCATCGGCGCGAGCTGCTGGAACTGCTGGCTGCGCAAAAGCGCACCAACCGCCTGCTGCAGGGCATCATCTACGTGGGCGCGGGCTTCGTGCTGGGCCTGCTGTCGCTGATGCTGGTACAGCAGTTGCAAGTGCTTCTGCGTTTCCGGATTTTCTAGGTTTCCCTTCCCCACCCCTTCGCGACATCGAGGAGCATGCCGTGCTGTTGACCCTGGTCATTGTCTATCTGTTGATCACCATCGCCATCGGCCTGCTGGCAGCCCGGCGAGTCAAGAATGCCGCGGATTTCGCCATTGCAGGGCGCCATCTGCCGCTGTACATGATCATCACCACCACGTTTGCAACGTGGTTCGGCTCGGAAACGGTGCTGGGCATCCCGGCCAAGTTCATCGAGGGCGGGCTGGGCAACGTGGTCGAAGACCCCTTCGGCGCCGGCTTCTGCCTGATCCTGGTGGGCCTGTTCTTCGCGGGCAAGCTCTACCGCATGACGCTGCTCACCATCAGCGACTACTACCGCGAGCGCTATGGCCGCACGGTGGAGATCGTCTGCTCCCTCATCATCATGCTCAGCTACCTGGGCTGGGTGTCTGCCCAGGTCACGGCGCTGGGGCTGGTGTTCAACCTGCTGTCGGCCGGCGCCATCAGCATCCCCGTGGGCATGACCATCGGCGTGGTCTCCATCCTGGCCTACACGCTGTTTGGCGGCATGTGGTCGGTGGCGGTGACCGACTTCATCCAGATGATCATCCTGGTGGTGGGGCTGGCCGTGATCGCGGTGTTCGCGGGCAACATGGCGGGCGGTGCCGGCAAGGTCATCGAGTTCGCGTCCAGCCGCGAGCTGTTCCGCTTCCTGCCCGAGCCCAAGTTCCATGACGTGGTGTTCTTCATCGCGGCGGGGGTCACCATGATGTTCGGCTCGATTCCGCAGCAGGACGTGTTCCAGCGCGTGATGTCGGCCAACAACATCCAGGCCGCCACGCGCGGCCCGGTGATCGGGGGCATCTGCTACATCCTGTTCGCCTTCGTGCCCATGTTCCTCGTGGCCAGCGCGCTGATCATCATGCCCGCCGAGACGGCCGAGCTGCTCAAGGACGACCCGCAGAAGGTGCTGCCCACGCTGGTGCTGTCCAAGATGCCCTTCGTGATGCAGGTGCTGTTCTTCGGCGCGCTGCTCTCGGCCCTCAAATCCACCGCGTCGGCCACGCTGCTGGCGCCCAGCGTCACGTTCACCGAGAACATCTGGCGCCAGTTCCGCCCGCACAGCTCGGACAGGCAGCACCTGCGCACCATGCGCGTCACCACGCTGGTGTTCAGTGCGCTCGTGCTGGCGTATGCCATCTACATGCAGGGCACGTCGATCTATGAGCTGGTGTCCGGCGCCTATCAGGTGCCGCTGGTGGGGGCCTTCGTGCCCCTGGTGTTTGGCCTGTACTGGAAGCGCGCCACGACGCAGGGCGCCATCTTCGCGATCGTGCTGGGCTTGCTGACCTGGCTGCTGTTCCTGGCCACGCCCGCGGGCGCGGTCTTCCCCGCCCAGCTGGCAGGGCTGCTGGCCGCGCTGGCGGGCATGCTGATCGGCTCGCTGGGCCCGCAGGCCATCCGCAACAGCCATGCGGCGCACCACAGGCTCGTCGGCACGGAGTGACACGGTGGCCGGGGGCATGCCGCCTATAATTGAGGGTTTTGCACTTTCCCTCAACACTCTGACATGCCTATCTACGCCTACAAATGCGGCTCCTGCGGCCATGCCAAGGATGTGCTGCAAAAAATCTCCGACGCGCCCCTGACGGTCTGCCCCGCCTGCGGCGCGCAGGCCTTTTCCAAGCAGGTGACCGCGGCGGGTTTCCAGCTCAAGGGCTCCGGCTGGTATGTGACGGATTTCCGCGGCGGCAACGGCGGGAATTCCGCCCCCGCCACCGAGGCCAAGCCGGAGTCGAAGTCCGACGCGCCCGCTCCCGCCAGCACCGGAGATGCTCCTAAAAAAGAAGCGTCCAGCGCAGCTGCACCAAGCGCTGGCGGCGGTTCAACCTCCACAACCCCTTCGTCGAACTGAGTACCTTCATGGCTGCCTTGCGCAAATGGCTGTTGACCGGCCTTCTGGTGATCGTGCCAGGGGTCATCACGGCGTGGGTGCTCAACTGGATCGTGAGCACGCTCGACCAGACCCTGCAGATCCTGCCGGGCGCATGGCACCCCGACAAGCTGCTGGGAATCCACATTCCCGGCTTCGGCGTGGTCCTCACGCTGCTCATCCTGCTGGTGGTGGGCGCCATCGCCAGCAACTTCGCGGGCCGCAAGCTCGTGCAGTGGGGCGATGCCCTGGTGCACCGCATCCCGGTCGTGCGCTCCATCTACTCCAGCGTCAAGCAGGTGTCGGACACGCTGTTCTCCGAAAGCGGCAACGCGTTTCGCAAGGCCGTGCTGGTGCAGTGGCCGCGCGAGGACGTCTGGACCGTGGCCTTCGTCACCGGGGCGCCCAACGGCGAGGTGGCGGCATACCTGCGCGACGAATTCGTGAGCGTGTACGTGCCCACCACGCCCAACCCCACGGGCGGGTATTTCGTGATGCTGCGCAAGAGCGACTGCGTCGAGCTCGACATGAGCGTGGACGCCGCCCTCAAATACATTGTTTCGATGGGCGTGGTCGCTCCGGCGGACCCGACGCTCGTTTCATCCAAGTAAGTAATCCCCTTAACGCGCCCCCTGGGCGCCGGAAGTTTCTGCCATGGCCATGCGTTCCCACTATTGCGGTCTTGTGACCGAAGCCCTGATGGGCCAAACCGTCACCCTGTCGGGCTGGGTGAACCGTCGCCGCGACCATGGCGGCGTGATCTTCATCGACCTGCGCGACCGCGAAGGCTACGTGCAGGTGGTGTGCGACCCGGACCGCGCCGAGATGTTCAAGACCGCCGAAGATGTGCGCAACGAGTTCTGCGTGCAGGTCAAGGGGCTGGTGCGCCCCCGTCCTGACGGCACCACCAACGACAAGCTCAAGAGCGGCCAGATCGAAGTGCTGTGCCACGAGCTGAACGTGCTCAACCCCTCGGTCACGCCTCCGTTCCAGATGGACGACGAGAACCTGTCGGAGACCACCCGCCTCACGCACCGCGTGATGGACCTGCGCCGCCCGCACATGCAGCGCAACATGATGCTGCGCTACAAGACGGCCATCCAGGTGCGCAACTTCCTGGACAAGGAAGGCTTCATCGACATCGAGACGCCCATGCTGGGCAAGAGCACGCCCGAAGGCGCGCGCGATTACCTGGTCCCGAGCCGCGTGCACGATGGCCAGTTCTTCGCGCTGCCCCAGTCGCCCCAGCTGTACAAGCAGATGCTGATGGTGGCCGGCTATGACCGCTACTACCAGATCACCAAGTGCTTCCGCGACGAAGACCTGCGCGCCGACCGCCAGCCCGAGTTCACGCAGATCGACTGCGAGACCTCGTTCCTGGGCGAGGAAGAGATCCGCGCGATCTTCCAGCGCATGATCGCCGAGGTGTTCCAGACCCAGCTGGGCGTGGATCTGGGCGAGTTCCCCATCATGACCTATCAGGAGGCGGCGTTCCGCTTCGGCTCCGACAAGCCCGACCTGCGCGTGAAGCTCGAATTCACCGAGCTGACCGAAGTGATGAAGGACGTGGACTTCAAGGTGTTCTCCGCGCCCGCCACCACCAAGGGCGGCCGCGTGGTCGCCCTGCGCGTGCCGGGCGGCGCGCAGATCTCGCGCGGCGAGATCGACGCCTACACCGAGTTCGTGAAGATCTACGGCGCCAAGGGCTTGGCCTGGATCAAGGTCAACGAGGTGGCCAACGGCCGCGAAGGCCTGCAGTCCCCCATCGTCAAGAACCTGCACGACGCAGCCATCGCCGAGATCTTGAAGCGCACCGGCGCCCAGGATGGCGACCTGCTGTTCTTCGGTGCCGACAAGGAAAAGATCGTCAACGACTCCATCGGCGCACTGCGCCTGAAGGTCGGCCACAGCGACTTTGGCAAGAAGAACGGCCTGTTCGAAAGCCGTTGGGCACCGCTGTGGGTGGTGGACTTTCCGATGTTCGAGCATGACGAAGAGAACGACCGCTGGGCCGCAGTGCACCACCCCTTCACGTCGCCCAAGGATGGCCATGAGGACCTGATGGACACGGACCCTGGCAAGTGCATCGCCAAGGCCTACGACATGGTGCTCAACGGCTGGGAGCTGGGTGGCGGCTCGGTGCGTATCCACCGCGCCGATGTGCAAAAGAAGGTGTTCGATGCCCTCAAGATCACGCCCGAAGACGCACAGGCCAAGTTCGGCTACCTGCTGGACGCGCTGCAGTACGGCGCGCCTCCGCATGGTGGCCTCGCCTTCGGCCTGGACCGCCTGATCACGCTGATGACCGGTGCCGAGTCGATCCGCGACGTGATCGCCTTCCCCAAGACCCAGCGCGCCCAGGATCTGCTCACGCAGGCGCCTTCGCCGGTGGACGAAAAGCAGCTGCGCGAGCTGCACATCCGCCTGCGCAACCCCGACGCCATCAAGGCGGCCTGATCCGGGGCATCCGCCAGATCGATCCCGCAGATGCACTCCGGCGGCATCGCACCACAAAGCGGCAGGGGCCTCGGCCCCATGCCGCTTTTTTCTTGGCTGGTTCCCCAGCGTTGAAAGGAAGCCTTCCATGCGTTCCATGACGATCCCGGCCCTGCTGGCAGGGGTGTTGCTGCTGGCCCTGGCGGGCTGCGGCGAAAAGAAGACCGAACTGGGCCAGGGCGGCTCGGTGGTCACCGGTTCGGCCGGGCCCCAGGGCGCGCAGAACGCCGCCCGCGAGCTGGTCCGCTGCGAAGCACCCGTGGCCACGCTGGCGCTGGCCGAGAACCCCAACGGCTACACCGTGGGTTCGGGCTACCACCTGCCGGCATCCCCCGTGCCCCTGGTCAAGCTGCTGGCGCAGCAAAGCGGCTGCTTTCGCGTGGTGGACCGCTCGGCCGGCCTGCGCGGCACCATCCAGGAGCAGGACCTGAAGGACTCCGGCATCCTGCGCAAGAACAACTCCACCGTGGCCAAGGGCAAGGGCTATGAGGCGCAGTACACGCTCACCCCCAGCCTGACCTTCAGCGAGCAGGATGCGGGGCGCGGCCTGGCCGGGGTGATCGCGATGATTCCGGTGCTGCGCGACATTGCCGGCCTGGCCGGTCTGGTGGAGCAGGTCAAGTTCAAGGAGGCGCAGACGGCCCTGCTGCTGTCCGACAACGAAACCACCGAGCAGGTGGCCGCGGCCACCGGGGCGGCACGCACCACCGACCTGGGGGTGGGCGGGCTCGTGTTCGGCAAGCTCGGTGGCGCGGCGGGGGCGGGCTGGAGCAATACCAACGAGGGCAAGGTCATCGCCGCGGCGTTCCTGGATGCGCACAACCAGCTGGTGGTGCAGGTGCGTGCGCTGCAGGCCAAGGAATTGCCCCCGCCCGTGCCCACCACCGCCGCCGCCACGCGCTCCAGGGGCGGGTGAGGAGGGCGCCATGGTGGCAGCGCAGCGGCCCTGCAAGCTCCCGGAGTCGGTGCTGGTGGTGATCCACACCCCGGCGCTGGAGGTGCTGCTGATTCGCCGCGTGGGCGGCGAGGGGCACTGGCAGTCCGTCACCGGCAGCAAGGACCGCCTGGAGGAGCCTTTTGAGGAGACGGCCCGCCGCGAGGTGGCGGAGGAAACCGGCATCGATGCGCGGTCACCCGGCTGCGTGCTGACCGATTGGGCGCTGGAGAACGTCTACGACATCTGGCCGCAGTGGCTGTACCGCTACGCGCCCGGCGTGGTGCGCAACCGGGAGCGTGTGTTCGGGCTGCGCGTGCCTTCAGGCACCCCGGTCGTGCTCAGCCCGCGCGAGCACGATGCGTTCCGGTGGCTACCCTGGCAGGCCGCCGCGGACGCCTGTTTTTCCGCGTCGAACGCCGAAGCCTGCCTGCTGTTGCCCCGGTTCGCCGGGCAGGCCTGAGGCTTGGGGGGCGCCAGGCGCGTCGCCGATGGCACCGGAGGGGCGTCCGTCCAGCGGCGCGTCCCCGGGTTCTCAGACCGGCCGCAGGCGCAGCGCGGCCGCGGGGTCGGGAGGGTCGGGAGGGTCGGCGGGGTCGGGGGCCAGGCTGTCCTGGGGCGGCGACGGGATGCGGGTGGGCTCATCGCCTCCGCCGCGCACGCGCAGCACCACGCCGCCGGGCCGGCGTTCGCTGTCCTGCCCCAGGATCGCCCGCGTGGGCGCGGTGCCCACACGCGTGCGCAGCGCGTCGATGGCGTCCTGCAGAGTTTCGGGCGAGGCCATGCGCGCGCGGTGGCGCAGCAGCACCTGCTGGGACATGTCCACCAGCTTGGAGTTGAGCGTGTGCCCGGCCTGCTGCAGCAGGTGGTTCACGGCGCCCGCCGGGTCGCCGGCCAGGCTTTGTGCCATGGCGGCCTCGGCGGTCTTGTTGATCTGCACGAGGCAGTCGCGCACCATCTCTCCGTAAGGTGTGTGCAGGCCGCAGGCGTTGGCCAGCAGCTCGGTCAGGCCCCGCGTGTTGGCGTAGCGCATGCCCAGCGCGCGCACCCAGCCCTCGCCCTCGGACAGGTCGATCGAGGTGACCGCGAGCACGGCCAGCAGGCTGCCCAGGTTGCACGCGGCCTCGAAGTCGAAGCCGCTGGAGGTGATCTCGCCGGCCATGCCGCGCACGGATTCCACGGCCTGCGAGAACTGGCGCTGCTGGATGAGCTGCAGCGTGCGCGCCACCGCCGCGAAACGCCGGATGCGGGCGCTGGACTCGTGCCGCTCCAGGATGCGGCCAAAGTCGGCCATGCAGCGCTCGATGCCCTTGCGGTCGTTGTCGGCGAAGTACGAGAACGTGAGCAGCACCAGCGACTGGAAGTCGAACAGCTTGGAGTCGATGCCCAGCACGGCCGCCCGTGCCAGCACCTTGGTGGCGGTTTCGCGGTCGCCCATGTAGTACGACATCATCCCCAGCTTCTGCAGCCGCACCACCGAATCCGGCGTGAGGCCGCTGGCCGTGCGGTAGGTCTCGATGGCCTGCGAGAAGTTGCCCAGTTCCACTTGCGCGCGGCCCAGCACGTCGTAGGCGTCGGCGAAGGAGGCGTCCTCGCCGATCAGCTCCTGCAGCGTGGTGATGGCCCGCGCCGCCTGCCCGGATTCGATCTGCGCGCGTGCCACCCCGAGCTTGGCCCAGGGCAGGGCGCGGGCGGCGATCACGGCCTCGAACAGCGTGCGGGCCTCGTCGTGGCGGGACAGGCGCAGCAGCAGTTCGGAGCCGATGCGCGCGGCATACAGCCAGTAGGGCTGGCGCGATTCGAAGCGCTCCACGCACAGCTGCGCGGCACGCTCGAAATCCTCGGCCTCGATGGCGTCGAAGATCGGGCGCAGATGGATCTTGCGCAGGCGCGCCAGGCTCAGGCGCTCGAAGAGCGCGCTGGGCGTGAAGGGCTTGAGCAGATAGCCGTCGAGCGCGGACTCGGCGGCCTCGGCCACGGCGGCGTACGAGGCCTCGGACGTGACCATGAAGAACACGGTGGAGAAGGGCAACAGCTGCGCGCGCCGCAGGTCGTCCAGCAGGGTCTGGCCCGAATAGCCCGATTCGCCGAAATACTGCTCGCACAGTACGTAGTCGAACACCGTGTGCTCCAGCCGGCTGCGCGCATCCTGCACCCGGGTGCACTGCACGATGCGGGTCACGCCGTACTCGCGCAACTGGCCCACGAGGATGCTGCGGGAAGTGGCATTGCTGTCGACGATCAGCGCCAGCACCGCAGGCGCGGCGGATGGGTCGTTCTCGGTAGCCATCAGGGTGTGTGCCGGCCCGCCACGGCGGGGGAGTGGAGTGCAACCAAGTGTAAGCCGCCGCCGCGGCTTTCAGCGTCGGGCAAACCCGCAGCCAGCGCGGCTTGCGACACAATCAGGACATGGAACACGACGATATTCTGCGGGTGGCCACCTACAACATTCACAAGGGCGTGCAGGGCATCGGGCCCGCGCGCCGGCTGGAGATCCACAACCTGGGCCTGGCGGTGGAGCAGCTCGACGCCGACATCGTCTGCCTGCAGGAGGTGCGCAAGCTCCACCGGCGCGAGGCGACCTATTTTCAGCGCTGGCCCGAACTGCCCCAGGCCGAGTTCCTCGCGCCCGAGGGCTACGAGGCCGTGTACCGCACCAACGCCACCACCAAACACGGAGAACATGGCAACGCCCTGCTGTCGCGCTGGCCCGTGATCGGGCACCAGCACGAAGACATCTCGGACCACCGCTTCGAGCAGCGCGGGCTCTTGCATGTCGAGGTGGATGCCCACGGGCGGCGCATCCACGTGATCGTGGTGCATCTGGGGCTCATTCCCGGCAGCCGCATCCGCCAGATCGAACGCCTGCAGCGCTTCATCGAGCGCGAGGTGCCGTCCGGCGCGCCCGTCGTGGTGGCCGGGGACTTCAATGACTGGGGCCAGCAGGTCAAGCGCATGCTGGCCGGCTTTGCGCTGCACGAGTTCGACGCGCCGCGCACCTTCACCTACCCGGCGCGGCTGCCGCTGGCGCAGCTGGACCATGTGTACGTGCGCGGCCTCACGCCGCTGTCGCTGCATGTGCCGCGCGGCCGCATCTGGTGGCGCATGTCCGACCACCTCCCGCTGATCGCCGAGTTCAGGCTATGACCCCCGTTGTGCCGTTCGCGGCGCCTTCCTCCCTGGAAGGGGCGACGCCCCCGCCGGGCGACGGGCTTCCGAAATGAGAAGAAAGCCTTTCGCGCGGGCCCATGGGGCAGGATTTTCCGACGACCACCAGGTGCGCCTGCTGCAAGGGGCCGAGGAGCTTTTTCCCGCGCTGATCCAGGCCATGGACGCCGCCCTGTCGGACATCCAGTTCGAGACCTACATCTTCGACTTCACCGGCGCGGGCGCCGCCGTGGCCGAGGCCCTGATGCGCGCGGCGCAGCGCGGCGTGCGCACGCAGCTGGTGGTGGATGGCGTGGGCACGGGCGCCTTGCCCCACGGCTGGGCGCAGCGCCTGCAGGCGGCCGGCGTGCAGTACCGCGTGTATTCGCCGCTCGGCCCCCTGGGCCTGCTGCTGCCACACCGGTGGCGGCGGCTGCACCGCAAGCTGTGCGTGGTGGACGGCTGCATGCTGTTTTGCGGCGGCATCAACGTGCTGGACGACTTCCACGACCCCAACCACGGCGCGCTGGAGGCGCCGCGCTTTGACTTCGCGGTGCAGGCCACGGGCAGCCTGGTGGCATCGGCCAGCGAGACCATGGACCAGCTGTGGTGGCGCATGCAGGCGGTGCGCGACGCGCGCCAGCGCCGCCTGCCCGAGGCCCTGCAGGCCTTGCGCGCCGCCAGCGCGGCCAAGCATGCGCTGCAGGCCGCCGAGGCCGGCCCGCCCATGCGCGCCGCGCTGGTGCTGCGCGACAACGTGCGCAACCGCAGCCGCATCGAAAAGGCCTACCGCCGCGCCATCGGCGCCGCGCGGCACGAAGTCATCATCGCCAACGCCTATTTCATGCCCGGCGGCAAGCTGCGCCGCGCGCTGGTGATGGCGGCGCGCCGGGGCGTGCGGGTGCGCCTGCTGCTGCAAGGGCGCTACGAGTACTTCATGCAGTACCACGCGGCACGGCCCGTGTATGGCGCGCTGCTGGAGGCGGGGGTGGAGATCCACGAATACGCGCCCAGCTTCCTGCACGCCAAGGTGGCCGTGATCGACGCGATGGGCGACAGGCCCTGGGCCACGGTGGGCTCGTCCAACCTCGACCCCTTGAGCCTGCTGCTGGCGCGCGAGGCCAACGTGGTGGTGGAGGACGCCGCCTTTGCCACCGACCTGCGCCAGCGCCTGGTGCATGCGATGCAGCATGCCGGCCGGCGCATGGACCCGGCGCGCTACGCGGGCCGCCCGCTGCGCCAGCGCGTGCTGGACCGCATTGCCTTCGGCCTCATGCGGCTGGCGCTGTGGATCACCGGAAAAAGCTATTGAGCCCCCCTGAGCGGCTGCGCCGCTTTCCCCCCGGGGACGCCACCCCGCGGCCCGGCAAAGCCGCTTCCACGGTGGCACTGGCGTGGGGCGGCGCCGTTGGCAAGTATTGCTATGAATAACATAGCTGCTGGCGCTTTGCCATCAAGCGGTGGAGGTCAAAAACCTTTGAAATCTGCGGTGTGTCAATCGCTGTTACGATTCTGGCCATGTCCAGCCAACCCGCCGCCGATATGACGTCCACCCCGCCGGATGATGAAGGCACGCCTGTCTCCGTCAAGATCCGAGAGCGCCTTGCCGCTGCCCGCAAGCGTTTTCATGCCAATGACAACATCGCCGAGTTCATCGAGCCCGGCGAGCTGGAGAAGCTGCTCGACGAGGTCGAGGTCAAGATGCAGGGCGTGCTCGACAGCATGGTGATCAACACCGAAGGCGACCACAACACCAACAACACCGCGCGCCGCGTGGCCAAGATGTACCTCAACGAGGTGTTCAAGGGCCGCTACGTGGCGCAGCCGGCCATCACGGAATTCCCGAACGCCGAGCACCTGAACGAGCTCATGATCGTGGGCCCCATCACCGTGCGCAGCGCCTGCAGCCACCATTTCTGCCCGGTGATCGGCAAGATCTGGATCGGCGTGATGCCCAACGAACACACCAACGTGATCGGCCTGTCCAAGTACGCGCGCCTGGTGGACTGGGTCATGGGCCGCCCGCAGATCCAGGAAGAGGCCGTGGTGCAGCTGGCCGACCTCATCATGGAAAAGACCCAGCCCGACGGCCTGGCCATCGTGATGGAGGCCAGCCACTTCTGCATGTCCTGGCGCGGCGTGCGCGAGATGGACAGCAAGATGATCAACTCCGTGATGCGTGGCGTGTTCCTCAAAGATTCGGCGCTGCGCCGCGAATTTCTGTCCCTCATCCCTGGAAGGAACTGACCATGCTCGTACGCCTGCTCTATGCCAGCCGCGCGGTGGACACTTCGCCCGCCGCCATCGAAGCCATCCTGACGCAGTCGCGCCAGCACAACCCGGGCTGCGGCATCACCGGGGTGCTGTGCTACGGCGGCGGCGTGTTCCTTCAGGCCATCGAAGGCGGGCGCTCCGCGGTGAGCGACCTGTACGGCCACATCCAGAAGGACCCGCGCCACAAGAACGTGGAGCTGCTGCACTACGAAGAAATCGCCGAACGCCGCTTCGGTGGCTGGACCATGGGGCAGGTGAACCTGTCCAAGATCAACCACTCCATCCTGCTCAAGTACTCGGAGAAGCCCGAGCTGGACCCCTATGCCGTGTCGGGCAAGGTGTCGTTCGCGCTGCTCGAAGAACTGATGGCCACGGCCTCCATCATCGGCAGAGCCTGAAAGGCGGGGTGTTTTGCTGCTGCGCGGCCACACCCCGGGCCTGCGGTACTCGCCGCACGGGAGTGGGGCTGCGTTCCTCCACCCAGGCTGAGACCGCTCGCTACACAAGTCACCCCACTTTTCGCTGATGCTCTGGCCTCGTTGTTTCGGCCGCAGCCCACCCGGTTCTGCGGCTTTTTGCATTCAGGCCGCTCTTCTTCTCATCCGTGACCCTTACCGCCTTCGCCCTCATCATCCTTGCCGGCCTCATCCACGCGTGCTGGAACATCGTGGCCAAGAAGGCCGGGGGCGATTCGCGGTTCGCGTTCTTCACCTCGGTGATCATGATGGTCATCTGGGCGCCGTTGGGCTGGTACCTGGGGCGCGATGCCGTGCCGCTGTGGGGGGCCACGGAGTGGGCCTTCGTCGCGGCCAGCGGGCTGCTGCACGTGGGCTACTTCGTCATCCTGCTGCGCGGCTACAGCAAAGCCGATCTCACCGTCGTCTACCCGCTGGCGCGCGGTTCCGGGCCGCTGCTGTCGTCGCTGGTGGCGGTGACGGTCCTTGGCGAGCGCATCTCGGCGCTGGGCGTGGCCGGCATCGCCGGCGTGGTGGGCGGGGTGTTCCTGATCGCGGGCGGCCCGGGCCTGCTGCGCGCCGCGCACGACCCTGCCGCCCGGGCGCGCGTGCACAAGGGCATGCTCTACGGCCTGCTCACGGGCGCCTTCATCGCCAGCTACACCGTGGTGGATGGCTATGCGGTCAAGATCCTGCTGATGTCCCCCATCCTGGTGGACTACATGGGCAACTTCGTGCGCGTGGGCTTGCTCGCGCCCGTGGTGCTGCGCGACCTGCCCACGGCCCGTGCGCTGTGGCTGGCGCAGTGGCGCTTCGCGCTGCTGGTGGCGGCGGTGAGCCCCGTGGCCTACGTGCTGGTGCTGTACGCGATGCGCGAGGCGCCCATGTCCCACGTGGCGCCCGCGCGCGAGGTGTCCATGCTGTTCGCGGCGCTCATCGGCGGCCACCTGCTGGGCGAGGGCGACCGTGTGGCGCGCATTTTTGGCGCGCTGTGCATTGCCGCGGGTGTCACCGCCCTGGCGCTGGGGTAGGCCGTCATGGCGGAGCCCATCCGTCCCCTGCTGCTGGGCTGCGATTTCTCCAGCAGCCCCACGCGGCGCAAGCCCGTCGTGCTGGCGCTGGGCCAGCGCCAGGGCGCGCGGGTACAGCTCGCCGCGCTGGAGCGCTTTGACACGCTGGCCGCGCTGGGCGAGTGGCTCGCCCGGCCGGGCGATTGGGTGGGCGGCTTCGACCTGCCCTTCGGCCTGCCGCGCGAGCTGGTGCGGGCGCTGGGCTGGCCGGTGCAGTGGCGCGCCTGCATGCAGCACTACCGCGGCCTCAGCCGCGCGCAGATCCGCGACCAGTTCGCCGCGTTCTGCGACGCACGCCCCGTGGGCGGCAAGTTCGCGCACCGCGCCACCGACGGGCCCGCGGGCTCCAGCCCGTCGATGAAATGGGTGAACCCGCCCGTGGCCTACATGCTGCACGCGGGCCTGCCGCTGCTGCTGGACGCCGGTGTCCACCTGCCGGGCCTGCACGGCGGAGACCCGCGCCGCGTGGCGCTGGAAGCCTACCCGGGGCTGCTGGCGCGCGAAGTGCTGCAGCGGCGCAGCTACAAGAGCGACGACCGCGCCAAGCACACGCCCGACCGGCTCATTGCCCGCAAGGACCTCGTGAATGCGCTGGAGATGGGCCAGACCCGGCTGGGCCTGCGCCTGAAGCTCAGCCACGCGCAGCGCGATGTGCTGGTGGACGACGCGAGCGGCGACAGCCTGGACGCCGTGCTGTGCCTGCTGCAGGCCGCCTGGGCCCAGCAGCGCCATGCAGAGGGCGACGCGCTCTACGGCCTGCCGCCCGGGCTGGACCCGCTCGAAGGCTGGATCGTGACCGCCGATGCCGCCGGTATTGCCGCTTTTCCGGGCATCGGTCCGGCGCACGGTGCGTAGCATGGGCGGAACCCACGCCTGATATCTTCACCACCCCCATGCCGGTTGTCGCCCGCTCCCTGCTTGCCCTCGCCCTGCTGGCACCGCTGATGCCGCCCGCACAGGCCGCCCCCGCGCCCTGGTACTACTGGCGCAGCATGGTGGATGGCGCACGCGTCTGCGCGCAAGCCTCGCCGGGCCATGGCTGGCAGCGCGACAGCGCCGCCTACGAAGGCCCTGGCTGCCAGCCGCGCCGCAAAGTGCTCATCGTGCCCATGCGATAGCCCGGCGCGCCGCGGGCGCCCGTCCGCGCCTTGTTATAAAAATCATAGCTATCAGCGCTTTGTACATAAGCGCTGGCAAGCAAAAAGGCTTGCAATAGTGTGCATACATTCGATAATGGAGCACATGACCGAACTGATCCTGATCCGCCACGGAGAGACCGACTGGAACCGCGAGCTGCGCTTCCAGGGCCACGTGGATGTCCCCCTCAACGCCACCGGCCACGAACAGGCCCGCCGCCTCGCCGAACGCCTGGCCGCGGAACAGATCGTGGTGGACCACCTGGTCTGCAGCGACCTCATCCGCACGCAGCAGACCGCCACGCCCAGCCTGCAGGTGCTGTTCCCGGAACTGCGCATCGACACCCTCACCGACAGCAGCCTGCGCGAGCAGAGCTTCGGCGTGGTGGATGGCAAGCGCGTGGACGACATCAAGATCGAACACGCCGATGCCTGGACCCAGTGGCTGCGCTTCGAAGCCGACTACGGCATGCCCGGCGGCGAGACCACGCGCCAGTTCCACACCCGCGTGATGGACGCCGTGCGCCGCATCGCGCAGCAGTACCAGGGCCGCAAAGTCATGGTTGTGACCCACGGCGGCGTGCTCGACATGGTCTGGCGCACCGCCCGCGGCACGGGCCTGGACGGCCCGCGCCAGAGCGACATCCCCAACGCCGGCCTGAACCGCGTGCGGGTGGATGGCGATGTGGTGGAGGTGCTGGACTGGGCCGACGTGCGGCACCTGGCGGACCTGCCGGCGCAGCCGGTGTATGACCAGACGAAGCTGCTGGTGAGATAGCCTGGCGGCAGGCACAGGGGAGGGCGGGCCGCGCCCGCGCCTGCTTCTATCGCCGGGCTCCGCTATCCCTGGTGTGGCAGCAGCAGCCCCAGGGCGCCATTGACCACCCCCACCTGCCGCGCGAGCCGCACCGACTCCGGCTGCGCATTGGCCATCGGCTGCAGCAGGTTCTGCACCGCCGCCCACTGCCCGTTGCGCTGCAGCGCATCCAGCCAGATCTGGTGGAACAAATCCCGCTGCGCGTGGCTGCCGCCGATCTCCAGCAGCCGTGGCAATGCCAGGCCCAGCTGCTCCGCCGCCGTGGCCCAGTCGCCTTGCGCATGCGCCAGCAGGCCGCGCGCGGCGGGCTCGCACACCTGCTTCCACACGGTGCGTTCATGTGCCTCGGTGCGCGTGGCGGCGTGGGCCTCGATGTTGTGCAGCAGCGTGCGTGCCGCCTCCGTGCGGCCCGCGCGGGCCAGGCCGTAGAGATACTGCAGGTCCAGGAACGGCAGTACATGGTCGGACAGGCGCAGTGCCAGGTGGCCGGCCACGTCGGCCCAGCGGTGGCCCACATCCACGCCCGCCAGTTCCAGCCGCGCCAGCAGCGAGACGGCGTTGATCTGGTCCTGCGTGTATTCCTTGACCACGCCCCACACCTGGCTGTCGTACAGCGCCAGCACCTCGGCGTGCCGGTCCTGCTCCAGCAGGAAGAGTGCCTGGTGCCACCAGTTGTGCGTGACCATGAAGGAGTTGAGCCCCGTCCAGGTGTCGCTCACGCCGGCCATGAAGTCCGCGCCTTCGCCGATGCGCCCCTGTGTCAGCATCACGTGTGCGAGGGCATGGTGGGCCCAGGGTTCCTTGCGGCACAGGCGCACCGCATGGCGCGCGGCGGCTTCCGCTTCGGTGAGCCGGTGGCACTGCTCCCAGCCAAAGGCCAGCATGCCGTGCAGGTAGGGCACGTCGGCGGCCGCGGGCAGGGCCTGCAGCGCCAGGCGCAGCATGCCGGGGGAGTCGCCGCGGTTGAACAAGTGGTATTGGCCGAGCTTGAGGGAGGCCAGGTCGCGCGGGAACAGGCGGGCCTGCTCCTCGTGCAGCGCGATGGCGCGCGGCAGGTCGCCATGAACCCAGGCGGCGACGGCGGCCACGAAGCGCTGTTCGCGCTCGCTCGCCGCAGGGGCATGGGCGAGCGCCCGGTCGATGAAGGGGCGCGCGTTGCCCGGGGCCTGCGCCGATTCGGCGAACATGTGCAGTGCCGCGCAGCAGGCCTGCACGATGGCGCTGGGGTCGCCGGCGGCCTGCAGCACGTTCACCGCGCGGGCCTCGCAGGCGATGAAGCCTTCCACGAAGTCATTCAACGCCGCCGCGCTGCCTGGCTCGCGCAGGGTGGCGGCGTTGCCCAGGCTGTCGGTCAGTGCGTGCGTGGCGGTGGATGGCATGGGGGCATTGTTGGGCGGCAGGGCTCAGCCGCCCTTGATCAGCGTCAGATAGGCCTTGCGTGTCTCGGCCGATACGGAGGCCACCAGCTGCTCATGCGGCGTCTGGTGGCGCGCCAGCATGCGGGCCGTGGCAACGGTCTTGGACTTGCAGAACCAGTGGCAGGTGTGCTGCATCAGGAACAGCTCCGCCGTCATCATGTAGGCCCGGTCCTTGGGCGACAGGTGGCTGGTGTTCTGCACCACATGGGTGATGCCGCGTGCATGGATCGCCAGGGCCCGCCGCATGTCGAAGGTGAACGCCGGCAGGATCTTCTCGGCGAAGGGGATGTCCATCGCGAGGCGGCTGACCCGCGCGTCGGCGTCGCTCACCTTGGCGAAGTCCGCGGCGAAGCGGCTGAACTGCTCGCTCAGCTGCTGTTCGGTGGTGCTCAGCAGGCTCCAGATCTGGCTGCGGCGCTCGTCGGTGCTTTCACCCAGGGCCCGCAGGTAGCCGTCTGTGAGCGCTTCCATCAGCTTTTCGATCTGGTAGTGGGCCAGATGGTTGCCCAGCAGCACGATGCGCTTGCGCTGCTCCTTGGCGTTGAGCATGAAGGTGCCGGTGGCGATGAGGATCGCCAGGATGAGGATGTCCATGCGGTGATTCGTTGAAGTGGTGCGTGTCGTGGTGGCCCGGGGCGCAGGCCAGCCCGGAGGGGGCGCCGCACGCGGGCGTGCGTGTTGCCAACCCCTAGGTTACCAACATCCACCCCGCCGGGCCCTCGGGGTTAAGCCGCAGGCGGCAGCGGCCAGGCCTTTTGCGGCTCACGGATCAGCTCGAACGCATGGGCCACCTGCAGCACGCCCAGGTCGTCGAAGCGCGCGCCGGCGATCTGCAGGCCGATGGGCAGGCCGCTGGCGGTGTAGCCGCAGTTGACCGAGGCCGCCGGCTGTTCGGACATGTTGAACGGCACGGTGAAGCCGATGTGCTCGAGCGGGCGCAGCGGGTCGTTGGTGGGCGAGGGCAGTTCGGCCTGGAAGGCGGGCATCGGCGCCACGGGCGAGATCACGTAGTCGAACGCGCTGCAGGCCTTGACCGTATTCACGCGCGTGAGGTGGAACTGGTGGCTGGCGTTGAAGACCTCGGTGCCGCTCATGCTGGCGGCGCTGTCGGCCCAGGTGCGGATATAGGGCAGCACCTTGTCGCGCTGCTGCGCGGGCAGGGCCTTCAGGTCGATGTGGGAGCGCATGCGCCAGAAGTGGTCCATGCCGTCGAGCATGGCCTGGGTCATGAAGGGCAGCATGGGCACGATGGTGGCGCCAGCGGCCTCCATCAGGCGGGCTGCGCGTTCCACGGCGGCCTTCACTTCGGGTTCCACCGGCAGGCCGCAGCCCGCGTCCAGCAGCAGGCCGATGCGCAGGCCGCGCAGGCGCTCCACGCCCTTGTTGAACTGGCTCCAGGCGATGTCCTGCGCTGGCAGGCTCATGCTGTCGCGCGCGTCCGGCTGGCTGAGTACCTGCATCATCAGCGCGGCGTCGGCCACCGTGCGGGTCATGGGGCCGGCGGCACGGCCGGTGTAGGGCGGGTCGATCGGGATGCGGCCCAGGCTGGGCTTCAGGCTGAAGATGCCGCACCAGCTGGCGGGCAGGCGCAGCGAGCCGCCGATGTCGGTGCCGATGTGCAGCGGCCCGTAGCCCGCCGCAGCGGCGGCACCGCCACCGGCGCTGGAGCCGCCCGGGCCCTTGCTCACGTCCCAGGGGTTGCGCGACAGTGGGTGGAAGGTCGACAGGCCCGAGGACAGCATGCCGTAGTCGGGCATGGTGGTCTTGGCCACGATGACGGCACCGGCCTCGCGCATGCGGGCGGCGGGCGGCGCATCGGCGGCGGCGGGCACGAGTTCGACAGCGGCGGTGCCCAGGGGGGTCGGGTCGCCTTGCGTCGAGATGTTTTCCTTGATGGTGCTGGGCACGCCGTCGAGCGCGCCCTTGGGCTCGCCACGCAGCCAGCGCGCTTCCGATTCGCGGGCCTGCGCCAGGGCGGCCTCGGGCCGCAGCAGGTAGGTCGCCTGTATGTGGGGCTCCCAGCGCCCGATGTGGGCCAGCACGGCCTGCGTGACCTCGACGGGCGAGAGGCGGCGCGCGCGGTAGGCGGCCAGGAGGTCGTGGGCGGGCAGGTCGTGCAGGGCGGTCATGGTAGAGAGATTTTTGATAAGAAAGGCTGATAACGCTTATGGATAAAGCGCTAGCAGCTATTGTTTCAGGAGCTATCTGCTCCCGAGCGTTTCAGCTATTCATTGCTCGGCGCGCCACCCACAGCCTCTGAAAAGGGCACGGCCCAGGCGCGGGCAGCCGAGCAAGGGCCGCCCCGCAGCGAGGGCTGCGTCCCCCTGCCCACATCGCGCAGCGATGTGAGAGCGGGGGGAAGGCCCGCAGGGCCTCAGGGGGGTGTCTCATCAACTCCAGGACAGCGTGGAGATGTCGTTCACGAACACGGGCATGTCTTTCCACAGGCCCTTGAGGTTCTTGTTGGCCACCGTGATCCACTGGTTGGAGTACAGGAACGCGTGCACCGCATCGTTGGCCAGCAGGCGCTGCGCGTCGCCCAGCAGGCGTGCGCGGTCAGCGGGGCGCGGGGCGTTCTTGATCTGGTTGAACAGCTCGTTGAACTTGGGCGAGTTGTAGGCCCAGTAGTAGTCGGGCTTGGCGAAGTTGCCCAGGTCGAACGGTTCCACGTGCGAGATGATGGTCAGGTCGTAGTTCTTGCTGCCGTAGGTGCCGGACAGCCACTGCGCCCATTCCACGTTCTGGATCTTGGCGATGATGCCGACCTTGGCCAGCTGGGCGGCGACCACCTCGCCGCCCTGGCGGGCGTAGGGCGTGGGCGGCAGCGTCAGGGTCAGCTCCAGCGGTGTCTTGATGCCGGCCTCGGCCAGCAGCTTCTTGGCCTTCTCGGGGTCGTAGGGGTTCACGCCCGTGGTGTCCACGTAGCCGAACGCGCCGGGCACGTAGTGGCTGCCGATGGGCGCGCCATAGCCGTCGCCCGCACCTTCGATCACGGCCTTGCGGTCCACGGCGGCGGCGATGGCGCGGCGCACGCGCACGTCGTCCAGCGGCTTCTTGCCGTTGTTGATCGCCAGGATGGTCTTGGCGCGCGAGCCGCTCACCACCACCTGGAACTTGGGGTTGCCCTTGAACTGCGGCACGCTGCGGGGCGTGACGCGGGGGAACGCATCCACGTCGCCGGCCAGCAGGGCGGCCACCTGGGCGGCGGGGTCGGAGATGAAGCGGAACGTGGCGCGCTTGATCTTGAGCGCCTTGGCATCGCGAAAGCCCTCCCAGGCCGTCAGCACCACGGAGGAACCCTTGTTCCAGGCCTGCAGCTGGTAGGGGCCGGTGCCCACGGGCTTGTTCGCGTTGGTGTCGGCGCTCTTGGGCTCCACGATGATGGAGGTGGCCTGGCCCAGCACGAACAGCAGGTCGGGGTCGATGTCCTTGTTGAGCAGCACGACGGTATAGTCGTCCACCACCTGCGTGGTGAGGTTGGCGAAGGTGCGCTTGTCCTTGTTGGTGCTCTTTTCGCCGCCGGCGCGGTCGTACGAGAACTTCACCACGGCCGCGTTGAAGGGCTCGCCGTTCTGGAACTTCACGCCCCGGCGCAGCTTGAAGGTGTAGGTCTTGAGGTCGGGCGAGACCTCCCAGCTCTCGGCCAGCAGCGGCGACACGCTGCCGTCGGCGTTGATCTTGGTGAGCGTCTCGAAGATGTTGTACTGCACGATCTCGGCGATGGCCGATGCGGCGCCGGCCGTGGGGTCCAGGCCCGGGGGTTCGAGCGTCATGGCCAGCACCACGGCGTCTTTGCGGCCCTGCGCCAGGGCGCCGAGCGAGGTGGACAGGGGCACGGCGGCGATGGCGCCAGTGGCTAGGACGGTACGGCGGTTCAGCATGTTCGGACTCTCCAGACAAAAAAACCAGACGAAAGCCCCGGTGTCATTTCAATTTGTTACCGGGGAGCACAAAAGCTTTTTACACCATCGCGTGCGCATTTGGTTATGCGGTTTTTGCGGTGGCCGTGGCAGCGGCCGCCGCGGCGCGGCGTGCGCGCGCCCGGCCGGGCTGCACCTGCGGCACGGCGCCCACCAGCGACTGGGTGTAGGGGTGCTGCGCGTTGCGGAACAGTTCAGCCGGCGAGCCGCGTTCGACGATGCGGCCCTGGTACAGCACCACGACTTCATCGCACAGATGGTTGACCACCGCCAGGTCGTGGCTGATGAGCATGTACGTGATGCCGAACTCCTGCTGCAGGTCCTGCATGAGGTTCAGCACCTGGGCCTGCACGGACACGTCGAGCGCGCTCACGGGCTCGTCGGCGACGATGAGGCGCGGGCGCGTGATGAGCGCGCGCGCGATGGCGATGCGCTGGCGCTGCCCGCCCGAGAATTCGTGCGGGTACTTGGAGAGGTCGTTGGTGCGCAGGCCCACCTGGGCCAGCACCTGGCCGGCCTGCTCGCGCTGGGCGGCGCGGCTGGTTTCACCCTGGGCCTGCAGGGGCTCGGTCACGATGCGCTCCACCGTCTGGCGCGGATCGAGCGAGCCGTAGGGGTCCTGGAAGACCATCTGGAAGTCGCGCCGCGCGTGGCGCAGCTGCTCTGCGGGCAACTGGTGCAGGTTGCGGCCCTGCAGCTCGACGGTGCCGGAGGTCGGCGTGTCCAGCGCCATCACCAGGCGGGCCAGGGTGGATTTGCCCGAGCCCGATTCGCCGACGATGCCCAGGCTGCGGCCTGCCGCCACCGAAAAGCTCACGCCGTTGAGTGCATGCACCTTGCCCGGGGGCTGGAACAGATGTTCCCGCGGCAGCGTGTATTCACGCACCAGGTCTTTCACCTGCAGCAGGGGGGCGTTGGAAAGGGACGCCAGGGGGGTCATGCGGTCACCTCGACAATGTTCACCGCCTGGGCACTCTGGGCCTCGGCGATGGCCTCGCGGCGCAGGCAGCGCACCTCGTGGTCGCCATCGGCATCGGTGGCCACCAGCGTGGCTTCGGGCCGATCGTGGTGGCAGGCATCCACGGTGTAGCTGCAGCGCCCGGCGAAAGGGCAGCCGGCCGGCAGGTCCACGAGTTCCGGCACGGTGCCGGGGATGGTGGACAGGCGCGGGCGCTGGCCAGGTGCATGCACGGCGCCCAGATGGGGCCGTGCCGCGAACAGTCCGCGTGTGTAGGGGTGGGCCATGGCGGAGAAGACCGAAGCGGTGGAGCCGCTCTCGACCACGCTGCCGCCATACATCACCATCATGCGGTCCACGTTCTGCGAGATCACGCCGAGGTCGTGCGAGATGAGGATCAGCGCCATGTTGCGCTCGGCCACGAGGTCGCTGATGAGGTCCAGGATCTGCTGCTGGATGGTCACGTCCAGCGCGGTGGTGGGCTCGTCGGCAATCAGCAGGTCGGGCCCGCAGGCCAAGGCCATCGCAATGGTGATGCGCTGGCGCTGGCCGCCCGAGAACTGGTGGGGGTAGGCATCGAAGCGCTGCGCGGCGTGGGGGATGCCCACGCGGTCGAGCAGCGCCAGGGCCTCCGCGCGCGCGGCCGAAGCGCTCATGCCACGGTGCAGACGCAAGGGCTCGGCCACCTGGCGGCCAATCGTGTGCACGGGGTTCAGGGCTGTCATGGGCTCCTGGAACACCATGCCGATGCGGTTGCCGCGCATCTTGCACATCTGCGCATCGGTGCGGCCCACCAGCTCCTGGCCATCAAAGCGGATGCTGCCCGTGACCTGCGCGCTGTCGGGCAGCAGGCCCATGAGCGACATGGCGGTGATGGACTTGCCGCAGCCCGACTCGCCGATCAGGCCCAGGGTTTCTCCGCGCGCCAGCGAAAAGCTCACGCCGCGCACGGCGTCGGCGGGGCCTCGGTGGGTCTGCAGGCGGATGCGGAGGTTGGAGACTTCTAACAGAGACATCGTGGGATTCTGGTGGTCTGCTTGGCGGGATCAGCGCTTGCGTGAAAGGCGGGGGTCCAGCAGGTCGCGCAGGCCGTCGCCCAGCAGGTTCAGGCCCAGCACGGCCAGCGCGATGGCAACGCCGGGCCACACGGCCAGCAGCGGCGCCTGGAACATCAGGGTCTGTGCCTCGCTGAGCATGCGGCCCCACGAAGGCTGGGGTGGCTGCGTGCCCAGGCCCAGGTAGGAGAGGGCGGCTTCCGCCAGGATGGCGATGGCGAACTGGATGGTGGCCTGCACGATGAGCACCGACAGGATGTTGGGCAGCACATGCTCGAGGGTGATGCGCCAGCCGCCCTTGCCGCAGGCGCGCGAGGCCATGATGTATTCGCGCGACCACACGGCGTTGGCCGAGGCGCGCGTGACGCGCGCGAAGGTGGGGATGTTGAAGATGCCGATGGCGATGATGGAATTGACGATGCCCGCCCCGAACACCGCCGTCATCATGATGGCCGAGAGGATGGCGGGGAACGCGAACGTGAAGTCCGCCAGCCGCATGATCAGTTCTTCCACCCAGCCGCGCTTGGCGGCGGCCAGCAGGCCCAGGGCCGTGCCGATGGTCAGCCCGATGCCCACGGCGATCACGCCCACCAGGATGGAGTTGCGCGCGCCCACCAGCAGCAGCGACGCGACATCGCGCCCGAAGGCATCGGTGCCCAGCCAGTGGGTGCCGGATGGACTCGCCAGCTTGTTGGCCAAGTCCATCTCGTAGGGCGACCAGGGCGTCCAGACGAAGGAGAGCAGCGCAGCAAGGATCAGCAGCGCTGACAACACAGCACCAATGACAAAACTGCGGTGGCGCAGGGCGCGGTGCAGCCAGCCGGGGGCGGAGGGCGTGGAAGAGGAGGGGGTGGACACGGCGGCGCTCATGGGAATCAGATGTCGGAAGCCTTCACGCGGGGGTCGATCACGGCGTAGAGGATGTCCACCACGAAGTTCACGATCACCACCATGGCCGCGAGCAGCATCACGCAGTTGCGCACCACGATCAGGTCGCGGTTGGAAATCGACTGGAAGATCAGGCGCCCCAGGCCTGGCAGGTAGAACACGTTCTCCACCACGATGGTGCCGGCCAGCAGGTTGGCGAACTGCAGGCCCATGACGGTGACCACGGGGATCATGGCGTTGCGCAGCACGTGGCCCCAGAGCGCGGCGCGCTGCGACAGGCCCTTGGCGCGCGCGGTGCGCACGAAGTCCTCGCGCAGCACCTCCAGCACGGCCGAGCGCGTGATGCGCGCGAGGATGGCCGCCTGCACCACGGCCAGCGCGATGGCGGGCAGCAGCAGCGCCTTGAGAGCTTCCAGCGGGCCGCCGCCGGCGTCCTCCGTCCAGCCGGGGAAGCCGCCGGCGGAAAACCATTGCAGCTTCACGGAGAACAGCAGGATCAGCAGGATGGCGAACCAGAAGTTGGGAATGGCGATGCCGATCTGCGCCAGCCCCATCACGCCCACATCGCCGAGCTTGTTATGGCGCGCGGCGGCGTAGACACCCGCCGCGAGCGCCAGCACCGTGGTGATGACCATGGCCATGAGGGCCAGCGGCACGGTCAGGGCCAGGCGCTCCAGCACCAGATCAAGAACCGGGGAGCTGTAGGCATAGCTGTCGCCCATGTTGCCCACCACCAGGCCGCTGACCCAGTTCCAGTAGCGCAGGCCGGCGGGCTGATCCAGCCCCAGCTTGGCCGCCAGCGCGGCCACGGCATCGGGAGAGGCGTCGGGGCCCATCAGGATCTGGGCGGCGTTGCCCGGCAGGATCTCTAGCACCAAGAACACCACGACCGAAGCACCGATCAGCGTGGCCAGGAGGGTGATGAATCGCTTGAGGAAAAACAGGCCCATGGGAGGGTGGCGTCAGGAAAAAGGAGGAAGGCGCGAGTGCGTCAAATTAATGTGTATACACAGCATAACGGTAAAAACATCCCCGTCGGCGGTGGTGGGTTGCAGTGTCGCATGCAAGGCACATGCCACCATCGCGGGATAATACGGAGCATGAACTGCGCTGCGTACCTTCTGGCCCCTGCTTCCGGCTCCATGCCCAGGGAGGCCGCATGGCGCTGATGATCACCGACGAGTGCATCAACTGCGATGTCTGCGAGCCCGAATGCCCCAACCAGGCGATCTACCTGGGGCAGGAGATCTACGAGATCGACCCGAGCAAATGCACTGAATGCGTGGGGCACTTCGATGAGCCCCAGTGTGTGCAGGTCTGCCCCGTCGCGTGCATCCCCGTGAACCCGCAGCACGTGGAGAACCGGGAAACCCTGTGGCAGAAATTCCAGCGGCTGCAGGCTGCGCCGTCGGCCTGATTTCAAGCCTTGGAGGCGGTAAGCGCTTGTGTATCAAGCGCAGGATGCTATGAAATAAATAGCAATGACTGCCATGCCCTGTGGGCAGGGCCACGCCGCCAGGGGGTCAGTCTTCCGCGGGACGGGGTGGCTTGGGGCGTGGCGGCTTGGTGGTGTGGATGAGCAAGGTGGCCTTGTCCATCTCCCCCGCCAGCATGGCCGGGTAGGCCTTCAGGGAATGGGCGATGCTGTCCTCGATCAGCGTGCGCTGGTCGGGCGAGGGTTTCTTGAGCACCCAGTTGGCGACTTCACTTTTCACGCCCGGATGGCCGATGCCCACGCGCAGGCGCCAGTAGTCGGGCGAGCCCAGCTGGCCGTGGATGTCGCGCAGCCCGTTGTGCCCGGCATGGCTTCCGCCGCGCTTGAGCTTGACCTGGCCGGGCGGAATGTCCAGTTCGTCATGCACCACCAGGATTTCTTCGGGCTGGATCTTGAAGAAGCGCGCCAGCGAAGCGACGGACTTGCCCGAGAGGTTCATGAAGGTCTGCGGCTCCAGCAGCCACACGCTCTGTCCATGCACCGTGGTGCGCGCGACCAGCCCGTGGTAGCTGCGCTCGGGCACCAGCGTGGCCTTGAGCTCCCGCGCCAGGGCATCGATCCACCAGAAACCGGCGTTGTGGCGGGTGGCCTCGTAGTCTGGCCCGGGGTTTCCAAGGCCTACAAACAGCTTGATCATGGGCAGGATTATCCGTGTGCGGCGGTGGTGCGAACTGCAAGGGGTGCGGAGCGGCTCCGCCGGGGAAGAGGGGTTTGCCCGGCAGCGGGACGGGGCCCGCCAGGCCGCGTCTTCCAATGAAAACGGCCCACGCAGGGTGGGCCGTTTCGGTGGCCAGCGTCGCCGGAGCGCGCTGGCCTTGGGGAAGAAGCAAAGGGTCGTCCGTGAAGGACGGCTGATTACTTCTTGCCCTTGCCCTTGCCCTTGGCGTCGGCCGCGGGGGCTGCTTCGGCAGGGGTCTCGACGACCACGACCGGAGGCACCACGGACACCAGAACGGGGTTGTTGTTCTGGCCACCACGGACCTTGGCCACCACGCCCTTGGGCAGCTTGATGTCCTTCAGGTGCAGGGATGCGCCCTTTTCCAGCTTGGACAGGTCCACAGCGATGAACTCTGGCAGGTCCGAAGGCATGCAGGTCACGTCCAGTTCGTTCACGATCGGGTTGACCATGCACTTGTCGACCTTGACGGCGTTGGACTCTTCAGCGCCGCTGTAGTGCAGTGGCACCTTCATGTGCAGCTTGGTCTTTTCGTCCACGCGCTGGAAGTCGATGTGCAGGACGAGCTGCTTGTAGGGGTGGTATTGCACGTCGCGCAGCAGGACCTTGGAGGTCGTGCCGGCCACTTCCATGTCCAGCACGCTGGAGTGGAAAGCTTCCTTCTTGAGGGCGTGCCACAGTGCGTTGTGGTCCACCTCGATGAGTTGGGGTTCGGTGGTGCCACCGTAGACGATGCCAGGCGTCTTGCCCGAATTGCGCAGACGGCGGCTCGCACCCGTACCTTGCTTGGCGCGCTCAAAAGCGACGAAGTTCATAACTAGCTCCTGAAAAGGACAGACCGCGACCAGTCTTGCCCTGTTGAAAAAAGCCTGCGGTGCCATTCCTGGCGGCAGGCCCATGCAATGCCCTCGAACAGGCAAGCCTCCCGAAGGAGGCCTGCACGCAATCCGGTCCGCAACGCTCCCGTGGGAAGCGCGTCAGAACAGGTTGTCCTGGTCCGAGAACAGACTCATCACCGACTCACCCTTGGCAATGCGCTGTATCGTCTCTGCGATCAGCGGTGCCACGGAGAGCTGGCGAATCTTGGTGCATCCCCGGGCGTTGTCGCTCAAGGGGATGGTGTTGGTCACCACCACTTCGTCGAGGGCGGAACCCTTGGCGATGCGTTCGATGGCAGGACCCGAAAAAATGGGGTGCGTGCAGTAGGCGTACACCTTCTTGGCGCCACGCTCCTTGAGCACTTCGGCCGCCTTCACCAGCGTGCCGGCGGTATCGATCATGTCGTCCATGATCACGCAGTTGCGGCCTTCGATCTCGCCGATCACGTGCATGACTTCCGACACGTTGGCCTTGGGGCGGCGCTTGTCGATGATGGCCAGGTCGCAGTTGAGCTGCTTGGCGAGCGCACGCGCCCGCACGACGCCACCCACGTCGGGCGAAACCACGATCAGGTCTTCGTAGTTCTTCTGGCGCAGGTCACCCAGCAGCACGGGCGACGCGTAGATGTTGTCCACGGGGATATCGAAGAAACCCTGGATCTGGTCGGCATGCAGGTCCATGGTCAGAACCCGGGCAACGCCCACGGCCTGCAGCATGTTGGCCACCACCTTGGCGGTGATCGGCACGCGCGTGGAACGCGGGCGGCGATCCTGGCGGGCATAGCCGAAGTAGGGGATCACGGCGCTGATCCGCTCTGCCGACGCGCGCTTGAGCGCATCGACCATGATCAGCAGTTCCATCAGGTTTTCGTTGGTCGGTGCGCAGGTGGACTGCACCACGAAAACATCCCGTGCACGCACGTTCTGTTTGATTTCTACGGTGACTTCGCCGTCGGAGAAGCGACCCACGTCGGCTGCACCGAGGGTGGTGCCGAGGTGTTGGGCGATTTCAGCTGCCATGCCAGGATTGGCATTGCCGGTGAAAACCATGAAGTCGGGGTGGTTGGCTTGCATGAGCGTCCCAGCAGTCTGAAAAAAAAGCCCGTACGCGAAAAGAAATTTGGCAGGGGAAGAAGGATTCGAACCTTCGCATGCCGGAATCAAAATCCGGTGCCTTAACCAGCTTGGCGACTCCCCTACACAGGTCAACTGCCGAAGGCAGCGAACCTTAATTCTCGTCTGATGCCCAGCCTGCCAGAGGATGGATCATCAGATTTTCACATGCCTTGATCTGCCAGCCCTCGGGGGCGCGGTCCAAATCAACTGCGTGTGACATTTGTGCAAACACCGCACTGCCTGAGCCTGTCATCCGGCCTTGCAACCCTCGCGACCTGAGCCATTCAATGGCTTCGGTGACTTCGGGACAGAGCGCCTGGGCAACGGGCTGCAAGTCGTTTCGACCGAAGTCAAAGTGTGCTGCAGCAAAGCCTAAGATTGTAGCACTATCTGAATCGCGTTTCAAACTTGGTGACGAAAAAATTGATTTTGTCTCCAAGCCTGCTGCGGGCTTCACGATGGCAAAGCGCGCTGGCGGCAGTTGGTGTGCTTTCTCAAGCGGCGTGATTGTCTCACCAATTCCTTCGACCCAGGCGTTGTGGCCGCGTAAAAAAAATGGAATGTCGGCACCCAGCGTCAATCCGATCTTTTCGAGTGCCGTGCGCGGCAGGTCCAGGCCCCACACCCGATTGAGGGCCAGCAAGGTGGTTGCGGCATCCGACGAGCCGCCGCCCATGCCCGCTTGCGAAGGCACGCTCTTCAAGACGCCGATGCGCGCGCCCTGGCGGCAGCCCGTGGCCTGCTGCAGGGCACGCGCCGCCTTGATGGTGAGGTCTATCTCCGGCAATCCGGGACCGATGTCTTCACGCGTGATCTCGCCTGACGCGCAGCGCTCGAAATGGAGCGTGTCGCACCAGTCGACCAGCATGAAGACCGACTGCAGCAGGTGGTAGCCGTCCGGGCGTCGGCCTGTGATGTGCAGAAAAAGGTTGAGCTTGGCCGGGGCAGGCACGTCATAAAGGGCTTGCATGGCAACAAACGGTGCGCGAGGAGGGGATGCGGGCTAGCGGGTCAGGGCGATGCGCAAGGTGGCCTGCGGCACGGGGTCGTCCCGGTGCGCGACCAGCCGCCCCTGCTCCAGGGCGGAGAGGTCCGCTCTCCAGCCTGGCACCGTGGCTTGCACGCCCTTGAGCCAGCCAAACAGGGCCGCGACGGGGATGCGCGTGCCGGTCACATCCTGCAGCAGTGCATCCAGCGAATCGGAGGTGCGGGTCTCCTGCGCGCTGACGAGCTGCGCGTGCCCATCCTTCCAGTCCAGCTGCGCGATGCGGCTGCCCAGGGGGCTTATCAATGCAAGCCCCCCGCTCTGGGCATTGCCGCGCAGCTCGAACATGGCGGAAAACGACTGCGATGCCTGCCCATCGACTTGCAGGGCCAGGCGACCGCTCCATGCGTCTTCTTCAGGAGCGGTTTTTTGCATCGGCTGCGCACAACCGGCCAGCCACAACGCGCAGGCAAGCCATGCGAGCAACACGGCGAAACGCCGCAGACCTGCAAGGCCGACCATGGGGTGCAGCGGTGTCGTTTGCCAGCCCCGCATCAAAGGCTGACTCCGAGGCGCGCCAGTGTTTCCTTGAGGGTCTCGTTGTCGGGGCTCGCGCGCTGGCCTTCCTTCCAGACCCTGACGGCCGCTTCCCTGTCTCCCAGACTCCAGAGCACCTCGCCAAGGTGCGCGGCGATTTCCACGTCCGGACGCGCCTTGTACGCGGTTTCCAGGTGCCGCCGCGCTTCCGCCTTGTTCCCCATCCGGAATTCCACCCAGCCCAGGCTGTCCGTGATGAAGGGGTCCGACGGAGCGAACTCCATGGCCTTGAGAATCAGCTGCTTGGCTTCGTCCAGGCGCAAGCCTCGCTCCGCCAGGGAGTAGCCGAGCGCGTTGTACGCATGATGGTATTGGGGCTTTTGCGCGATGACCTGTCTCAGCAGCCGTTCCATCGTCTCGGGTTGGCCCGCTTTCTCCGCCAGCATGGCCTGGTCGTAGACCAGCTCCGCGTCATCGGGCGCCAGCGCCACGAGATCGCTCTGGACCGCGTAGGCCTCCCGGTACAGTCGCAGGTCGCGCAGCAATTGCACTTCGGCCAGCAGCTTCATCCGCTTGTCTTCGGCCGACGTACCGGGCAGGTTGCGCAGCAGCGCGCGCGCCTGGGCCACCTTGCCCTGGCGCGCCAGCAGGGATGCGCGGCGGCTTTGCGCGCTGAAGACTTCATCGACGTTGTCGATGCGTCCCAGCCATGCCTCGGCGGCCGCGAAATCCTGCTTCTTCTCTGCGATTTGCGCGTACAGCAAGTAGGCTTGCGTCAGCCCCTTCTGGCGTACGTCCGCATCCGGAGAGGCCGACACAAGTTCCATGAAGCGCTGCAGCGAACTCTCCGACGCGGGCAGGCGGTTGTCCTGGAATTGCAAGGTGGCGAGCACCAGCCATGCTTCCACCAGTTCGGGCTTGTCCCTGGTGACAAATTCCAGCTGATGGCTGGCGTCCGGATAGCGCTGCAAGCCCAGAAGCACCCGGGCATACGCCATCCTGAGCTCGGGGACCGGCTGCTTGGCGAGTGCCTGTGTCACCAAGGGTTCGGCCTCGGGGGTGTTCTCTTCCATCAGCTCGAGCGCCAGCACGGCGGCAGCCTCGTTGGCGTTGTCCAGGGCCTGTGCCCTGCGCGCAGCGTCCAGCGCTCCCGGCTTGTCGCCAGCCGCCATGCGCAGGCGCCCCAGGGACACCCAGGCCACCGGTCCGGTGGCGGGGTGCGCGAGTTCGTCGACAAGGGCCGCTTCCACCACCTTGGCCGCCAGTGCCTTGTCACTCGCGCGTCCGTACATCTGGGGCAGTGCGGAAAGCGTGGACGCCTTGGCGCGGGGCGGGGACTGGGCAAGCTCCTGGCGCAGCAGATCGGGGGTTTCGCCAATCCGGTTCAGCGCAACCAGAATCTGGAGTACATAGCGGTTGGCTTCCCGTGACTGCGGCAGTGCTTCCTTCCACGCCTTGGCGGCTGCCAGCGCGTACTCGCCCGAGCGCGACTGCAGTGCGATGTCCGCTGCCCTCTGGTAAAGCTGTCCATCCGCGCTGCGGCGTGCCGCCTCAAGCATGAACGCGTAGCCGGCACCCGGGTCACCGGTCCGCGCACTGATCTCGCCCAGAAAAATCTCGTAAAACAATTCCGCATCCAGTGCCGGATTGGATGCCACGGGGGCTTCGCCGGTGGCGGGAGGGGCGTCGCCCCCCGGCTGTTGCGCCCATGCTGAGTGGGCAGCTACCGCGATAACGGTAGTCAATGCGGCGATCCGAAAACTGTGAAATGGCACCATCGGGTCATAATAATCCATGCCTGTTAACCCATTGCCGGGGTCTTCGTATGCCTGAGTTGCCCGAGGTGGAAGTGACGCGCCGCAGTTTGGCCGATGCCATCACTGGCGCCCGCATCGAGGCCGTCACACTGGGAAAACCCCTGCGCTGGCCCCTGGGTTGCCCCCCTCAGACCCTGATAGGCCAGCACGTGGTGGACCTGCGCCGTCGCGGCAAGTACCTGCTGGCCGATACCAGCAGCGGGGTCCTGCTCCTGCACCTCGGGATGTCCGGAAGCCTTCGGTTCACCCGAGGGTTGCCTGCGGCGGGCGTCCATGATCACTTCGACATGGTGACCAGCCAGGGAACGCTGCGGCTGCATGACCCCCGCCGGTTCGGTGCGGTGGTTTACGCCACGGGGGAGGAGGACCCGGTCGCTGCCAAGTTGCTCGGGGGATTGGGCATGGAGCCGCTGTCGGATGCGTTTTCTCTCGTGGCCTTCCAGTCGGGGCTGAAAAAGAGCCAGATGCCCATCAAGCAGTTGCTCCTGGCCGGCCGGCTTGTGGTGGGGGTCGGCAACATCTATGCCTCGGAAGTGCTTTTCCTGGCCGGCATCCGGCCGACCACGAGTGCTTCGCGCATTGGGCCCGCACGGGTGCGGAAACTGCATGAAGCCATTCGCGTGGTGCTTGCGCGGGCGGTGGAGCTGGGGGGCAGTACATTGCGCGACTTTTCCAATGCGGATGGCACCGCAGGGCACTTTCAGACCCAGGCAAATGTCTATGGGCGCGATGGAGCGCCGTGCCACGTGTGCGCCACTCCGATACGCGTTCTGCGCCAAGGACAGCGGAGCAGCTATTTTTGCCCGGCATGCCAGCGGCCCTGAGGCGAGCGGGGGCGCGGCCTGGCCCAAATGACAGCCCGTGGGCCGTCGATGCTATATTTTGTGTATATGCCTGCCTTGTAGGCCATACATAGATCTCTGGGAGCACAGTGGGACCTTCATTCAACGAGCAGTTCGACCAGCACGGCGTCTGGCGGCGTGAGTTCGCCCAGCAACTCAAGCGGCTGGCCGAGTGGATGTCTTCGCACGAGCTCATGGACGCTGCCGTGCAGGAACGGCTGCACCGTCTGGAGGAGCAGGTTCGCAGCGACAAGGTCATGGTGGCGTTCGTTGCCGAGTTCTCGCGCGGCAAATCCGAGTTGATCAACGCGATCTTCTTTGCCGACTATGGACGCCGCATCATGCCTGCGAGTGCGGGGCGCACCACCATGTGCCCCACGGAACTCGGCTACGACGCCAGCGTGGCGCCCAGCCTTCGGTTGCTGCCGATTGAAACCCGCCTGCAGATGCAGAGCCTGGCCGAGTGGAGGGTCAAAACGGATCGCTGGCAGGAGATTCCTCTGGACGTCGGCAACGCAGACCAGATTGCCAAGGCGCTCGAGAAAGTCGCCGAAGTGCGCAAGGTCAGCCTGGACAACGCGCGCGCACTGGGTTTCTGGCACGATGACCTGACCGATGAGAACCCCGTGCCCGACGCCCAGGGGCTCGTGGAAGTGCCCATGTGGCGCCACGCCATCATCAATATTCCGCACCCCTTGCTCAAGCAGGGGCTGGTGATCCTCGATACCCCAGGGCTGAACGCCGTGGGCGCGGAGCCCGAACTCACGGTCAATCTCATCCCGCAGGCACATGCGGTCGTTTTCATCCTGAGTGCCGACACCGGCGTGACCCGTTCCGACCTGTCCATCTGGCGCGAGCATCTGGCCATTTCAGCGGACAGCATGGATGCTCGGCTGGTGGTGTTGAACAAGATCGATACGCTGTGGGACACGCTCAACTCGGCCGAACAGGTGCAGGCGCAGATGGAGCGCCAGTGCAGCACTTCCGCGGAAATGCTGGGGGTTCCCCTGGAGAGGGTGGTCCCGGTGTCCGCGCAGAAAGGCCTGGTCGCCAAGATCACCGCCGACGATCTGCTGCTGGAAACCAGCGGACTGCCAGTGTTGGAAGAGGCTCTGGCCAAGGGCATCATGGGCCGGCGTCAGTCGATTCTGCGGGCGGCGGTGGCCAATGGCGTCGCCAGCCTGCGCACTGAAACCTCCCGCGTCATCAATATCCGGCGCCGCGATCTCGACGACCAGATGGCCGAGTTGCGCAGCCTCCGTGGCAAGAACGCATCGGTGATCGAATCGATGCGCCACCGCGTCGAGCAGGAGCAGCGCGAATTCGACCTGAGCACGACCAAGATACAGGCGGTGCGCGCTGTTCACCTCAAGCTTCTCCGTGACGTGTTCCAGCAACTGGGCGCCAAGGCGCTCAAGGCGGAACTCTCTGAACTGGCGCAGACGCTGCAACAGAAGGGGCTCAAGCTGGGGGTCAAGAAAATTTATGTCCAGACCTTCGACAAACTGCGCGGCACGCTGGACAAGGCGCAGGCATCGGGCACCGAGATCCAGGCCATGCTGGGTGGAACGTTCAGGCAACTCAATGCCGAGTTCGGGTTCTCCCTTCAGGTGCCTTCAGCCCCTCAGCTGGAGCATTTCACGCACGATCTGAACCAGATCGAACAAAGCCATCTGCAGTACCTCGGCATGGGCAATGCGCTGAAGCTGGCACAGCCCGAGTTCGCGGAACGCCTGGTGCGGGCCTTGGCCATGCGGCTGCGCACCGTGTACGAGTCCGCAGCGAACGATCTGGAACTGTGGAGCAAATCCGCCACCGCCCAGCTGGATGCCCAATTGCGTGAACGTCGCCGCAGTTTTGCGCGCCGCATCGAAGCCGTCGATCGCATACAGCATGCGGCCAGTGGCTTGGTGGAGCGCATCGCGGAAATAGAGTCGAGCGAGGACGAGCTGGTTCAGCTGGAGCACAGGCTGCAGGAACTGACCGCGAAGCTCATTGCCCTGCCGGGACTGGAATCCGCGACCACCGACAGCAGCCATCCTGTCTCGGCATGAGCGCCACGGAGCACGGGAGCGTGGCGGAGCGCGTGGTCGCATGGCAGTCGACGCACGGGCGCAACCATCTGCCCTGGCAGCAAACACGTGATCCGTATAGGGTCTGGCTGTCGGAAATCATGCTGCAGCAAACCCAGGTTGCCACGGTTCTCGACTACTACGCGCGCTTTCTTGCGCGTTTCCCCGATGTGAGGGCGCTGGCGCAGGCCGGGCAGGACGAAGTGATGGGGCTGTGGAGCGGGCTGGGCTACTACACCCGTGCCCGCAACCTGCATCGCTGCGCCCAGCAGGTGGTCGCCGAACATGGGGGCGTATTTCCCGACACTGCCGCGGTGCTGGCGACTTTGCCGGGGATTGGCCGGTCCACGGCGGGAGCGATCGCAGCCTTCTGTTTTTCTGAGCGAGTCCCCATTCTGGATGCCAATGTCCGCAGGGTGCTCACGCGCCTGCTGGGGTTCGACAAGGACCTGGCGTCGGCAGGAAATGAACGTCTGTTGTGGGAGGAGGCGCAGGCACTGCTCCCCAGGAAAAATCTGCATGCTGCCATGCCCCGCTACACGCAGGGGCTCATGGATCTGGGCGCCTTGGTCTGTACTCCAAAAATGCCGCGCTGCGGGCAGTGCCCCCTGGCAAGCGGCTGCGCAGCGTCCAGGGCCGGCGACGCGGAGCGTTATCCCGTCAAGACGCGCAGGCTGGTGCGCCGTTCAGAATCCTGGCAACTGCTCGTGCTTCGAAATCCCGGGGGCCGGGTTTGGTTGCAGCGTCGTCCGGCGGCTGGCATCTGGGCGGGAATGCACTGCGTTCCGGTATTTGCCGACGGTGCCTCTCTCATGGGCTGTGTCGCGTCTTTGGGCGATGCGTCCCGCATTTCCTGCAATGAGCTGCAGCCGTTTCTTCACGTGCTGACGCACAGGGATCTGCATCTTCATCCCGTTCTGGTCGCGGGGGACATTGCAGAGCGTCCCACGGAAGACGGCGGGTGGTTTGGTGCCGACGAATGGCACTCCATCGGCCTGCCGGCGCCTATCCGCAAGCTGCTTGATTCGACGCAGGCGCAGCTTTGGTGATGGGGGTGTGCGCGGTACCGCGCCTTACCGCCCATCCAGTTCCCGGTGCCTCTTCAGTGCGGTCCAGCGGCTGTTCAGAACCTCGGCGAGGCGCTCCACCAGATAGACCGAGCGGTGCTGGCCACCGGTGCAGCCTATGGCCACGGTAACGTAGCTGCGGTGGTTGCGGTCAAGCATTTCCAGCCAGTGCGCAAGGAACTGCTCGATGTGCGCCTGCATCAACGAGACGTCGGGCTGCTGGCGCAGGAAGTGGGCAACAGGCTCGTCCAGCCCGGTCAGATCACGCAATGAGGGCTCATAGTGCGGATTGGGCAGCATCCGAACATCGAAGACGTAGTCCGCGTCCATCGGTATGCCGCGCTTGAACGCAAAGGATTGAAACACCAGGGTCATCTGCCCCCGGGCCGTGACGATCAAGCTCTTGACGTAGCTTTGCAGTTGCGAGGCCCGTATCGTGCTCGTGTCGATCACATGCGACTGCTCTCGTAGCTCGGCCAGCAGCTCGCGCTCCAGTTCGATGATCTGCACCAGCGCCTTGCGCCCCTGCTGGAGGTCGTCGTGCGACAGTGGGTGGCGTCGCCGTGTTTCCGAAAAGCGCCGCACCAGGGTGTCGATCGTTGCATCCAGAAAAATGGATTGCACCAGCACACCCTGGCTCCTGAGCCTATGGAGCTCCTGCGGCACCTGGTGCAAGGATGTGGCGCTGCGGACGTCCATTGCGATGGCAACGCGGTTCCCGTGGTGGCGGTGCTCCAGTGCCACGAAGGCCGGCAACAGTTCGGGCGGCAGGTTGTCCACGCAGTAGTACCCAGCGTCTTCCAGGGCATGCAGCGCCACGGATTTTCCGGAGCCCGACATGCCGGTGATGAGGACGATTTCGAGCGCCATCAGCCGTTTCCTTCCGAAGTTGCGGCAGCGATATCCAGCATTTCCCGTGCGTGGGCGAGTGTCGTGCCCGTGGAGCGTTCTCCTCCCAGCATGCGGGCGATCTCCGCGACACGTTGCTCCTCCTGAACCGCCAGGACGGTGCTGGTGGTGCCTTGTGGGCTCTTGCGCTTGGAAACCTTCAGGTGATGGTGGGCGCAGGCTGCCACCTGGGGCAGATGGGTGACTGCGAGCACCTGCCGGTTGCTGCCCAGCTGCTGCATGAGGCGTCCCACGGTTTCGGCCACCGCACCGCCGACACCGGAGTCCACTTCGTCAAAGATGAGCGTGGGCGCCATGCCCAATTCGCTGGTCGTCACCGAGATGGCAAGGGAGATGCGCGACAGCTCGCCCCCCGACGCCACTTTGCCGATGGGTTTGGGGGTCATGCCGGGATGGCCGGCCACGAGGAAGACGACGTCGTCGATGCCATGGGCTGAAGGCTCCTGCGCTTTGGTGACGGACACCTCGAATTTCCCTCCTTCCATGCCAAGGCCCTGCATGGCCAGCGTGATGGCCTGGGACAGCCGGGGAGCCGCCTTTGCGCGGCCCAGTGACAGAGACCGCGCCGATGCCTGGTAGGCCTTGGCGCTGGAGGCTTCCGCGGCCTGCAGCTGCTCCAGATCGGTGGCCGCATCCAGGCGGCGCATGTCTTCCTTCCAGCCTGCGAGCAGGGCAGGCAGCTCTGCGGGAGTGCGCTTGTACCTGCGCGCCAGAGTCATCCAGAGCGATATGCGCGCGTCGAGTTCTGCCAGGCGCTGTGGGTCGATCTCCGCATGCCTCAGGTACAGCTGCAGCGAGTGCACGACATCGCTCGCCTGCGCGAGGCTGGAGGAGAGGATGTCCGCAAGATTGGCGAACTCGGGCTCAATATGTTCCTGGCTTTGCAGGAGGGCGTGCGCGCGCGCGAGCCCGGCGAGCGCCCCGGCCTCGTCGTCCTGCAGGGTCTGGATCGCGCCCTCCGCGCCTTCCAGCAGGGCCTGCGCGTGCGAGAGGCGCTTGTGCTGGGCGTCGAGCTCTTCCCATTCGCCATTGGCGGGGGCCAGCTTGTCCACCTCGCTGATCTGCCACTGCAGGCGCTCACGTTCCTGCTGCAGCGTGGCCTGCGCCTGGCGCGCCTGTTGCAGGGCCTTCTGGTCCGCACGCCATTGGGCCCAGCGTGCAGTGGTCTCTGCGGTGCGCACTCCTGCAAATGCGTCGAGCAGCCCGCGCACGGAGTCGGGCCGCGTAAGGCTCTGCCACGCATGCTGGCCATGAATGTCCAGGAGGCTGTCGCCCAGCGTCCGCAGTTGCGCCGCAGTGGCGGGCGTTCCATTGATCCATGCCCGGCTTTTACCCTGCGCGTCCACGGTGCGGCGCAAGAGCAGCAGGTCATCGATGTCGAAGCCCGCTTCCTCCAGCCAGGGGTGAACATGGGCCGGGCAGTCGAATTCCGCACACAGGTCGGCCTTGCTTGCGCCCTCGCGAACCACGCCCGCATCCGAACGGGAGCCCAGCACCAATTGCAGGGCATCAATCAGGATCGACTTGCCGGCGCCGGTTTCTCCGGTCAGCACGGTGAAGCCGGAGCCCAGTTCAAGCTCCAGCGCCTGAACGATCACAAAATCACGCAGGGTGATCCGCCTGAGCGCCATGGTCAGGAACCTCCTTCGTTCCAACGTAGTTTCTTGCGCAGCGTGGCAAAGTAGTTCCAGCCCAGGGGGTGAAGGAATCGCACGCAGTGCTCCGACCGTTTGACCAGGATGCGGTCCCCGTGCAGCAGAGAGGCCAGGGACTGCATGTCGAAATTGGCGCTGACATCCCTTCCGCTGACCACCTCGACCGCCACTTCGGTGGCATCCGACAGGACGATGGGGCGGTTGGACAGCGTGTGGGGGGCAATGGGCACGAGCACCCATCCTGGAATAGAGGGGTGCAGCATCGGCCCTCCGGCGGAAAGCGAGTAGGCCGTGGACCCCGTCGGCGAAGCAATGATGAGGCCGTCTGCGCGCTGGTTCGCCACCAGGCGGCCGCCCACCTCGACACGCAGCTCCACCATGCCCGACGTGGCGCCTCGGTTCACCACCACATCGTTCATCGCGAGGGCCTCAAAGACAATCCGCTCATCCCGCACCACCGTGGCGTGCATGAGCGGCCGCAGGTCTTCCTCGTACTCGCCCTGCAGCATGGGCAGCAGGGTGGCTTGGTACGTGTCAAACGGAATGTCCGTGATGAAGCCCAGCCGTCCCTGGTTGATGCCGATCAGGGGGGTGCCAAACCGGGCGAGCCTGCGGCCTATGCCGAGCATGGTGCCATCGCCTCCGACCACGAGGCCTAGGTCGCACTGGCTGCCTATCTGGTCTACATTCAAGGCTGGGTAGTGTGTCAGCCCAGTGTTGCTGGCGGTTTCAGCCTCCAGCATCACTTCACAGCCTTGGCGCTCCAGAAAATGGGCGATGTCTTCCAAGGCTTGGCGAGAGCTGTCGCCCATGGAGCCTGCCGATGAAGCCTGGTACTTGCCGATGAGCGCAACATGGCGGAAATTGGACGTCATCGCGAAATTACATCATTAATGTGATGTGTGCTTTTTAGGCGAGTCATCATCCGCTGCTTGCATGCGCTGTCCTTTTCGGATTCCAGTGCTGCAATCACTATCCACTTGTCTACGTCTTCGCCAATTCGCTCCGCCATCGTCCCAGCAATTGCTGGGCTGAGGTGTTGCCTGTATTGGCTGTTGTAGAGCGCTTTATCCGATAGGCCTAGGTCTGCCGTCCATTCCGGGATGCTTTTGATCTCAAGGGCTTTAGCTAGCAGGTTCATGGTTGTTTGCATGGCGCTATCCTCATGTTGTGTACAAACTACACAGTATGAGTAAGTTTACTTTCTTGCTTGTACTCAGTCTGTGTATTTGTTAAGGTTGCTCCTGTACTCGACTTGGGTACTTCATGGAGCTACCCATGCCATCTATCCCCTCTTGCTCTCTCCCTGCCCGAATAGCCGCTGACACGGTGGTAGCTCACCCGGTCACGGTGGGCAGTGGGGGGAGCTATCGCTCCGCCCGCATCGGCGGTAAGCCTTCCGCGTCCTCTCGCTTCGCGATAGCTCTCTGCCGTTCTCCCAATCGCGATTCGTTGATCCCGTCCCGGATGGCACTCTTGATCACCCAATACAGGATCAGGAAAAACAGGATCAGCGCGATGATTTCCAAAGCTATCGAAAAGATAGCAAAGCGCGTTAGTTCGGCTTCGAACGCCTTGATATTGAACATTGCCGGGCCCCTCTCTGTGGGTCGGATCGTAGCTTCATCTGTGGGCTACTGACCATGGCCACCGCCCCTAATCTCGATCTAAACGACAAGCTCGTAAAGCGCGGCCTGCGGGTTTCGTGGGGTGGCCTTCGTGCCTCCGTGCTGAGGGTTCGCACTGGCCGGTGTCTTGTCGAATTCCCGGGTGATCGTCCTAAGTGGCTGTCCTGCCGCTCCGTTCAGGTGGTCTCAGCATGAGCGGCTACCCCTGACCCTGCCCCCACATGCCTCGCGGGTCGGGGCATGTGAGAGCAACGTCGCTCGATCTTGGGCCATAGCTGCCCTCCACCGGAGAACAATCCATGTCTGCCTACGCATCCCTGATGGAAATCATCCTGATCGAAGAGAAAGTTTCGAAGAACCCCAATCCCAAAACGGGCCAGCTGACCACCTGGAAAGAAGCCCGTGCCATCGTGCGCAAAGAAGACGGCTCCGTTGCCACTGTCGGCATGTTCCGCGTCCCGGCCGTCCTGGAGGGGCAGGTCGGCCTGGGCCTTTACTCCGTTGGCTTCACGCTCGGCGTGCGTGATTACGGAGACAGTGCGGGCCGGATCGAAGCTCAGTTCGTGAGTCTCACGCCCGTGGATTCCAAGCTGATTAGCCGCGCCGCTGCAGCTCCTTCGCCTGCTGTTTCCAAGGCTTCGTAATGTCTGCCGTTGACCTGGGCCACGTGGCCCAACAACTCGCCATCCTGGGCATCTGCAGCGGCTTCGTAGGCGCAGCCCTGTGGACCCTCGTCACCGGCTCCCTCGGCGTCCTGGCCGCACGTTTGCACGCCCGCTCTGTGCGTCGTCAACGTATTGATGCTGCTCGTACCCGCGTGCAGGGCTGATCGGTTGTTCCCATGTACTGCATGCAACCCAGCACCACCACTATTTCCGAAGTGTCCTGCGATACGCCGGATGCCCTGGTTGTGCTCTCTCGTGTCGAGCTTGCGCAGTACAGCCCGTTTTATCTAGATCCTGAATCAGCGATGGCAATAGGGGGCGCCATCCTGCTCGTAATGGCCGCGGCATGGTCGCTGCGTGCTGTGCGTAAAGCCCTCGAAACCAAAGAAAGTGAGTAACCAATGAACTCCATCAAGCCCGCTCTGGAAAACGCTGTGAAGCGCCGTTTCCCTGTTCTCTCCCATGCTGGCCGTCTGCCTGCTGTGGCTATCGCTGCAGCAACGCTCCTGGCAACCAGTGGTGCACGTGCGGCTATCACGCTGCCTGACGTCGCCGAGATCACGACTGCCATTGCTGGTGTTGTGACCATCGTGAGCTCCATCGGCATTGCCGTTTTGGGCGTGGTTGTCACAGCCAAGCTGTTCACCTGGATTCGCACCGCGCTGCGTTGATCGGGTAGTGCCCGGGGTGCGCTCTTTTCAAGGGTGTGCCCCTTTTTTTATGGGGGTTGTATGGGCTTTTGGCTGCTTCTCGCGATGGTTCTTGGTGGCGTGCTCGTCTTTTGGCCGTAGGTGTCCGCATGGCTAATTTTCTCCGCCTGACAGTGTTGGTGGTGTTGTCCTTGTGCGGCGCTGCGTTGCATGCCGCACTGCCTCCTGTCTACCAATGGTCTACGGTCGGCCAGCCGATGCAAGCGTCGCCTGAAGCGGCTTGCGCTGCGTACATTGCTACGGCCAATGCGCAGCCCATGAACGGATATCGTGAGTTCGTTGGCGTCACGGTTAACGGCACCACGGGCGTGTGCAAATACCGCCAGCGTCCGACCATTGACACTGGTTCTTGGTTGGATTCTGCTGTCGGGTTGGTGAGTGGCCCGGCTGCGTGCCCTGCAAACTCCACATCTGATGGTGCAGGGGCCTGCAGTTGCAACGCCACGTTCGAGGAAAAAGACGGCCAGTGCCGACCTAAAAACCCATGCCCCGCAGGTCAGCATGAAGAGGGGGGCGCGTGTGTGCCCGATGCATGCAAGCCTGATGAAGTCCGCGTCAACGGCGTGTGCGTTAAAGAACCTCCCTGCGACCCTGGATACACACGCATCAACGGCAAGTGCGTGAAAGACAAATGCCCGAAGGCAGGCACCAGCGCCGGGGAGGGTTGGGAAATGTCCTCGGCGGCCACCGAGTACACATGTGAAGACCAGGGCGTGAGCTATGACGGCCCGGTCCAGTACTGCATGATCAAGGTGGTGAACAACATGGACGTCAGCTACAACGGCAGGACGTTTTACTATGGGCGCGGCACATACACGGGCGGTCAGTGCCAGGGTGGCACGGGTGGCGGCGATGGTCCCGGCACTGGCCCCGGTGAAGGCCCTGGCGAGGGTCCGGGCGAAGGCCCCGGCACGGGTCCTGGTACTGATCCTGGCACCAACCCTGGTGGCGGTCCCAAGCCACCGGACCCTAACAATCCGCCCCCTCCGCCGCCGCCTCCGGTCCCCCCGGACAGCAATGGCAATTGCCCGCCTGGAACCCAGCGCTACAGCAACGGTAACTGCTATGCGCCCACCCCGCCGCCGCAGCCTCCAAACAGCAACGGCACGTGTCCCCCTGGAACCTCCAAGGTAGGCACCAGCTGCGTCTCGCCCTCGCCGCCCGGTAAGCCCATCCCGGAAAAGCCAAACGAGAACGGCGACTGTGGTCCAGGCTTCCACCGTGAGGGGAATTGGTGCGTGATCAACCCCAAGCCGCCCGAAGGCGGCACCTGCCCCGTGGGTACGCACTTGGTGAATGACGTGTGCGTTTGGAATGCCGGTGTTCCGCCCGATGGGGGCGGCAATGGCAATGGCAACGGGGATGGCGACGGTGATGGGGATGGTGAGTCTGCCTTTGCGGGTAACTGCGCATCCGGTTTTTCCTGTGAAGGGGACGCGATTCAGTGCGCCATGGCGAAGGAGCAGCACCTCATGAATTGCAAGCTCCTCGATACCGAAAAGCCGGACCCTACGTACAAGGCGGCTGCGGATGGCTCGGATGCTAAGAGCGCGGACAAGCTGCGTGAGAACGCTCAGCAGGTCAACGTCTCGAATTTCGACTCTTCCGGGCTTGGTTGGTCTAGGGCATGCCCTCCCGACCCGGGTTTCGATGTGGTGGGGCATAACTTCACCATCCCGTTTTCTCAGGTCTGCGGGCCCCTGCACGTGCTCAGTTTGGCAAGCGTTGGCTTGACCCTGCTTAGCTGCTTGATGTGGGTCGTTGGGCGAAAGGACTAGCACATGCCATGGATCATTTCCGTACTGCTCGGCGGTCTTCTGCAAATTGTTGGATCGGTGGTGGGCCGTGTCCTCCTGGCTCTCGGTTTTGGCTTCGTTGAGTACGTGGGAATAAGCACGCTCATCGACTCCGCCAAGTCCTCGGCCACTTCACTGCTCGGTGGGGTGGGTGGCTCCATCATTGGTGACTGGGCGGGCTTCTTTCTCATTGATCAGCATGTGTCCATCATCCTGAGCGCAATTGGCGTCAAGGTCATGCTGAACGCTCTCGGTGGCGCTAGCGTGAAGCGCCTCGTGCAGAAGTAGGGGGCGTCCTGTGCCTATTAGCTTCGTCACGGGCCTGCCTCGGCAGGGCAAAACGCTGTTCACGTTCATCGAGGTGCAGCGCCGCGCCAAAGAGGAAAACCGTCCTGTCTATTACTGCAACATTCCCGGCGTTACGCTGCCCGGCTGGACTGAGATTGACCATCCTGATAAGTGGATGGATCTGCCCAATGACTCGATCATCGTGGTTGATGAGCTGCAGGATTTTTGGCCTGCCGCGTCCACCGGATCTAAGGTGCCGCAGCCTATTCTGGAGCTGTCCAAGCACGGCAAGCGCGGTATTGATTTTTACTTCATCACGCAGGACCCCACGCTGGTTCACAACACGCCCCGCAAGCTCACGGAGACGCACTGGTACGTGGTCCGGGCCTTCGGTTCTGAGAGTGCCATTGCGTACAAATTCAGGGGTATGCAAACCGACCCTGGCAAGGTCGTAAACAAGGCGGAAAAGTACCCTTGGCGCTATCCAAAGGATGCATTCGGCAAAAAGGACAAGGCGGGCAACTGGATCACTCAGCCCTGGTACAAAAGTGCCGACGTGCACAACATCAAGCGGCGTATTCCGCTCAAGGTGTGGGCCATTCCCATTGCCGTTGCTGTTGCTGTCGGTGCTGCGTGGTTCGCGATTTCATCCGTCCTGAACCTCGGCACAAAGATGGCTGCGGTAGCTACTAGCAGTGCGCCTGGAGCGTCGCGTGCGGTCCCTCCCGGCGTGCCTGCGGGCGCAACATCCGTAGGCGTTGCCACCAAAGCCGCGCACTTGCCTTATGAGGAGTGGTTGGCGCTTCAGAAACCGCGTATCGAGGGCTTCCCGCATACGGCTCCGGCTTATGACTCGGTGACACAGCCCGTCATTGCTCCGCGTCCTGCGGCCTGCGTGCACATGGGCAAAACTTGTAAGTGCTACACACAGCAAGCGACCTTGCTGCAGGTGCCGGGTGCGGTCTGTCTGCAGATAGTCGCACATGGGTTCTTCCAGGACTGGCGTGAGGAGTCGCCCACGGCATCGCGGTCCGTTGCGCCCAACGGGTCTAGCCAGGCTGCTCCGAAGCCGGCTGCGCCAGAAGTTAAGCAGGTGCGTACCGTGCCCATGCCGACTCCGCAGTTACAGCAGCCTGGCCAGATCACTCAGGCCGACATACCTCAGGCGCTGGGCATCAGAAACCCAGCGTTCAACGTCCACCCGCACAACAGCGGCGGTGCTGAGTGATGCCTGCGCGTGCCTTCTCTGAGAGACAAACCGGGGGCCCCGAAGTGGCGAATAGCCACGCGCCAAAGGCTCGGGGGTTGGGGTATGGGGCGACAGGCCCCATGGTGGACCGTTGTGCGTCCCGTGCCCTGTGCCACGGTCCACAGTCGCTAGATTGGGCAAGCGAAGCAGCGGCCCCGCAGACGCAAGCGAAGCGTGGCGGCGGGGCCGCGCGCAGCGCGGCCTAGATTTATCCAATAAACACTTTGGAACATGACCGACTACCGGCCTTTGATGTTGTGGCAGTGGCCTGATGGTCGATGCACTTGGCCGCATCTGGTTTGGAGATTTCCGCACCGCGAGGGCGGTCGGTTGGTAGCGCTCACCGGGGAGTGGTGGGACTAGAAAAAGGTGAACCCGGCATAGGCGGCAACCTATCCGGGTTCGTGGTCACAACATAGATTGGGGTATGCCGTGGCAGTACGGATTCTAGAGAACTTCGATGGGTCGCGCTATGCGGTCATGAGCTACGGCTCGGGGCGGTTTAAGGTCAAGGCTCACGACTTGGGCAATGGGCACATGGAGGTGTCCGGTGTTGAGCGTGTGGACTGGAAAGAACTCGAATGGACCTCCGGCCAAATTCAAGATCACTTGGACATGCTGGCTGAAGCTGAGGAAGAAGATACCGACAAGCGTGCGAGGGCGCTGGCCATTGCGGCCAACAGGGCGAAAACGCGGGTTCGCAAGCTCTGTAAGGCGATGGGTGCGGACACGCTTATGACCCTCACGTACAAAGCCAATCAGACGGATCAGGATCTGTGCAAAAGGCACCTAAAGGAGTTTGTCCGCAGGGTGCGTCGAGTCATCCCCGATTTCCGTGCCGTGTGCGGTTTTGAAGAACAAAAGCGCGGTGCGTGGCATGTGCACATGGCAACGGTGAAGCTGCCTTCTAGCCTCAAGGCAAGCAACGGCGTTTTGGTGAAGTCCTTCAACGTCCTGCGGGCCATCTGGAGGTCAGTCACAAAGGAGCATGGCGGTAATGTCGATGTATCGGCCCGCAAACGGCATAGCCAGCGCTCTGCGGCACGCATTGCGGCCTACCTCTCAAAGTACATCACAAAGGCTTTCGAGGATGGGGAGAAGTGGTCGAACCGCTGGACCAAATTCGGCGATGTGACTTTGCCCGCGCCCATTGATCTGGGTGAGTTCGAGAGCATCGGTGATGCCATGAAAAACGCAGCGCTGTGCTACCTCTCGGGTCGTGTGGACACCATGCACATGAGCCGGTGGGGGGACTGGTTCTATTTCGCGTTTGAGGGCGGTCCAGACAGTGGGGGGCACCATGACCCTGTCTGCTGAAAAACAGAGTGCCGTTACCGGTAACACCTCTGCCGTACGTGTGGCTGACCATCGGTCCCGCCATGTGCGTCTGGATGTGTCCGTAAATTTACCGATTGGTAAAACACTGGACGATTTAGCCTGTCAGTACGGCTGTAGTAAAGCGGTCGTGGTGCGGTCCCTTTTGAGGTTTGCGCTTACAAACCGGGACTGGCGTTCGCAAGGTCTTATCTGGGGGGATTGAATGGCTTTAATCGGTTATGCGCGTGTGTCCACGCAGGATCAGGATACGGCTCTGCAGCGCGATGCTTTGTCGCTGCATGGGGTTCAACGTGTTTACGTTGAGTCTGGGTCTGGAGTAGGGCCCCGGCCCCAGTTGCAAGTTGCTCTCGGTTCTCTGGGCAGGGGTGATACGCTGGTCGTTTGGAAGCTGGATCGTGTGGCCCGTAGTTTGTCTGACTTGCTGGCGATTCAGTCTAGGCTTAGGGCTGGAGGAGCCATGATTCGGAGTCTCACTGAGCCTCTGGACACTACAAGTCCCTTCGGTGAGTTTACGTTTCAGGTTTTGGGCGCTGACGCACAGCTTGAGCGGTCCATGATCCGCGAACGTGTGATGGCTGGTCAGGCTGCCGCTCGTGCTCGGGGTAAGAGCTGGGGTAGGGCGCGTAGCATCAGCGATGCCGATGTGCTGTCCATCGTTGACATGTGGCGTTCAGGCGTCTATACGCAGGGGGAACTGGCCTCGATCTGGGGTGTTTCCGTCGCGTGTTTACGCGACACAATCCATAGATTCGAGGGCCGTGGCCGATGGGCTTCTCGTTCGTTACACCATTAAAATCATTCCATGCTCGATGACCGTGCCAAGTTGTTGCTCAAAGCGCTGGTCGAGCGCTATATCGCCGATGGCCAGCCCGTTGGATCGAGGACCTTGTCGCGCGCGTCGGGGCTCGATCTCTCGCCAGCCACCATCCGCAATGTCATGGCGGATCTGGAGGAACTGGGGCTGATTGCAAGCCCCCACACTTCGGCAGGCCGCATTCCCACGGCACGTGGCTACCGGCTCTTTGTAGACACCATGCTGACGGTGCAAAGGGATCCGCTGACACCTCCACAGCTTGCGCCGGAGCAGCCCCAGAAGGTGATTGCGAACGCGGCGCAGTTGTTGTCAAACCTCTCGCAGTTCGTCGGGGTGGTCATGGCGCCACGGCGCACTTCGGTATTTCGCCACATCGAATTCCTGAGGCTTTCCGAGCGCCGGTTTCTGGTCATCATCGTTTCTCCCGAGGGGGACGTTCAGAACCGCGTCATCTTCACCGAGGCGGACTACTCGCAATCGCAGCTCATTGAAGCCTCCAACTTCCTCAACGCGCACTACGCGGGGCTCGCGATGGAGCAGGTGCGCGAGCGCCTGAAGTCCGAAGTGGATGTGCTGCGCGGCGAGATCGCCTCCCTCATGCAGGCGGCCGTCAACGTGGGTTCCGAGGCCCTGTCGGAGGCGCAGGACGAGGTTGTTATTTCGGGCGAGCGCAACCTGCTGGCTGTCAGCGATTTTTCCAGCGACATGGGAAACCTGCGGCGGGCCTTCGATCTGTTCGAGCAAAAGACCCAGATACTGCGGTTGCTGGATATCTCCAGCCAGGCGGAAGGTGTGCGTATCTACATCGGCGGCGAAAGCCATGTGGTGCCATTTGAAGAGCTGTCCATTGTCAGTTCGCCGTACGAAGTGGACGGCAAGGTCGTGGGCACGCTGGGTGTGATCGGCCCTACGCGCATGCCCTATGACCGGATGATCCAGATCGTGGACATCACGTCCAAGCTCGTGTCCAACGCACTCAGCCATCGCAAGTAAAGCCCCTACAATACGGCGCTTGCCCCGTTGTATGGCGCTGGAGCATGGCTTGGGGCGTTAGCTCAGTTGGTTAGAGCAGAGGACTCATAATCCTTTGGTCGTTGGTTCAAGTCCAACACGCCCTACCACCCGTCGCTTGCACGGGCGATCATCGCGATTGCAGCCATTTTTCTTGTCGCAGTGCACTCCTTTTCTCTTTGGAGTCTCTGGAGTGCATTACAATCCTGGCTTGCGTTGAATTGAGTGTCTGATTGAGCTTGCCTTCAAGGCAGGAACAAGCAGAAAAATCTGATTTCAAGGGTCGCCAAGAAATCATGCTATAATTCAAAGCTTAGCGGCTGTAGCTCAGCTGGATAGAGTACTTGGCTACGAACCAAGGGGTCGTGGGTTCGATTCCTGCCAGCCGCACCAATGTTTAAAGCCTGCAATCGAAAGATTGCAGGCTTTTTCATTTGTCCAGAGCGCTTTGCGCTGATCGGGAGATGTGGCTATGAGCAAGGCTTTTACCAAAGAAACCGACGGTGGCGACGAAGATGAATTGGCGCTGCCTCCGCTGCCTGCGGGTGGCAAGAACTACATCACTCCCGCTGGCTATGCCCGCCTGCGGGATGAGCTGCTTGACCTGATCGACAACGAGCGTCCCAAGATCGTGGACGTCGTGCATTGGGCCGCCAGCAACGGCGATCGCTCCGAAAACGGCGACTACCTGTATGGCAAGAAGCGTTTGCGCGAAATCGACCGGCGCATCCGGTTCCTGACCCAGCGGCTGGAAATTGCTGAAGTGGTGGACCCCAGCCTTCACGCTGGAAGTGACCAGGTGTTTTTCGGGGCCACGGTGACCTATGTGGATGATGAGGCCGTGGAGCGCACCATCACCATCATGGGCATCGATGAGGCGGACAGCCACGAGTCGCAGGTGAGCTGGATTTCTCCGGTCGCCCGCGCATTGCTCAAGGCCCGTGTCGGTGATGAGGTGCAACTGCCCACGCCGGGCGGTGTCCGCAATCTGGAGGTGGTGGAGGTGAGATACCCGCCGCGAGCCGGGTAGCAGCCAACCGCGCAGCAACGCAGCCGAAGCCGAGTGGCTGGTGGGGCCTCCAGGCCAGCTGGATTTCCTACGCCTGTGGCGTGATCCTGGCGGCGCGAATGACTGCCTGGGTGCGGCGCAGGTTTTTCAGCGCCAGTTCCAGGTGTGCCTGGTCGCGCACGGCAACGATAAACCGCAGGTCGGTGGTGTCGAGCGCGGCCTCGTCATCCATGTCGACATGGGTGATATCCGCTTCTGAATTTGCCAGTTCCGCGGCCACGCGGGCCAGGACACCCTTGCCGTTGGTGACGGTGACCACGACCCCTGTTTCAAACATGCGGGTGGGCTCGTCGGACCAATCCACCGCGATGAAGCGTTCGCTGTCCTTGTGCTGCAGGCGCTTGGCCACCGTGCAGTGCACGTTGTGGACGACCAGCCCTTCGCCCCGGCCGAGATAGCCGACGATGCTGTCGCCGGGCACGGGCCTGCAGCAGGTGGCGTATTGCACCGACGCGTTTTCGCTGCCGTCGAGCGTGACGGCCCCCTGGGACAGCGTTTCATGCGAGGTATAGCGCTCGCGGGTCATGAGCAGCGCGTCGGGGCGGTGGCCATGCTCGGACATCAGCACCATGAGCCGTTTTGCGACGATGCTGGCGATGCGCTTGCCAAGGCCCAGGTCCGTCATCAGTTCGCTGCGGGTGCGGTTGCCGGTGAAGCGCAGCAGCTTCTCCCACATCGGCTGGGTTTCCGCGTCCAGCGGTGGCAGTTGTTCAAGGCCTTCGGCGCGGATGGCCTGTGTCAGCAGCTTTTCCCCCAGCCCTTCCGATTCGGTCTGCGCCAGGGTTTTCAGATAGTGCCGGATCTTGGAGCGCGCCCGGCCGGTGCGCACAAAGCCCAGCCAGGCCGGATTGGGGGTGGAGACGGGCGCGGTGATGATTTCCACCACGTCGCCGTTCTTGAGCTCGGTGCGCAGCGGCACCTGCTCGTTGTTGATCTTGGCGGCGGTGGTGCGGTCGCCCACGTTGCTGTGGATGGCGTAGGCAAAGTCCACCACCGTCGCGCCGCGGGGCAGGGCCATGATCTGGCTCTTGGGGGTGAACACGTACACGGCGTCGGGGAACAGGTCCACCTTCACGTGGTCCCAGAACTCGGCGGCATCGCGGGTTTCGTTCTGGATGTCGAGCAGCGATTGCAGCCATTTGGTGCCCAGGCGTTCGGCAGACGTGCCGTCGCCATCCTGTGCCTTGTACAGCCAATGCGCCGCCACGCCGGCCTCGGCGATCACGTGCATTTCGTCCGTGCGCATCTGGAACTCGATGTTCACGCCCGAAGGGCCGACAAGGGTGGTGTGCAGCGACTGGTAGCCGTTGAGCTTGGCGATCGCAATGTGGTCCTTGAACTTGCCGGGCACGGGCTTGTACATCTGGTGCAGCACGCCCAATGCGGTGTAGCAGTCCGTTACCGTGGGCACGATCACCCGGAAGCCGTAGATGTCCGTGACCTGGGCAAAGCTCAGGTGCTTGAGGTCCATCTTCTGGTAGATGGCGTACAAGGTCTTTTCCCGGCCGGCCAGGCGAACCTTCATGCCGATTTTCGAGAAGGCGGTATCCACCTCGGCCTGCACCTTCTGCACCAGGTCGCGCCGGCGGTTGCGCGATTTGTTGACGGCCTTGGACAGCGTGGCATACCGCCACGGATGCAGATGCCGGAATGCCAGGTCCTGCAATTCACGGTAGGTCTGGTTGAGCCCCAGGCGGTGGGCGATGGGGGCGTAGATCTCCAGCGTTTCGGATGAGATGCGGCCCCATTTGCTGCGCGGCATGTCGGACAGCGTGCGCATGTTGTGGGTGCGGTCCGCCAGCTTGATCAGGATGACCCGCACGTCGCGCGCCATCGCCAGCAGCATCTTGCGGAAGGACTCCGCCTGGTTTTCCTCGCGGGTGTTGAACTGCAGCTTGTCGAGCTTGGTCAGGCCGTCCACCAGCTCGGCCACGGGGGCCCCAAAGCGGTCGATCAGGTCGGCCTTGGTGACGCCGCAATCTTCCATGGCATCGTGGAGCAGGGCCGCCATCAGCGCCTGTGCATCGAGCTTCCAGGTGGCGCACTGGGCCGCCACGGCGATGGGGTGGGTGATGTAGGGCTCGCCGCTGTTGCGCAACTGGCCCAGATGGGCCTCGTCCGCGAACCGGTAGGCCTGGCGCACCTGCTCGATGCTGCCGGCGTCCAGGTAGTCCAGGCTGTCCGTCAGCGCGGCAAAGCTGGCCGCAGCGGCATTGGCGGCCGCTGCGGCTGCCGAAAGGGTGCCCGCCGTTGGCGATTCGCCAAACCGGGGCTGCGTTGCAGAAGGTGAGTTGAGCACCGCGTTCATGCCTTAAATGTAGCGCGGGAGCGCATCAGACGACTTCTGGGCAAAAAAAAGCACCGCTGCCGCGGTGCTCTTTAGGGACTTCGCCCGGGAAAATGCTCAACCAGGAACCTTCTTGAGCATTTCCAGGCCAACCTTGCCTTCGGCGATTTCGCGCAAGGCAGTCACGGCGGGCTTGTTGCGGCTTTCGATGCGGGGGGCGTGGCCTTGGCTCAGCATGCGGGCACGGTACGTGGCGGCCAACACGAGCTGGAAGCGGTTGGGGATCTTTTCCAGACAGTCTTCTACGGTGATGCGTGCCATCGGTTTACTCCGGATTCAGGTGATATTGAGCGACTGGAAGGTGTCAGCACGGGCGCGGCGCTGGGCGGCGTACTTGAGTCGCTGGGCGTGAACTACGGCTTTCAGGTCGAAAAGCGCGCGCTCAAACAACTCATTGATTATAACGAAGTCGAATTTGCTGACTTGCGCCATCTCGATGGCCGCGTTCTTGAGGCGGACTTCGATGACATCGGGAGAGTCTTCGCCCCGCCGTTCCAGGCGCGAGCGCAGTTCTTCCCAGCTGGGAGGCAGGATGAACACCAGGATGGCGTTGGCAAATGCCTGCTTGATCTGCAGGGCGCCCTGGAAATCGATCTCCAGGATCACGTCCGAGCCCTGGGCAATCCGCTCCTCGATGGCTTTCTTGGAGGTGCCGTAGCGGTTGCCGTGCACATGCGCCCACTCCACGAAGGCATTGCCCTCCACCATGGCGTCGAATTCGGACTGCGAGGCGAAGTAATAGTCGCGGCCGTGTTTTTCCTGGCCGCGTGGCGCGCGGGTGGTGTGGGAGATGGACAGGTGGACGTGGGAGTCCAGCTCCAGCAGGGCCTTGACGAGGCTGGATTTGCCAGCCCCGCTGGGGGCTGCAACTACGATGAGATTTCCGGGGTAGTCCATAGTTGATGTGCGCTGCGCGCTATCAAAAAATGAGTATTACTCGATATTTTGCACTTGCTCGCGCATCTGCTCGATCAGCACTTTCATGTCCACGCTGATGCGTGTGAGGTCAAGCGCGGCAGACTTGGAGCCCAGCGTATTGGCCTCGCGGTGCAGTTCCTGGATCAGGAAGTCCAGCCGCTTGCCCACTTCGCCGCCCTTCTTGAGCAGGCGTTCGATTTCGTCCAGGTGGGAGTCCAGCCGGGTGATTTCCTCGGCCACGTCGATACGGATGGCAAAGGCGGTGGCTTCTGTCAGGGCGCGGTCGCGGGCGGCCTCGGGCAGGGTGGCGCCATCGGTCAGGGCCATGGCCTCCTTCCAGCGCTCCATGAAGCGCAGCCGCTGCTGCTCGACCAACAGGGGCACCATGGGGACGGCCTGTTCCGCCAGGGCGCGCAGCTGCTTGACCCTGTCCAGAAGCATGGTGGCCAGGCGCTTGCCCTCCCGCTCGCGGGCGGCCATGAGCGCGGTCAGCGCTTCTTCCGCGAGGGCGGGCACGGCTTCGCTCCAGTCCTCGGAGCCCGACGGGGCGTTGGCGCACAGGCGCAGGGCATCGGCCACCGTGAGGGGGGCGGCAGTGGGCAGCCATGCCTTGACGGAGTCTTGCAGCGAGTTGAGCCGCTGCAGCAGCCGCGCGGGCGGATCCTGCAGGGTGTTGCTTTCCTCGTTCTCCAGGGCGGCCCGGACCTCGACCTTGCCCCGCTTGAGCCGGGCGGTCAGCAGGCTGCGCAGCGCGGGCTCCATGGCGCGCAGTTCATCGGGCAGGCGGAACGACAGGTCCAGGAAGCGGCTGTTGACCGACCGGATTTCCAGCCCCAGCCTGCGCGATTGGGACGCGCGGGCCTCGGTTTCTGCGCCAGTGGCGGACGCGCCGTGCTGTGCGCTGGCGTATCCGGTCATGCTGTAAACTGGCATTGGACTTTTTGATGGTTGCTTGCGATCCGGCGATTATCCGGGTTCCGCTCTACCCCCGAGTCATCTTCGCAAAATATGTCAAAAATCAAGCCGGCTCCCTTGCCGCCCGACACCGCCATTGGTGGATACCGCGTGGTTCGCAGGGTGTCCTCCGGGGGCTTTGGCGTGGTCTACCTCGCCACGGACAGCGAAGGACAGCAGGTCGCCATCAAGGAATACCTTCCGTCGTCCCTGGCGACGCGCGCGCCTGGCGAATTGCTGCCCAAGGTGCCGTCCGAGAAACTCTCGCTCTACCGCCTGGGGCTCAAGAGCTTTTTTGAAGAAGGGCGCTCGCTGGCCCAGATCTCGCACGCCTCCGTGGTGAGCGTGCTCAATTTCTTTCGCGAGAACGAAACCGTCTACATGGTGATGAACTACCTGGAGGGCGCGACCCTGCAGGACTTCATCATCACCGCGCGTGACCTCAAGACGCAGAAGGTGTTCCGCGAGTCGACCATCCGCTCTCTGTTCGACGAGGTGCTGCGCGGCCTGCGCATCGTGCACCAGCACAAGATGCTGCACCTCGACATCAAGCCGGCCAACATCTTCATCACCGACGACAACAAGGCCGTGATGATCGACTTCGGCGCCGCGCGCGAGGTGCTGTCCAAGGAGGGCAACTTCATCCGCCCCATGTACACGCCCGGCTTTGCCGCGCCCGAGATGTACCGGCGCGACTCGTCCATGGGCCCGTGGACCGACATCTATGCCATCGGTGCCTGCATCTACGCCTGCATGCAGGGCTTTCCTCCCAACGAGGCGCCCCAGCGCATCGAAAAAGACCGCCTGTCGCTGGCGCTGACCAAACTGCGCGGCGTGTACTCCGACAACCTCATCGAGGTGGTGGAGTGGTGCATGGCGCTGGACCCGCTGTCGCGCCCGCAGTCGGTGTTCGCGCTGCAAAAAGAGCTCAGCCGCGAGGGCGAGCGCCGCTACACCAAGCTCACGGTGGCCGAGAAGATGCGCCTGCAACTGGACACCCTGGTGTCCGACACCAAGAAGAACGTGCAAAAGGTGGGTGAAGCCACCGGTATCGGAGCCAAACCCAAATGAAAACGACCCACGCGAAGCGGGTTGGGGCGGGGCGCCTGTTCATTAACGATGCCGTGGTGCATCCTTGTTTGCGTGGGTCACTATGAAGTTCTCGGTTTTCCAGATCAGCCGCCGTGGCGGCCGCGAGAAGAACGAAGACCGCATGGGCTATTGCTACACGCGCGAATCGGGCCTGTTCGTGCTGGCCGACGGCATGGGCGGCCACCCCGAAGGTGAAGTGGCCGCGCAGATCGCGCTGCAGACCATCTCGGCGCTGTTCCAGCGCCAGGCCAAGCCCCAGCTCAAGGACGTGCAGGAATTTCTTTCGGGCGCACTGCTGGCCGCGCACCACCAGATCCTGCGCTATGCCACCGACAAGGGCATGCTCGACACGCCCCGCACCACGCTGGTGGCGGCCGTGCTGCAGGCTGGCACGGCCACCTGGATCCACTGCGGCGATTCGCGCCTGTACATGGTGCGCGACGGCGACCTGCTCACCCGCACGCGCGACCATTCGTACATGGAGCTGCGCAATTCGCCCCCGCCGGGGCTCGAGCGCATCAACCGCAATGTGCTGTTCACCTGCCTGGGCTCGCCGACCAAACCCATCTACGACATCACGGGCCCGGTGTACCTGGAGCAGGGCGACCGCATCCTGCTGTGCTCGGACGGCCTGTGGGGCACGCTCAGCGACGAGGAAATCGCCAAGCAGCTCGCCCGCAATGCGGTGTCGCACGCGGTGCCCGAGCTGGTGGAGGATGCCCTGCGCAAGGCGGGCGACAGCAGCGACAACGTCACGGTGGTGGCGATGGAATGGGAAACCCCCGACGCGTTCGAGTCCACCCAGGGCGTCTCGACAGACAGCATCAGCGACGACGTGTTTGCGTCCACCATCCAGGCGGGCCCGCTCGACGGGCTGGTGGATGACCTGGACGACGCCGCCATTGAGCGGTCCATCGCCGAAATCAACGAAGCCATACGCCGCTCTGCCGCCCGCAAGGCGTGAGTTCCCGGCCGGCCAGGCGCCGATGGATCTGGCGGCCTGAGTTTTTGGGGCGCGGGAGTGTGTCCCTGCACGCAGGTCCTTCACTCCTCCGCCTTGTGTTTTTTTACGAGCCACCCACACCATGACACCCTTTGTCCGTACCGGCGGCCGCGCCGCCGACCAGTTGCGCACCGTGCGCATCACCCGCCACTACACCATGCATGCCGAGGGCTCGGTGCTCATCGAATTTGGCAACACCAAGGTGCTGTGCACCGCGTCGGTGGAGGAGCGGGTGCCGCCCCACAAGCGGGGCAGCGGAGAAGGCTGGGTGACGGCCGAGTACGGCATGCTGCCGCGCGCCACCCACACCCGCAACGACCGCGAGGCCGCGCGGGGCAAGCAAAATGGCCGCACGCAGGAGATCCAGCGTCTCATCGGCCGCTCGCTGCGCGCCGTGTTCGACCTGAAGCTGCTGGGAGAGCGCACTCTCCAGCTCGACTGCGACGTGATCCAGGCCGACGGCGGCACGCGCACCGCGGCCATCACCGGCGCCTGGGTGGCGGCGCAGGACGCGGTCAACCAGCTGCTTGCCAGCGGCAAGATCGCCCAGTCGCCGCTGGTGCAGCCCGTGGCCGCCATTTCGGTGGGCATGGTTCAGGGCACGCCGCTGCTCGACCTGGAGTACGTCGAAGACGTGGACTGCGACACCGACATGAACATCGTGATGACCGGCGCTGGCCATTTCGTGGAAGTGCAGGGCACGGCCGAGGGCGTGGCCTTTACCCGCGCGGAGATGGACCAGCTGCTGGCGCTGGCGGAAAAGGGCATTGCAGAGCTGGTGCAGCTGCAGCAGCGGTCGCTTCTGGAAACCCCATGACAGGAATACTCATTTATTGATAGCTGCTAGCGCTTGATAGATAAGCGCCAGAGGCCATTTTTACCTATGAAAATTGTTCTCGCATCCAACAACCGCGGCAAGCTGGCGGAGCTGCAGGCCATGTTCGAGCCGCTGGGCGTGGAACTGGTGCGCCAGGCCGATCTCGGCGTGGGCGAGGCCGAAGAGCCTTTTCGCACCTTTGTCGAGAACGCCCTGGCCAAGGCCCGCTTCGCCTCGGCGCACACGGGCCTGCCTGCATTGGCGGACGACGCCGGCATGTGTGTGGACGCCTTTGGCGGCCTGCCGGGAGTCGATACCGCCTACTACTGCACCCAGTTCGGCTACGAGAAGAGTGACGACAACAATGTGCGGGCCCTGCTGGAGCAACTGCAGGGCGTGGCCAACCGCCGCGCGGCAATGGTCAGCACCCTGGTCGCTGTGCGCAGCCCGCAGGACCCGGAGCCGCTGATTGCGGTGGGCCGCGTGGTGGGCGAGATCACCACGGCCCCCCGGGGCAGCAACGGTTTTGGCTTCGACCCCGTGATGTTCATCCCTGAATTCGGCAAGACCTTCGCCGAGCTGCCCGTGGAGGTGAAGAACGCCCACAGCCACCGGGGCCGTTCTGCCGCGCAGATGCTGGCGCTGATGCGCGAGCGCTGGCTGGCATGAAGTTCCCCCTGAGTCGCTTCGCGCCTTCCCCCCAAAGGGGGACACCGCCAGCGCACGCAAGTGAAACGCAGCTGCGCCGCCTGGGAGGCCCTTGCGCGGCGGTCGTGCGCGCGACAGCTCCCGCTGCAGGCGGGTACCGCGGCGCGAGCGCTATGAACCTTTGAGGCTTGCAATGGCTATTCCCATCATTCCTGCTGCTGCTGATGCGCCCGCCGTGGTGCGCGACATCCAGCACTACATGCGGCCCGGCCTGCTGCAATTGCCCAGCCTGCCTCCACTGTCCTTGTATGTGCACCTGCCCTGGTGCCTGAAGAAATGCCCGTACTGCGACTTCAACTCGCATGAGTACCGCGAGGCCGCCGGTGATCCGGGAGAGGGCGGTTTGCCCGAGCAACGCTACATCGACGCGTTGATGGCCGACCTGGAGGCGGCGCTGCCGCTGATCTGGGGCCGCACGGTGCACAGCATCTTCATCGGCGGGGGCACGCCCAGCCTGTTCTCGCCCGCAGCCATTGATCGGCTCATCGGCGACATCCGCGCCCGCCTGCGGCTGGAGGCCGATTGCGAGATCACCCTCGAGGCCAACCCCGGCACCTTCGAAAAAGACCGCTTCCGAGCGTTCCGTGCAGCGGGCGTCACGCGCCTGTCGGTGGGGGTGCAGAGTTTCAACGACCGGCACCTCCAGGCCCTGGGCCGGGTGCATGACCGCGCCCAGGCCCTGGCGGCGGTGGAGGAGGCTGCCCAGGCCTTCGACACGTTCAACCTCGACATCATGTACGCGCTGCCGGGGCAAACGCTGCAAGAGCTGGAGCAGGACATGCAGACGGCGCTGGCCCTGAAACCGCCGCACATCTCCATCTACCACCTGACCATCGAGCCCAACACCTACTTCGCGAAGTTTCCGCCGGCCGTGCCCGAGGATGACCAGGCCTATGCGATGCTGGACCGCATCACGGAGATGACCGGGCAGGCGGGGCTGGGGCGCTATGAAATCTCGGCCTACGCCCGGGCGGGGCACCAGTGTTTTCACAACACCAACTACTGGCAGTTCGGCGACTATCTGGGCATTGGCGCGGGCGCGCACAGCAAGCTGAGCTTTGCGCACCGCGTGGTGCGCCAGGTGCGCTTTCGCGATCCGGGCCGCTATATGGACAACGCCCTGGCCGGCCGCGCCGTGGCCCAGGATGACGAGGTGCGCCGCGCCGACCTGCCGTTCGAATTCATGCTCAATGCCTTGCGGCTGCGCGAGGGCTTTGCGCTGCAGGACTTCATGGCCCGCACCGGCCTGCCCGTCACCGCCATCGCCAAAGGCCTGGAGGCGGCCGAGCGCAAGGGCTTGATCGAACGCGACATGGCCCGCGTGCGCCCGACGGAGCGGGGCTTTGATTTCCTGAGCGACCTGCAGGAACTCTTTCTGGCCGACTGAAGGATCGCGGGCGCCCGCCGCGTGCCCGGTGTCGCGGGCCGGGTCAGCCGCAGCGCACGGCGATGATGCGCCCGTTGGCATCCACCTCCAGGTTCAGGCGCTGCGCATCAAACTCCTTGGTGATCATCTGCCCCGGCCGCAGGATGCGGGCCAGTTGCGCGCCCGATCGGGCGCGTGCGGACTCCATGACCGAGGAGGTGCTGTTCTGCCCCACCGCGAACTGCGCGGGCTGGGCGTTGCACACCGCTGCTGGAGGCGCCGCCGGTGGAGGCGTGGCGCTGCCGGGCCCGCTGGAGGAGGACGGGGCGGGTGTCTGGCCATAACCGGAGCAGCCCGTCATGGCGGCAGCCAAGGTCACGCCGCCCACAAGGGCAAGAGAAGCTTTCAACATGTGGATCCTTCGGGTATCGAATCCGCTCACCATACTAGAACCCTCCGCCGGGCGGCGTGTCCGCGCGTAACAACCCGGCCTGCGGGTTTGCACCGGCCCGGTAGCCCCTGCCCGCGGCGGCGCGGACCGCACGCGATGTTGTCCTACAGCTGGCACCAGACGGGTGTTTTAGGATGCGTGCGTCGATACCCTCTCGACATCCCTCCCGCTTGCACAAGCAAGTGTTCAGCCCGCGCACTGCGGGCTTTTTTTGCGTGCTGGCCGGGAGCGCTGAGGGCCTGCGAACCAACGGAGCCGGTCCGGACAGCAGCCGCGAGGGCTTGGTTTCGAGTCAGCGGCCGCGGGGCTTCACCCCTGCCCGCCGCCTGCCGTGCGGCCACGTGCGCAGCCAGAAGTTGGCCGACTTCTCACGGCGTGTTACAAATGTCCGCTCACAGGGGGAATCAATGAAAATCGTCCAATGCGCGGCCATGGCGCTGGTGTTTGCTTGCGGCCATTCACACGCTGCGTACACGCTGAATTTTGTCCAGAGCGGCCCAGATGTCGTCGCCACGGGAAGCGGCAGCATCAACACCTCGGGTGCGACTTTTGCCGGGAACACCATTTCACCGGCGGTGATCATCCCCAATCTTGGAATGGCTCTGGTCGGAACGCCGCCGTCGAGCATCTATGCGATCACCACGCTGGGGCCTGCGGACTATGGGGCGGGCGCAGGCATCCTGTCCTCCAGTACCACCGGTGACGCGGCGGGCATCACTTCGGGGGCGTGGATTGGAGTGCCCGTCGGCTATGTTTCCGGCGCCCCCCTGGCGCCCTCCACAACGACCTGGGCGGGAACCACCATGGCGGCCCTCGGCCTCACCCCGGGCTCCTATACCTGGACCTGGGGGGCTGGGCCCACCGCAGATTCCTTCACCATTGTGGTGGCTTCGACAGCCAGCATTCCCACGCTCAGTGAATGGGCCATGCTCCTCATGTCTGGCCTGCTGGCCGCCGGTGCCCTCGTGGGGCTGCGGCGCCGGCAACGCTGAGCCAGGCTGTTGCACAGCGCAGAGCCCACTCCGGTGGGCTTTTTTTGCGCCCTTCTGCGTGGTGCGAAGGTGCAGGGATGATGGCGTCAAGGACATCGCGGTTCGCACAAGCACCTCGGCCATTGCGCGCGGCCATTCCATTTATTCATCCATCCATCGCAAAGATAAAGGCGAGGATGTAGGACCGCGCCCATAGACGGATGCCGCGCGGTGGCGCAAGCTGGGGGCGGCATCGATGACCGCTGGGGCTGGGTCTCTTCGCTGCAAGCTCAGCAACCCTGCAACCAAGGTCAGACATGAACATCCACATCACCATTGCACAGAAGGTGTCGCAAGAGGCTTTTGAACGTGTGCTGGACGTAATGCGTTGCCTTCAGCAGACCGACGCCAACTTCGACGGCGTTGCCATCGCGGTCACCCGGGGCCCGGTCGAGGAGTTCGTGGTCACCGACACTGTCGACAGCTTGCGCGAGAACCTCCTCCGGCTCGTGGTGGAAGACGCGCTGAAAGGTGGCTTTGTGAATGCGCCGCGCAGCGCGCAGGGTGCCAGGCACGCGATGAATGATTGAACCTTGAGGCGCACTGACCGGATTCGCCAAGGACTCCATGAGCAGCACCATCACGGTTGCAAATTCGATTTCGGACAGCGACTATGCACGGGTTGAGATCCTGGCGCGCCACCTGCAATCCACCACGGGCGACGCGAACTTCAATGGGCGCGCCATCTGGGTGCAGCGCGGCCTCGTCACGGGGGTCACGGACACCAGCGACGACTTGCGCGCAGCACTCTTGATGCTGCTGGTGGACGGCGTGCTGGGCTTCGCCCCGCCGGTTTCCGGGGGGTGATGGATGCCGGGTCGTTGATGAATACCGTTCGGGATGACCGAAGGTGCGCCACCACGGTGCTTGCCATGGCCAGCTTTAGAGAGTTCCGCTTGTGCGGAAAGGCCTGTCGGATGCCCTTCATTGTGATCGGCCACGCGAAGACAAAGAGGTCTCCACTGCGGGGGTGCCATTCTTGCGTTCTGGCGGAGACTGTGAGATTCGAACTCACGGACGGTTGCCCGTCGGCAGTTTTCAAGACTGCTGGTTTAAACCGCTCACCCAAGTCTCCGGGAGGGAAGGCGCGAATTCTAGCCCACGGCGGGCGCGGGTTTTTGCAGCATGCCGCGCGTCTCGATGAACTTCACCACATCGGCCACGCCTGCCAATGTCTTGAGGTTGGTCATCACGAAGGGCTTGAGGCCCTGGGCGTTGGTGCGCATGCGGGTAGTGTCGGCGTGCATGACGTCCAGGTTGGCGCCCACGTGGGGGGCCAGGTCGGTCTTGTTGATGATGAACAGGTCGCTCTTGGTGATGCCGGGGCCGCCCTTGCGGGGGATTTTTTCGCCGGCGGCGACGTCGATGACGTAGATGGTGAGGTCGCTCAGCTCGGGGCTGAAGGTGGCGGCGAGGTTGTCGCCGCCGCTTTCCACGAACACGATGTCGGCATTGGGGAACTCGCCCAGCATGCGGTCGATGGCTTCGAGGTTGATGGAGCAGTCTTCGCGGATGGCGGTGTGGGGGCAGCCTCCGGTCTCCACGCCCAGGATGCGCTCGGGGGGCAGCGCGCCGCTCACGGTCAGCAGGCGCTGGTCTTCCTTGGTGTAGATGTCGTTGGTGATGGCGATGAGGTCGTAGTCGTCGCGCATGGCCTTGCACAGCATTTCCAGCAGCGTGGTCTTGCCGGAGCCTACCGGGCCGCCGATGCCCACGCGCAGGGGGGGCAGTTGCTTGGTACGGTTCGGGATGTGGTGCAGGGTGCTGGTGGTCATGATCGGAAGAGGCGGGAGTATTGGGTTTCGTGCTGGGAACTCAGGATGGCCAGCATGGGAGAAAAGGCCTGGCGCTCGCTGTCCATCAGGCCGATGGCGTAGTCGGCGGCGGGGGGGATGGCATCGGCCAGGCGCGCCAGGATGCGCTGGCCGGCGCTTTGGCCCAGTTGCATGGACTTGAGTGCGGCCTGGACCATGTTTTCGGCCCAGCCAAAGGCGTAGGCCAGCAGCACGTCGCGCACGGGCGCCTGGGTGGTGGAGGCGGCCAGCGCGAATGCCACGGGGTAGGTCGGGGGCAGTGCGGCCAGGTGGCGGATGCTGGGCAGGGTCTCTTCATCGTCCTGGTGCTGGTTGCGCAGCCAGTCGGCCATCGACCGGCCCATCTGCTCGGTCTGCAGCCTCAGTTCGCTGGTTTCGCGGGTGTGCAGCACCCAGTCGTTGAGTTCACGCACATGCGCCCAGTCGGCGCGGCGCCAGGCGCCCACGGCCTTGGCGATCAGGGCCATGTCGCCGCGTGCCTGGGTGATGTGCAACTGGTCCAGCAGCCAGTCGGCCACGGCGGCTTCGCTGGCGATGCCTGCGTTTTCAATCGCGCTTTCCAGCCCCTCGGAATACGAAAAACCGCCCACGGGCAGCGCGGGCGAGGCGAGCCAGATGAGCTGCAGCAGGCTGGCTGCCGGCAGGGGGGCGGGGCGTTCGAGGCGCATGGCGGGGAAGGGGGGGAAGGGGGGTACGCAGCCCGTCAGTGGCTGTGCCCGTGGCTTTCATGGTCATGGTCATGGCCGTGGTTGCAGCCGGGGCCGTGCACATGGCCCTGGGCGACGACCGGGATGGCCACGGGGCGGGCGCGGGCCGGGGCGGCGCCCTGTTCGTGTCCGTGCGCATGGCCGTAACCCTGGCCGGCATCGTGGGAATGCCCATGATCGTGCCCGTGGTCATGGTCATGGCCGCCGTGCCCTGCGGCATAGGCGCCGCCCTCGGGTTCAAACGGCAGGTCCTGCGCTTTGACGATCAAGTGCATGGCGCGCAGCATGTCGGCCAGCACGTGGTCAGGTTCGATCTTGAGGTGATCGGGCTGCAGCTCGATGGGCACATGGCGGTTGCCCAGGTGGTAGGCGGCGCGGGTCAGGTCGAACGGGCTGCCATGGTTGGCGCAGTGTGTGATGACCAGCACGGGCTGCGGCGCCGCGATCACGCGGACCATGGAGCCGTCTTCGGCCACGAGCACATCGCCACCGCGCACCAGCGTGCCGCGCGGCAGGAAGATGCCCAGCTCGCGCCCGGCGGAGTCGGTGGCCGCGAAACGGCTTTTCTGGCGCACGTCCCAGTCCAGCTCGATGGTGGCGGCGCGCTTGACCAGAACGGGAGCAAGGCCTTTGCCTTGGGGGATGAGCTTGGAGGCTTGGATCATGGCGTTTCTTTTCTTTGTTCCAGCGGTAGACCGTGCATTGTCGGCCAGGGGCGCAACCCTGTTGGGCGCCCCCGGTTTACAGCTGACGGGTCATGAAGAAGCTGTAAGGGTCGGGGCCGTAGTCGGCAAAGGGGCCGCACTCGGCAAAGCCGTGCTGGAAATACAGCTGGCGCGCGGGCTCGAAGAAGGGCTGCGGGCCCGTCTCCAGGCTCACGCGGGCAAAGCCGCGCGAGCGGGCCTCGTGGAGCAGGTGGTTCAGCAACTGGCGGGCGATGCCCTGGCCCCGGTGGCGGGCGCTGGTGCGCATGGACTTGAGTTCGGCGTGGGTGGCGTCGAGCTGCTTGAGCGCGCCGGTGCCCACCAGCATGTCGCCCTCCGCGTCAGGCAGCCAGGCGGACCAGAAGGCAATGCCGGGCTGGCGCAGCTGGTCCATCTCCAGGGCATGCACGCTTTCCGGCGGCGACACCGCGTACATGTCCTGCAGGTGTTCCTGCATGAAGGCTTCGATGCGTGGATCGCTCAGGTCGTCCAGGCGGATGTGCAGGTCTTGCAGCACAGCATTCACGGGGCGCGACCTCAGAACAGGAAGTACCGCTGCGCCATGGGCAGCACCGTGGCGGGCTCGCAGGTGAGCAGTTGGCCGTCGGCGCGCACGGTGTAGGTCTGGGCGTCCACTTCCATCTTCGGGGTGTAGCTGTTGTGCACCATGTCGCGCTTGCGGATGCCGCGGATGTTGTGCACGGCGGACAGCGTCTTGCGCAGGCCGAAGCGCTCGCCGATGCCGGCATGCAAGCCTGCCTGCGACACGAAGGTGAGCGATGTCTTGGCAATGGCCCCGCCGAACGCGCCGAACATGGGCCGGTAGTGCACGGGCTGGGGCGTGGGGATGGACGCGTTCGGGTCGCCCATCGCGGCCATGGCGATCAGCCCGCCCTTCAGGATGAGCGCGGGCTTGACCCCGAAGAACGCGGGTTTCCAGATCACGATGTCGGCCCACTTGCCCACCTCCAGCGAGCCCACCTCGTGGCTGATGCCGTGGGCGATGGCCGGGTTGATGGTGTACTTGGCCACGTAGCGCTTGATGCGCGTGTTGTCGCTCCGGGCGGTGTCGCCGGCCAGGCTGCCGCGCTGCACCTTCATCTTGTGCGCGGTCTGCCAGGTGCGCAGGATGACTTCGCCCACGCGGCCCATGGCCTGGCTGTCGCTGGACATCATGCTGATGGCGCCCAGGTCGTGCAGGATGTCCTCGGCGGCGATGGTCTCCTTGCGGATGCGGCTTTCGGCAAAGGCCAGGTCCTCGGCAATGCTGGCATCGAGGTGGTGGCACACCATGAGCATGTCCACATGTTCATCGAGCGTGTTGTGCGTGTAGGGCATGGTGGGGTTGGTGGAGCTGGGCAGGAAGTTGTCCTCGCCCACCACGCGCAGGATGTCCGGCGCGTGGCCGCCACCCGCGCCTTCGGTGTGGAAGGCGCAGATGCCGCGCCCGCCCACGGCGGCGATGGTGTCCTCCACAAAGCCCGATTCGTTGAGCGTGTCGCTGTGGATGGCCACCTGCGTGTCGGTGGCTTCGGCCACGTCCAGGCAGTTGCTGATGGCCGAGGGGGTGGTGCCCCAGTCCTCGTGCAGCTTGAGGCCAATGGCGCCTGCGTTGATCTGCTCATGCAGCGCCTCGGGCAGGCTGGCGTTGCCCTTGCCCAGAAAGCCCAGGTTCATGGGGAAGGCGTCGGCCGCCTGCAGCATGCGCTCCAGGTTGAAGGGGCCGGAGGTGCAGGTGGTGGCCAGCGTGCCCGTGGCGGGGCCGGTGCCGCCGCCCAGCATGGTGGTCACGCCGCTGGCCAGGGCTTCCTCGATCTGCTGCGGGCAGATGAAGTGGATGTGGCTGTCGATGCCGCCCGCGGTGACGATGTTGCCCTCGCAGCTGATGACCTCGGTGCCGGGACCGATGATGATGTCCACGCCCGGCTGGGTGTCGGGGTTGCCCGCATTGCCGATGGCGGCAATGCGGCCTGCCCTGAGTCCGATATCGGCCTTGAAGATGCCGGTGTGATCCACCACCAGGGCGTTGGTCAGCACCGTGTCCACCGCGCCTTGTGCATTGCTGCGCTGGCTTTGCGCCATGCCGTCGCGGATGGTCTTGCCGCCGCCGAACTTCACCTCTTCGCCGTAGCTGCCGGCGCGCAGCGTGTGGTCGGCCTCGACTTCGAGGATGAGTTCGGTATCGGCCAGGCGCACGCGGTCGCCCACGGTGGGGCCGAACATTTCGGCGTAGGCGCGTCGTCCAATGGTTGCCATGGGGTGTGCTCCGCGAGAACTGATGACTATATTTTTGATAGCTGCCAGCGCTTGTTCAACAGGCGCTGGAGGCCGTTTTGGCTTGATATTTCTACAGGGCGCCGTGCGTCAGGCCCTGAAAGCCATACACCCGGCGCTGGCCCGCGTAGTCCACCAGTTCCACGGTGCGCTCCTGGCCAGGCTCGAAGCGCACTGCCGTGCCCGATGCGATGTTCAGCCGCATGCCGCGTGCGGCGGCGCGGTCAAAGCCCAGTGCGTTGTTGGTCTCGGCAAAGTGGTAGTGCGAGCCCACCTGGATGGGGCGGTCGCCGGTGTTGCGCACCACCAGCGTGAGGGTGCGGCGGCCCGTGTTGAGCGGGTGTTCGCCGGGTTCGGTGAAGAGTTCGCCTGGGATCATGGGATGCTCCTGTGGGGCGGATTGGCTCAGGCCATCTGCGCCAGCAGCGCACCACCGAATACTGCCACGCCCGCACCCGCAGCGCGCGCCAGCCACACGTGGCGGTGGCGCAGCGCCCAGCCCGCCGCCAGGCCCGCGCCATGCAGCAGCACGGTGGCGGCCAGCATGCCCGCCAGGGTTTGCCAGGCGCTGTCGCTGCCTGCCAGCTCGTGGCCGTGGGCCACGCCATGGAACACGGCAAACACCCCCACGCCCAGCGCGGCCACCAGGCCGGGAACGCGCAGGCGCGACACGACGAGCAGGCCGGTGGCCAGCAGCGAGGCTGCAATCATCGGTTCCACCGCGGGCAGTGCCACACCCTGCAGGCCCAGCACGGCGCCCGCCAGCAGCATGGCGGCAAAGCCCACGGGGCCCCACAGCAGTTCGCGGCCGGCGCCGCGCGCGGCCAGGGCGCTCCACAGGCCCACGGCCACCATGGCGGCCAGGTGGTCCAGGCCAAAGAATGGGTGGGCAAAGCCGCTCAGAAAACTGCTGTGGATGTGGGTTTCAGCGCCGGTATGGGCAACGGCACTGGTACTGATGGCACTGGCAGCCATGAAGAGAAGAGCGGCTGTGTGGCGGTGTGAGAGTGCGATGCGCATGGGGGCTCCACAGAGAGAAAGAGGGAGAAAAGGGGTCAGACAATCGGCTGGTGCACGGTGACGAGCTTGGTGCCGTCGGGGAAGGTGGCCTCGACCTGGATGTCCGGAATCATCTCGGCGATGCCGTCCATCACGTCCGCGCGGGTCAGCACCGTGCGGCCCTCGCTCATCAGCTGCGCCACGGTCTTGCCGTCGCGGGCACCTTCCATCACGGCGGCGCTGATCAGGGCCATGGCCTCGGGGTAGTTGAGCTTGAGGCCCCGGGCCTTGCGGCGCTCGGCCAGCAGGGCGGCGGTAAAGATCAGCAGCTTGTCTTTTTCGCGAGGCGTCAGTTCCATGTCGTTGTACTCAATGCTGGTGTTGTTGGCTCGCGCGTCAGCCGATGCGGGGTGACCACGAGGGGCGTGCTATGGCGCACGGGGGTGATCTGGCGAGAGCTGTTCCATCATAGGCAGCAAGCCCCGTGCCCGCCATACGTCATCTGGCGCACGTCCCCAGGTGCAGTGGCATGGAAACTGCACCTGAAGGGGTGACCGCCGCCATTGCCCATGCCTTCCCACACCGCCTCCATCGCCCCTGCTGACGCCACCCCGCTGCAGCCGACAGAGCCCGGCATGGCTGCACACGAGCCCCAGCAGGCCCCGCAGCAGGTCGTCAAGGTCCGGCGCGACTACAACAGCTGGGTGGCCACCGAGACCATGGAGGACTACGCGCTGCGCTACACGCCCCAGCGCTTTCGCAAGTGGTCCGAATGGCGCGTGGCCAACACCGCGTTTGGCGCGGCCTCCTTCCTGATCCTGGAAGCCGTGGGCGCCACGCTGCTGGTGCAGTACGGCTTCATCAATGCCTTCTGGGCCATCGTGGCCACGGGGCTCATCATCTTCCTGGCGGGGCTGCCAATCAGCGTGTATGCGGCGCGCTATGGGGTGGACATGGACCTGCTCACGCGCGGCGCGGGCTTTGGCTACATCGGCTCCACGCTCACCTCGCTGATCTACGCCAGCTTCACCTTCATCTTCTTCGCGCTCGAAGCCGCCGTGATGGCCTATGCGCTGGAGCTGGCGCTCGACATCCCGCCCACCTGGGGCTACCTCATCTGCGCCATCGTGGTGATTCCGCTCGTCACCCACGGTGTGTCGGCCATCAGCCGCCTGCAGGTGTGGACGCAGCCGCTGTGGCTGGTGATGCTGGTGGTGCCGTTCGCCTATGTGCTGGTGCGCGATCCTGGTGCATTTTCCGGGGTTGTGCACTACGGCGGTGAATCGATGCGCGGTGCCACGTTCCAGTTGCCCTTGTTTGGTGCGGCGCTCACGGTGGGCATTGCGCTCATCACCCAGATGGGGGAGCAGGCCGACTACCTGCGCTTCATGCCCGCCAGCACGCCCGCCACGCGCGGGCGCTGGTGGCTGGGCGTGCTGGTGGGCGGACCGGGCTGGGTGGTGCTGGGGGTGCTCAAGATGCTGGGCGGTGCGCTGCTCGCCTACCTGGCGCTCACACACATGGTGCCGGCCGACCGGGCGGTGGACCCGAACCAGATGTACCTGGCCGCGTACGAATATGTGTTCCCCCACTACGGCTGGGCGGTGGCGGCCACGGCGTTGTTCGTGGTGGTCTCGCAGCTCAAGATCAATGTGACCAATGCCTACGCGGGCTCGCTGGCGTGGTCCAACTTCTTCTCGCGCCTCACGCACAGCCACCCGGGGCGCGTGGTGTGGGTGGTGTTCAACACGCTGATCGCCTTCATGCTGATGGAGATGAACGTGTTCCGCGCCATGGGCGAGGTGCTGGGGCTGTACTCCAACATCGCCATCGCCTGGATCATGTCCGTGGTGGCCGATCTCGTCATCAACAAGCCGCTGGGGCTGTCACCCCGGGGCATCGAGTTCAAGCGCGCGCACCTGTACGACATCAACCCGGTGGGCGTGGGCTCGATGGCGCTCGCGTCCATCCTGTCCATCAGCGCGCACCTGGGGTTGTTCGGCCCACTGCCGCAGGCGTTCTCGGCCGTGATCGCGATGGCTGTCGCGTTTGTCACCGCACCGCTCATTGCCTGGGCCACCGGGGGGCGCTATTACATCGCGCGCCAGTCCGAGCCCGCTGCGCTGGCCGACGTGGTGGCGGTACCCCTGCACGGCCCGGTGGGCCGCAAGGCCGGCGGCGGAATGGATGCGGCCCTGGGCAGCTACGTGCGCTACACCGTGCAGCGCTGCGTGATCTGCGAGCGCGAATACGAAGCGCCCGACATGGCCCAGTGCCCCGCCTACCGGGGCGCCATCTGTTCGCTGTGCTGCACGCTGGACGCGCGCTGCGGCGACCTGTGCAAGCCCGACGCCAGCATGGCGGTGCAATGGTCTGCCGCCCTGCGCTGGGTGCTGCCGCGCGCCATGTGGCGCTACCTGGACACGGGCCTGGGCCACTTCCTGCTGCTGATGCTGGTGATCGCGCCGCTGCTGGCCTCCGTCATGGGGCTGCTGTACCACCAGGAGCTCAACACCATCGCCAATGCGATGACCGACACGGAAGTCCTGGCCGCCCCGGAGGTCGCGTTGCGCTCCGGCCTGCTCAAGGCCTACCTGGCGCTGCTGGTCATCTCGGGCATCGTGGCCTGGTGGCTGGTGCTGGCGCACAAGAGCCGCCAGGTGGCGCAGGAGGAATCCAACCGCCAGACGGGCCTCTTGGTGCGCGAGATCGAGCTGCACCGCCAGACCGACGAGGCCCTGCAGACCGCGCGCAGCGTGGCCGAGCAGGCGCGCCAGGTGGCCGAGGCGGCCCAGCGCGCGGCCGACCAGGCCAACCAGGCCAAGAGCCGCTACATCAGCGCCATCAGCCACGAGATCCGCACGCCGCTCAACTCCATCCTGGGCTACGCGCAGCTCATGGGCGAGGACGCGGGCGTGCCCCCGCACCGCAAGCAGGCGGTGCACGTGATCCGGCGGGGGGGCGAACACCTGCTCTCGCTCATCGAGGGCACGCTAGACATCGCGCGCATCGAATCCGGCAAGCTCACGCTGGATGTCACGCCCATGCGCTTTGCCGATGGCCTGCACGAAATGGCCAGCCTGTTCGAACTGCAGGCCGCCGCCAAGGGCCTGGCCTTCCAGTTCGATGTGCTGGGCGTCATTCCCGAGGTGGTTCGTGCCGACGAAAAGCGCCTGCGCCAGATCCTCATCAACCTGCTGGGCAACGCGGTCAAGTTCACGGCGCACGGCACCGTCACGCTGCGCGTGCGCTATGCGCGCGAGATGGCGCGCATCGAGGTGCAGGACACGGGGCCGGGCCTCACGGCCGAGGAGATCGAGCGCATCTTCGAGCCCTTTGCGCGGGGCGGCTCGGGCGGTGGCAACACCGCGGCCGCGCCGGGCGCGGGTCTGGGCCTGACCATTGCCAAGATGCTCACCGCGCTCATGGGCGGCGAGCTGACGGTGGGCAGCACCCCCGGCGTAGGCTCGGTGTTCCACGTCAAGCTGTTCCTGCCTGAGGTGCATGGGGACGCGCTGGGCAAGACCGCGCCAGCGCCCGCCGCATTGGCCACTCGCACCCAGCGCGCGCGCAGGGGTTACGCGGGGGACCGCCGCCGCATCCTGGTGGTGGACAACGAAGAGCCCGACCGCGAGCTGCTGGTGCAACTGCTCGAACCCCTGGGCTTCGAGCTGCGCCAGGCCGCCAGCGGGCACGACGCGCTGGACCTGCTGGCCACGGGCTACCGGCCGCACGCGATCTTCATGGACCTGGCCATGCCGGGCATCGACGGGTGGGAGACCCTGCGGCGCGTGCGGCAGATGCACCTCGCGAACGTCCACTGCGCCATTGTGTCGGCCAATGCGTTCGACAAGGCGCTGGACAACGACGTGGACATCCGCCCCGAGGACTTCATCGTCAAGCCCGTGCGCCACACCGAGCTGCTGGACTGGCTGGAGCGCCGCCTGGGCCTGCAGTGGCAGCACGGCGAGGCCGACGCCGCCCCCGCCCCCGCCTTGCCCGCGGCAGCGGATGCGCCCCTCACGTACCCCGATGCCACCGCCCTGGCGGCCTTGGCCCAGGTGGTCGCGCTGGGCTACTACCGGGGCATCCTCAACACCCTGGACGACATCGAACGCGGCCAGCCCGCGCACGGCGCTTTTGTCGGCACCATGCGGCAGCTGGCCAGGCAGTTCCAGTTCGATGCCATGGGCCACATCCTGGAGCAGGCGCCACCGTGACGACCACCGCGACCCCACCCTCCCTGCCGGTGCATGCCGCGGCCCTAGATCGCGGCGACAGCGACGTGGTCCTGATCGTGGACGACGTGCCCGACAACCTGGCCGTGCTGCACGACGCGCTCGATGAATCGGGCTACACGGTGCTCGTGGCCACGCACGGCGAGGCCGCGTTGCAGCGCGCCGCGCAGGCATTGCCCGACATCGTGCTGCTCGACGCCATGATGCCCGGCATGGACGGCTTCGAGGTGGCGCGGCGCCTGAAGGCGTCGCCCGCCACCGCGCACATCCCCATCATCTTCATGACGGGCCTCACCGAGACCGAGCACCTGGTGGCCGCGCTGGAGGCGGGTGGCGTGGACTACGTGACCAAGCCCATCAAGCCGCGCGAGGTGATGGCCCGCATGGGCGTGCACCTGGGCGCGGCGCGCAGGGCGCGCCAGGACGCGAGCCAGGCCCGCGAGGCGCGCAATGCGCTCGATGCCTTCGGCTATGCCAGCATCACGGTGCGCGCGGTGGACGGCCGCATCGTGTGGCAGACCCCGCTGGCGCGCGAACTGCTGCAGGGCTACTTTGGCGAAGCCAGCCCCTGGGCGCCAGGGATCGTGCAGGCCTGGCTGCGCCGCCATGTGCTCGCCGAAAACGCGGCGGAGCTGCTGGCCCATGCGCTGGCCGAGCCGCCGCGCCTGGCCATCGAGCAGGGCGCGCGCCGCCTGACCTTCCGCCTGCACCAGCAGGCGGGCGACAGCGAAGGCGGGGGCGACTGGCTGATCGTCATGCGCGAGGTGTCGGACGCCAAGATCATCGAATCCATGAGCCTGTCCTTCAAGCTCACCGCGCGCGAGGCAGAGGTGCTGTACTGGGTGGTCAAGGGCAAGATCAACCGCGACATCGGCGACATCCTGGGCGCCAGCCCCGCCACGGTGAAGAAGCACCTCGAACGCGTGTTCGCCAAGCTGGGGGTGGAAACGCGCACGGCGGCGGCCGCCATGGCGATGAACCGCATCCGGCAGCTGCACCCGCAGTTCGAGGGCTGATTCTTCAGTATTTTGGGCTGCTGACGCTTGTGGAATAAGCGCGGAAAGCTATCAATTTAATAGCTTTGGTGAGGCCTGGGCCTGCGGTGCGCAAGGCCGGCCGGGTGCCGCTCAGCGGCCCACCGCGCGTTCCAGCTCCTGCTTGTTCATCCTGGAGCGGCCCTCGATCCCCTTGCGCCGGGCCTCTTCGTACAGCTGGTCGCGCGTTCGGCCCTGCGCGCCCTGGTGGGACCGCTGGCCGCCGCGCACCGGGGCCGGGGTGTCGCGCAAGGTCTTGGGGTTGGCGGTCTTGCTTTCGCCGTGCTGGGCGCGTTCCTTGTTCACGGTGCGCGCGGCAATCTCTTCGGCCGTGTCCGTGCTCTTGCCGCGCTGTTTCAGGCTGGTCTTGATGTGTTCGTACTGGCGTTCGCGCTTGGCGCTCCACTGGGCTTGGGGCATGGCGGGCTCCTTCGATGGGTTGGCGGGCGGGGCAGCCAAGCTGGCCCCGCATCTGAGCCCAATCTATCCGGCGCGCGGCCCGCGTGCGTCAGCAGGCCCGGCATGCAGCTGTAGGACAGCGGATCTCCTCGCTGACAACGGCCGGGGCCGCCATGCCCCATGGTGGCGGTATGAAAAATGGCCGTGGCGCCCGATCGGCAAGCGCCGGGAGCTACTTTTTTGATAGCGAATGGCCTGCGGGCCATGGGGCGGCCGCAGGGGCCGCGCTACATCCCCAGCGACTTGAGCAGCGCGTCCGTGTCGTCCTGCCCGGCGGGGGGAGGCGCGGGCACGGGGGGCGCGGCCTGCGACTGGGCCATCAGCGCATCCGGGTCCGGGGCCTCCTGCGCCTCGAAGTCGTAGAGCTTGATGAATTCGGTGCGGTCGATCGCCAGCTCCAGGTAGAAGATGTTGTTGTTGCTGGTGTAGAAGGTCACGCGCCGCGCCTCGGGCTTGTCCAGGTTGGCGTCCACGCTCAGCATCACCTGCTTGTTCAGCACCAGCATCTTGGGCTGGTTCTGGGTGATGTGGGTCTGCAGCTCGCGCCGCACCTTGCCGGTGAAGTCGCCCACCACCTGGTTCATGAGCTCGCCCATCACGTTGCTGACCTCGTCCGAGGTGTAGGAGGTGACCAGGTCGTCCTTGGACATGCCCATGTTCAGCAGGTAGTTGGCGTACAGCTCCATGGCCGCCGTGGCCGAGAAGTTGATGATCACCAGGCCCGAGAAGCCGCCATCGAACAGCACGAAGCAGCCGATGTCCGGCTTCAGGCAGGTCTTGCTGATGCGCTGCACCATGCCGGAGTAGTGGATCTGGCTGTGGGTGGCCACGTTCAGCACGCGGGTGACGGAGTTGCACAGGCTGATCAGCAGGTCTTCGGTGCCGTAGACGGAGTTTTTTTCAGGGTGGCTCATGGTGTGTGTGGATGGCGGACAGTCGAATTTCTGGCGCGGTGCGCTGGGCAGAGCATAGGCGAAGCCGCCGCGCGAAACCAGAGTGCTTTCCGCGCCATGGGCCGCGGCGCGGCCCGCTGCCTACCACGCTTTGGCCTTTGTTCCGCGCGGGATGGCGCGGGTTGACAACCGACCGGGCTGGCGTATCGTGCCAGCCATCCATGAGAGGGGCGAGAGATGGGTGTTTATTCCTACGGGCTGAACGAGTTCCAGTCGGTGGCGGACGGCGCGGCGGTGCTGGCCAGTGGCGGCGGTGGCAGTTACCACGACGCGTGCTCCATCCTGGAGGAGCTGGCCCGCCAGGGCTTCACGGGCACCGTCCAGGTGCAGGACTATGACGGGGCGACCAACGCCTGCGTGCTGGCCATCATGGGCTCGCCCGACGCGGCCGACAGCCTGACGCTGGCCGCCATCCAGAACTCCATCCGCAACACGGTGCAGGTGCTGGCGGACGCCACCGGGGCGTCGCCGGGGGCCTACATCCCGGTGGAGATCGGGCCCATCAACTCGCTGGTGCCGCTGATCGGCGCGGCCATGGGCGGGGGGGCGGTCTGGGTGGTCAACGGCGACGGAGCCGGGCGCGCGGTGCCCGAGCTGCCGCAGACCACGTTCACCGGCAATCCGCCGCTGGCTCCGTGCCCCGCGGCGCTGGCCAGCGACGCGGCCAGCCCCGCCGACATCGAATCCGCCGTGCTGGGCGCGAGCACGGCCGCGCGGGTGGAAACGCTGGCCGGCGGCGTGGTTGGCGGCTTTGGCGGGTATTCCGGCATCGCGATGTGGCCGTCCAACGCGGGCAACGGCTTTGCGCTGTCGGGCAGCTACATCGCGGGCACGCTGGAGCAGGCGCGCGCGCTGGGGCAGTTCCTGCGGGACAGCGGCACGCCGCAGGCCACGGGCGCGGTGGCCGATGCCATCGCCCTCATCACGGGCCGGCCCGCCGCCGCCGTGGCGACCAACTTCTTCATCACCTCGGTCTCGCAGTCCACGTCCAGCGCATCGCTGGATTCGGGCATCATCCGCCTGGACAACACGCAGGATCCGCGCCAGAGCACGCAGACGCACTACCTCTACAACCTCAACGAGAACCTCATCATGTACTCGTCGTCGAGCGCGGTGCCCGACATCATTGCCCCGGACTCGATCTGCTACTACTCCGAAAGCACCGGGCGCGGGTTCTCCAATGCCAGCGACGATCTGGCGCTGTACTTCGATGCCGCCACCGGCCAGAGCACGGGCCGGATGGTGAGCGTGATCGCGGTGCAGACAGCGCCGCAGCTGTACGGCACGCCGGGCGTGGTGGCCTCGTTCGCGTCGCTGCTGCGCAACATCGGCTACGCGGGCGCCATGCCCCCGGCCTGACCATGCGCAGACAGACAGACAACCAGCCCACCAGCCAGCAACCGGCCAAGACACGGACAGCGCGATGAAGGCAAGCCGCCATGGGTGAAGCAGATCTGAACCGGGAGCGGCTGGAGCTGGCGCTGGAGGCCGCCGGGCTGGACCTGTGGGAGAACGACCTGGTGACCGGCAATGTCACCCGCAAGGCGACCAAGACCTTCCTCGAACTGGGCTTCACCGAGGAGGAGATCGTCTCGGGCGTGCAGGACATCTACGGCCTGTTCCATCCGGAGGACGTGGACAGTGTCCGGCAGGCCGTGGCCGACCACCTCTGCGGCGTCACGCCGCAGTACCGCTGCGAATTCCGCCTGCGCGCCAAGGGCGGCGACTGGGTCTGGTACGCGAACTATGGCCGCATCATGGACGGCCACAGCGACACGCCGGGCAAGCGGCTCATCGGGGTCACCTTCAACATCGACGACCGCAAGCGCAAGGAAGACGAGATCGCCCAGATCAACCGCCAGCTCGTGGAGCAGAACCGCCTGCTGCAGCAGCTCAATGCCGCGCTGGAGCTGCTGGCGGCCAACGATGCGCTCACGGGGCTGTCCAACCGCCGCACGCTGATGGAACTGGGTGCCAACGAATGCCAGCGGACCCAACGGTTTGGCCACCCCCTGTCGCTGCTGGTGGTGGACATCGACCTGTTCAAGCCCGTCAACGACGTGTGGGGGCACCTGGCGGGCGACCGCGTGATCTGCGCCGTGGCCCAGGCCTGTGCGTCACGCAAGCGCAGTGGCGTGGACATCGTGGCGCGTTTCGGGGGCGAGGAATTCGTCATCGTGCTGCCCGAGACCGATGGGGCCAGCGCCCAGCGCATGGCCGAATCGCTGCGCCACGACGTGTCGGCGATGAGCGTGCCCGTGAACGACGAAGGCGCCAGCATCTCGGTCACCGTGAGCATTGGCGTGGCCACGCTGCACCAGGGCTCGGGGCTGGATTTCGAGGAGCTGGTCAACCGCGCCGACAAGGCGCTGTACCGCGCCAAGGAGTCGGGGCGCAACACCGTGCACTGCGCGGATGCGCACCCCGCGCACGCCCGGGTGCATGTGCTGCCCAACCCGGGCGAGGCACCGGGCGGCGTGGTCGCAGCCTGAGGCCCGCGGGCCGCCACTCACTCCTCGCTGGTCCACTCCACCTGCACGCCCAGGCTGCGCAGGTTCTCCACGAAGCGCGGGTGGGCGCGGCGGATGGGCGTGGCGTTGCGGATCTCGGAGCGCCCGGGCGTGCTCGCCGCCACCATGAACAGCGCGATCGCCACGCGGATGATGTAGGGGCTCTCGACCACGGCCGGGCTCAGGGGGTTGCCCCCGAAGGTGACCAGGCGGTGCGGGTCGGACTGGAACACGTGCGCTCCGAACTTCGACAGCTCGCCCGCCCAGCCCAGGGCCCCGTCGTACACCTTGTTCCAGAACAGCGCGTTGCCCTCGGCGCGCACGCCCAGGGCAATGAAGATGGGCAGCAGGTCCACCGGAAAGTACGGCCAGGGCGCGGCCTCCACCTTGGTCAGCACATTGCTCGTGAAGGGCGTCTGCACCTTGAGCGGCCCGTCGCACGCCGCGCGCGACCAGCCGTCCTCGTGCGTGACGGTGACGCCGAACTTGGCGAAGGTGCGGTCGATGAGCGGAAAGTTCCCGGGCGCGCTGTTCTTCACCACCACGTCCCCGCCGGTGATCGCGCCCAGGGCGAGGAAGGTCGTGATCTCGTGGAAATCCTCGTCGAAACGGAACTCCCCGCCGCGCAGGGCCGTGCCGCCGTGCACGGTGATGCGCGAGGTGCCCATGCCCTCGATGCGCACGCCGATCATGGCCATGAAGCGGCAGAACTCCTGCACGTGCGGCTCCGACGCCGCGTTGGTCAGCACCGAGGTGCCCTCGGCCGTGGCGGCGCACAGCACGAAGTTCTCGGTGGTGGTCACCGATGCGTAGTCCAGCCAGTGGTGGTTGGCCTGCAGCCGGCCCGCGCTGCGGATCAGCAGCGAGCCCTCGGCCCGCTCGACGGCGCCCCCGAAGCGGCGGAACACCTCCACGTGCGGGTCGATCTCGCGCACGCCCAGCGTGCAGCCCTTGACGTTGTCCTCCAGCCGCGCCACGCCAAAGCGCGCGAGCAGCGGGGGCACCAGCATGATGGACGAGCGCATCTCCTCGGGCAGCCGGTGCTGCGCGGCATCGAACACCGTGGCGTGGTGGTGCAGGTCGAGCGTGCCGGTGGCGTGGTCCATGCGGACATCGCTGCCCAGGGTGCGGAAGATCTCCAGGATCTTGCGCACATCGGTGATGTCGGGCACGCCCAGGAGCTTGAGCGGCTCGTTGGTGAGCAGCGTGGCGCACAGCACGGGGAGCACCGCGTTCTTGTTGGCGGAAGGCGTGATGCGGCCCCGGAGCGGGGTGCCGCCGTGGACGACGAGGTTGGACATGGGTGGAGCAGGGCTGAAGAAGGGGCCGGGCAGGCCGGGGGCCTGCGCGAGGTCGATACTCTAACTGGGTCTGGTTTTCCGTGGTGGCGGAAGGCCTGGATGCTATGCAATCAATAGCACTCCACGCTTGACAGGCGTGCGCGGAGGCCATTCCAGAGGGGTGGCATCCTGGCGCCCGCCTGGCGTCTGGTCCCCGGAGCTTGCCGCCATCCCCCGGGGCACGGGGCGGGCGTCACGCCTTTTCCGTGGCCGCCGCCTGGTGGATCGCCGCGCGAATCCGCTGGTAGGTGCCGCAGCGGCACGCGTTGCCCGACATCGCCGCGTCAATGTCCGCATCGCTGGGCCGTGGCGTCTTCTTCAGGAGCGCGCAGGCCGACATGAGCTGCCCGCTCTGGCAGTAGCCGCACTGCGCCACATCCAGCACCGTCCACGCGGTGCGCAGGGCGGTGGCCTCGGGGCCGTGCAGGCCTTCGATGGTGGTGATGTCGGCATCGCCCACGGCCGACAGGGGCGTCATGCAGGCGCGCACGGGCTCGCCGTTCAGGTGCACGGTGCAGGCGCCGCACAGCGCCATGCCGCAGCCGAACTTGGTGCCGTTCAGATGCAGCTCGCCGCGCAGCACCCACAGCAGCGGGGTGTCGGGTTCGGCGGTGACGGAGATGGCTTTGCCGTTGATGCGCAGGGTGGTGGGCATGGAGGGTTCCTTCAAGCCGGTCAGGCCAGTTTCAGGGGCAGGGCGCGCAGGCGCTGCCCGGTCAGGGCAAACAGCGCATTCGCCACAGCGGGCGCGATCGGCGGCACGCCGGGTTCGCCCACGCCTTCGGGCGGCTCGGCGCTGTCGATGATGTGGGTCTCCACGCGCGGGCAGTCGGCCATGCGCAGCAGCGGGTAGTCATGGAAGTTGCCCTGCTGCACCTGCCCGTCCTTGACCGTGACCTCGCCGTGCAGCGCCGCCGTGAGGCCGAACACCACGGCGCTTTCCATCTGCTGCGCGATCAGGTTGGGATTGATGGCCGCGCCGCAGTCGATCACGCACACCACGCGGTGCACACGGATGGCCTTGTCGGCGCCCACCGACACCTCGGCCACCTGGGCCACGATGGAGCCGAACGACTGGTGCAGCGCCACGCCCCGCGCGCGCTGCCCGCCCGCCGCGCCTGGCGCCAGCGGCTTGCCCCAGTCCGCCAGCTCGGCCGCCTTGTGCAGCACCTTCAGGTGGCGCGGGTGTTTTTGCAGCAGCGCGGCGCGGAAGGCCACCGGGTCCTGCCTGGCCGCTGCGGCGGCCTCGTCCACAAAACTCTCCTTGAAGAACGCCTGGTGCGAATGCCCCACCGAGCGCCAGAAGCCCACGGGCAGGGGCACGTCGACCACCTCATGCGCGATGCGCGCATGGGGCCATTCGTAGGGCTGGTCGAAGGCACCTTCGGACGTGGTCTTGTCGGGGCCCGCGCCCGCCAGGCCAAAGGTGCGCACCAGCACCTGCGGCACGATGGCCTGGCCCACGGAGATGTTGTGCCACGCCACCAGGTGTCCTTGCGCATCAAACCCCGCCTTGAAGCGGGCCATGCAGGCGGGGCGGTAGAAGTCGTGCTGCGTGTCCTGCTCGCGCGACCACAGCGTCTGCACCGGCGCGCCCCCGGCGGCCTGGGCGATGGCGGCGGCCTGGCCCACGTAGTCCACCTCCAGCCGCCGCCCAAAGCCGCCCCCCAGCAGCAGCTGGTGCACGGTCACTTTCTCTTCGTCGATGCCCAGCGCCTTGGCGGCTGCCCTGCGGGCCAGGCCCGGCACCTGGGTGGATGTCCACACGGTGGCGGCCCCGTCCTTGAATTGCACCGTGCAGTTGATGGGCTCCAGCGCCGCGTGGGCCAGGTAGGGCGCGCGGTAGTCCGCGGTGATGGTGCTGGCCGCGCCCTGCAGGGCCGCATCCACGTCGCCCGTGCTGTGGTAGCCAAAGCCCTTGGCCTGGTCCAGCGCCTGCGCCATGCGCGCCATCACGGCGTCGCTCGACAGCGTGGCGGCGGGGCCGTGGTCCCATTCCACGGTGACCGCCGCGGCGGCCTTCCTGGCGTGCCAGGGCGTGTCGGCGATCACGGCCACGGCGCCGGTGCCGCCGTGCAGGGGCGCCACGGCCAGCACGTGTTTCACGCCCGGCAGCTTCCGGGCGGCGGCTGCATCAAAGCGCGCTACCTTGCCGCCGCGCGTGGGGCACATCACCACGCTGGCATGCAGCAGGCCGGGCGGGTGGGCGTCGATGCCGTACACGGCCGAGCCATCCAGCTTGGAAGGCGCCTCGATGCGCGTGAGCGGTTTGCCGATGAGCTTGAACTGCGCGGGTTCCTTCAGCGTGACCTTGCCCCGCATGGGCTGCTGCGCGGCCAGGGCGGCCAGTTCGCCAAACGTGGCGCGCTGGCCGGCCACATGTTCCACCACGCCCGCGTTGGCCGTGCACTCCGCCGCCTGCACGTTCCATTGCGCGGCGGCGGCGCGGATCAGCAGGGCGCGCGCGTGGGCGCCGGCCTCGCGCATGGGCAGCCACAGGTCCTTGATGCTGCTCGATCCGCCCGTCATCATCACGCCCACCTCGCGCATGGTCTTGGCCGTGAGCCAGCCCGCCACGGCCTTCATCGAGCCGTCGTTGTCGGGGTGGAAGGGCAGGCCGTCCACCACGGTGGCCAGGTTGTTGTAGATGTCGTCGATAGGCGCCATCTCCAGCCGCACCTGCGCCCAGTCGGCATCCAGCTCTTCCGCCAGGATGGCGGCCAGGCCCGTGTGCGCACCCTGGCCCATTTCGGATTTGGCCATCATCACCGTCACGGTGTTGTCGGCGCCCACCTTGAGCCAGCCGTTCAGCGCCGCCTGCCCGCTGGCGCTGGGCACCGGGTCGGCCGGGTGCAGGCGCTGGCGCGGCGGCATCACGCCCCAGCCAATGACCAGCGCGCCCGCTGTCGCGGCGCCACCGAGGAGCACTGTGCGTCGTTTCACCATGGGGTTGTTTCCTTCGTGGCGTAGGTTGGCTGGATGGGGGCATGCGAGCCCGGCGCATGGGGTGATGGTTCAAATATCGTAAACCTGCGACCGAGATTCCCCCGCCCTTCGGGGACTTGGATTTTGAGTGTTTTTGACCTCCAGCGCTTATCCATCAAGCGCTAAAAGCTATTAAATGCATAGCGTTTCGCCTACCCGACACAAGCTGGGTGGGCAGGCCCCGGCGGCCTGCAGCCGGGCCACCGTGTACGCCACCCGGCGTATTTCCCAAGCCGGCCTCGCTCTCCAGAATCCATTCCATCGCCCGATCCGCCACGGCTCCACCACGGAGCCCGCCGGGCGAAGCGGTTTGATTGATTCACTGATTGAAACCACCACCGGAGAAGCACACATGCAACGTCGTTATTCCCTCAAGGCCCTTGCGGCCGTCGCTGCGCTCGCTGGCCTGTCTGCGCTGCCAGCCCACGCACAGGACACCATCAAGGTCGGCATCCTGCACAGCCTGTCGGGCACCATGGCCATTTCCGAGACCGTGTTGAAAGACACCGTGCTGATGGCCATCGACGAGATCAACGCCAAGGGCGGCGTGCTGGGCAAGAAGCTCGAGCCCGTGGTGGTGGACCCGGCCTCCAACTGGCCCCTGTTCGCCGAAAAGACCAAGCAGCTGCTGGGCCAGGACAAGGTCTCGGTGATCTTCGGCTGCTGGACCTCGGTGTCGCGCAAGTCGGTGTTGCCGGTCGTGGAAGAAATGAACGGCCTGCTGTTCTACCCCGTGCAGTACGAGGGTGAGGAACTCTCCAAGAACGTGTTCTACACCGGCGCCGCGCCCAACCAGCAGGCCATCCCCGCGGTGGACTACCTGATGAGCAAGGACGGCGGCAGCGCCAAGCGCTGGGTGCTGCTGGGCACCGACTACGTCTACCCCCGCACCACCAACAAGATCCTGCGCGCCTACCTCAAGTCCAAGGGCGTGAAGGATTCGGACATCGACGAGAAGTACACCCCGTTTGGCCATTCGGACTACCAGACCATCGTGGCCGACATCAAGAAGTTCAGCCAGAGCGGCAAGACGGCCGTGGTGTCCACCATCAACGGCGACTCCAACGTGCCCTTCTACAAAGAGCTGGGCAACGCGGGCCTGAAGGCCAAGGACGTGCCGGTCGTCGCATTCAGCGTGGGCGAGGAAGAACTGCGCGGCGTGGACACCAAGCCGCTGGTGGGCCACCTGGCCGCCTGGAACTACTTCCAGTCCATCAAGAGCCCGGCCAACACCGAGTTCATCAAGAAGTGGAGCGACTACGCCAAGGCCAAGGGCATTGCCGGCCACAAGGACAAGCCGCTCACCAACGACCCGATGGAAGCCACCTACATCGGCATCAACATGTGGAAGCAGGCTGTCGAGAAGGCCAAGAGCACGGATGTGGACAAGGTGATCGCCGCCATGGCCGGCCAGACCTTCAAGGCACCGAGCGGCATCGTCAGCAAGATGGATGAGAAGAACCACCACCTGCACAAGAGCGTGTTCATCGGCGAGATCAAGGCCGACGGCCAGTTCAACGTGGTGTGGAAGACGCCGGGCCCGGTCAAGGCCAAGCCATGGTCTCCTTACATCGAAGGCAACGACAAGAAGAAGGACGAGCCGGACGGCAAGTCGAAGCTCTGAGCACCCCCCTGAGGCGCTTGCGCGCCTTCACCCCCTCTCTTGCATCGCTGCGCGATGCGGGAGGGGGACGCCGCCAGCGCGGCGGGGCGGCCCTTGCGCGGCGGCCCTCGCTTCTAGATCGCGCGGGTTCTGCGGCCCACTGCTTTTTCACACAGCCCTCGTCATGCTCTCTTCCATTCTTTCTCGCGTCTTCGCCTGCGTGCTGCTGTGTGCAGTTGCGCAGGCGCACGCGCTCACGGCCGAGGCTGCGCGGGCCATGGCGGCGGGTGATACCGACGACCGGATCGCCGCGCTGCAGAAAGCCATCGCCACGCCCGACGAGGCCACTTTGGCGTTTATCCGTGCGATGGGTGAGGACGCCGTGAAGATCGCGGGCGACAAGGCCATCGTGATCAAGGGCGACAAGGGACTGGACCCCGTGACCGGCGCCGAGGTGCCGGTGCCTGACGACGCCGAAGACATCGTCAACAACAATCGCATGCGCGGCGAGTTCGACACTGCATTGGCTTCGCTCCAGCTGATGTCCACCGACATTGCGCAGCGCCGCAGCGCCATCGAAGCGCTGCGCGAAGAGACCGACGAGGCCCGCCTGCCGCTGGTTGAGAAGGCCCTGGCCGCCGAGCAGGACGCAGCTCTCAAGGCGCGCCTGGCCAGCATCCGCGCGCGCATCCTCCTGAGCAGCAGCGACGCCGCCAATCGCCTGGAAGCCGCCCAGCACCTGGCCGCCAGTGGCAACCCCGCCACGCGCACGGTGCTGCTGGAGCAACTGCGCAACGAACAAGATCCCAAGGTCAAGGCCGCGCTGCAGGCGGCACTCAAGACGGTGGAAGACAGCCTGCAATGGGGCGAGCGTCTGGCGGCGATGTTCACGGGCATCAGCCTGGGCTCCATCCTGCTGCTGGTGGCGCTGGGCCTGGCCATCACCTACGGCCTCATGGGCGTGATCAACATGGCCCATGGCGAGCTGATGATGATCGGCGCCTACGCCACCTACGTCATGCAGGGCGTGTTCCAGCGCTACTTTCCGGGCGCGTTCGACTGGTACCTGGTGGCCGCCGTGCCCGCCGCCTTCATGGCCTCGGCGCTCATGGGCGCGGTGCTCGAGCGCGGCGTGATCCGCTTCCTGTACGGCCGCCCGCTGGAGACCTTGCTGGCCACCTGGGGCATCAGCCTCATGCTGCAGCAACTGGTGCGCACCGTGTTCGGCGCGCAGAACGTGGGCGTGGAAAACCCCTCGTGGATGAGCGGCGGCGTGCAGCTCATGGAGAACCTGCAACTGCCCTGGAACCGCGTGATCATCGTGGCGTTTGCGCTGGCGGTGCTGGGCGGCGTGGCCTTTCTCATCAGCAAGACGCGCCTGGGTTTGTTCGTGCGCGGCGTCACGCAGAACCGCCCCATCGCCTCGTGCATGGGTGTGAACACGGCGCGTGTCGATACCTACGCCTTCGCGCTGGGCTCCGGCATTGCGGGCCTGGCAGGCTGTGCCCTCAGCCAGGTGGGCAATGTGGGCCCGGACCTGGGCCAGGGCTACATCGTCGATTCGTTCATGGTGGTGGTGCTCGGCGGCGTGGGCCAGCTGGCCGGCACCGTGTATGCCGCGCTGGGCCTGGGCGTGCTCAACAAGTTCCTCGAAGGCTGGACGGGCGCCGTGCTGGCCAAGATCGCCGTGCTGGTGTTCATCATCATCTTCATCCAGAAGCGGCCGCAGGGCATCTTCGCGGTCAAAGGGCGTACCGCCGACTGAGCGGATCGAGACAGAACATGACGACGACTACGCCTTCCTCCTCCATCCAACTCCCCGCACCCGCGCCGCTGCTCACGCGCGGCGGCTGGTCGGCCTTCATCGTGGCGCTCATCGTGGTGTGCGCCGTGGCACCCGTGCTCAACCTGTGGGTGCCGGCCGGCAGTGCGCTGCACCTGTCCGACTACGCCGTGGCCCTGCTCGGCAAGATCATGTGCTACGCCATCTGCGCGCTGGCCATGGACCTGATCTGGGGCTACACCGGTATCCTGAGCCTGGGCCATGGCCTGTTCTTCGCGCTCGGCGGCTACGTGATGGGCATGTACCTCATGCGCCAGATTGGCCGCGACGGCAACTACCAGAGCGACCTGCCCGACTTCATGGTGTTCCTCGACTGGAAGGAGCTGCCCTGGCACTGGATGTTGTCCGACAGCTTCGTTGCCACCTTGATCCTCATCGTGGCGGTACCTGGCGTGATCGCGTTCGTGTTCGGCTACTTCGCGTTCCGCTCGCGCATCAAGGGCGTGTATTTCTCGATCATCACGCAGGCCATGACGTATGCGGCCATGCTGCTGTTCTTCCGCAACGAGACGGGCTTTGGCGGCAACAACGGCTTCACGGATTTCAAGCGCATCCTGGGCCAGCCCATCGCCACGCAGAACATGCGCATGCTGCTGTTCGTGATGACGGGCGTCACGCTCTTGGTGTTCTTCCTGCTGGCGCGCTGGCTGGTGCGCAGCAAGTTCGGCAGGGTGCTGCAGGCGGTGCGCGATGCGGAGACGCGCGTCATGTTCTCGGGCTACTCGCCGCTGCCCTACAAGCTCACCATCTGGACCATCAGCGCCATGATGTGCGGCGTGGCGGGCGCGCTGTACGTGCCCCAGGTCGGCATCATCAACCCCGGCGAGATGAGCGCCGCCAACTCCATCGAGATCGCGGTGTGGGCCGCGGTGGGCGGCCGTGCCACGCTGATCGGACCCATCGTGGGCGCCTTCATCGTCAACGGTGCCAAGAGCTGGCTCACCGTGACGGCGCCGGAGTTCTGGCTGTATTTCCTCGGTGCGCTGTTCATCGCCGTGACGCTGTTCCTGCCCGATGGCGTGGTGGGCCTGGTGAAGAAGCTGAAGAAAAACAAGAAGACCGAAGGAGCCGCGCCATGACACCCGATCTGATGGACGAAGGCGCAAGGCGCCTAGAGGCCAGGCTGGCGCCCGCCGCCCTGGGCCAGACCGAATCCGGCGGTCGTGCTGCAGGTTTCTCGCGCATTGCCACGCCCGGTGAGGTGGACATCACCCACGGCCGCATCCTGTACCTGGAAGATGTGAACGTGAGCTTTGATGGCTTCAAGGCCATCAACAACCTGAGCCTCGATATCGCGCCCGGCGAGCTGCGCTGCATCATCGGGCCCAACGGTGCGGGCAAGACGACGATGATGGACATCATCACCGGCAAGACGCGGCCCGACAGCGGCACGGTGTACTTCGGCTCGACCATCGACCTCTTGCGCCACAACGAGCCGGAGATCGCGAGCTTGGGCATAGGCCGCAAATTCCAGAAGCCCACGGTGTTCGAGCAGCTCAGCGTGTTCGAGAACCTGGAGCTGGCCTTGAAGACGCACAAGGGCGTGACGTCGAGCATGTTCTTCCGGCTGGACTCCGCGCAGTCGGACCGGCTGGCGGAGATCCTGCACACCATCCACCTGGCCGACAACGTGGCGCGCATGGCAGGGAACCTGAGTCATGGGCAAAAGCAGTGGCTGGAGATCGGGATGCTGCTGATGCAGGACCCCAAGCTGCTGTTGCTCGACGAGCCCGTGGCGGGCATGACGGACGAGGAGACGGCGCGCACGGCGGAGCTGTTCCTCACGCTCAAGGGCAAGCACTCGCTGATGGTGGTGGAGCATGACATGGGGTTCATCCGCACCATTTCGGAGATCGTGACCGTGTTGTGCGACGGGGCGGTGCTGGCGCAGGGCACGCTGGACCAGGTGCAGGCGGATGAGCGGGTGATCGAGGTCTATCTGGGGCGGTGATGGAGGTTGCCTGTTCTCTTTTCCTGGCGGGCGGTGGGCTGTTGCGAAGGCTGGGGCCGGGGCGACTCTCGGAATCCGGACTCGGCACAGGCGCACCGAATGCTTCCAAATTCATAGCTGCTGGCGCTTGATGAACAAGCGCCAGAGGCCCAAAACACTCCAAGTACCATGCTCACCGTCCAGAACATCAACCAGTACTACGGCGGCTCCCACATCCTGCGTGATGTGAGCCTCACGGCGCAGGCCGGCAAGGTCACCGTGCTGCTCGGCCGCAACGGCGTCGGCAAGACCACGCTGCTCAAAAGCCTCATGGGCCTGGTTCCCATCAGGAGCGGGGGCATCACGTTCGACGGCAAGCCCATCGACAAGGCCACGCCGTACGACCGTGCCCGCGCAGGCATCGGCTTTGTCCCCCAGGGGCGCGAGATTTTCGGCCGCCTCACGGTGGAAGAAAACCTGCGCATGGGCCTGGCCTACAAGAGCGGCGCCACCCCCGTGCCGCCACACCTGTACGAGCTGTTCCCCGTGCTCAAGCAGATGCTCGGCCGCCGGGGCGGCGACCTTTCGGGCGGGCAGCAGCAGCAGCTGGCCATCGCCCGGGCGCTGGCGCCGGGGCCGCGCCTCTTGATCCTGGACGAGCCCACCGAGGGCATCCAGCCCAGCATCATCAAGGACATCGGCCGCGTGATCCGCATGCTGGCCGACAAGGGCGAGATGGCCATCCTGCTGTGCGAGCAGTACTACGACTTCGCGCAGGAGCTGGCCGACGACTACCTGGTGATGGAGCGTGGTGAGGTCATCGCGCGCGGCCCTGGCAGCGAGATGGAGGCCAAGGGCATCCGCAACCTCGTCGCGATCTGATGGCTCATGGCCGTTGCGCCGCAGCGCCGGGGGCGGGGCCGCGCCAGCGCGACACACTCTCCATGATCAGCACCGTGCACACCATCCAGGTGCCGCCCAGCAGCCAGCCCGCGAGCACATCGCTGGCGTAGTGCACATGCAGCACCACGCGGCTCCAGCCGGTGGTGAAGATGAACGCGCCGGCCAGGAGCGCCGCGGGTGCGTGCCAGGGGCGGGGCAGCAGCCGCGTGGTCAGGTAGGCCAGCATCGCGTACGCCACCATCGACGCGCTGCTGTGGCCGCTGGGAAAGCTGTAGCCCTGGGCCTGGGCCACGCCGTGCACGTGCTCGGGCCGGACACGCTCGAACACCTCCTTGAGGACTTTGGTCAGGGCGCCGTTTCCCGCCATGGCGACGAACCAGCCCGTGGCCAGCAGCCGGTGCCGGCGCAGCCACAGCGCCAGGGCCACCACCAGCGTCAGCCCGGCCAGCACCCCCGAGTCCCCCAGGTGGGTGAGCGCGGCGAACCAGCGCAGCACGGCGGTGTCCGCCTGCGCGCGCAGGCCGTCGGCAAGGGCGTCGTCCAGCACGCCCCAGCGGCCATCGGCGGCGCGCCCGCTGTCGGCCAGCTCCGCCATCGCGGCGCCCGCCAGCACCAGGGTGCAGGCCGACGCGCCCATGGCCGCGATCATCACCCAGCGCGCCCGTGCCGGCAGGAGCCGGCGCAGCGGCGGGGCCGCGCGGCGCAGGCCCCGCAGGCCCGCCAGGCCGCCCAGCCCCAGCAGCGCGAAGGCGACCGTGCCCGCCCACCACCAGGCCATGGGGTGCTGCGCCAGCAGGGCGCCAATGTCGGATGCGGGGAGGGTCATGGGTTGCGGACGGCGTCAGCTTCTTCTTCGCCAGGCTAGGAGGGAGCCCGCGTTTGTACCGGAGTTCCCAGCGGCCCTGCCGGGCATGGGTGAATCGTCGTGGCACCGTGGCACCGTGGCGCTGCCCCGGCCCTGTCGGCGGGCGCTGACAGGGCAAAGGCGTGGCTACCGGCTGCGCATGCGCTGCCCGCCCGCCATCATCGGACGACCGCACCGCAATCCCCGGCGCGCAGCCAGCACGGTGCCGGCCTGGCGCCCGGGTCCGGTGCCGCAGCCTGTTGCAGACCTTTCTCTTCATGACACCTTCAGAGCGTCCCGTTCCTGCCCGGCCCCACGGCCCCATCCACCTGGTGGTGCCCCGGCGCCCCGGCGCCGACCTGGACCTGCTGCGCGCCAAGCTCGAGGGCGTCTCGGCCCTGCAGGCGCACAACCTGGTGTGGCACGTGCCGGACCAGCGCGGCGACATCGTGGCGCTGGCGGGCGAGGCGGCGCATGCCGCGCGCGCCGACGGTGGCCTGGTGGTGGCCGCGGGCGGCGACGGCACCATCAACGCGGTGGCCGCCGCGGTCCTGCGCCTGGGTGTGCCCATGGGGGTGGTGCCGATGGGCACCTTCAACTATTTCAGCCGCGAACACGGCCTGGCGCTGGACCCCGAGGTGGCCGTGCAGGATCTGCTGCAGGCCCTGCATGCGGGCGACATGCGCCCCGTGCAGGTGGGCTATGTGAACCGCCAGCTGTTCGTGGTCAACGCCAGTGTCGGCCTGTACCCCAAGCTGCTGGCCGAGCGCGAGAAGGCGTCGCGGCGCTTTGGCCGCTCGCGCCTGGTGGCCGTGGCGTCGGCGGTGTGGAGCATGTTCCGGCCCGCGGCCGGCCGCCGCTGGCGTGTGGTGATGAAGACCCACGAGGGCGCACGGGACCGGCAGGAGGAGCACCTGGTCACCACGCTGTTCGTGGGCAACAACCCGCTGCAGCTCGACCGCATGGGCCTGCCCCAGGCGCAGATGGTGGCCGATGGCGGCAAGATGGCCGTCGTGCTGCTGCAGCCCCAGGGCCGCTGGGCCGTGGCGCGCACGGTGTGGAACGCGGCCACCGGCCAGCTCGACAGGGACGGCGCGGTGACCAGCGTGGCGTGCACGGAGCTGACGGTGGCCCCGGCCAGCTGGCGTCCGCCGCAGGTCAAGGTGGCTTTCGACGGCGAGCGCGCGTGGATGGCGCCGCCCCTGCATTTCCGGATCAGCGCGCGGCCGCTGTGGCTGGTGGCCTCGTCCACTCTGATCCGTGACGATGCCTCCGCGCCCGCGCCGCCGGCTGCCATGCCCGTGCAGCACGAAGGGGCGCCGGCCGCCCCTCCGGTGGAAGGGATGCTGCCGGCATGACGCAGCAGCCTGGCCGCCCAGCCCCGTTCGGAGAGTGCCCATGGACGTTCTGATGCACCTGTCGGATCTGCATTTCGGGGCGCACGATCCCGATGTGTGCGCCGCGGCCCAGCGGCTGGCGCAGCGGCTGGGGGTGTCGATGGTGGTGGTGTCGGGCGACCTCACGCAGCGCGCCACCGCCAGCCAGTTCGAGCAGGCCGGGCGTTTTGTGCAGGGCCTGCACGCCCGCTCCACCCTGGTGCTCGCAGGCAACCATGACCTGCCGCTGTTTGCCTGGTGGATGCGCTGGGGGCGGTCGTACGAGCGTTTCGCGAGCCAGTTCGGGGTGGACCACGAACCCGTGCGGCAGGCGGGCGCGTTCTATGTGGTGGGCGTCAACACCACGCGTGCCTGGCGGCATGAACGCGGCAGCCTGTCGTCTGCCCAGATCCACCATGTGGCCGACCTCCTGGCCCGCGCCCCCCCCGATGCCTGGCGCATCGTGGCCAGCCACCACCCCCTGGTGGCGCGCGATCCGGCCGACCGCGCGCACCGCCCCCACCGGGCCGACGAGGCCCTGCAGTGCTGGCGCTCCGCCGGTGCGCAGATGCTGCTGTCGGGCCACGCCCACCAGCCTGCGCTGCTCAACCCCCTGCCCGGGCTGTGGGCCAGCCACGCGGGCACCGCCGTGTCGTACCGCCTGCGCCACGGCAGCCCCAACAGCCTGGTGGTGCTGACGGTCGAGGCATCCGGGGCGGCGGAGGGCGGCTGGGCGCGCTATGCCGCCCGCTGGGACTACGACGCGGCGTCGGGTGAATTCCAGCGCGTGCTGCGGCAGACCGTGGGCTAGGGCGGACGGTCCCGGCTCCGTGGCCAGGAAAACTGTTGCTATATTTTTGATAGCTTCTGGCGCTTGAAGGGAAAGCGCCAGAGGCTCGAAACATCTGAAGTGGCCGCCGCGCGCAGCGGTGGGCGCGCATGCCCCCGCACGCGGGTGCAGGCGGCGGTGTGGGCGGGCAACGGGGTGTTTTCACCGGTTGACCGGCCGGAGGGCGCCACCTATTCTGGTGGCCTGGCGGGCGGGCCGTGCGGCGGATGCGGGGCCGGGCCGTGCCGCCGTTTTTGCAGCCTCTCGTCACTCATGCACAAAGAATTCAACCACGATGCGGTGCGCCGGCTGCAGGCGCTGATCGAGCGGGAGACCGGTGCGCCGCTGGGCGAAGGGGCGCAGGCCGAGATGGCGGCGATCCTGCGCGGCAGCGAATGCCCCGATGGCGCCGCCGCCGAAGGCCTGGCCGTGGCACCGCGCGAGGTCACCATCCTGCTGGCGGACCTGCGCGGCTTCACCGCGCTGTCGGGATCGCAGCCGGCGGCGGTGGTCATCGCGGCGCTCAACCGCTGTCTGGCGCGGCTGAGCGAGGTGGTGTTCAAGCACCAGGGCAGCATCGACAAGTTCATGGGCGACTCGATCATGGTGCTGTTCGGCGCGCCCATGGGGCGCGACGACGACGTGGACCGCGCGCTGCTGTGCGCGGTGGAGATGCAGATCGCCATGCGTGACCTGAATCTGGAGCACCTGCGCGAACGCCTGCCGCAGGTGTTTCTGGGCATTGGCGTGAACACCGGCAACGTGATGGCGGGGCGCTTCGGGTCGGAGCTGTATTCCGAATACACGGTCATCGGCGAAGAGGTGAACCTTGCCTCGCGCATCGAGGCCTTCAGCCTGCGCGGGCAGGTGCTGATCAGCGAGGCCACCTACCAGCGCTGCTGGGGCCTGGTGTCGGCCACCCCGCCCATGCAGGTGTACGTGAAGGGCCGCGTGCAGCCGGTGAGCCTGCGCGAGCTGGTGGCGATCCCCTCGCACAAGCTCAAGGTGCCGCGCCAGGAGTTCCGCCGCAGCCACCGCGTGGACACGCGCCTGCCCTGCCTGTGCCAGCGCATGCAGGACAAGATCATCGTGCCGCACATCGTGCACGCCGCCATCCGCGACATCGGCTACCACGGCCTGCTGATCGAGGTGGCGGAGCCGGTGGCGCTGCACAGCGAGGTGAAGGTGGAGTTCGACCTCACGCTCGTGGACTACCACGCCACCGACGTGTATGCGCGCGTGGTCACGCTCAAGCCCGAGCGCGAGCAGTGGCTGGCCGGGCTGGAGTTCACCTCGATCAGCCCCGAGTGCAACGCCAAGGTGCAGATGTTCGTGCAACTGCTGGTGGCGGCGCGGTAGCCGCGGCCTGGGCCGGCAAGGATTCCGCGGGCGGCCTCGCTGGAACCGGCGCGGGGGCGGCGCCTGCGGGGTGGCACGCGCCGCTCTCAGCAGCCCAGCATCCGCGCCAGGTCGTTCAGGTCGGTGGCATGCAGATCGTTGCCGGGCTGGGGCGACCCGTCCTTGGGCCGTGCCTTGCCGAGTTCGTGCGGGCGCTCGATGTAGGCGGTGCGCAGGCCGCAGGCGCGTGCGGCCGCCAGGTCGTCGTGGTGGGTGGCCACCAGCGCCACCTGTCCGGGCCGCAGGTCGAACACGCGCGCCACGCCCAGGTAGGTGTCGGGGCTGGGTTTGTAGGCCTTGAACACTTCCGCGCTCAGCACGCAATCCCACGGCAGCCCCGCGCGCTTGGCCATGTGCGTGAGCAGGCTGATGTTGCCGTTGGACAGCGTCGTGAGGATAAAGCGGGTTTTGAGCCGCGTGAGGCCCGCCACGCTGTCGGGCCACGGGTCCAGCCGCTGCCACACATGGTTCAGGTGCTGGCGCTCGGCCTCGGCCAGGTGGGCGAGGCCGAAGCGCGGCAGGATGCCGTCGAGGATGCCCCGGTGCAGCGCGTCGATGCGCGTCCAGCCCTGCTCGCCGCGCATCACCCGCGCCATGGCCGGCTGGTAGCCGCTGCGCCAGGCGATGGCGAACGCGTCGCCGTCGATGGCCGGGTACAGCGCCTGCATCTCGCGCACGATGCTGCCGTGCCAGTCCACCACGGTGCCGAAGATGTCGAAGGCCAGCACCTTCACGCTGCTGGCGATGGGGTCTGCCGTGCTCTGGGTCGTCGTCATTCGCGGTCCTGGGTGGGGAGGAAGGAAGGGCGGGGTCGGGGCGCCAGCGTAGCAGCCTTGCGTGTTGGGCCGGTGCGCCGGGGTTGCACATGCCCTCGCCCCTGCAGGGCGGCGCGGGGCGTGCTATGGTTACAAAAATCGGGTTTACCCCCGTAACTGCGTTTCTTCTCCATCCCCGTCCATCGCCTGCGCCGCCCGCCGCCTGCCGGTGCAGCGCCCCTTTGTTGCTGTTGTTCCTGCTGCCATGACCGCGCCCCTGACTCCCACGTCGTCCCTCGCCCACGCCCCGACCGACGACCGCACCCTGGTGCGCGCCGTGCTGGCCCTGGGGGTCGGCGGCTTTTCCATCGGCACGGGCGAATTCGTCATCATGGGCCTGCTGCCCGAGGTGGCGCGCGACATCGGCGTCAGCATTCCGCAGGCCGGCCACGTCATCAGCGCCTATGCGCTGGGCGTGGTGGTCGGTGCACCGGTGCTGGCCGTGCTGTGCGCCCACTGGGGGCGGCGCGCGCTGCTCATGGCGCTGATGGTGGTGTATGCGCTGGGCAACTTCGCATCGGCGCTGGCGCCGGGCTACCTGTCGCTCAGCGCCATGCGGTTGTTCACCGGCTTGCCGCACGGCACCTACTTCGGCGTGGCCGCCCTCGTGGCCGCGGCCCTGGCGCCACCGGGGCGCCGCGCGCGCGCCGTGGGCTGGGTCATGCTGGGGCTGACCACGGCCACCCTGGTGGGCGTGCCCATCGCGGCGGCCCTGGGCGAATACTTCGGCTGGCGCGCGGCGTTCGTTTTCGTGGGCCTGATCGCCGTGGCCGCCGTCGCCATGGTGCGCCTGTGGGTGCCCGACATGCCCGCATCGCACGGCGCCAGCCCCCTGCGCGAACTGGGCGCGCTGGCGCGCAAGCAGGTGTGGTTCACCCTGGGCATCGGCGCCATCGGTTTTGGCGGCATGTTCGCGGTGTTCAGCTACATCAAGCCCACGCTGCTGGAGGTGGCCGGCATGCCGCCCGCGCTCATGCCTTTCGTGCTCTCGCTCTTCGGCCTGGGCATGGTGGCGGGCAACATCGTGGGCTCGCGCATGGCCGACAAGGCCCTCATGCCCGCCATCGGCAAGGTGCTGCTGTGGTCCATTGCGGTGCTGGCGCTGTTCGTGCCCGCCGCGCACCACCCCGTCACCGCCGCGCTGGCCACCTTCTTCCTGGGCACGCTGGTCGCCATCGGCCCCGCGCTGCAGATCCGCCTGATGGACGTGGCGGGCGACGCGCAGACCCTGGCCGCGGCGCTCAACCACTCGGCCTTCAACGCCGCCAACGCGCTCGGTGCCTGGCTCGGCGGCGTGGCGATTTCCGCCGGCATGGGCTGGACGTCCACTGGCTGGGTGGGCGTTCTGCTGGGCATCGGCGGCGTGGGCATGTTCGCGTGGTCGATGGGCAGCGAGCGGAACACGCAGCGCGCCACGGCGGGCCTCAAGGCCTGAGCGTAGCGGCGGCGCTACAGCGCCGCCCTCTGCAGACCGGCCACCGCGTTCTGCGTTACAGTGAACCCGGGCCAACCCCATTGTTGGCCACGTCGCTCGGACGGTTCCGGGCGCTTACGTGAAAGTTCACCAGCATGTCTGCTTCTCAGGGCAAGCGCCGCTTTGCGCGCATCGATCGCCTTCCCCCCTACGTCTTCAACATCACGGCCGAGCTGAAACTGGCTGCCCGCCGCCGTGGCGAGGACATCATCGACATGAGCATGGGCAACCCCGATGGCGCGACCCCGCCGCACATCGTGGCCAAGCTCACCGAGGTGGCCCAGCGGCCCGACACCCACGGCTACTCCGCCAGCAAGGGCATCCCCCGCCTGCGCCGCGCCATCAGCCACTGGTACAAGGACCGCTACGCGGTGGACATCAACCCCGACACGGAAGCCATCGTCACCATCGGCTCCAAGGAGGGCCTGGCCCACCTGATGCTGGCCACGCTGGACCGGGGCGACACCGTGCTCGTGCCCGACCCGAGCTATCCCATCCACATCTACGGCGCGGTGATCGCCGGGGCCGACATCCGCAGCGTGCCCGTGGCGCCCGACGTGGACTTCTTCGCCGAGCTGGAGAAAGCCATCCGTGGCAGCTACCCCAAGCCCAAGATGATGATCTTCGGCTTTCCCAGCAACCCCACGGCGCAGTGCGTGGAGCTGTCGTTCTTCGAGCGCGTGATCGCCCTGGCCAAGAAGCACGACATCCTGGTGGTGCACGACCTGGCCTACGCCGACATCGTGTACGACGGCTACCGCGCCCCCAGCATCATGGAAGTGCCCGGCGCCAAGGACGTGGCCGTGGAGTTCTTCACCCTCTCCAAGAGCTACAACATGGCCGGCTGGCGCGTGGGCTTCATGGTTGGCAACCCCGACCTCGTGGCCGCGCTCGCGCGCATCAAGAGCTACCACGACTACGGCACCTTCACCCCCCTGCAGGTGGCCGCCATCGCCGCGCTGGAGGGCGACCAGCAGTGCGTGAAAGACATCGCCGCCCAGTACCAGCGCCGCCGCGACGTGCTCTACAAGGGCCTCACGGAGTCGGGCTGGGCCGTGGACTGCCCCAAGGCCAGCATGTACATCTGGGCGCGCATTCCCGAACCCTATCGCGCCCTGGGCTCGCTCGAATTCGCGCGCCAGCTGCTGGACAAGGCCAAGGTCTGCGTATCGCCCGGCATCGGCTTCGGCGACCAGGGCGACGAGTACGTGCGCTTCGCCCTCATCGAGAACGAGGCCCGCATCCGCCAGGCGGTGCGCGGCATCCGCGCGATGTTCAAGGCCGATGGTTTGCTGAAGGTGCCTGCGGCCGCGGCGGCCTGAGGCCTGCCGAAAACACCCGCCCGGATGGCGACTGGCTTTCGAAGCGGGCTCCTGCGGGACGGGCCGCCGCTGATCGGACGGGTTCATGGGGCCATCGGCGTATAGGTATTGCGGGCGAATGCCTATACGATCCCTCTCCTGTTGTTTCACAAAACGCGGAGGGGGGTCCATGAAGGAATGTATGAAGAATTGGCTCGCGGCGCTGGTGATGCTGTGCGCCGCAGCGGTGGCCCATGCGCAGCCCACGACCTACGTGGCCACCGCGACCGGCAACTACAACCTGTTCATCGATTTCACCCTGTGTGTGACGGGCCCCTGCCAGAACTTCAATACAAGCATGGGCGCATCAGGCTCGTTCACAACCTCCGCCCCGCTGGCGGCCAATCTCTCTGCCGCGAACGTGGCGCCCCTGGTCACGGCCTTCAGCTTCTCGGATGGCATCAATACCTATTCCAGTGCAGACCCGGCCGTCCGCATCTTCTTTTTCAACGTATCCACCAACGCCTCCGGCGCCATCACCACCACGAACATCCGGATCCAGCGCTGGCTGACCGGAACCTCTCCCCATGTGCCGGGTGACCGGCATTCCTGGGTCTTGTTCCTGGCAACAGGGGAAGTCGACCACAACGCGCAGTGCCTCACCGTCGGCGCCTCGCCCGCGGGTGTGCCGGATTCATGCGTTCTCGTCCTCGGTGCCGACACCAGCCGGTCGCTGGCATTTGGTTCCGCCCGGGCCTGGGCCGTGGCGCCCTCTGCCGTCACCGCTGTTCCCACCCTGGCCGAATGGAGCCTGGCCCTGATGGCCGTGTTCATGGCGATTGCCGCCTTGGTGGCACTGCGCCATCGTTCCCGGGCCAGCGCAGGCTCCGTGCCCTCCTGACGGGACGCGGCCTGGCCCCGCCGGGCGCAGCACTGCGGCCGGGTTTCGGCCGTGCCGTGTGTGCCGCCCTGGCCAGGCCGGGCCAGCAGGTCTGCAGGCCCTACATGGCCCTACATGGCCCTACATGGCCCAGATGCGGGGCGCTTCGCCCTCCAATTTCCACAGCACCTCCCGCCAGGCCATGCGCACGGCCTTGAGCAACTGCATCGCGGGCTCCACCTGTGGCGCCAGCACGCGCAGCACGACCATCTGCGCATTGGGGCTGGTGGCGCCGGCGCTGGCCTGGAGTGCATGGCCGTCCACCACGGCGCGCGCGGCGTCCAGGGCGGCGTCGCGGCGGGGGCGGTCCAGCGGGGTGCCGGCGGCAAAGAACAGGCTGGCCAGGCAGCGGTGCCCCGCCAGGCCCAGGGGACTGTTCAGCAGGCGCTGGTCGGCCGCGTCGATCACGCCGCGCTCCAGCCACAGGCCGGGCACTTCGAGGTGCTGAGCGAAGCGGCCGGTGTCGAACGGCTGGTTGGCGTGGGGCAGGCCCAGGGCCGTGACGTCCCAGCCCATGCATTCGGCGCCGGGGGCGAGGTTCAGCGTGAGGTGGTTCTCGGCATTGCAGGCGCTGTAGCACAGCGCCTCCAGCGGCAGCCATTCGAGCCGCGCACCCTCGGCCAGGGTGAGGTGGCTGCGCTGCAGCGCCAGCGGGCCGGTGGATCGGTAAAAGCGCGTGGCGCCCGGTGTGGTGACGAGGCCGTGCGCGCCCGGGCCCACGGTGGCGGTGATGTCCAGCGTGTCGCCGCCCACCAGTCCGCCGGGCGGATGCACCAGCACGTTGTGGCAAATCGCGTCGCCTTCGGGGTACAGGCTCTGCAGGATGCGCAGCGGTCCGCTGTGCTCATGGCGCGCCACGGTGCGGGCGTTTTCTACCGAGTAGTTCAGCTGCAGGCGCGCGTGCCAGGGCATGGTGCGGGTGTCTTTTGCTATTAAATAAGTAGCTGATTATGCCCCGTGGGCAAGCGGTGGCGGCCCAGGCGCCGGGCCCTGGCGAAGCCTTCTCGCTCAGGACGACCAGAACCCCACGTGTGGCGCGCTGGCTTCGGCCACGAGGGCGGGGCCGATGCATTCGATGAAACGGGGCGACGCCGCCAGCACGTCGCGCCCCGAGAGGGCTGCTGCTGCCGCATAGGCCTGCCGGGAGCGGGGCACCTGCAGGGCGTGCAGGCGCGCCGCGTCGATGCCGAACACCACGCGGCCGATGCCCGACCAGAAGATGGCGCCCGCGCACATCACGCACGGCTCTGCCGAGGTGTAGAGCGTGGCACCCGCCAGCGTGTCGCGGTCCACGCGCGCGCTGATCTGGCGCACGGCATTGGTTTCGGCATGGCCGGTGCAGTCGCCCGTTTCGGCGGTGTTGCAGTACGCCTCGGACAGCAGCTCGCCCTGCGCGCCGATCACCACCGCGCCAAACGGCGGGTTGCCGCGCGCGCGGGCACGGCACGACCACGCGATGGCCTGGCGCAGGTACACGCCGTCGTTGGCGGCAAGGGCGGCTGCTTCGCCGGGCTGGGGGGGCGCTGCGGACATGAGGGCAGGCATGGGCTGTCTCCGGGCATGGTGTGTTGCGCCCAGCGGCATGCATGGGGCATGCCAAGAACATTGTGTGACATGTGTGCATGGCTTTCGCCGTGCTGCCCGAGGCGCGGGGCGGTCCCCGGTGGCGCGGTGGGGGTGTGGTGGGCACGCCGCAGCAAGGAGCCGTCCCGTGACGTGGGCGATACCGCCCCGGGCGCGCATGTCGCGCAGCGGGGCCGCGCCTTCGGGGGCCTGCCGGGCCGGCGGGCTACCTGCCGGGCGCGGGGCAGGGGTCGTCCAGCCCCGCCATGCCCGCCAGCCTTTGCAGGCGCGAGCGGTTGTCCAGGCAGGCCTTGTACTCGGCCTCCAGGACCTTTTGCTGGGCTTGCTGCGCCGCGCGGGCGCGCTCGGCCTGCAACTGCGCGATGCGTTCGCGGATCTGCGGCATGGCGGCCAGGGCGGCCTTCTCGCCTTCCAGGATCGCGCCGGCGCGCTGGCTGAAATCCGCCGGGCCGATGTCCAGCACCTTGGGGCTGATGATGACGTCGGCGCGTGCCAGTTCGGCCTGGCCCAGCTTCTGGCCCATGATGGCGATCGACTGGTTCAGCGCGCCCAGCATGTTGCCTGGCGACTGGCCCCGGGCCTTGTTGGAGATGTCCACGGCGACCACGATGTCCGCGCCCAGCTGGCGCGCCGCATCCACCGGCACGGGGCTCACGATGCCGCCGTCCACGAAGTGGTACTTGCCGATGGTGACCGGCTGGAACACGCCCGGCACGCTGCTCGAGGCGCGCACGGCCTGGCCCGTGTTGCCGCGCGAAAACACGGTGCGCTCGCCGTCCTCGAGCCGGGTGGCCACCACCACGAAGGGCTTGGCCATTTGCTCCAGGGGCTTGCGGCGCACCTGCTCGTTGACGTAGTCCTCGAGCTTCTGGCCCAGCACCAGCCCGCCGGACGACAGCTGCAGGTCGCGGATCTTGGCTTCGTCGAGCGCCACGGCTTTTTCCTGCATCTCGAACGCATTCATGCCGCTGGCGTACAGCGCGCCCACCACGCTGCCCGCGCTGGTGCCGGAGACGACGGCGGGGGCGAAGCCATTGGCTTCCAGCATCTTGATCACGCCGATGTGCGCGAAGCCCTTGGCGGCGCCCCCGCCCAGGGCGATGCCCACCTTGATAGGCGCGCCTGGGGATGGGGTGCCGGTGGCGGCCGCGCCCTGCGCGGGCGTGGCGGGCTGTTGCGGGGGCGTGCCGCCGCACGCCGCGAGGCCCAGGCAACCCACAAGCGCCAGGGGGCGCAAAAAGACTTCCAACCGCATGCCAAGGAATCCTGTTGTCGACGGGGCGGCGAGTATAGCGGCAGGCTGTAAAGAAGAGAGGCGCTGCCCGTGGCGCCGGGGCCTTGCACGCCGCTACCGGCGCGGCCGGGCCTTCACTCTCCCTGCGAGCCCCGGTGGGCCCAGCCGGTGGTGCGCTTTTCAACCCAGCTGAACAGTTCGTACATCACCATCGCCATCGCGCCCACCACCATCAGGCCGGCGAACGCCAGGCCCATCTGCATGGAGGAGCCCGCGCTGATCAGCAGGTAGCCGATGCCTTCGTTGGCGGCGGTCATCTCGCTCACCGTGGTGCCCACGAAGGCCAGCGTGATCGCCACCTTGAGAGAGCCGAAGAAGTAGGGCATGGAGCGCGGCAGGCCGACCTTGGTGAGCACGTCCCAGCGCCTGGCGCCCAGCACGCGCAGCACGTCTTCGAGTTCGGGCTCCAGCGTGGCCAGGCCGGTGGCGATGTTCACCATGATCGGGAAGAAGCTGATGAGGAACGCCGTGAGGATGGCCGGCCCCACGCCGATGCCGAACCACACCACCAGGATGGGCACGAACGCCGCCTTGGGCAGCGCGTTGAAGGCGGTCATCAGTGGATAGACCGCCGCGTAGGCGATGCGCGAACTGCCGATCACGAAGCCCAGCAGCACCCCCACCACGATGGCGATGCCAAAGCCGGCCATGGTCACCCAGAAGGTGCGCCATGCGTGGCCCGCGATGACGCCGCCGAACTCGACCAACTGGGTGGCGATGGCCCAGGGGCTGGGGAAGATGAACTCGGACACGTTGAAGGCCGAGCAGATGATCTGCCAGAGCAGGATGATCGCGACCAGCAGGATCCAGGGAGACCAGCGTTCTACGGTTTTCTTGTGCATGGAAACAGGCTCGGATCAATCTATTGCTGGAGGGGCGCGCCGGCCTTGCGCAGGGCGCCGATGTGGCCGCGCAGCTCGTGCACGATGTCGGTGAATTCCTTGGTGTAGGTGATCTCCAGCTCGCGCGGGCGCGGCAGCTCGATCTCCTTCCTGACGACGAAGCGGCCCGGGCTCTTGCTCATCACGTACACCGTGTCGGCCAGGAAGACCGACTCGCGCAGGTCGTGGGTGACCAGGATCACGTTGAACCGCTGTTCGGTCCACAGGTCGCGCAGGATGCACCAGAGCTCCTCGCGCGTGAACGCGTCGAGCGCGCCGAAGGGCTCGTCGAGCAGCAGCATCTTGGGCTCGTGGATGAGCGCGCGGCAGATGCTGGCGCGCTGCTGCATGCCGCCAGACAGCTGCCAGGGGAACTTGTCCTCGTAGCCGGCCAGGCCCACCTTCTGCAGCAGGCGGCGCGCGCGCTCCTCGTACTCCTTGCGCTTTTGCTTGAAGCTGCTGCGGTACGGCTCCACGATCTCCAGCGGCAGCAGCACGTTGTCCACCGTGGTGCGCCAGGGCAGCAGCGAAGGGGCCTGGAAGGCCATGCCCGAGATCTTGAGCGGGCCGGTCACGGGCTGGCCGTCGATGAGGATCTTGCCCATCGACGGCATCTTCAGGCCCGTGGCCAGCTTCATGAAGGTGGACTTGCCGCAGCCCGAAGGACCGACGATGGCGATGAACTCGCCGCGCCGCACCTGCAGGTCGATGGCCTCGACGGCGAAATGGTTCTGCGCGCGCAGCTCGTCGTTGTAGGCGAGCCAGACGTCACGAAAATCCACGAAATAGGAATCGGCAGCCTGCATCAGGTGTCCGTAAATAAAGGTTGCGCACCGGGCCGGGCGAGCGGCCCATGCATTTCAGTTTTCAATAGCGCCGAGCGCCACCCACCCCGCACGAAACTGGCGAGGCTCAAGCCAGCGCCCCCGTGCAAGGACCGCCCCGCCGCATGGGGGGCGGCCCCCTCCGGGATTGCGAAGCCATGTGAGGGAGGGGAAAGGCGCGAAGCGACTCAGGGTGTGTTTCACTTCTTGGGCAGGATGTTCAGCTCGGCCGCGCCGGGCAGGAAGCTGGCGTTCCACACATCGTCGGCGTTCACGCGCGTCTTGGTGTTGAACGCATCCGACACCTGCGAGGCCATCAGCGACAGGCGGCCGGGCTTGGCCTGGCCAAAGCCCTCGGCGCGCGCGTCGGGGCTGTTGATCACGGTGTCGATGGCCAGTTGCAGGCGGCGCGTTTCCAGCGGCACGTTCACGATGCCGTCGCGCGCCTTCACGTGCTCGATGGCCGCCCCGGGGTTGGCGATCACTTCCTTGGCGCCCTTGGCGAAGGCCGAGAGGAAGGCCTTGATGGCCGCGGGGTTCTCCTTGATGAGCTTCGGCGACGCGATGATCACGTTGCCGTAGAGCTTCACACCGAAGTCGGCATAGGGCAGCACCACCACGTCGGCCGCCTTGGCGCCACGCGCCTCCAGGTTCAGGAGCGAGGTGAAGGTGAAGCCGGTGATCGCGTCCACGTCGCCGCGCACCAGCATGGTCTCGCGCAGGGGTGGGTCCATGGCGGTCCATTGCACGCTGCCGATGGCGTTGGCCTTCTGGAAGATGGGGAACGCGCGGCGGCCCGCGTCGAACACGGGTGCGCCCAGCTTCTTGCCCGCCAGGTCGGCCGGCTTGGCGATGCCGCTCTTCTTGAGCGCCATCACGGAGGCGGGCGTGTTGTTGTAGACCATCATCACCGCCACGGGCTTGTTCTGCGCGTCGGGATTGTTGGCGTGGAACTCCATCACGGCGGCCAGGTCGGCAAAGCCCATGTCGTAGGTGCCCGAGGCCACGCGCTGCACGGCGCCGCCCGAGCCGTTGCCGGCATCCACCGTCACATCCAGGCCCGCCGCCTTGAAGTAGCCCTTGGCCACGGGCTGCAGGAAGAGCGCGGCGGGGCCTTCAAAGCGCCAGTCGAGCTGGAACTTGATCGGCGTGGGCGTTTGCGCCTGGGCCAGCGAGAACAGGCCGGTGGCGGCCATCATCAGCACGGTGGTTTGCAAGAACGAGCGTTTTTTCATGGGGGCTCCTGTCAGAAGACGGCAAGGGACGCGGCGAGCGAAGAACAAGGACGAAGAAAGAAGAACAAGAAGGGCAGGCGAGAGGGAAGGGCAACACGGCGACCGACCGGTGGGGCCGGGCGCGCGGGGCCCATGCCGTCAGGGTCAGCAAAAACGATGCCCGCTTTGGTGGTTGTAATGTCAGGCAGCGGACCATTGTTCACCGAAGCGGTGCAGGCGCGCATGCAGGGTTTCCCGAAATGGTGCGCCGCAGGCACACCCGCCGGCCGCTCCGGCGCTGACGGCCCCGCCACGGTGCATGCCGGGGGGGCTGGCAGGCGCCGCGGGCATTGCACCCGCGGCGCGGTGCCCTTACTTGGGGCGTGCCGCCGCGCTGGCCACGGCCAGCGCCGTCATGTTGAACACGCGGCGCACGGTGGCGGCGGGGGTGAGGATGTAGGCCGTGGCCGCACCGCCCATGAGGATGGGGCCCACGGTCACGCCGCCGCTGGTCGTGGTCTTGAGCACGTTGTAGAGGATGTTGGCCGCGTCCAGGTTGGGGCAGATCAGCAGGTTGGCCGAATCGGTGAGCGTGGAGTCCGCCATGTAGGCGTTGCGGATGTTGGGCTCCAGCGCGGCATCGCCATGCAGTTCGCCGTCGCATTCGATCCCGGGGTGGGCGGCCACGAACAGGTCGCGCGCCTCGCGCATCTTGCGGGCCGAGGCGCGCTTGGACGAGCCATAGCTGGAGTGCGACAGGAAGGCGACCTTGGCCGGCAGGCCAAAGCGTTGCACCTCCTGCACCGACATCCAGGCGATGTCCGCCAGCTGCTGGGCCGTGGGGTTCTCGTTCACATAGGTGTCGGCGATGAAGAGCGTGCCCCGGTTGGTCATCAGCGCGTTGAGCGCGGCGTAGTCGTTCACGCCCTCCTCGCGGCCCAGGATGCTGTGGATGCGTTCCAGGTGCGTTTCATAGGTGCCCACCAGGCCGCAGATCATGGCGTCGGCATCGCCCAGGGCGACCATCAGCGAGGCGATGATGGTGTTGGAGCGGCGCACTGCGGCCTTGGCCACCTCGGGCGTGGCGCCGTTGCGCTTCATGAGCTGGTGGTAGTGCTCCCAGTACTGGCGAAACCGGGGGTCGTCCTCGGGGTTGCACACTTCCACGTCCTGTCCCAGGCGCATGCGCAGGCCGGCCTTCTCGATGCGGGCGGCGATGACGGCGGGGCGGCCGATCAGGATGGGCACGGCGATCTTGTCGTCGATGGCCATCTGCGCGGCACGCAGCGCGCGCTCGTCCTCGCCGTCGGCATAGGCCACGCGCTTTTGTGCGTCGGGCAGGGCCTTGGCCGCGTTGATCACGGGGCGCATCAGCATGCCGGTCTGGTAGACGAAGCGCGACAGGGCCTCCTTGTAGGCCTCCATGTCGGTGATGGGGCGCGTGGCCACGCCCGATTCGGCCGCGGCCTTCGCCACCGCGGGCGCGATCTTGAGGATCAGGCGCGAGTCGAACGGCGTGGGGATCAGGTAGTCCGGGCCGAAGGTGAGCTCCTTGCCCGCATAGGCGCTGGCCACCTCTTCGCTGATGTCGGCCTTGGCCAGGTCGGCGATCTGGCGCACGCAGGCAAGCTTCATCGCCTCGGTGATCTTCGTGGCGCCGCAGTCGAGCGCGCCCCGGAAGATGTAGGGGAAGCACAGGACGTTGTTGACCTGGTTGGGGTAGTCCGAGCGGCCCGTGGCGATGATGCAGTCGGGGCGGATGGCCTTGGCGAGTTCGGGGCGGATCTCGGGCTCGGGGTTGGCCAGGGCCAGGATGATGGGCCTGTCGGCCATTGTCTTGACCATCTCGGCCGTGAGCACGCCGGGGGCCGAGCAGCCCAGGAAGACATCCGCGCCGTGGACGGCGTCGGCCAGCGTGCGCGCGTCGGTCTTCTGGGCGTAACGCGCCTTGGATTCGTCGTAGCCGTCGGGGCGGCCTTCATAGATCACGCCCTTGGAGTCGCACATGAAGATGTTTTCCACCTTCACGCCCAGGCCCACCATCACGCCCACGCAGGCAATCGCGGCCGCGCCCGCGCCCGAGACGGCGATCTTCACCGCGCCGATGTCCTTGCCCACCAGCTCCAGGCCGTTGAGCAGCGCGGCGCTGGAGATGATGGCCGTGCCGTGCTGGTCGTCGTGGAAGACGGGAATGTTCAGCCGGTCGGACAGCTGCTTTTCGATGTAGAAGCACTCGGGAGCCTTGATGTCCTCGAGGTTGATGCCGCCCAGCGTGGGTTCCAGCGCGGCGATGATCTCCACCAGCTTGTCCGGGTCGCGCTCGGCCAGTTCGATGTCGAACACGTCGACGCCCGCGAACTTCTTGAACAGGCAGCCCTTGCCCTCCATCACCGGCTTGCCGGCCAGCGGGCCGATGTCGCCCAGGCCCAGCACGGCGGTGCCGTTGGTGATCACGCCCACGAGGTTGCCGCGCGAGGTGTAGTCGAACGCCTTGGACGGGTCGGCCTGGATGTCCAGGCAGGGGTAGGCCACGCCGGGCGAGTACGCCAGCGACAGGTCGCGCTGGTTGGACAGGGGCTTGGTGGGAGTGACCGAAATCTTGCCCCGGCTGGGGTTGCGGTGGTACTCGCGCGCGGCGTCGCGCAGGGCCTCTTCGGCGGCGGAAAGTGTCTGGGTCATACGGAAATCCTGGAGATGCTCAGCAAAATGCCAAATGAGCTTACCCCATGGCAGGAGGCGCCGGAATGGGGGTTAATGCCTTCATTGCATGGAATCCGCCCCTCGCGGGATACCGGCCGCCCGGGCGCGCGCGGGGCCCGTGGAGGGCCCGCGCAGCGGCAGGGGCAGCGCGGGCCGGGCGTGGGTGGGGCTTGCGCGGGCTGCGGGCTTCCACGTCGCCCCCGCGCACGCCGTTGCGGAGGCACCCTGCGTGGCGCGTTCGGCCGCCCATTCCATCTGCCTTGGTCACAGGTGTTTTGCTGCGGCGGGGCCGGCTGCCCGATGCCGCCGGCCCGCCCCGGCGCCGGGGTGGCGCGCGGCCGCGGGCCCCTCCATCAATGTGCGTCGGCCTGGCGGGCCGCATTCACGGCGGCCGAGGTGTCGCGGCTGGCGCCATTGAAGAACACATTCAGCGCCACGGCCGTGATCGAGGCCAGCAGGATGCCGGATTCGATGAGGGGGTGGATGGCGTGTGGCATCCACTGGCGGAAGTTGGGAGCGATCAGCGGGATCATGCCCACGCCGATCGACACCGCCACGATCATGGCGTTGAAGCGGTTGTTCTTGAAGTCCACGCCGCCCAGGATGCGGATGCCCGTGGCGGCCACCATGCCGAACATCACCAGGCCCGCCCCCCCCAGCACCATGGTGGGCAGGGACTCCACCAGCGCCGCCATCTTGGGCAGCACGCCCAGCACGATGAGGATCACGCCGCCCGCCACGCAGACAAAGCGGCTCTTGACGCCCGTGACCGCCACGAGCCCCACGTTCTGCGAGAAGCTGGTGTACGGAAAGGTGTTGAAGATCCCGCCCAGCAGCGTGCCCAGGCCGTCGGTGCGCAGTCCGCGCGTGAGCGCGTTCTGGTCGATCTTGCGGTCGGTCATCTCGCCCAGCGCCAGGAACATGCCCGTGGATTCGATCATCACGACGATCATCACGAGGGTCATCGTCAGGATCAGGATGGGGTCGAACACGGGGCTGGCGATCTCGAAGGGCAGGACCAGGTCGAACCACTGGGCCTTGGCCACCTTCTCGAACGACATCAGCCCCATGGCCACGGCCACCACGGCGCCGATGACGATGCCCAGCAGCACCGAGATGTTGGCGATGAACCCCTTGGCGAACTTGGCGATCAGCAGGATGGAGACCAGCACCAGGGCCGAAATGCCGACGCCCGTGAGGTCCGCGTAGCGCGGGTTGGGCACCGTGGGCACCACGGCGAATCCCTTGGGGACGGGGGGCAGCGACGAGCCCGGAGCGCCCGCCGCGGACTGCATCTCGGTGAGCCACTTGAGGTGCTCGGGGTTCACCATGCTGGGGGCCGTGGGGCCCACCGGGTTGCCAAAGATCCAGTTGATCCCCACGCGCATGAGGCTGATGCCGATGGTGGCAATGATGGTGCCGGTGACCACGGGGGGGAAGAACCGCAGCATGCGGCTGACCAGGGGCGCGATCAGGATCGAGATGACCCCCGCGCCGATCACCGATCCGAAGATCAGCCCGGCGCCGGCCGTGCCGCCCGTGCTCTGCGCCATCGACACCATGGGCGCGACGGAGGCGAAGGTCACGCCCATCATCACCGGCAGCTGGATGCCGAACCAGCGCGACGCGCCCAGGGCCTGGATCAGGGTGACGAGCCCGCAGACGAACAGGTCCGCCGAGATGAGCTTGGCCACCTGGTCGGGAGTGAGGTTGAGGGCCCGGCCCACGATGAGGGGCACGGCCACGGCGCCGGCATACATCACCAGCACGTGTTGCAGGCCCAGGGCCGTGAGCCGGCCCACCGGCAAATGTTCGTCCACGGGATGTACGGGCGGGTGCATGGGAGGTTCCTTTGGGTTGACGGGGGTGTGGGGATTCAGGGGTGGAGACGGCGCATCAGATGGTGCACAGTTGTCCATACAAAAATCGTATACACATTAGCCCGGCCGTTGATCAAGGTAAACCCTAGGGCGTGCCAGGGCCTCGCGCGCCGCACGAAAAAAAGGAGCGGTCGGCCGGGGCCGCCGCAAGGGAGGGGGGGCGGCCCGGCCGCTAGGGACCGGCCGGCGCGCGCTTGCCCAGCGGTGTGAGCGAGTCGCGCAGGCGGTCCCGCACCAGGGGCTCGGTGGGGTTCAGCGCGCCTTCCACATGGCCGATGTGCGTGAGCATGCGTTCGCGCGCCAGGGCGGTGTCGCCGGCCTCCAGCGCCTGCACGATGGCCGCGTGTTCGGCGCAGGACTGGCTCGCCTCGTGCCGCGACTGGTAGAGCGACGCCGCCAGCGTGGTGCGCGCTGTGAGGTCGCGCAGGATGTCGCTGAGGCTGCGGTGGCCCATCGCCTCGGCCAGGCAGACATGGAAGTCCGCCAGCAGGAAGGCGCGCGTCGCGGCGTCGGCGCCCTCGATGGCCTGCTGTTCCTGCGCGATGTGGGCGCGCAGGCGGCGCGTCACGGACTGCAGCGGCCGGCCCGCGTCCGCCAGGATGCCCGACTCGATGATGCGCCGTGCCGAGAAGGCATCGCGCGCGTCCTCCACCGAGGGTTCCACCACATACCAGCCCCGGCGCGGGCGCACCTCGACGAAACCGCGCGCCTGCAGCTGCATGAGGGCTTCGCGCACCAGGGTGCGGCTCACGCCGAAGAGATCGGCCAGTTCCTGCTCGCCCAGGCGCTCGCCCGGGGCGAGCTTCTGGGCGAGGATGGATTCCACCACCTGCTGGGTGATCTGGGTCTGGTTGATGCTCATGGCCGGATTGTCGCGTGGTGGGCGGGGGCGGAGCCCTGTCAGGCGCGCGGCAGCGGCGGCTCGCGGCCGTCCAGCACGGCGTGGGCCCGTTCGCGGTCGATGTCGCCTTCCCAGGCCGCCACGGCCACGGTGGCCACGCAGTTGCCGATCAGGTTGCCCAGGGCGCGGGCGATGCCCATGAACCAGTCCACCGACAGCACCAGCACGAGGCCGATGGCCGGGATGGCGGGAATCGCCTGCAGCGTGGCGGCCAGCACCACGATGGCCGAGCCCGGCACGCCGTGCGCGCCCTTGGACGTGACCAGCGAGATCGCCAGGATGGTGAGCAGGTCGGCCATCGAGATCGGCGTGTTCGTGGCCTGGGCGATGAACACGGCGGCCAGCGTGATGTAGATCGAGAAAGCGTCCAGGTTGAACGAATAGCCCGTGGGGATGACCAGGCCCACGGTCGAATCGCGGATGCCCAGGTGCTTGAGCTTTGCCATGATCTGCGGCAGCACGCTGTCGGACGAGGTGGTGGCGAACACCACGGCCAGCTCCTCGCGCAGGTAGCGCAGCAGCTTGAACAGGCTGAAGCCCGAGAAACGCATGATGAGGCCCAGCACCACCACCACGAACAGGAACACCGCCGCATAGAACAGCACCACCAGCATGCCCAGCTGCTTGAGCGAGCCGATGCCGTACTTGCCCACCGTGAAGGCGATCGCACCCAGCACGCCCAGCGGGGCCAGCTTGATGATCAGGCCCATGGTCTTGAAGAGCACGTGCGACAGGTCTTCGATGAGGGTGGTGACCCGCGCGCCGCGCTCGCCCATCAACGCCAGCGCGCAGCCGAAGACGATGGAGAACAGCAGCACCTGCAGCACGTCGCCATTGGCGAACGCGCTCACGGCCGTGGTGGGGATGAGCTTGAGCAAGAAGTCGCTGAAGCCGCCGCCGGTGAGCTTGCTCGCGTTTTCCGCATAGGCGCCCATGGCCTTGGGGTCGAGCGCCTTGGGGTCGATGTTCATGCCCACGCCGGGTTCGAACCAGAACGCGAGCGCCAGGCCGAGCACCAGCGCGATGGACGTGACGACCTCGAAGTAGATCAGCGACTTGACGCCCACGCGGCCCACGCGCCTGAGGTCGCCCGTGCCGGCGATGCCGTGCACCACCACGCAAAAGACGATGAGCGGAATCAGCATCTTGATGAGCTTGATGAAGCCGTCGCCCAGGGGCTTGAGCTGCACGGCGGTATCGGGCCAGAACAGCCCGACGGCCACGCCGGCAATCAGGGCCAGGATCACCCGGCCAAACAGGGAGTTGAGGAAGCGGAGCATGGGAAACCCTTTGAAAAGGAAGGAACTTGCATGGCGATCAATCTTGCATACAAGAACTGTAGACAAGTGCGGCCACCCGGAACATGGGGTTATCCCGGGCTGGGGCCGGCCCGGGAAGGGGCCACGGTGCGCCGCACGGGTGCGTGGAGCCCTGCCGCCGGCGTGGGCGGTTGAAGTTCTTTTGACTTGCGCGCGGGGTATCGCCGGGCGTGGTGCGCCACAATCGCCCGCGGAGACCACCCATGACCCGCAACGACCCCGTGCCCGATCCCGTCCGCCAGGGCGGAGACTTCCTTGAATACCTGTACCGTGTGGCCGTGCGCCGCGCGCTGCCGCTGCACAACACCGCAGCTTTCCTGCCCGCGCCGCCCAGCCGCGAGAGTGGCGGCCGCACCCTGGTGCTGGGCGCGGGCAAGGCCGGTGGCGCCATGGCGCAGGCCGTGGAGGCGCTGTGGCCCGCCGACGCGCCGCTGTCGGGCCTCGTGGTCACGCGCTACCACCACACGCCGCCGCGCCCCGAGGGGCTGGCGCAGCGCATCGAAGTGGTGGAGGCCGCCCACCCCGTGCCCGACGCGGCGGGCCTGGCCGCCGCGCAGCGCATGCTCGAATGCACCCGGGGGCTGACCGGGAACGACCTCGTGCTGTGCCTGATCTCGGGCGGCGGCTCGGCCCTGCTCACGCTGCCGGCCGAGGGCCTGACGCTCGAGGACAAGCAGCGCATCAACAAGGCGCTGCTGGAGAGCGGCGCCGCCATCGACGAGATGAACTGCGTGCGCAAGCACCTCTCGCGCATCAAGGGCGGGCGCCTTGCGGCGGCCTGCGCGCCAGCGCGCGTGGTCACGCTCACCATCAGCGACGTGCCGGGCGACGACCCCTCGGTCATCGCCAGCGGCCCCACCGTGCCCGACGCCACGACCTGCGCGGACGCGCTGGCCATCCTGGCACGTTATCGCATCGACATCCCCGACAGCGTGCGTGCCGCGCTGGAGGCGGGTGATCTGGAAACCCCCAAGCCCGGCGACGCCGTGTTCGCAGGCCACGCCGTGCACATGACGGCCACGCCGCAGCAGTCGCTGGAGGCCGCGGCCGAGGCCGCGCGCGCGGCGGGCGTGCCGGCCTACATCCTCTCGGACGAGATCGAGGGCGAATCGCGCGAGGTGGGCAAGGTGCACGCCGCGCTGGCCCGCGCCGTGGCGCGCCACGGCCAGCCGTTCGCGCGGCCCTGCGTGATCCTCTCGGGCGGCGAGACCACCGTCACCGTGCGGCAGCGGCCACCTGGCGCCCCCAGGGGCCGGGGCGGCCGGGCGGGCGAGTTCTGCATGGGGCTGGCGCAGGCGCTGCAAGGGCAGGCGGGCGTGTGGGCGCTGGCGGCGGACACGGACGGCATCGACGGCGTGGAAGACAACGCCGGTGCCCGCGTCGCGCCCGACACCCTGGCGCGCGCTGCCGCGCAGGGCCTCTCCGTCACGGACCACCTGGACCGCAACGATGCCTATGGCTACTTCGATGCGCTGGGCGACCTCGTCATCACGGGGCCCACGCACACCAATGTCAACGACTTCCGGGCGATCCTGATTTTGTAGCGGTTCGCGCTTGTCCTGCCTGGGTTTCAAGCAAAAAGTGCTTGAAACCGTTGACTGGAAAGCGCGGGCAGCTCACTTTTTTGACAAGCCTTCGCGCGGCAAGGACGCCACCCAGTCCTTGCCGAAGCGCCCCTGCAAAAACGCGACGAAGGCCTGCACCTTCTGCGGCACCAGGCGCGGCGACGGGTACACCGCATGGATCTCCTGCTCGGGCAGGCGGCAGGTCTTGAGCACCTCCACCACGCGCCCGGCGGCCAGCGATTCGACCGCCACGTAGTGCGGCAGCGCCGCGATGCCCATGTGCGCGCGCGCCGCCGCCAGCAGGGCCGAGAGGTTGTTGGAGCGCAGCCGCCCCGTGACGGGCACCGACACCGCCTCGCCGCTCGCATTGCGCAGCCGCCACAGGTCGTTGCCCTGCACGCTGCTGTAGATCAGCGTGGCGTGGTCCTTCAGGTCCGACGGCCGGCGCGGCGTGCCGTGGCGGCGCAGGTAGGTGGGCGAGGCCACCAGCACCCAGGGGTTCATGCCCAGCGTGCGCGCACCCAGGGCCGAGTCGGCGAGCTTGCCCAGGCGGATCGCCACGTCGATGCCCTGGGCCACCAGGTCAGTATAACGGTCCTCGAAGCTCAGGTCCAGCTGCACCTGCGGGTTCTGCACCATGAACTCCAGCGCCAGCGGCACCACCACGCGCCGCCCGAACGCGACCGAGCTGCCCACGCGCAGTTGGCCGTGCACCTGTGTCTGGCGCACGCGCACCACGCTCTCGGCCTCGGCCACGTCGGTCACGATGGCCTTGCACTTTTCGTAGTACAGCGCGCCGGGCTCGGTCAGGCTCACGCCGCGCGTGTTGCGGTTGAGCAGCCGCACCTTCAGGTGCGCCTCCATGGCGGCGACCTGCTTGGTCACCGTGGGCTGCGTGGTGGCGAACTCCCGCGCCACCTTGGTGAAGCTGCCGGTCTCCACCACGCGCACGAACATCTGCATGGCATCGAGGCGGTCCATGGTCTGTCTCCTGTTGCGGTCCAGATTTATTCCTGGCTGGAATAAATTTTATGGTCCATCGCCACCTTCCGCCCAACGAGGGGCTTGCCTAAAGTTTGACCATCCACAAGGAGGTCAAGCAATGGCAAGAATGAAGGCAATCGAAGCGGCCGTGAAGGTGCTCGAGAAGGAAGGCGTGAGCGTCGCGTTCGGCGTGCCCGGCGCCGCCATCAACCCTCTGTACGCGGCGATGAAGGCGCATGGCGGCATAGGCCACATCCTGGCGCGCCATGTCGAGGGCGCCAGCCACATGGCCGAGGGCTACACCCGCGCCGTGGCCGGCAACATCGGCGTGTGCATCGGCACGAGCGGCCCGGCCGGCACCGACATGGTCACCGGGCTGTACTCGGCCAGCGCGGACTCCATCCCCATCCTGTGCATCACCGGCCAGGCACCGCGCGCCCGCCTGCACAAGGAAGACTTCCAGGCCGTGGACATCGCCACCATCGCCAAGAGCGTGACCAAGTGGGCCACCACGGTGCTGGAGCCCGCGCAGGTGCCGCAGGCGTTCCAGCAGGCGTTCCACCTCATGCGCTCCGGCCGGCCCGGGCCGGTGCTCATCGACCTGCCCATCGACGTGCAACTGGCCGAGATCGAGTTCGACCCCGACACCTACGAACCCCTGGTGCCCTACAAGCCCGCCGCCACGCGTGCCCAGATCGAGAAGGCGCTGGCCATGCTGAACGACGCCGAGCGCCCGCTGATCGTCGCGGGCGGCGGCATCATCAACGCCGATGCATCCGGCCTGCTGGTGGAGTTTGCCGAGGTGCTGGGCGTGCCGGTGATCCCCACGCTCATGGGCTGGGGCAGCATCCCCGACGACCACCCGCTCATGGCCGGCATGTGCGGCCTGCAGACCAGCCAGCGCTACGGCAACGCCACGATGCTGGCCAGCGACTTCGTGCTGGGCGTCGGCAACCGCTGGGCCAACCGGCACACGGGCTCGGTCGATGTCTACACCCGGGGCCGCAAGTTCGTGCACGTGGACATCGAGCCCACGCAGATCGGCCGCGTGTTCGCGCCGGACTTCGGCATCGTTTCGGACGCGGGCGCCGCGCTCAGGCTCTTCGTGGACGTGGCGCGCGAATGGCAGGCCGCGGGGCGCCTGAAGGACCGCAGCGGCTGGGCCGCCGAATGCCTGGGCCGCAAGCACAGCGTGGACTACCTGCGCAAGACCCACTTCGACAGCGTGCCCATGAAGCCGCAGCGCGTGTACCAGTGCATGAACCGCGCGCTGGGCAAGGACGTGTGCTACGTCTCCACCATCGGCCTGTCGCAGATCGCGGGCGCGCAGTTCCTGCATGTGTACCAGCCGCGCCACTGGATCAACTGCGGCCAGGCCGGGCCGCTGGGCTGGACGGTGCCCGCCGCCCTGGGCGTGCGCGTGGCCGACCCGGCACGCAAGATCGTGGCGCTGTCGGGCGACTACGACTTCCAGTTCATGATCGAGGAGCTGGCCGTGGGCGCGCAGTTCAAGCTGCCCTACCTCCACGTGCTGGTCAACAACAGCTACCTGGGCCTGATCCGCCAGGCGCAGCGCAGCTTCAGCATCGACTACTGCGTCCAGCTCGCGTTCGACAACGTGAACATGGCCGAGGGCGAGGCGGCGCGCGGCTACGGCGTGGACCACGTGAAGGTGGTCGAGGGCCTGGGCTGCAAGGCCATCCGCGTGCACCGTCCCGAGGAGTTCGCGCCCGCCATCGCCCAGGCCGAGGCCTGGATGGCCGAGTACCGCACGCCGGTGGTCATCGAGGTGATCCTGGAGCGCGTGACCAACATCGCCATGGGCACCGAGATCGACAGCATCGTCGAATTCGAAGCGCTGGCCACGCAGCCGGCGGACGTGCCCAGCGCGCTCGCAGTGCTGGACTGACCCCACCATTTCCTGACTGATACCGGAGACCTGTTCATGCCCCGTTTCGCTGCCAACCTCAGCATGCTGTTCACCGAGGTGCCTTTTCTCGACCGCTTCGAGCGCGCCGCGCGCACCGGCTTCGAGGCCGTGGAGTTCCTCTTTCCCTACGAGTTTGCGGCGGAAGACATCCGCGAGCGCATCGACCGCCACCAGTTGCAGATCGTGCTGCACAACCTGCCCGCGGGCGACTGGGCCGCTGGCGAGCGCGGCATTGCCTGCCACCCCGCTCGCATCGTGGAGTTTCGCGCCGGTGTGGCCCAGGCCATCAGCTATGCCCAGGCGCTGGGCGTGCCGCAGCTCAACTGCCTGGCCGGCAAGGCGCCTGCGGGTGTGGAGGCGCAGGTGCTGCGCCGCACCCTGGTCGACAACCTGCGCTTTGCCGCCACCGAGCTGAAGGCCGCCGGTCTGCGCCTGCTGATCGAACCCATCAACCCGTTCGACATCCCGGGCTTTTACCTCACCCGCACGGACCAGGCGCTGGACCTCCTCGACGAGGTGGGCGCCGACAACGCCTTCGTGCAGTACGACATCTACCACGCGCAGCGCACCGAAGGCGAACTGGCCGCCACGCTGCAAAAGCACCTGCCGCGCATCGGCCACGTGCAGCTGGCGGACAACCCCGGCCGCCACGAGCCGGGCACGGGCGAGATCAACTACCGCTACCTGTTCGCACACCTGGACCGGCTGGGCTATGGCGGCTGGGTGGGCTGCGAGTACCGGCCCGCGCGTACCACGGAAATCGGCCTCGGCTGGCGCGCTGCGCTCACGGCATGACCCGGCACAGACCCATGGACGAATCACCACAACACAAGGAGAAAAAGAACATGACCGACACCCCCCTCAAACTCGGCTTCATCGGCCTGGGCATCATGGGTGCGCCCATGTGTGGCCACCTCATCGCCGCCGGCCACCAGCTGTACGTGCACACGCGCGGCCGCGTGGCGCCGCAGATCGCAGAGAGCAGCGCCACGCAGTGCACCACGGCGCGCGGCGTGGCCGAGCGGGCCGACATCATCTTTCTGATGCTGCCCGACACGCCCGATGTGGAGAAGGTGCTGTTCGGCGCCGACGGCGTGGCCCAGGGTCTGAAAGGCAGCACGGCCAAGGTGGTGGTGGACATGAGCTCCATCTCGCCCGTGGCCACCAAGGACTTCGCGGCGCGCACCGAGGCCGTGGGCGCGCAGTACCTGGATGCGCCCGTCTCCGGCGGCGAGCTGGGCGCCAGGAACGCCACGCTGTCCATCATGGTCGGCGGCCCCGAAGCGGTGTTCGAGCGCGTCAGGCCGCTGTTCGAGCGCCTGGGCAAGAACATCACCCTGGTGGGCGGCAACGGCGACGGCCAGACCGCCAAGGTGGCCAACCAGATCATCGTCGCCCTGAACATCGAGGCCGTGGCCGAAGCGCTGCTCTTCGCCGCCCGCGCGGGCGCCGACCCGGCCCGCGTGCGCCAGGCGCTGCTGGGCGGCTTCGCGTCGTCAAAAATTTTGGAGGTGCATGCCGAGCGCATGATCCGGCGCACCTTCGACCCCGGCTTTCGCATCGGGCTGCACCAGAAGGATCTGAACCTTGCGCTGTCGAGCGCGCGGGCGCTGGGCGTGCCGCTGCCCAATACGGCCATGGCACAGGAGCTGTTCAATGCCTGCGTGGCGCATGGCGGCCAGGGGTGGGACCACTCGGCGATGGTGCGGGCGCTGGAGAAGATGGCGAATTTCGAGATCGGGCAGGCAGTGCCGGCCTGATGCGGGCCGCCATGAAAAATCCCGCTGGCCTTTCGGCGAGCGGGATCTTTGAAAAAATGGCTGCCAGCGCTTGTCCATCAAGCGCGGTTAGCTATTGATTCAGGAGCAATCAATACCCCAGCGTCTTCCCATCCGGGTTGCGCGGGTCCGAGTAGCCGTACAGCGCGCCGCCACGGATCTGGATGGTCTGCGTGCGGCCCATCGACGGCTTCACCGCGATGTTGTGGCCGCGCTGCTTGAGGAGCGCGATGGTATCGGGCGAGAGGCCCTTTTCCACGCGCAGCTCGTCGGGTGTCCACTGGTGGTGCACGCGGGGGGCGGCAGCGGCTTCGGCGGGGTTCATGCCGAAGTCGATGGTGTTCACCACCGTCTGCAACACCGTGGTGATGATGCGCGCGCCGCCAGGGCTACCGGTCACCAGCGTGGGCTTGCCGTCCTTCAGGACCAGGGTGGGCGTCATCGACGACAGGGGGCGCTTCTTGGCGGCCACCGCGTTGGCGTCGCCGCCGACCAGCCCGTAGGCGTTGGCCACGCCGGGCTTGGCCGAGAAGTCGTCCATCTCGTTGTTGAGCAGGATGCCCGTGCCCTTGGCGACGATGCCGCTGCCGAAGTTGGTGTTCAGCGTGTACGTCACGGCCACGGCGTTGCCGGCCTTGTCCACCACCGAGTAGTGGGTGGTCTGGTCGCTCTCATACGGCTGGGGCTGGCCGGGCTTGATGCTCTTGCCGCTGCGCGCGGTGTTGGCGTCGATGCCCTTGGCCAGGGACTCGGCGTAGCGCTTGGAGGTCAGGCCCTTCAGGGGAATCTTCACGAAGTCCGGGTCGCCCAGGTACTCGGCGCGGTCGGCGTAGGCGAGCTTCATGCTCTCGGCCATGTAGTGGATGGTCTGCGCGCTGTTGGGGCCCCACTGGGCCAGGGGCAGGGGCTCCAGCATGTTCAAAATCTGCACCAGGTGCGGGCCGCCGGAGGAGGGGGGCGGCATGGTCACGATCTCATAGCCACGGTAGGTGCCGCGCGTGGGCACGCGCTCGGCCACCTTGTATTCGCGCAGGTCCTGCAGCGTGAGGGCGCCGGCGTGCGGTGCCATCTCGGCGGCGATCTTCTGGGCGATCTCGCCTTCGTAGAACGCCTTGGCGCCCTGCTGGCCGATCAGGCGCATGGACTGGGCCAGGTCCTTCTGCACCAGGGCGTCGCCCACCTTCAGCGGCGCGCCGTTCTTCCAGAAGATGGCCTGGGTGGCGGGCCATTGGCCCATGTTCTTCTTTTCCTGCTGCAGGATCTTGGCCAGGGTTTCGCTCACCGGGAAGCCCTTGTCGGCCAGCTCGATGGCGGGGGCGATCACGCGCGACAGGGGCAGGGTGCCCCAGGTCTTGAGCGCATGCTCCATGCCGGCCACGGTGCCGGGCACGCCCACGGCGTAGTGGGTGTACAGCGACTTGCCGTCCACCACGTTGCCCTTGGCGTCCAGGTACATGTCGCGCGTGGCCTTGATGGGCGCCACTTCGCGGAAGTCGAGCGCCACGCTCTTGCCGGTCTTGGCATCGTGCACCACCATGAACCCGCCGCCGCCCAGGTTGCCCGCATTGGGCAGGGCCACGGCCAGCGCGAAGCCGATGCCCACGGCCGCGTCCACCGCGTTGCCGCCGGCTTTCAGGATATCCAGGCCGATCTGCGAGGCCAGCTCCTGCTCGGTGGCGACCATGCCGTTGCGCGCCACCACCGGGTGGAATACGTCCATGTCGAAGTCGTACGCGGCGCTGGCGGCCTGGGCCGAGGCCGTTTGCTGTACGGCGGGCGCGGGCGCCGCTGCCGTGGTGGGTGGGCTGCCGCAGGCCGTGAGGCTGGCCAGCGCCAGCGCCAGGCTGGAGGCCAGCAGCGTGTGTCGGATGTTCATGGATGATGCTCCTGAGATGGTTTTTTGCTCTGTAGGAAGGGGAGGGCGGGTGGACCCTGCGAAGGGCGCCCGCGGCAAGTGTAGGGTGGGCCCGCGCTGCGTGCGGGCGGCGGGTTATGCCGATTGAGTATGCAGCCTGTGCACGCCCGTCATTCCCGCTTTCTGTGCAGAAGAATGCGGCACGGGGCCGCGCTCCTCAATGCCTCAGCGCGGTGGTTGCGAAGCCCCTGGGCCCAGTGATTCGCGCACCTGGCTCAGCGAGCGCCGCTGGCGCCCCTGTGAATCCTGGTTGTCGTCCGACAGCCAGGCCTCGAACGCCTGCCGCAAACCAGGCCATTCGGTGTCGATGATGGAAAACCAGGCGGTGTCGCGGTTGCGGCCCTTGTAGACCAGGGCCTGGCGGAAGATGCCCTCGAACTGGAATCCCAGGCGCGCGGCGGTGCGCCGCGAAGGGGCGTTGAGGCTGTCGCACTTCCACTCGTAGCGGCGGTACCCCAGCGTGTCGAACACGTAGGCCATGAGCAGGAACTGCGCCTCCGTGGAGGCGGGTGTCTGCTGGAGCAGGGGCGAAAACATCACGTTGCCGACCTCGATGGCGCCATGGGTGGGATCGATGCGCATCAGCGCCAGGGTGCCCACGGCCTTGCCCGTGGCCTTGTCCACCACCGCGAAGTGGCGCGGGTCGGTGCTGAGCGCGGCGGTGTGTGCGTAGCGGCCGTAGTCCTCGGGGGTGTCGAACGGGCCGGTGAACATGTAGGTCCAGGCGCGTGGGTCCGGCGCGAGCCGGTAGGCCGCATCCAGGTCGGCCGCGTGGCGGTCGGCCTGCAGCGGCTCCAGCTGGCAGTGGCGGCCCACCAGAGTGACGGCGCCGGGCTGGGGGCGGGGTGTCCAGCCGGGCACGGGGGTACCAATGGGCTGGGCGAGATCATTCATGGAGGTGGACATGGAATTGCGCGGTCGAAGGGTCAAAAAAAGAGAGGTTGAACCGGTGACTCTAGGATTCTTGTGGACCATTCAAAAGATCCACTCGTGCACAATCTGATGGTGCCACCGAGGCTGTGAACTGGTGGTTTTTCACCGGCCACCATGACCCAACGCCTCCCCGCCATCGACCCCGTCCGCCATGTCCTGCTGGAGGCCCCGCTGGTGCGTGACCGGCAGGGCGACTCGCTGCAGCGCCAGCTCCTGACCCGCATCCGCGATGCCATCCTGGATGGGCGCTTCCCTTCGGGCTGCCGCCTGCCGGGGTCGCGGGATCTGGCGGTGGACCTGGGCGTTTCGCGCAATAGCGTGACAGCGGTTTATGAGCAGCTGGGGGCCGAGGGCTACATCGCGCTGAGCCGCCGGGGCACCAAGGTGTCCGCGCTGGACTGCAGCCGGGCCCGGGGCCATGCAGACCCCGCACGCGCAGCGCCGCCCCGCCTGTCCGAGCGCGGCACGCGGGTGGTCAGCCGCTTTGCCGATGCGGCCGAGACCCGGGCTTTCAGGCCGGGCGTGCCGGCGCTGGCGCGGTTCCCCCTGAGCGCATGGAAGAGCTGTTTTGACCGCGCCTTCAAGGCATCTGGCGTGTCGGCCCTGGGCTATGGCAATCCGGCGGGCGAGCCCGCCTTGCAGGGCGCCATCATGCGGCACCTGGCGGTGGCACGCGGCGTGCGCTGCGAGGTGGGCCAGGTGGTCATCACCGAAGGCGCGCAGGAGGCGCTGAACCTGTGCGTGCGGCTGGTCACCAACCCGGGCGACACCGCCTGGGTGGAGGACCCGGGCTACCGGGGGGCGCAGACCGCCTTCCAGTGCGGAGACCTGAAGGTCGAAGCCCTGCGGGTCGATGGCGCGGGCCTGGTGGTGCCTGCCGATGCCTGGTCGGCGCCGCCGCCCCGGCTCATCTACACCACGCCGTCGCACCAGTACCCCACGGGCGGGGTGCTGCCCGTGGCCCGCCGGCTCGCGCTGATCCGGCAGGCGCAGGCCTGTGGCGCCTGGATCATCGAGGACGACTACGACAGCGAGTTCCGCCACGCGGGCGAACTCATTGGTGCCATGCAGGGCCTGGTGCCACAGCCGCCGGTGATGTACGTGGGCACATTCAGCAAGACGCTGTTCCCTTCCTTGCGGCTGGGTTTTGTGGTGCTGCCGCAGGCCCTGGCCGCAGCGGCCGCGCCGCTGCTCAAGGAGACCCTGCGCGGCGGGCATCGCCATGAGCAGCTGGCGCTGGCGGAGTTCATCGACAGCGGGCAGTTCAGCCGGCACCTGGGGCGCATGCGGCGCCTGTACCGGGGCCGGCAGGCGCTGCTGCGCGATGCGCTGGCGCAGCACCTGGCCGTGCCCCATGCGGTGCTGGGGGGCGACAGCGGCATGCACCTCACGGTGCGCCTGCCGCCCGAATACCCCGACCAGGCGATTGCCGAGGCGGCCCGCGCCTACGACATGGCGCCGGCACCACTGTCGCGGTTTGCCCTGCGCGCTCGGCCCGAGGACAACGGCCTGGTGCTGGGCTACGGCAATACGTCCGAATCGCAGTACCCGGCCCTGGTGCAGCGGCTTTCGCGGCTGGCCCAGGCGCGGCGGGCACGGCGCAGCGCCTGAGCGCGAAACCGCATCAGGCGAGCAGGTCGCTCAGCGAGCGCGCGATCACCTTGGTGGCGCGGCGCAGGTCTTCGAGCTGCAGGCGCTCGTCGGCGCGCTTGGCGTGCGATTCGAGCACGGTGCGCGGGCCGGAGCCGTAGATCACGCCCGGGATGCCGCGCTCCACATACAGGCGCACGTCGGTGTACAGCGGTGTGCCCACCGCGGGCACGGGCTCGCCGATCACGGCCTGCGCATGCTTCTGGATGGCGTCCACCAGCGGCTGGTTGCCGGCCAGCGGGGTCATGGCGTTGGCCAGCAGCAGGCGCTTGATGTCCACGCTGATGCCCGCGCGCTCGCCCGCGGCCTGCTCGATCACGCGGCGGATGGCGGCTTCGACCTCCACCGGGTTCTCTTCGGGGATCATGCGGCGGTCGAGCTTGAACATCACCTTGCCGGGCACGACGTTGGTGTTGGTGCCGCCCTCGATGCGGCCCACGTTCAGGTACGGGTGCTTGATGCCCGCCACCTTGGACGTGACCTTCTTGTACTCGTCGTTCTGCGCATACAGTGCGTTCAGGATGTGCACCGCACCCTGCAGCGCGTCCACGCCGGTGTGGGGCACGGCCGCGTGGGCCATCTTGCCGTGCACGGTCACTTCCATCTGCAGGCAGCCGTTGTGGGCGGTGACCACTTCGTAGCTGAAGCCGGCGGCGATCATCAGGTCGGGCTTGGTGAGCCCCTTTTGCAGCAGCCAGCCGGGGCCGAGTTCGCCACCGAATTCCTCGTCGTAAGTGAAGTGCAGTTCCACCGCGCCCCGCGAGGGCTTGGCGGCGGCTTCCAGCGCGCGCACCGCGAAGGTGAAGCTGGCGAAGTCGCTCTTGCTCACGGCGGTGGCGCGGCCGTACATGGCGCCGTCCACAATTTCGGCGCCGTAGGGGTCGTGCGTCCAGCCTTCGCCGGGGGGCACCACGTCGCCGTGGGCGTTCAGGGCAATGGTCTTGCCGCCGCTGCCGTACGGTCTGCGCACGATGAGGTTGGTGATGGATTCCATGCCGTACGCCAACACGTCGGCGGCCGGCACCGCGTGCTTCTCGGCCTCGTAGCCGAAGTCCTTGAGCAATTCGGCCGTGCGCTCGGCGTGGGGAGCGTTGTTGCCGGGCGGGGTGTCGGTGGGCACGCGCACCAGGGCCTGCAGAAAGCGCACTTCCTCATCGAAGTGCTGGTCGATCCAGGCGTCGAGAGCGGCGTAGGCGGTGGGGGTGTTTGTCGTCATGGTTGTTGTTCCTCGGCAAGTTGGCGCAGGACCTGGGTGAAGGCGTCCACGGCCAGCTGCATGTCGTTGTTGGTGGTGGATTCGAGCGGGTTGTGGCTGATGCCCGAGTTCAGTCCGCGCACGAAGAGCATGGCCTGGGGCATGATTTCGTGCAGCTTCATCGCATCGTGTCCCGCCCCGCTGGGCATGCGGAACACGGGCACGCCCAGCGTGTCCACGGCGCGCTCCCAGTGGTGCTGCCAGGCGGGCGCGCTGGGCGCGGCGGCGGCGCGCATGGATTCTTCCAGCGTGTAGCGCAGGCCGCGCCGGGCGGCGATCCTGGCGAGCTGCTCCCTCACGTCGTTCACCAGCGCGTCGCGCTGGGCGTCGGTGGGCGCGCGCAGGTCCAGGCTGAATTGGCAGCGGCCGGGCACCACGTTGATGGAGCCTGCGGGCACCTGCAGCTGGCCGATGGTGCCCACCGAGTCGCCGTCCTGCGCGGCGCGCTGCTCCACGTACAGCGCGAGTTCCGCCACGGCCACGGCGGCGTCGCGGCGGCGGTCCATGGGGGTGGTGCCGGCGTGGCTGGCGGTGCCGATCATTTCGCACAGAAAACGCACGCTGCCGTTGATGGAGGTGACCACGCCCAGGGGCAGGTCCAGCTCGTTGAGCACGGGGCCCTGCTCGATGTGTACCTCGATGAAACCCAGGTATTGCGCGGGGTCGCGCTGGAGCTTGGGGATGTCGTCGATGCACAAGCCCGCGTGCTGCATGGCCGTGCGCATGGTCACGCCGTCCACGTCCTTCTGGTCGAGCCAGGCCGGGTTGAAGTCGCCGATGAGCGCGCCCGAGCCGAGGAACGTGGCCTTGTAGCGCTGGCCTTCCTCTTCGGCAAAGCCCACCACCTCGATGCCGAAGGGCAGCCGCCGGCCGGCGCGGTGCAGCTCGCGCACGCAGGCCATGGGCACGAAGATGCCCAGGCGGCCGTCGTACTTGCCGCCGTTGCGCACTGTGTCGTAGTGGCTGCCGGTGATGAGGTAGCGGGCCCCTTCCGTGGCCGGGTGGTAGCGCCCCACCACGTTGCCCACGGCGTCGATCTCCACTTCGTCGAAGCCGCAGTCGCGCATCCAGTGGCTGATGCGCTGGGCGCAGGCGCGGTGCGCGTCGGTCAGATACGTGACGGTGAGCTGGCCCTTTTCAGCGAAGCCGGGGTCGGAGTGTTCGGCCAGCTTTTCCTGCCAGTCCCACACGTCGTTGCCCAGCACGGGCTCGGCGGCGAACTTGTCGTTCAGGCGGATCTCGGCGATGCGGTGGATGTTGCGCAGGGCCTCGGCCAGTTCGAACTCGGGGTGGTTGTCCAGGCGCCGCGCAAAGGTGTCGATGATCTCCTGCTTGGGCAGGCCCGTGCCGCGCGGCCCGCGCACCGCCAGGATGAACGGGAAGCCGAAGCGCTCGTTGTAGGCGGCGTTGAGCGCCTGGATGCGCGCGAACTCCTCGGGTGTGCACTGGGTGAGGCCCGCCTTGCTCTGCTCGTTGGTGGACTCGGCCGTGAGGTTCTTGGCCACCATTGCTTTGCCCGCCAGTTCCGGGTGGGCGCGGATCAGTGCCAGCTGCGTGTCCTGGCCCGCCGTGCGCACCACCTGGGCCAGCGCGTGCTGCAGGTGGGCCTGCGAGCGGAAGGGCCGCTGCGCCAGCGCCTGCTCGGCGATCCAGGGCGAGTGCTCGTACAGGCCATCGAGCAGCTGCAGGGCCTCGGCGCTGCTGGCGGCGTTGAGTTGTTCCAGTGTCAGGGCCATGGTCAGCCTGCTTTCTGTGAAGGGTAGGGGTGCGCCTGTTTCCAGTGGCGCGCGATGTCGATACGGCGGCACACCCACACGTCGCCGTGCCGCTCGATGTGGTCCAGGAAACGCTGCAGCGCGGTGATGCGGCCGGGCCGGCCCAGCAGGCGGCAGTGCATGCCGATGCTCATCATCTTGGGCGCGTTGTCGCCAGCCGGGTCGCCTTCGGCGTACAGCGCGTCGAACGTGTCCTTCATGTACTGGAAGAACGGGTCGGCGTGCGAGTAGCCCTGCGGCAGCGCGAAGCGCATGTCGTTGCAGTCGAGCGTGTAGGGCACGATGAGCTGGGGCGCGGTGGTGCCATCGCTCTTTTTCACGTCCATCCAGAACGGCAGGTCGTCGCCGTAGTAGTCGCTGTCGTATTCGAAGCCGCCGAAGTCGGCCACGAGGCGGCGGGTGTTGGGGCTGTCGCGGCCGGTGTACCAGCCCAGGCCATGCACATGGCCTTCCGAGCTTTCTCGGGGGCCCGTCATGCGCTCAATGATCTCCATGGCCTCGACCATGTGGGCGCGCTCGACCTCTTCGGGCACATGCTGGTAGTGGATCCACTTGAGGCCGTGGCAGGCGATCTCGTGGCCCAGCTGCACGAACGCCTGGGTCAGCTCGGGGTGGCGCTGCAGTGCGCTCGACACGCCGAACACGGTGAGCGGCAGCTTGCGCTTTTCGAACTCGCGCAGGATGCGCCACACGCCGGCGCGCGAACCGTATTCGTAGATGCCTTCCATGCTCATGTGCCGCTCGGGGTAGCTCGCGGGGTTGAACATTTCGGACAGGAACTGCTCGCTGCCCGCGTCGCCGTGCAGCACGGCGTTCTCGCCGCCTTCTTCGTAGTTGAGCACGAACTGCACGGCGATGCGCGCACCGCCCGGCCATTGCGCATGGGGCGGGGTCTTGCCGTAGCCGATGAGGTCGCGGGGGTAGGGCTGGGTGGAGTCGTAGATCATGGGCATGAAGGATTCAAGGGGTCTGTCACGCGCTGGGATGTCACGTGCTGAGCGCGGCGGCCAGGTCGCTGGCCGGGCGCTTGCGGTCGAAGGTCAGGCTGGCTTCCACGTGCTCCAGGTGGGCCTGCATGAGGGAGACGGCCAGGGCCTCGTCGCGCGCGGCGAGCGCGGCCACGATGTCGCCATGCTCCTCGTGGGAGTGTTCGGCGGCGCTGGCCGACTGGTACATCAGCGTGATGAGGGCACAGCGAGAGATCAGGTCGCCCAGCATCTGCGCCAGCACCTCGTTGCCCATGAGCTCGGCCATGCGCACATGGAAGTCGCCCAGCAGCTCGGTGCGGCTGCTCGCATCGGCCGTGCCCATGGCGGCCTTCTCGCTGGCGACGTGGGCGCGCAGCGCCTTGATCTTGGCGGGCGTCACGCTCTGCACGAAGGCCCGCGTCATCTCGGTCTCGAGCATGCGTCGCACGGCGAACACCTGGCGGGCCTCTTCGACCGAGGGGGTGGACACGAACGCTCCGCGCGCGGGCTCCAGCGTGACGAGGCGGTTCTGCGCCAGCTGGAACAGCGCCTGGCGCACCAGCGTGCGCGACACGCCGAAATGGTCGGCCAGTTTCTGCTCGGCCAGCTTGGTGCCCGGCTGCAGGCGGTGCTCGACGATGGCGCGGGTCAACGCGTCGACAATGGCACTGGTGGATGAAGATTCCATGGTTGCATGATACGTTGGATGGCGAAAAGTGTATACACTTTTGGTCTACACGCTGCGATCTGGCAATCCTCGCCGATCGGCCGTGGTCCCCACTTCAGGAGATTCCCTATGGGATTGAGCACCCACGTTCTGGACACCATGAATGGCTGCCCCGCGGCCGGCATGGAGATCGCCCTGTATTCCACCGACGGCGACAACGCCACCCTCATCAAGCGCCTGGTGTTGAACCATGACGGCCGCACCGATGCGCCGCTGTTCGACAATGCGACCCTGCGCGCTGGCACCTACCGGCTCAGCTTCAATGTGGCGGGCTACTTCAAGGCGCGCGGCGTGCAGCTGCCCGAACCCAATTTCCTGAACCTGGTGAGCCTGGATTTCGGCATCGCGCACGCCGACCAGCACTACCACGTGCCGCTGCTGGTGAGCCCGTGGAGCTATTCGACCTATCGCGGGTCGTGAGGGGCGGGGCCCAGCCAGGGCCCGCGCGCACGGGGATGTGCCTACAGCTGCCCTTCGGTCAAGGTATCGAGCTGGAAATGCCCGCTCTTGTCCCACAGCCAGGTGTCGGTGTAGGTGACCTTGCCCAGGCGCGCGGGCACCGGGAAGGGCGCCGCTGCGCGCACGGTGCGCTCGATTTCCGCGACCACCTCGGGGGCATGGCGCGGGGCACGCATCCACCGCAGGCGCGTCACCTTGCCCGCGCGGTCGATATCCACCTCCAGCACGCCGATCGCATACAGCATGGGGGGCAGCTTGCCCTTGAACACGCGCTGCGCGTTCAGGCCGTAGAGGTGGGTGGCGGCGTCCTGCCGGTACGCCCGGGGGGTGGTCGCCGCCGAGGCGCGGGCCGAACCGGCGCTTGCGGGCACGGGGCCCTTGACGCCGCTGGAGGCATCGGTGCTGGGCGCACGGCTGTCCTGCGCGGGCGGCGCAGGTTCGGGAGCCGACTTGCATGCCGCCACCAGCGCTGCGATGGCGGCCATGAGCCCGGCGAGCAGCCAGTGGCTGCGGGTACTGGGGGTGCGCTCGGGGGCTGGGGACGGCATGATGGCTGGTGTGGGCTGGAACGGAACGGGGACCCTGGGACCCCGATGGCGCGAAGGATCTGGATTGACTGATGTGCTTTTACTGCTGGACGGCCTTGCGGCCGCGCCCGCCTGTCTGGTAAGGGTGGAGTCTACCGAAGGCTCGGTGCCGCGTGAAGCCGGGGCCTGGATGGCCGTGTTCGCCGAGCGGATAGTGGGCACCATCGGCGGCGGCCACCTGGAGCACCAGGCCATTGCCGAGGCCCGCCGGCGCCTGGGGGGCGTGCCCGGCCCGGCCCGCATGCGCTATGCGCTGGGCCCGGCGCTGGGGCAGTGCTGCGGGGGCGTGGTGCACCTCGAATTCGAGACGCTGTCCGTACCCGCCGACCAGGCCCTGGCCGACCGCCTGCGCGCGCGCCTGTCGCCGCGCCGGCACCCGGTGGCGCTGTTCGGCGGCGGGCATGTGGGCCACGCGCTGGCCCGGGTGCTGGCGCCGCTGCCGTTCGCGCTGACCTGGATCGACAGCCGCGACGGGATCTTTCCGCAGCCGGCGCCGGACGGCGTGGCCTGCGAACACTCCGACCCGGTGCAGCTGGCGGTGCCGGACCTGGCCTCTGGCACCCGCGTGCTGATCATGAGCTTCAGCCATGCCGAGGACCTGGACGTGGTGGCCGCCTGCCTGCGCCGCCAGCGCGAGCGGCGCGACCTGCCGTTCATCGGGCTCATCGGCAGCAAGACCAAGTGGGCGACGTTCGCAAACCGCCTGCATGGGCGCGGGTTCGCGCAGGAGGAGCTGGCGCAGGTCACCTGCCCCATCGGCATCCGGGGCATCGACGGCAAGGAGCCGGAGGTCATCGCCGTGGCCGTGGCCGCGCAGCTCCTGCAGACCCTGGGCGGTGGGGGCGCGAACGGGTTCTGAGGGTAACTCCGCTCCTGCGTGCCTTCGAGGGGGCTGGAATCGAGAACAATTTCTGCATACACTTTTCACTGTCCTGATTCGGTATTTCATGGGTCGCAGCGGTGCCCCGGCAGAATCTCTGCCAAGGTGCGCGACCCCCTTCTTCTGCTCAGAGCGCCCGCAGTGGTGAGCAGGTTGCACAAAGGCGGCGCCTTCGCGCCGCCAAAGTTGAGAGACTTCCATGGAAAGCTACTTTCTCGACTGGGCCAACCTGCTGCTGCGCTGGGTCCACGTCATCACCGCCATCGCCTGGATCGGTTCCTCGTTCTATTTTGTCTTCCTGGACAGCAGCCTCACGCCGCCCGAGGACGAGGACCTGAAGAAGCAGGGCGTGAGCGGCGAGCTCTGGGCCGTGCATGGCGGCGGGTTCTACCACCCGGTCAAGTTCGCCGTGTCGCCCCCGAAGCTGCCCGGCCACCTGCACTGGTTCTTCTGGGAGAGCTACAGCACCTGGATCAGCGGGTTCGCGCTGTTCACGGTGTCGTATCTCTACAGCGCCAGCACCTACCTCATCGACAAGTCACGCATGGACTGGGCCCCCGCCACGGCCATCGTGGTGGCGCTGGCGTTCTTCGTGGTGTTCTGGCTGCTGTACGACGCGATCTGCCGCCTCTTCGGGCAAAAGAAGAACGGCGACGCCATCGTGGGGGCGCTGGTGCTCGTGCTGGTGTGCATCGCCTCCTGGCTGGCCTGCCACTGGTTCGCGGGCCGCGCGGCCTTCCTGCTGGTGGGCGCGATGATCGCCACGGCCATGAGCGCCAACGTGTTCTTCTGGATCATCCCCGGCCAGCGCACGGTGATCGCGCAGATCAAGGCCGGCGAGCCCGTGGACCCCATCCACGGCAAGCGCGGCAAGCAGCGCAGCGTGCACAACACGTACTTCACGCTGCCCGTGCTGTTCGCCATGCTGAGCAACCACTACAGCTTCACCTGGAGCCACCCGCAGAACTGGCTGGTGCTCATCCTCATGATGTTCGCGGGCGCCGCCATCCGCCAGTTCTTCGTGATGCGCCACGGCCACAAGCTGGGCCGCAACGGCAACCCGCTGCCGTATGCGCTGGTGGGGGTGGTGGTCATCGTGGGCGTGATCGCCTGGATGCGCCCCGCGCCGGTGGCGGCCCCTGCCGCGCCGGTGGCGGGATCTGCTCCTGTTTCAGGAGCTGCTGGCGCAGGTGGGCAAAGCGCTGGAGGTCAAAATGACTATGCATCCCTGCAGCCCGTGCTGGCCCAGCGCTGCTACATGTGCCATGGCGAGCAGGTGCAGATGAAGAACCTGCGGCTGGATGCGCCCGACAGCGTCAAGCAGCATGCGCAGGCCGTCTACCAGCAGGTGGTGGTGCAAAAACTCATGCCCATGAACAACGCCACGGGCATGACCGATGCCGAGCGGGCGCTGGTCAAGCGCTGGTTCGAGGCCGGAGCGGAGGTGGGCACTCCCTGAGCCCCTGCGCGCTTCACCCCGGGGTCCGGCCGGACCCGTTCCATGCAGGCACCCGCCGGGGCGCGTGATTTTTAGGCGCCCTACGCCGCCAGCGCGTCTTGCAGCGCGCGGGTGGCGGCCAGTGCGCTCAGGCTCGATTCGGTGAAGCCGCCATGCAGCACCACCCCCGTGGCCGCCTGCTTGGCCTCGTGCTTGGCCACCGCGGCCAGATTGGCCACTTCCTCGGCATGGCGAAAGCGCCCGGGCGTGATGCGCACCGCGCCGATGGCCAGCGTGGTGCACGGAAAGAACCGCTGCACGCCGTGGCGGTCCTCGGCGTCGATGCCGCCGGCCTGCCGCGCAGCGTCGTCGAACAGCGTGAGCGCCTCGCGCGCGAATTCGTCCACGATGTTCTTGCAGCGCTGCAGCCAGTTGCTGCTTTGGAACACGAGCATGAAGTCGTCCCCGCCCACATGGCCCACGAAGTCGCGCCGCGCGTCGCAGTGCGCCGTGGCCAGGCGCGCCACCAGGCGGATCATCTGGTCGCCGCGCCAGTAGCCGTAGTGGTCGTTGAAGGGCTTGAAGTTGTTCAGGTCCGCATAGCAGGCGACGAACTCGGTGTGGTGGTCCAGCAGGCGCTGCATGTGCAGGCTGATGGGGATGTTGCCGGGCAGGAAGGTCAGCGGGTTGGCGTGCCGCGCCGCCTCGATGCGCGTCTCGGTCACGGCGCGCACCAGCTGGTCGCCCGTGCCCAGGCCCAGGTAGCGGCCGTTGTCGGTCACGATGTAGCCGTCGCTCAGGTAGCGCTGGTCCTGCGAGGTGAGGATGCCCACGAGCTGGTCCACGTCGCAGTCCAGTTCCACCACGCGCGGGGCCTGGTTGGCGAAGGCCAGGCATGGCTTGCGGCCATGCACTTCGCGGAAGTACAGCGTGGCGTAGTGGTTCATGAACTGCTGGCGGTTGATGAGCGCCACGGGGCGCGTGCCGTCCACCACGGCCAGCGCATGCAGGTCGGTGCGTTCGTGGAACATCGCCGCCACCGCGTCATTGCTGGTGGCGGGCGCGGCGGTGGGTGCCTGCACCACCAGCACGCTGCGCAGGATGCCCGGGCGCGCCGTCTGCCCCAGGTGGGGCAGCACGGCCACGCGGCGGTCCTGCATCACTTCCAGCGCGGGGCCGTCCACCGTCTCGCGGGGTGTGCGGGCCGGGCGGCCCAGCAGCCAGCCCTGGCCGTAGGGGATGTCCAGGTCGCGCAGCGCGCGCAGGTCGTCGCGTGTCTCGATGCCCTCGGCGATCAGCGTGGTGCCGAACACGTCGGCGATGCCCTTGATGGCCTGCAGCATCTGCAGGTTCTCGGGGTGGTCGCTGATCTCGCGGATGAAATACTTGTCGATCTTCACGAAGTCGGGCTTCACCTCGGACCACAGCCGCAGGCTGGAGCGGCCGTCGCCGAAGTCGTCCAGCGCCATGCGCGCGCCGCAGGCGTGCACGGCCTTGATGGCCTGGCGCAGCAGGGGCATGTCGGACACGCGCTCATGCTCGGTGATCTCCAGCACCAGCATGCGCGCGCTCGCGCCGAAGCTGCGCACCGTCTCGCCCAGTTTCTGGGCGCCGACCAGTGCCACGCCGTGCACCAGCGCGTCGGCGCTGATGTTCACGAACAGGCGGCCGGGGGCCTCCTGCGCACCCCATTGCTGGAGGGCGGTGAACACGCACAGCAGCTCGAAGTCCTGCAGGATGCGCTCGCGCCGGGCCATCTCCAGCAGTGCGTCGGGGGTGTGCCAGGGCGTGCCGCGAGGGCCCCGGATCAGGGCCTCATGGGCATAGATGCTGCCTTCGCGCAGGTCGGCCAGCGGCTGGAAAACGCAGTGCAGGCCCCCCTCGCGCATGAGCCCCGCCAGAGGGCCCGTGCCATGGCGCGCGGCCGGCGACAGCAGCGCCAGCATCGCCTCCAGCCGGCTCCAGGGAGTGTTCTGCATTGCGTGGGATGGGTGGTCTCTGGGCAAGGTGCCCACGATAGCGGCGGGCTGTGACAATGTGGTTACAAGCTGTCACGTTTCTGCCGGCCGCCGGCGCCGCGCCCCGGGGCCGGGTCGTGCGCCGCCGCCCGTGTGCTGGCGCAAGGCCCCTGCGCGGCGGGGCCGGCGGCGAGGTTCCGGTTTGATCTTGCTCAATGCCCGGCGGGCGCCGGCACGGCACAGTCCGTCCCATGCTGCCCTCTATCTATTTCTCCCTGCCCGCCGAAACCGAGGTCATTGCCGCCGGTGAAGTGCTGCGCAGGCGCAACGAGGTGCTGACGTCCGTGCTGCACCTGGAAAGCGGCCGCGTGCTGCGCGGCGTGCTGGACGATGGCTACCTGCGCCACCAGCTGGGAGCCGTGGACGGGCCGTTCTGGCTGGACGCCGCGTCGGCGCTGATGGGCCTGCCGTTGCCGGTGGACATGGTGGCCGACACGCGCCTGCAGGTGCGCCGCCTGCCCATCGATGAATTTCACCGCAGCCTGGCCGAAATGCCCGCGGGCGCGCGCGGCCTGCTGCTGGACATGGCGCAGGGCTACCGGCAGCAGTCCGAGCTGGCCGTGAGCCGCCTGGCGCAGGATGCCGAATCGCGCTGCGCGCAATGGCTGCTCAAGCATGCCGAGCAGGACCACAGCGGGGCGATGCAGGTCACGCTGCACCAGCGCAAGCGCCTGATCGCCGCGCAGCTGGGCATTGCGCCCGAGACCTTCTCGCGCGTGCTGCGCCACCTGCGCGAGCTGGGCCTGATCCACGGCACCGGCAACGTGCTGAACCTTCCCCACCCCCGCGCGCTGCAGTCCATGGCGGGTTGCTAGAAAACACGCCCTGAGTCGCTGCGCGCCTTGACCCCGCTCTCGCTGCGCGGGAGGAGGGCGCACCCGGTGGCCTGGCAAAGCCAGTTCCACGGGGGCACTCGCCCCGTCCGCGCCAGTTTCAGAGGCTGGCGCGCGGCGGAAGGGGCGCCGGTGCGGATGGTCCTTTGACCGCAGTGTGGCTCAGGGTTTGTCCTTGGGTTTCACTGAGGGTTCTACCCAAGCCCCGGGCTGCAGGGGCTGCGTATATTTGTTGGGACCTGTCCGGTTTGACCCGTTCCGATGCCCAACGCCACTTCCCGTGCTTGCCGGGGTGCTCCCAGAGCGGAGTGTCCATGAAGCCTCCCGCCCACCCCGCGCCGCCGCACGACGCGCCGGGCTGGTTTGTGCCTGGGACCCTGGTGCTTCGGCTCATGCTGGCGGCGGTGCTGGCGGTGGCCCTGTCGGGCACGGTGTCGGCATGGCTCGTCACGCGGGCGTCCGGGCAGGAGGCCGTGCGGCGCGTGGTGAGCCAGCAGACCGACGAGGTCGAGGTCGTGGCCCGCCTGCTGGCCAGCAAGATCGAACAAAGCCAGAAGGTGCTGCGCACCGTGGCCGCCGGCATCACGCCGGGCATGCTGGAATCCCCGTCCACCCTCGAATGGCTGCTGCAGCAGGGCCTGCCGGCCGTGCAGTTCTTCGATGCCATGCAGGTGGCCCGCGACAACGGCGAACTGCGGCTGAATCTGCGGGCGGGGCGCCTGGAAAAGGCGGCCGACCTGGACCCGGCCGAGCGCGACGCCCTGCGCCGCACGCTCATCGATGGCAAGCCGCTGGTGTCGGAGCTCATCGCGGGCCGCACCGGCGATGCGCGCGTGATGTTCACCATGCCGCTGCACCGCGAGGATGGCGCCGTGCTGGGCGTGGTGGCGGGTGCGCTGCGGCTGCAGTCCCAGGGGCTGCTGCCGCCGTCCATGGCGCTGCCCGCGCGCGATGACTCGCGGCTCATCGTCTTCACGCGCGACGGCACCATCCTGTCGCACTCGGACCCCGCCCGCATCCTGGGCAAGGTGCGCGACGAGGCGGGCCTCGCCCCCGTGTACGCCCGCTGGCTCGACCAGTCCCAGCCTGTGGTGGGGCGGGGCACGACCCATCTGGAGGCACAGCACATCGTCAGCATGGCGGGCATGCCGCTGCCGCAGTGGATCGTGGCGCGCGTCAGCCCCTCGCAGGCGCTGCTGGCGCCGCTGGAGGGCGCGCAGCGCGAGGCCTGGTGGCTGGCCGCCGCCAGCATGGCGCTGTGCATGCTGCTCGTGGCCGTGCTCATGGCCTGGATGGCCCAGCCCCTGGCGCAGCTCACGCACAGCGCGCGCCAGATGCTGCGCCGGGGCACGCGGGCCGGGGCCGTGCAGGACATTGCCTGGCCGCGCGCGGACGGCGAGGTGGGCGAACTCGTGCGCGTGTTCCAGGGCATGGTGCAGCAGGGCAGCCTGCAGCAGCAGCACAAGGCCACGCTGGACGGGCAATTCCAGGCCGTTCTGGACAGCGCATCCGTGGGCATCGTCATCTCGCGCCACGGCATCCTGGAGGTGGTGGGCCGCCAGGCCTGCGTGATGCTGGGCTACGCAGAAGGGGAGCTGCAGGGCCGACCCGCCCGCACCCTGTACGCCAATGATTCCGACTATGTGCGCATCGGCGAACGGGTGCAGGCCGAGTTTGCCGCGCACGGTGTCTTCGACGGCGATGTCTGCTTCATGCGCAAGGACGGCTCGCCCGTGTGGGCCCGTGTACAGGGCCGCGGCGTGCGGCCCGACGAGATGGGTGGCGGCACGGTCTGGATCCTGGAGGACATCACCGCCGCGCGCGAGGCGCAGATGCAGCATGCCTGGGAGCGCACGCACGACGCGCTCACCCAGCTCTACAACCGCAGCGCGTTCGACGAGCGCCTGGGCCTGCTGCTGGCCGAGCGCTCGGCGCGGCCGCGCGCGCCGGAGGGGGACGGCGGCGACACCGCCGGGGACGGCGTGGTGCTGTTCCTGGACCTGGACCACTTCACCGTGGTGAATGACATCGCCGGCCACGATGCGGGCGACGATGTGCTGCGCCATGTGGCCCGCCTGCTCGAATCCCAGGTGCGCCAGGTCGGCTGGGCCGCGCGGCTGGGCGGCGACGAGTTCGCGGTGGTGCTGCCCGGCTGCGCGCTGGCGCGCGGCCAGGCCGTGGCCGAGCAGCTGCGTGCCTCCGTGCAGGACTGGGAGCCTTCGTACCAGGGGCGCAGCTTCACGCTGGGGGTGAGCATCGGCCTCGTGGTGCTCGATGCCAGCCTGCAGGACGTGCCCTCGGTGCTGTATGCGGCGGACATGGCCTGCTACGACGCCAAGCGGGCGGGGCGCAACCGGGTGGAGACACGGCACGCGAGCCAGGCGACCGCATCGGGGAGGATGGCGCTGGGGCCTGCATGAAAGGCCCCCCTGAGCCCGCCTGGCGTCTTCCCCCTGGGGACGCCGCCAGCGGCCTGGCAAAGCCCGTTCCGCGGCGTCTGCCGGCCTGGGCCGCTCAGTGCCCGGGGGCTCACTCAGTCCGTCAGGCGTCCCAACGCCCGCAGCACATTCTCCGCGGTCGCCGGTGCCGTCAGCACCACGGGCCCCGTGGCTTCATCCCCGCGCCCCGCCGCCACCGCATTGCGCAGCGCCTCGTACACGCTGATCGCCAGCATGAACGGCGGCTCGCCCACCGCCTTGCTGCCGCCCACGTTGTCCTCGCGGTTCGCCTCGGGCCACAGGTTCACGCGGAAGTGCGCGGGGATGTCCCCCGTCGCCGGGATCTTGTAGGTGCTCGGTGCGTGCGTGGCCAGGGTGCCCTTGTCGTTCCACACCAGCTGCTCGGTGGTGAGCCAGCCCATGCCCTGCACGAAGCCGCCCTCGATCTGGCCGATGTCGATGGCCGGGTTGATGCTGTGGCCCACGTCGTGCAGGATGTCCACCTTGAGCACGCGGCTTTCGCCGGTGAGCGTGTCGATGACCACCTCGGAGCACGCGGCCCCGTAGGCAAAGTAGTAGAACGGCCGGCCCGTGAGCGTGGCCTTGTCGTAGTGGATCTTGGGCGTGCGGTAGAAGCCGTCGCTCCACAGCTGGATGCGGTTGGCGTACGCCTCCTTCACCACGTCGTCGAACAGGCGTACCTTCTTGGGCGAGATCACCTGCCCGCCCTCGAAGCGGATGGCGCCGGCGCCGCAGCTGTCGAGCCCGCACACGAAGGAGGCGAGGTTGTCGCGCACGTTGCGCGCCGCGAACTGCGCCGCGCGGCCGTTCAGGTCGGTGCCGCTGGACGCCGCCGTGGCGCTGGCGTTGGGCACCTTGCTGGTGTCGCTGGCGGTGACGAGCACCCGGGACAGCGGCACGCCCAGTTCGTCCGCCACGATCTGCGCCACCTTGGTGTGCAGGCCCTGGCCCATCTCGGTGCCGCCGTGGTTCACCTGCACGCTGCCGTCGGTGTACACATGCACCAGCGCGCCGGCCTGGTTGAACAGCGTGGCCGTGAAGCTGATGCCGAACTTGACCGGCGTGATCGCCAGGCCCCGCTTGAGCACGGGGCTGGTGGCGTTCCAGGCCGCGATGGCGTGCTGCCGCTCGCGGTAGCCGGCGTCGCGCTCCAGCTGCGGCATCAGTTCGTGCAGGATGTTGTCCTCCACGGTCATCTGGTAGTGGGTGACGTTGCGACCCTCCCCGGCGTCCTTGCCGTACAGGTTGGCCAGGCGCACCTCCTGGGCATCCCGGCCCAGGGCGCGCGCGATGTCGCCCAGGATGGCCTCGATCACGATCACGCCCTGCGGCCCGCCAAAGCCGCGGAACGCGGTGTGGCTCTGGGTGTTGGTCTTGCAGCGGTAGGAGGCGATCTCCACGTCGCTCAGGAAATAGGCGTTGTCGCTGTGGAACACGGCGCGGTCCGCCACCGGCCCCGACAGGTCGGCGCTGAAACCGCAGTTGGCCGCCATGTGCAGCGCGAGGCCGGTGATGCGGCCCGCGCCGTCAAAGCCCACGTCGTACTGGTACGCGAACGGGTGGCGCTTGCCGGTGACCATGAAGTCTTCATCGCGGTCGAGCCGCAGCTTGACGGGGCGCCCGAACTTGCTGGCCGCCACCGCCGCCCACACGGCCAGGTGGCCTGCCTGGGTCTCCTTGCCGCCGAAGCCGCCGCCCATGCGCCGGCACTCCACGCGCACCGCGTGGTTGTCCAGCCCCAGGGCGTGGGCCACCCAGTGCTGCACTTCGCCCGGGTGCTGGGTGCTGGAATAGATCCACCACTGCCTTTGCTCCAGCGGCAGCGCGTAGGCAATCTGGCCTTCGAGGTAGAAGTGTTCCTGCCCGCCCACCTCGAAGGCGCCCTGCAGCCGGTGCGCCGACCGCGCGAGGCCGGCCTGCGCATCGCCCCGGCGCACGAACACGGGCGGCAGCACATAGCTTTCGGCCCGCAGCGCTTCCTTCACGGTGAGGATGGCGGGCAGCGGCGTGATGTCCAGCTTCACGGCGCGCACGGCGCGGCGCGCCTGCATCACCGAGTCGGCCACCACCAGGCCGATCACCTGGCCGACGTGCTGCACGGTGTCGATGGCAAACACGGGCTCGTCGTGCGCGAAGGCGGCCAGCAACTTGTCGCCGGGCACGTCGGACGACAGCACCACGCCGCGCACGCCGGGCAGGGCCAGGGCGGCGCTGGCATCCACGCTGTTCAAGGTGCCGTGCGCCACGGTGGAGAGGATGGGCGCCGCATAGAGCGTGCCCTTCACCTCGGGCAGGTCGTCGATGTAGTGGGCCGCGCCCGCCACCTGGGCGCGCGCGCTTTCGTGGATGTGCGACTGGCCCATGGCGCGGGTGCTGGCGGGCGTGCTGGCCTGCGGCGGGGCCAGGGGTTCGGCGGCGTGGGCGTCGGCGCTGGCGACCACGGGGTCGTCCACAGCATCGCGGCTCACGGGCAGGCCGCCGGGCAAGGTTTCGCGCTGGTTCATACGGCTTCCTCCAGGCGGAAGTTCTCCACGCTCACGGCCTCTTCGCCCTGGCTCTCCAGCCAGAAGCGCTGCAGCAGGCTGGCCAGCACCGTGCGGCGGTAGGCACCGCTGGCGCGCATGTCCGAGATGGGATTGAACTCGCCCTGCAGCGCTTGCGCGGCGCGGGCGATGGTGTCGGCGTTCCACGGCTGGCCGGCCAGCGCCGCCTCGGTCTGGCGCGCGCGGGCCGGGGTGGCGGCCACGCCGCCCGCGCCGATGCTGGCGCGGCGCACCACGTCGGCTTCGATGTCCAGGTTGATGACCAGGCACACGGCGGAAATGTCATCGTCAAACCGCTTGGAAATCTTGTAGGCCCTGAGCACTTCCGTGACCCCCGGCCTGGGCACCACGATGCGCACCAGCAGCTCGTCGGGCGCCATCACGTTCTGCCGGTAGCCGGTGTACAGGTCTTCCAGCGCCAGGGTGCGTTCTCCCCGCACGCTGGCCAGTACCACCTGGGCGCGCAGCGCGATCAGGAGCGGCATGGAGTCGCCAATGGGCGAGCCGTTGGCCACGTTGCCCCCCAGCGTGCCCGAATTGCGCACGGGCAGGCCCGCGAAGCGCGTGGCAAAGGTGTGCAACTGCGGCCACTGCGCGGTCAGTGCGGCAAACGCGTCGGTCAGGGTGACGGCGGCCCCGAGCGTGATGTGGTGCGCGTCCTGCTGAACCTGCCGCAGTTCGGCCACGCGGGTCACGTCCAGGATGCTTTCGTATTGCTTGTGCTGCTTGGTCACCCACAGGCCCACGTCGGTGCAGCCTGCCACCACCTGCGCCGCGGGGTGTGCCGCCCGCGCGGCCAGCAGATCAGGCAGTGTGGTGGGTGAAATATAAGAAGAATTGGCCTCTGGCGCTGGATGGGTAAGCGCGAGTAGCTCCAGCTTTTGTAGCAAAAGAGGTTCATTTACCACCATTGCGGGCAGGGCGGCCATGTGCTGCGCGGCGTCCAGGATGGGGCGGTAGCCCGTGCAGCGGCACAGGTTGCCGGAGAGTTCTTCCTGCGCCAGTTCGCGGGTGATGGGTTGGCCGTGGTGGACGTGGTCGAGCGCCGACGGGCCGCCCCTAGGCGCGAGGGCCCCGGGCGCGCGGGAATCCGGGGGCCCTTCCCCGGATGGGGGCCGCGAACCACACGCAGTGGGGAGCGTGGGGGCGATGTGTTTCTGGTACATCCCAAAGAGACTCATCACAAAACCGGGGGTGCAAAACCCGCATTGAGAACCGTGGCACTGAACCATCGCCTCTTGTGCGGGATGCAGTGTGATGGGTGGACGAGGAGCCGGGGCGGCATCGCCCACGGGCTGGATCAACGGGTCTTCCGCCAGGTCCTCCACCGTCCACAGCGCCATGCCGTGGACCGAATGCGCCAGCCGGATGCAGCTGTTCACCGCGCTGTAGTGCACCTTGCCGTCCCGTGCCTCGCCCAGCACCACGGTGCAGGCGCCGCAGTCGCCTTCGCCGCAGCCCTCCTTGGTGCCGGTGTTGCCCAGGTCTTCGCGCAGCACCTCCAGCAGCGTGCGATCGGGTGGTACATTGCCCAGCGCCACGGGCTGGCCGCGGCGCAGGAATTGCAAGGGTTGGGTGGTCATGACGGATGCCGCTTCTTCGATTGCTGTCAATTCATGAGGACCTGCGCACATCGGGATGCGACGTCCGCATTGCCTTGGAGCGATGCGGTTTGCCTGAGCCCTGTTTTGCGCAAGTCGTGTTCATCAGAGGGTAGGGCGCCCAATGGCCGCCAGCATAAGTACAAGCTTATGACATCAATGCACGCACTGCTATGAGAGACCACGCCCTTTTCGACAAGATAGACCTCCATCTCATAAGGGTCTTGCACACCGTGCTCACAGAACGCAGCGTATCGAGGGCCGCCGTCCGCCTGGGCATGCACCAGCCGGCGGTGTCGGCCGCGCTCAAGCGCCTGCGCGACCTGGCGGGGGACCCGCTGCTGGTGCGCTCGGGCGCCAGCATGATGCCCACCGACGCCGCGCTGCGCATGGTGGAGCCCGCGGGCGCCATCCTGCGCTCGGCCGAGGCGCTGTTCTCGGATGCGCGCGGCTTCGATCCGCGCACCGCCACCCGCACCTTCCGCGTGGCCGCCAGCGACTACCTGGACCCGCTCTTCCTGCCCCAGCTGGTGTCCCGCATCAAGGTGGAGGCCCCGCTGTGTCCCATCGAGATCCTGCCCCTCTCGGCCGACGCGCACTACCATGCGCACCTGGCGCAGGGCGAGGTGGACGTGGTGATCGGCAACTGGCCGCAGCCGCCGGACGACCTGCACATGGGCCGCCTGTTCGGCGACGAGGTCGTCTGCCTGGTGGGCAAGGACCACCCCGCCGTGCGGCGCGGCTGGGACGTGGAAAGCTGGCTGGCGGCCGAACACATCGCGCCCACGCCCACCCACCCCGGCGCGCGCGGCGTGATCGACGCCCACCTGGACAACCTGGGCATGCAGCGCCACATCACGGCGCGCTGCGCGCATTTCAGCCTCATCCCCAGCATCGTGGCCTCGAGTCTGCTGGTGCTGACCACGGGCCGCCAGTATTGCGAGCGTTATGTGGAGCAGCTGCCGCTGGCCATCCTGCCGTGCCCGGTGCCTTTTCCGCGCCTCATGTACTACCAGCTGTGGCATGCGCGCACGCACCACTCCGCCGCTGCCGCGTGGTTGCGCGAATGTGTGAAAACCGTGGCCTCTTCGCTACGAAAAGAATAGCTGCTTGGGCATGCTGAACAAGCGCAAGAAGGTGTTTCCATTCTTATAACAAGTTGTAAAACTGAGAGACAATCCACCGCATGAGTTCACCTCCTACTCCTCCCGCCCCGGGCGCGCCGCCGCCGCCCCGGCTGCAGCTCATGGGCATCACCAAGCGCTACCCGGCCGTGGTGGCCAACAGCGGCGTGTCGCTCACGGTGCTGCCCGGCGAGATCCATGCGGTGCTGGGCGAAAACGGCGCGGGCAAGTCCACGCTGATGAAGATCATCTACGGATCGGTCAAGCCCGACGAAGGCAGCGTGTTCTTCAACGGCCAGGCCGTGCAGGTGCGCAACCCGCAGGAGGCGCGGGCGCTGGGCATCGCCATGGTGTTCCAGCACTTCAGCCTGTTCGACACCCTCACGGTGGCCGAGAACGTGTGGCTGGGCCTGGACAAGAGCCTGCAGCTGGCCGAGGTGACGCAGCGCATCACCGCCAAGGCGGCCGAATATGGCCTCGACATCGACCCGCTGCGCCCCGTGCACACGCTCAGCGTGGGCGAGATGCAGCGCGTGGAAATCATCCGCGCGCTGCTCACCAACCCCAAGGTGCTGATCCTGGACGAGCCCACCTCGGTGCTCACGCCCCAGGCGGTGGAAAAACTCTTCGTGGTGCTGCGCAAGCTGGCCAGCGAGGGCTGCAGCATCCTCTACATCAGCCACAAGCTGCACGAGATCCGCGCGCTGTGCACCGCGTGCACCGTGCTGCGCGGCGGCAAGGTGACGGGTGTGTGCAACCCGGCGGAAGAATCGAATGCGTCTTTGTCGCGCCTCATGATCGGCGCCGAGCCGCCCGCGCTGGAACACCGCGCGCTGCAGACCGGCGCCACGGTGCTGCGTGTGCAGGGCCTGTCGCTGCCGCGTGCCGACCAGTTCGGGGTGGATTTGATCGACCTGCAGTTCGAGGTGAAGGCGGGCGAGGTGGTGGGCATTGCCGGTGTGTCGGGCAACGGGCAAAAGGAACTGCTCTACGCGCTGTCGGGCGAAGACCAGCGGGCTGACGCGGCCTGCATCCAGGTCTCCGGCCAGAACGCGGGTCGCATGGGCCCCGGCCAGCGCCGCGCGCTGGGCTTGCACTTCGTGCCCGAAGAGCGTTTGGGCCGGGGCGCCGTGCCCACCATGGGGCTGGCGCACAACCTGCTGCTCACCCGCACCAATTCGGTCGGCGGCAGTGGCTGGATCAAGGTGGGCGCGCTGCAAAAACATGCCGAGGACATCATCCGGCGCTTCAATGTGAAGGCGGGTGGACCCCACGCAGCGGCCAGGTCGCTGTCGGGTGGCAACCTGCAGAAGTTCATCGTGGGGCGCGAGATCGATGCCAACCCGAAGCTGCTCATCGTCTCGCAGCCCACCTGGGGCGTGGACGTGGGCGCGGCCGCGCAGATCCGGGGCTCCATCCTGGCGCTGCGCGATGCGGGCTGCGCCGTGCTGGTGGTGAGCGAGGAGCTGGACGAATTGTTTGAAATCTGCGACCGGCTGCACGTGGTCGCCAAGGGGCACCTGTCGCCTTCGGTGCCGCGTGCCGAGGCCACGGTGGGCCTCATCGGCGAATGGATGAGCGGCCTGTGGCATGCCGACGTGCAGGCGCACCTGGCGCAGCAGCACCAGCAGCAGGCGCGGGCCGGGGAGGTGCAGCATGCTTAAGCTGGAACCGCGTCCCCAGGCGTCGAAGCTCTGGACCTATGGCTCGCCGCTGCTGGCGCTGGCCATCACGGTGCTGATCGGCGTCGCGCTGTTCGTGGCGCTGGGCAAGGACCCCGTGCGCGGGCTGCAGGTTTTCTTCTGGGAACCCGTCAAATCGCAGTACGCCATCGGCGAACTCATGGTCAAGGCCACGCCGCTGCTGCTCATCGCGCTGGGGCTGGCCGTGTGTTTCCGCTCCAACGTGTGGAACATCGGCGCCGAAGGGCAGTTCGTCATCGGCGCCGTGGTGGCGGGCGGCGTGGCGCTGCTGGCCGACAAGACCACCGGCCCGTGGATCGTGCCCGCCATCCTGCTCGCCGGTGTGCTGGGCGGCATGGCCTGGGCGGGGCTCACGGCGCTGCTGCGAGACAAGTTCAACGCCAATGAAATCCTGGTCAGCCTGATGCTGGTCTATGTGGCCACGCTGGTGCTGGGCTATCTGGTCTACGGCCCGTGGAAGGACCCCATGGGCTACAACTTTCCGCAGACCAAGACCTTCGAGAAAGTGACGCAGATCCCGCGCCTGATGCAGGGTTCGCGGGTGTCCATCGGCCTCTTGCTGGCGCTGGCCGGGGCGGCGGCGCTGTGGGTGTTCCTGTTCCGCACGCGGGCCGGTTTCGCGCAGCAGGTCGGCGGACTGGCCCCGGCGGCGGCGCGGTACGCCGGGTTCTCCTCGCGCAAGGCGCTGTGGACGGCGCTGCTGATCTCGGGCGGCGCGGCAGGCCTGGCGGGAGCGCTGGAAGTGGCGGGGCCGATTGGCCAGCTCACGCCCTACGTGCCGGCGGGCTACGGCTTCGCGGCCATCATCGTCGCCTTCGTGGGGCGCCTGCACCCCGTGGGCATGATCCTCTCGGCCATCCTTATGAGCATGTTCTATATCGGTGGCGAGCTGGCGCAGTCGCGCATGGGGCTGCCCAAGTCGCTCACGGGCGTGTTCCAGGGCCTGCTGCTGTTCACGCTGCTGGCGTGCGACACGTTGATTGCCTACCGCGTGCGCTGGGTCGGCACCAGGAAAGGAGGTGTCTGATGGAGTCCTATGCACTGCTCATCGGCGCCACGCTCAGCGCGGGCACCGTTCTGGCCATTGCGGCCCTGGGCCTGCTCATCAACGAAAAGGCCGGCATCGTCAATCTTGGGGCGGAAGGCATGATGCTGTGCGCCGCCATCGCGGGCTTCGCCACCGTGGTGCACACGGGCAACACCTGGCTCGGGTTTGCGGCGGGCATGGCCGCCGGCGCCGTGCTGGCCGCCATCTTCGGCGTGCTGGTGATCTGGCTCAACACCAACCAGTACGCCACCGGGCTGGCGCTCAGCCTGTTCGGCGTGGGGTTCTCGGCGTTCGCCGGCATCAGCTACGTGCAGGCCAAGCTGCCCGAGCTGCCCAAGTACGCGGTTCCGGTGCTGGGCGACGTGCCGCTGCTCGGGCCCGCGCTGTTCCAGCAGCATCCGCTGGTGTACCTCACCATGCTGCTGGTCGCGGGGCTGATCTGGTTCCTGTACCGCTCGCGCGCCGGGCTCGTGCTGCGCTCGGTCGGCGAGTCGCCCGAGTCGGCCCACGCGCTGGGCTATCCGGTGCGGCGCATTCGCCTCGCGGCGGTGGTGGCGGGCGGGGCGCTGTGCGGGCTGGCGGGCGCCTACATCTCGACGGTGTACACGCCCCTGTGGGTGGAGGGCATGGTCGCCGGCCGGGGCTGGATCGCCCTGGCCCTCACCACGTTCGCGACCTGGCGCCCGGCACGGGTGTTGCTTGGTGCCTATTTGTTCGGCGGCGTGACCATGTTGCAGTTCCACCTGCAGGCCACGGGGGTGCAGGTGGCCAGCCAGTTGCTGAGCATGCTGCCGTATGTGGCCACCATCGTCGTGCTGGCGCTGATTTCGCGCAATCCGGCGTGGATCCGCATCAACATGCCGGCGTCGCTGGGCAAGCCGTTCTATCCGGGCTCCTGAAATGGGCGGGCCGGTGCGTCAAAAACTGGTTACCCCACGGTAGATCGCCCCATAATTGCTGTTTTCGTCCCCAACCTTTGCAAGTCTCACTCTTCATTCAACAAGGAAACCGACATGACTGATCTGCAGAAACGCTCCATGCTCAAGGTGGCAGCGCTCTCCGCCGTTGCCGCCGCCGCGCTCGTGGGCTGTGGCAAGAAGGAAGAACCGGCACCGGCCCCCGCGCCCGCACCGGCCCCTGCGGCAGAAGCGCCGGCACCCAAGCCCGAGCCTCTGAAGATCGCGTTCGCCTATGTCGGCCCGGTGGGTGACGGCGGCTGGTCGTTCGCGCACGACAACGGCCGCAAGGCCATCGAGAAGGAATTCGGCGACAAGGTGGTCACGAGCTTCGTGGAAAGCGTGCCCGAGTCGGCCGACGCCGAACGCGTGCTGCGCGACCTGGCCGGCCAGGGCAACAAGCTGATCTTTGGCACCACCTTCGGCTACATGGAGTCGATGCTCAAGGTGGCCGAGGACAACAAGGGCATCAAGTTCGAGCATGCCACCGGCTACAAGACGGCCGAGAACATGCGCACCTACGACAGCCGCACCTACGAAGGCGCGTACATGGCGGGCGTGATCGCCGGCGCCATGACCAAGACCAACACGCTGGGCGTGGTGGGCTCGGTGCCGATTCCTGAAGTGATCCGCAACATCAACAGCTTCACGCTGGGTGCGCAGTCGGTCAACCCCAAGATCAAGACCAAGGTGGTCTGGGTGAATGAATGGTTCAGCCCGCCCAAGGAAACCGAAGCCGCCACATCGCTCATCAACGGCGGCGCCGACGTGCTGTTCCAGAACACCGATTCGCCCGCCGTGCTCAAGACGGCGCAAGAAAAGGGCAAGCGCGCCTTCGGCTGGGATTCCGACATGACCGCCTATGGCCCCAAGGCCCACCTGGCATCGGCCGTGATCAACTGGGGCCCGTACTACATCAAGGCCACCAAGGATGCGCTGGAAGGCCAGTGGGCCACGGGCCAGAGCTGGTGGGGCGTGAAGGAAGGTGCGATCGACATCGTCTCCATCGCCGAAGACGTGCCTGCCGAGACCAAGGCCAAGGTCGAAGCCGTGAAGAAGGGCCTGGCCGATGGTTCGTTCCAGATCTGGAAGGGCCCGATCGTGGGCCAGGACGGCAAGGAAGTGCTCGCCAAGGATGCGGTGGCCGACGACAAGTTCCTCGGCGGTGTCAACTTCTATGTCAAGGGCGTGGAAGGCAAGATCCCCGGCGGCGACAAGAAGTAAGAAGCCGCACGGGCTTCCCGGCGCTGGCGCCGGGAGCGCTCCCCTGAAAAAGGCCGCCCCCGGGCGGCCTTTTTGCTGGGCGGGCCGTTTACCTCCCCACGCGGTCCAGCAGGCTGTACCAGGCCACGCCGGCCGCGATGTAGAAGCGCTGCAACCCGTGCAGCGGAAGGGGCTGAAGGGGCGTGACCGGGAATGGGCAGGCCGCCGCGCCGCCGCCCGCCACCAGGGCCGCCACGTGCTGGCCCAGGCTGGTGGCCATGGCGATGCCGCGCCCGTTGTAGCCCAGCGCCATGGTGATGCCCGGCGCGGGCTGGTGCAGGTGCGGCATGAAGTCGCGCGTGACGGCGATGCGCCCGGCCCAGCGGTACTCGTACTGCACGGGGCCGAGTTGCGGAAACATCAGCGCCAGCGCGCGCTCGAGGTGTGCGAAGTCCTGCGACCCCTGCGGGTCGGCGAAATGGCCACGCCCGCCCATCAGCAGTCGGCCCTGCGCGTCCTTGCGGAAGTACAGCAGCAGCCGCTGCGAGGTCGATCCCGTCTCGCCGCCGGGCAGGATGCTGGCGCCCGCCGGGCCCAGCGGCCGCGTGGCCACGATGAAGCTGTTGGCCGCGAGCACCGTGCGCGCCAGCCCTGGCCACAGGCCGTCGGTATAGCCGTTGGTGCCCAGCACCACCTGCTGCGCCTGCACGCGGTGGCTCCCGGTTGGTGTGGCCGTGGTGGCGATCCAGTGCGCGCCCTGGCGCTCCAGCGCCACCACGGGCGAGCCGCCGTGCACCTTCACGCCCAGGTCCTGGGCCGCGCGCACGAGGCCGCGCACGTAGGCCAGCGGCTGGATGCCACCCGCGCGCCCGTCGAGCCAGCCGCCCGCGAAGGCCGGCGTGCCGATGCGCGCGGCCGTGGCGGCGCGGTCGAGCATGTCCACGCGCACGCCGCGCCGCTCCCACTGCCGGGCGCGCGCGTGCATTCCATCCACGGCCTGCTGGGTGTAGCCCACCTGCAGCCAGCCCGCGCGCACCGGGGCGCAGTCGATGGCATGGCGCGCGATGAGGTCGTACACGAGGTCGGCCGAGCAAGAAACGGCATCGATCAGCGGCTCGGCGCGCTCGGCGCCGTACAGGCGCACGAGGTCGTCAGGGTCGTGCTTGAGCGTGGGGTTGACCTGCCCGCCGTTGCGGCCCGAGGCGCCCCAGCCGGGCTCGTGCGCGTCGAGCACGCACACGCGCGCGCCGCGCTCGGCCAGGTGCAGCGCGGCGGACAAGCCCGTGTAGCCCGCACCGACCACGAGCACGTCGGTGGAGAGCGAGGCGTCGAGCGCGGGCGTGGCGGGGGCCGCGGGCGCCGTGGCGGCCCACAGCGAGGGGGCGTCGGGGTGCGATGCGATGGCGCGGGCGCTCATGCCGCGCCTCCATCCGGCGCGCGCAGCACGCGGCGCAGGAAGTCCTGCGTGCGCGCATGGCGCGGCGCGCCGAGCACCTGCGCGGCAGGACCTTCCTCGACGATGCTGCCGCTGTGCAGGAAGCACACGCGGTCGGCCACCTCGCGCGCGAAGCCCATCTCGTGCGTCACCACGATCATCGTCATGCCCTCGTCGGCGAGCTGGCGCATCACGCCCAGCACGTCGCCCACGAGCTCGGGGTCGAGCGCCGAGGTGGGTTCGTCGAACAGCATGGCCTCGGGCTTCATGGCCAGCGCGCGCGCAATGGCCACGCGCTGCTGCTGGCCGCCCGAGAGCTGCGCGGGCCAGGCCTGGGCCTTGTCGGCCAGGCCTACCTTGCGCAGCAGCTCCAGCGCTTCGGCTCGGGCTTTCGCGGGCGATTCGCCCTTCACGTGCACGGGGCCTTCCATCACGTTCTCGATCACCGTGCGGTGCGGGAACAGGTTGAAGCGCTGGAACACCATGCCCATGCGGCTGCGCAGCGCATGAATGGAGGCCGCGCGGTTGTCCACGCGCTCGCCGAAGGCGCGCACCTCGCCGCCCTGGTACGACTCCAGGCCGTTGATGCAGCGCAGCACCGTGGACTTGCCCGAGCCCGAGGGGCCGATCAGGCACACGACTTCGCCGCGCTCCACGCGCAGGCTCACGCCCTGCAGCACGCGGTGCTCGCCGTAGGCCTTCTCCAGGCGGTCGATCTCGATCATGGCGCTTTCCTCCCCGCGCCGAAGCGGCGCTCCAGCCGCCGCAGGCCCCAGACCAGCGGCAGACTCATGGCCAGGTAGAGCAGGGCGACCAGCGTGTACACGGTCATGTTCTGGAAGGTGGACGAGGCGATGAGCTGGCCCGCGCGCGTCATCTCGGCCACGGTGATGGTGGAGACCAGCGACGAGTCCTTGAGCATCATCACCAGCGTGTTGCCATAGGGCGGCAGCGCGATGCGGAAGGCCTGGGGCAGGACCACTCGGCGCATCAGCAGCGCGGGCCGCATGCCCATGGCCAGCGCTGCCTCGCGCTGGCCGGGGTCCACGGCCTCGATGCCGGCGCGAAAGTTCTCGGCCTGGTAGGCCGAGTAGGCGATGCCCAGGCCGATCACGCCAGCCTGGAAGGCGGAGAGCTGGATGCCGATGTCGGGCAGCACGAAGTAGATGTAGAAGAGCTGCACGATGATGGGCAGCCCGCGGATCACGTTGATCACGGTGGAGGCGCATACCGAGACGGCGCGCACGGGCGAGAGCTTGCCGAGCGCGAGCACCAGCCCGATCACGCTGGACAGCAGGAACGACAGCACGGTGACCTGCACCGTGACCACCGCCCCCTGCAGCAGGATGGGCAGGAACTCGCGCGCATGCTGCAGGAAGGCTTGCATGGCGTACTACTGGATTCAGGCGAAGACGGCGCGGGCGGGGCTCAGATGCCCCATTTCTTGACGATGTTGGCCAAAGTGCCGTCGGCCTTGACCGCGGCGATGGCCTTGTTCAGGCGTTCGAGCGTGGCCGTGTCGCCTTTGCGCACCACGAGGCACACATCACCCACATTGGTGGACTTGTAGCCTTCGGCCAGCTTCACGCACTGGAAAGTGTTCTGGCGGATCTGGTAGGCGATGATGGGCTGATCGCCCAGGCCCGCCTTGATGCGGCCGAGCGCGAGGTCGCGCGTCATGTCGGCCACCGAGTCGTAGCTGCGCACCTCCTTGAAGATGCCCTTCTTCTGCAGCATGTCGATGAACACCGTGCCCACCTGGGCGCCGACGATCTCGCCCTTGAGGTCGTCGAGCGAGGCGTAGGCCTTGGCGTCGTCGGCCTTCACGATCAGGCCCTCGCCGTAGGAGTAGACGGGGTCGCTGAAATCCACCACCTGCTGGCGCGCGGGGGTCTTGAGCATGGCCGCCGAGACGATGTCGATCTTGTTGGCGGTGAGCGAGGGGATCAGCGCCGAGAACACGGTCTGCTGCACGTTGACCTGGAAGCCGCCCGCCTTGGCCACGGCCTGCACGGTGTCCACCATCATGCCCTGGATGCTGTTGGTCTTCACGTCGAGGAAGGTGAACGGAATGCCCGTGGCCGTGGCACCCACGTTGTAGGTGGCGGGCGCGCTGCCCTGCGCGGCGGCCAGCGTGACGGCGCCTGCGGCGCACAGGCCTAGTGCAATGCGGTGGAAGTGGCGGACGAAGCGGTGCATGGTGTGACTCCTGTGGCGAACGAGAGGGATGAGGACCGTCGTGGGCAGTCGCGGACACCGAACCGGCATCCGCCCCACGCCTGCAACATTGCAAGAACGGTGCCAATTATCGATTTCAATAAATCTTAGATAAATAGGTGCAAACCACTAAAAGATTTATATGAATCGATATGCGATATTTTCTGGTGAGAGAGCTATACTCCGTTGCATGAATACGCCGCAGCCGCCCGACGAAGACGCGAACCCTCTGTTCAACCAGTCGCTGGAGAAGGGGCTGGCCGTGCTCTGCGCCTTCAGCGCGCAGCGGCGCAGCATGACGCTGGCCGACGTGGCGGCGGCGGCGGGCATCAGCAAGAGCTCGGCGCAGCGCATGGTCTTCACGCTCGAGCAACTGGGCTTCGTGCGCAAGCACCCGCAGACGCGCCGCTACCAGCTCACGCCGCGCGTGATGCGCATCGGCTACAACTACCTCGCGGCCAACCCGCTGATCGACCTGGCCAACCCCTACCTCTCGGAACTCACCAACGTGACGACCGAGACCACTTGCCTTACCGAAGCCGACGGGTTGGAGATGGTGTACGTGGCGCGCTTCATCAGCGCGCAGTTCGTGCCGGTGCACATGCCCATCGGCAGCCGCATCCCCATGTACTGCACGGCCTCCGGGCGTGCCTGGCTCAGCGCGCTGCCCAACGAGGAGGCGCTGGCGCTGCTGCGCGCGAGCGAGCGCGCGGCCCACACCCGCCACACCATCACGGACGAGGTCGAGCTGCTGGCCGAACTGGACCAGGCGCGCCAGCGCGGCTATGCCATCAACCGCGAGGAGCTGTTCCTGGGCGACATGACGCTGGGCGCCCCCGTGATCGGCAGCCATGGCCGCCCCGTGGCGGCCGTGCACATCGTGGCTCCCACGAGCCGCTGGACGCCCGAGGAGGCCGAGAGCCGCCTGGGGCCGTCGCTGCTGGCCTGCGCGCGCTCGCTGAGCAACTCGGTGCGCGCCCTGGGCTGACGGCGTTCTTCGTTTCTCCATTCATTCCCCTTTCAAGGAGTCGCCCCATGGGCATCCAGGCCATTGCGCAGAGCGCCACCACGCAGGATTTGCAGGAGCAGGGCCCCGTTGCGGTGCCCCTGAGCACGCCGGCCTGCACCATCCGGGGGCTGGACGTGCGCATGCCGGGTCGGCCCGACTGCGACACGGGGCTGTGGGAGTGCTCTCCGGGGCGCTTCCGGCGCCAAGTGGCGTCGGGCGAGGTCATGCACATCCTTGCGGGCGCGGGCCGTTTCACGCCTGAGGCCGAGGGCGCGGCACCGTTGGAGTTCCGTGCGGGTGACACGCTTTTCTTCCCGCCCGACACGCGCGGTGTGTGGGAGATCCGCGAGACGGTGCGCAAGCTCTATGTGATGGTCTGACCAAGGGGCGCTCTCACACTCTCGCCTTCGTCGCCCCGAAACGAAGGGGAGCGGGCCTCCAGGGCGGCGGGGGAGGCGTGGAACGGCGCTTGCGGATATGCTCGCCCGCAGCCCCGCGCGATCGGGGCGCGATCATCACCATACGCACCACGAGATTCCCTGCCCACCATGATCGAAGCCACCCTCTGGCATCCTGTCGCGCCCTCGGAGGATGTCGTGCAGGCCCCGCTGGCCGCGCGCCTGCTGGAGCGCGACATCGTGCTCTGGCGCGATGGCGAGGGCCATGCGCAGGCCTTCGCGGACCAGTGCCCGCACCGGGGTGCGCGCCTGTCGCTCGGCCGCGTGCACGAGGGCCGGCTTGAATGTCCCTACCACGGCTGGCAGTTCGCCGCGAACGGCCAGTGTGTGCACGTGCCCGCGCTGCCGCATTTCACCCCGCCCGCCACGCACTGCGCCCACCGCCATGCCGTGCACGAAGCCCACGGCCTGGTGTGGGTGCGGCTCGAGGCCGGCGATGCCGCGCCGCCCCCCTTTGCCGCCGAGGACGATGCGCGCCTGCGCAAGCTCAACTGCGGCCCCTATGACGTGGCGGCGAGCGCGCCGCGCATCATCGAGAACTTCCTGGACATGTCGCACTTCGGCTTCGTGCACGAAGGCTGGCTGGGCACGCGCGAGGCCACGGCCATCGACGACTACCGCGTGGAGTCCCTGCCCACGGGCCTGCGCGCCACGGGCTGCAAGGCCTGGCAGCCCCAGTCCAACCTGCATTCGACCGCCCCGGCCCAGGTGGAGTACACCTATGAAGTCACGGCCCCCTATGCCGCGGTGCTGACCAAGGTGCCCGAGGCCGGCACCACCGCGGTACGGGATTGGCGCGAGGCGATCGCGCTGTTCATCTGCCCCGTGACGCCCGTGCGCAGCCGCGTCTGGTTCCGCCTGGCGGTGGCGGATTTCGAGTCGCCGGCGGAAAAGCTGCAGGCGTTCCAGCACACCATCTTCATGCAGGACCAGCCCGTGCTGGAGTCGCAGGTGCCCCGGTGCCTGCCGCTGGACCTGCGGGCGGAGTTGCATACCGCCACCGACAAGGCATCATCCTTCTACCGCCGCTTTCTGCGCCACAGCGGCATCACCTTTGGAGTCTGCTGATGTTTAAAGTGCCTCCCATCTCCACCGAACGCCTGCCCGAACTGCTGCGCGCCATGCCCAAGGCCGAGCTGCACATCCACATTGAGGGTTCGCTGGAGCCCGAACTCATCTTCGCGCTGGCGCAGCGCAACGAGCTGGCATTGCCCTATGACAGCGTGGATGCGCTGCGCAGCGCCTACGCGTTCACCAACCTGCAGAGCTTTCTGGACATCTACTACGCGGGCGCCAGCGTGCTGTTGCACGAGCAGGACTTCTACGACATGGCGCGCGCCTACCTGGGGCGCGCGGCGCGCGACAACGTGCTGCACGCCGAGATCTTCTTCGATCCCCAGACCCACACCGCGCGCGGCGTGGCCATGGAGACGGTCATCAACGGCCTGCACCGCGCCTGCCAGGACGCGCGCACCGAACTGGGCATCAGCGCGACCCTGATCCTGTGTTTCCTGCGCCACCTGAGCGAGGAGTCCGCGTTTGAAACGCTGGAACAGGCCATGCCGCTCATCGACAAGATCGTGGGCGTGGGGCTGGATTCCAGCGAGGTGGGCCACCCGCCCGAGAAGTTCGCGCGCGTGTTCGCACGCTGCCGTGAACTGGGCCTGCACCTGGTGGCGCATGCGGGCGAGGAGGGACCTCCCGCCTACATCTGGAGCGCGCTGGATGTGCTCAAGGTCGAGCGCATCGACCACGGCGTGCAGGCCGTGCACGATGCCGCGCTGATGCGGCGCCTGGCGCAGGACCGCATCGCCCTCACGGTGTGCCCGCTGTCCAACCAGAAGCTGTGCGTGTTCCCCAACCTCGCCGACCACAACCTGGGCCAGCTGCTGGACGCCGGCCTTGCGGCCACGGTCAATTCGGACGACCCGGCTTACTTTGGCGGCTACATCAATGAGAACTTCACGCAGGTGTTCGCGGCCGCGGGCCTGACCGCCCGCCATGCCTACCAGCTCGCGTTCAACAGCTTCGAAGCGAGTTTTGCCGGCAACGCCGACAAGCGCGTGTGGGAACACAAGCTCAAGGAAGCCTTCGAGCGGTGCGTGGAGCACGACTACTGAACGCAGGTGCACGCTCCCCGAGCGGCAGGCGGAGGCTGGCCATGCCGGCCCTTCGCGGGAGCCGCCGTTTTTGAGGGGATTTCGCTGCGCGGGGGTGCCGCGTGCGCCGGACCGTCGCACACGTTGCAGGTGAAATCCGGGTAAACCCTAGAATCATGGTTTCTGTAAGCATTTGTTGGCATCCACCGGATGCCCGCGTGCCCTGAAACGGCCCTGCGGGGCCCTAATTTTTTGTGCAGGCGTCTGCGCTGTTTCCTACCGGAGTGTTTTCCATGTTTCTCAATCAGTTGTCCATCGGCAAGCGCCTTACCCTGGTGCTCGGTGTGATCCTCGCGCTGTTCCTGGCGAGCAGCATCGTGGCGGTGGTCCGGCTGGGCCAGCTTGGCGCCGAGATCGACACCATGGTCAACGACAACGTCAAGACCGAACGGGCGGGCTCGGACTGGCTGCGCCACACCACGTCCGGGGTGCAGCGTGCCGCGGCCATCGCCAAGAGCAGCGATGCCAGCCTGATCCCGTACTTCGCGCCCGCCACGGCGGCTTCCATCCGCGACACCAATGAACTGCAGAAATTCATCGAGTCGAAAATGGACACGCCCGAGGAAAAGCAGCTGTTCACCAAGGTGGGCGAACTGCGCAAGAGCTATCTGGCCGCGCGGGAAGAGGTGAGCAAGTTCAAGCAGGCGGGTGACGCCGAGAACGCGAACAAGGTGTTCACCGAGCGCTTCGAGCCCACCTCGCGCAGCTACCTGGCCGGCGTGCAGGAAATGGTGGATGCCCAGCGCGCCCAGCTGGACGCCGCCGGCAAGCGCAGCGAAGAGCTGCGCGCGCAGACCACCTTGCTGCTGCAGCTGTGCACGGCCATCTCGCTGGTGCTCGGTGGGCTGCTGGCCTGGCTGCTGGCCACCAGCATCACGCGTCCTTTGCGCCACGCCGAGGCCATTGCCGAATCGATCGCCGACATGGACCTGACCGGTGCGCCGCAGGCCAGCTACGCCAACGACGAAACCGGCCGCCTGCTGCGGGCGCTGGACCTCATGCGCAGTGCGCTGCACGGCTCGCTGCAGCAGGTGCGTGGCGTGGTGGACAGCATCTCCACCGCCAGCACGCAGATCGCCATCGGCAACCAGGACCTGAGCGCGCGCACCGAGCAGACGGCCGCCAACCTCGAGGAAACGGCGAGCTCCATGGAAGAGCTCACCAGCACCGTGCGCCAGAGCGCCGAGTCCGCCGTGCAGGCCAACCAGATGGCCGCATCGGCCGCCCAGGTGGCGCAGCGCGGCGGCGAGGTCGTGGCCCAGGTGGTGAGCACCATGGACGCGATCAACGCCAGCAGCAAGAAGATCAGCGACATCATCGGCACAATCGACGGCATCGCCTTCCAGACCAACATCCTGGCGCTGAACGCGGCGGTGGAAGCCGCCCGTGCGGGCGAACAGGGCCGCGGCTTTGCCGTGGTGGCCAGCGAAGTGCGCAGCCTGGCGCAGCGCAGCGCCGAAGCGGCCAAGGAGATCAAGACCCTGATCGGCCAGTCGGTCGAGAAGGTGGAATCGGGCGCCGCGCTCGTGCAGAACGCGGGCAGCACCATGGACGAGATCGTGAGCTCCGTGCGCCGCGTGACCGACATCATCGGCGAGATCAGCGCCGCCGCGTCGGAGCAGAGCCAGGGTATCAGCCAGGTGAACGTGGCCGTGAACCAGCTGGACCAGATGACGCAGCAGAACGCCGCCCTGGTGGAGGAGTCCACCGCCGCCGCCGAGAGCCTCAAGGACCAGGCCGCACGCCTGGCGGACGTGGTGGGCGCGTTCCGCCTCGGCGCGCCGTCGAACACGCCGCGGCTGCGCTGAGGAAGCGCTGCGCCAGTGCGGACGCCCCCCGCTGGCTACAATACCGCCCTTGCAAAGGCTGCTGTCCCGGCAGCCTTTTGCTTTTTCTGTCATCGGGACCATGTAGAGGAACACCATGTACAAAAACCTCGCCACCGCACTGCGTGCGGCTTGTGTGAGTGCGCTCGCGGGCGCCGTTTTCATCTCCCCCGTTTTTTCCCAGACTGGCGCGGCCGCTCCCAGGGCGGCGCCCGCCGAACCCGTCAAGGCTGGTTTCGTCTACGTCTCGCCCATCACCGAGGCGGGCTGGACGCGCCAGCACGAAGAAGGGCGCAAGGCGGTGGAGGCCGCGCTGGGCAGCCAGGTCAGGACGACCTTCGTCGAGAACGTGGCCGAGGGGGCCGATGCCGAGCGCGTGATCCGCGACCTGGCCGCCACGGGCCACCAGATCATCTTCACGCCCAGCTTCGGCTACATGGAGCCCACGCTCAAGGTCGCGCAGGACTACCCGAACGTGAAGTTCGAATCCATCACCGGCTACAAGACGGCCGCCAACGTGGCCGTGGCCAATGCGCGCTACTACGAAGGGCGCTACCTGGCGGGCATCGCGGCGGGCCGCATGAGCAAGACCGGCGTGGCGGGCTACGTGGCGGGATTCCCGATCCCCGAGGTGCTGCAGGGCATCAACGCGTTCACGCTGGGCATGCGTTCGGTGAACCCCCAGGCCACCGTGAAGGTGGTGTGGATCAACGTGTGGTTCGACCCGCCCAGGGAGCGCGATGCGGCCATGGTGCTCTTCAACCAGGACGTGGATGTGATCGCCTTTCACACCGGATCCACGGCCGTGATGGTCGCCGCGCAGGAGCGCGGCAAGATGGCCGTGGCCTACCACTCGGACATGCGCCGCACCGGGCCCGATGCCCAGATCGTGGCCGTGACCCACCAGTGGGGCCCGTACTACACCGAGCGCGTGCACGCCGTGCAGAGCGGCACCTGGAAAAGCGCCGCCCTCTGGGGCGGGGTGCGCGAGGGCATGATCCGCGTGGGCGACTTTGGCTCCCGGGTGCCGGCGGCCGTGCAGCAGGAGGTGCTGGCCGCGCAGAAGGCCATTGGCGCGGGCAGGCTGCAGCCGTTTCGCGCGGGCAAGGCCCCGGTGCGGGACAACGAAGGGCACGAAGTGATCGCTGCGGGCCAGGCACTCTCCGATGCGCAGATCCTGCAGATGAACTGGCTGGTGGAAGGGGTGCAGGGCAAACTGGCGCGGTGATCCTGCCGTCTCGCCGGCGCGCGCTATAGCCACTATGGGGCGCGCCATATGCAAGCCGCCGTCCCTGCCGCTAAGCTTGCGCCATGCCTGTCTACCGATCCGCCCTCCTGCGCTTTGCCGATGACGGCACGGCCCTCTACGATGAAGACGGCCTGCTGGCCGTGGGCCCCGACGCCGGCGGCCGCCAGCGGGTGCTGGCGGCGGGCGGGTGGCAGGCCTTGTCGCACCGGTACGCCGGCGAGCCTGTCGTCCACCTGCCGGGGCGCATTCTGGCGCCGGGCTTCGTGGACATGCACATCCACTTTCCGCAGACCGATGTGATTGGTTCCCCCGCCGAAGGCCTGCTGCCCTGGCTGGAGAACTACACCTTTCCGCACGAGTCGCGTTTTGTCGATCCGGCCTACGGCGCCGAGGTGGCGGGCTTCTTCGTCGACGAGCTGCTGCGCAACGGCGTGACCACGGCGCTGGCGTTCGCCACCTCGCACCCCGCATCCGTGGATGCGCTGTTTGGGGAGGCGCAGCGCCGGCAGATGCGCCTGATCACCGGCAAGGTGCTGCAGGACCGCCACTCGCCCGACGGCGTGCGCGACGAGACAGAGCAGAGCCTGCTCGACACCGAGGCTCTGATCCAACGCTGGCACGGCGTGGACCGCCTGGGCTACGCGATCACGCCGCGGTTTGCGCCCACCAGCACGCATGAACAGCTGCGCGGCGCGGGCGAGCTGGCCGCGCGCTACCCGGATGTATGGATCCAGTCGCATGTGGCCGAGAACCGCGACGAGATCCGCTGGGCGCGCGAGCTGTTTCCGGATGCGCGCAGCTACCTGGCGGTGTATGACGGCTTTGGCCTGATGCGCGAGCGCGCGGTGTACGCCCATTGCATCCACTTCGACGACGACGACCGGGCGCTGATGCGCGACACCGGCACCGTGGCGGCCGTCAGCCCCACCAGCAACCTCTTTCTGGGCAGCGGCTTCTTCGACTACGCGGGCGCGGACCGCGTGGGCTTTGGCTACGGCCTGGCCAGCGATGTGGGCGGGGGCACCAGCTTCAGCCCGTTCCACACCATGCTGGCGGCCTACTATGTGGGCCGCGAAGGGCAGAGCAAGCAGGGCCTGAGTTTGTCGCCCCGGCAGCTGTGGTGGCGGCACACGGCGGGGGCCGCGAAGGCGCTGGGCCTGGCGGGCGTGGTGGGCAATCTGCAGCCGGGCTGCGAGGCCGATTTTGTGGTGCTGAACCCTGAGGCCACCCCCCTTTTGGCGCGCAAGACCCGCCAGGCGCGCAACCTGGATGAGCTTTTGTTTGCGCTGATCGTGCTCGGCGACGACCGGGTGGTGCAGGAAACAGTGATTTCTCAAGCAAAATACGGCTCTAGCGCTTGATATTCATGCGCTACCAGCTACGTATTTAATAGCGCCCGGCAGTCCACCACTGTGCGGGCCACAGCGCAGGGAGTTCTGCTATGAGCATCAAGAGCGACAAATGGATCCGCCGCATGGCGGCCGAGCACGGCATGATCGAGCCTTTCGAGCCAGGCCAGGTGCGCGAGGCCGAGGGCCGCAAGATCATCAGCTACGGAACCAGCAGCTATGGCTACGACATCCGCTGCGCGCCCGAATTCAAGGTGTTCACCAACATCCACAGCACCGTGGTGGACCCGAAGAACTTCGACGAGAAGAGCTTCGTGGACTTCCATGGCGACAGCTGCATCATCCCGCCCAACAGCTTCGCGCTGGCCCGCACGATGGAGTACTTCCGCATCCCGCGCAACGTGCTCACCATCTGCCTGGGCAAGAGCACCTATGCGCGCTGCGGCATCATCGTCAACGTGACCCCGTTCGAGCCCGAGTGGGAAGGCTACGTGACGCTGGAGTTCTCCAACACCACGCCGCTGCCCGCGCGCATCTACGCGGGCGAGGGCTGCGCGCAGGTGCTGTTCTTCGAGAGCGACAAGGACGACGTGTGCGAGGTGAGCTACCGCGACCGCGGGGGCAAGTACCAGGGCCAGGTGGGCGTGACCCTGCCCAAGGCCTGACATCGGCCGCCTGCGCGGCCGGCGGGCCGCCAGGGGCCGCGTCCTACAGCGCGTCAGCCCGTTGGCTGAAGTGCAAGCGCAGGTAAGGTTCTTAGCATCGTGTCATGCCACGCCGATGTCGCGGTGGGCAAGAAGGAGTCCTCCCATGCTGACCTTTGCTGCGCCGTTCACACCCGCCAAGGCCCGGGGTACGGGCCTTTCCCTGCACGCCGCCTGTGGCGCGGGCGACCTCGGGTTCGCGCCCTCGCAGCCGCACGGCGGGCCGCAGGCGCATTATTGGCCGTGCGAATCGCTCAATGCCTTCGTCCTCAAGATGGCGGCGGCGGGCCATTGCGTGAACACCGCGATGATGCTGGGACACCGGCCCTACGCGCTGGAACAGCTTGCCATGGCGCGCGCCGCGAACGACGGCGGCCTGAATGCATTGGCCGAGCGGCTCCAGGCCTATTTCGACGCGACCGCCCCGCAAGGCTGCGCCGTCGTGGCGGACATCGACGGGGCCTAGGTGGCACCGGGCCACGCGCCAGCGCGGCACCTCCATCTACCCACCCACTCACACTCCGTTTCTCAGGCCTCCACGCAGACCCGGTTGCGTCCCTGTCCCTTGGCTTCGTAGAGCGCGGCGTCGCCCCGGCGCAGGAGGTCCGTGCCGTTGTCCTGCAGGCTGCGCATGCTGGCCACGCCGGCGCTCACGGTGATGAGCCCGACCACCGGATCCTGCTGCCCTGCCATGGCCGCGACCAGGGACTGGGCAATGGCCTGGGCGCCCGCCAGGTCGGTATCGGGCAGCAGCGCCACGAACTCTTCCCCGCCCAGCCGCGCCACCACGTCCGAGTTGCGCAGCCGCACCTCCAGCGTGCGTGCCAGCCGGCGCAGGACTTCGTCGCCCGCCTCGTGGCCGTAGGTGTCGTTCACGCGCTTGAAATGGTCCACGTCGATCGTGATCAGGCTCAATGGGCGGCCGCTGCGCCGGGCCAGCGCCAGCGCAAACGCCATCTGCGTTTCGAAGCCCCGGCGGTTGAGCAGGCCGGTCAGCGCATCGGTGCGGGCCTGCAGGTCCAGCGCGCGGTTGGCCGCCTCCAGCTCCAGCGTGCGCACGCGCACCTTCTCTTCCATGGCCTCGCGGGATGCCAGAAGCCGGTGCGTCATGCGCCCGAGGGCACTTGACAGCTGGCGCACCTCGCGGCTGCTGTGCGCCTGCGGAATGCGGGCCCCGGCCTTTTCGGCTTCCACGGCGCTGGCGGCATCGGCCAGCGCGTACAGATCGTCGCTCAGCCGGCGTGCCGCCAGCCAGGCCAGCACCGAGGCCAGAAGCGCGGCAGCCAGCCCGATGGCCAGGGCCATGCGCACGGTGCGGCTCGCCTCGGCGAAGGCCAGCTCCACGGGCTCACGGGCGACGACCCGCCATCCGAGGTCGCTGGCGCTGCTGCGCGCCCGCAGCGGCACCATCGCCGTGAGGTAGCTGCGGCCGTCCCTCCACGGCACCACGGCCGCCGGGCTGGCGGCCCGGTCTCCGGGCGCCGCGGCCCCGACCGGCAGGTGCTGCCCGGCCTCCCGCAGGGCCTGGGTCTGGCCGCCGGGGGCATAGATGAGCTGGCCCTCGCGGTCAAAGACAAAGAGTTCCACCGCGCTGTCTTCGGTGTGCGCGGGCGTGAGGCTGACCATGACCTCGCGGGTCCATTCCCAGCTGCCATGGATGCCCACCACGCCCACGGTGGTGGGGCCGATGCGGATGGGGGCCGCGAAGTCGACGAGCCGGTAGGGTTCGCCCGAGGGGTTGGGAGGCAGCAGCTTTTCCAGCAGCTTGGCCGCGTGCACGTCCCCCACGTGCAGCTTCTGCAGACCTTCCTGGAACCAGGGCCGCTGCGCCACGCTCTGGCCCACGAGCAGGCCGCCCGTGGCCGTGCGCACCACCCCCTGGGCGTCGGCCACGCCGATCCACACGCTGTGGGGCTGGGTGGCCTGGCTGCGGGCCAGCATGTGGTGGCCTTCGGGGGTGTCCAGCCCCTTGACCCAGACCACTTCGGCGGCGGCCAGCACCTCGGCTTCCCGGCTGCGTTCCAGCAAGCCGTTGGCCAGCAGCTTGCCGGCGTTCTCGGCGATCACCTGCAGGGCGGTGCCGGCATCGCGCTCGATGCGCCGCTTGAGCAGCTCTCCGAAGGCGAGGGACAGCAGCACCGCCAGGCCCACCACCAGCGCGCCGAACACCAGCGCGATCTGGGCGCGCAGGCTGTGGTCTGAGAAGCGGAGGGGGGTCATGGCGTGGCCCGCGGGGCGTGCCCTGTCGACACCGGCGGGTGCACCGCGAGGCGTGCCGCCGCCAGGTCCCAGCCTGCCCAGCCGCAGCTCTTGAACAGCACGGGGCCTTCCGGGGGGATGGGCCGGCCGTGCAGCACGTCCCGCAAGGTAGGCAGCACGCCCACATCCATTCCTGCCTGCAGCAGATCGCCGGCCTCGTGGCGCGCATCGTCGCTGTCCAGCACGATGTGTCCCCGCAGCGCCACGTGGCGGCACAGGGCCGGCGCCAGCTCGGCCATCGCGGGGGTGTAGGCGCCCACCGCCGCCACGAAGGCATCGGGTCGTGGCGGCGCGGCCAGCACGACGGCGTGCGCGGGCGTGCAGGTGGCGATCAGCGGGCAGTGCGGCACCGCGTCGTCCGCGTTCGCCACCACGCGCGCCCGGGCGCCCAGCGCATGGGCGCGCCGGACCAGCGCCTCGGCGCTGGCCGCGCTGCGCGAGGCCACCCACACCTCGCGCACCGCCATGCCCAGAACAAACGCCTCCAGGTGGGCCAGGCCCTGCACGCCGGCACCCACGATGAGCAGTGGCCCCTCGGGCGCGCGCGCGAGGTGCCGTGCGCCCAGCAGCGACACCGCCGCGGTGCGCCGCGCGGTGATCGTGGGGCCGTCGAGGACCAGGCGGCGCTCGCCGGTCGCGACATCAAACACCACCACATCCCCCTGGATCGCGGGGCGGTGGGTTCCCGCGTTGCCTGGTGTCAGTGTGATGAGCTTGGCCATGGCCACGCGGCTGTCGGCCGCGGGCATGACGAACAGGTTGGCGCCCCCGGCCAGCGCCACCACCGTGCGCGCAGGAACCGCCACCGAACCGTCCCGCAGCAGGGCCGCGATCTCGTCGGCGAGCGCATCCCAGGGAAGGCATGCCGCGGTGGCCGCGGCGTCCAGCGCGCGGGGGGATCCGGAAAGAAGGTGGGAAGGCATCGCGAGACTTTATACAGGGCCATGGTGCCGGGGAAGCGGGCAAGCCCGTGGTGCGGAGACCGGCATTCAGTCAGTGCGTGGCGCCGGCGCCCAGCGCGATGTCGTGGCGGACCAGCATGGCGGCCCACAGGGCGGCATGGATGCCGCGCACCATCTCCCGCAGCGCCAGGTGGGGCGTGCCCTGGCCTGGCAGCCAGGGCACGTGCACGAAGCCGCCGCGGGTGCCCGGAAGGTCCGCGTCCTGCGCCTGCAGCATGTGCATCAGCCCGTACAGCACATGGTTGCAGACAAAGGTGCCCGCCGTCTGCGACACCTCGCAGGGCACCCCCGCGCGTTGCACGGCGCGCAGCATGGCCTTGACGGGCAGGCTCGCGAAGTAGGCGGCGGGGCCGCCGGGCACCACGGGCGTGTCGACGGGCTGGCGGCCGGCGTTGTCGGGAATGCGGGCATCGTTGATGTTGATGCCCACCCGTTCCAGCGAGAGCGCGCCGCGCCCGCCCGCCTGGCCCAGGCAGACGATCAGCGCGGGCCGGTGGGCCTCGGCCAAGGCCCGCAGCTGCTGCAGCGATTCCCCGAACACGGTCGGCAGTTGCGCGGCCACCACGCGGTGGCCGGCGATGTGCTGCCCGTGCAGGGCCTCGGCGATGAGCCAGCTGGGGTTCAGGGCGTCGCCCCCGAAAGGGTCGAACCCGGTGAGCAGGATCACCCCGCCCGCGAGGGGGGCGTAGTGCGATGCGTCGTGGAGCATGGAGGGAGTGCGGGCGGGTTGTGGCCAGGTCGATGGTGGAGCATGCCCGCGGGGCGCGGACAGGCAGGCCATCGTAATCTGCCCTTGGAGTTCCTGCCGGGCGCGTAATATGGCGGCAATGCCTTCCGCAGGGCGAGGGCGCTGGAGATACGGTATGAAATGGGAAGGCAATCGCGAATCGGACAACGTGGAGGACCGCCGCGGCGAAGGCGGCGGCGGATCGCCGGTTTTTGGCGGACGCAGCATCGGCATCGGCACCATCGTCATCGCCCTCGTGGGCGGCTGGGTGCTGGGCATCAACCCGCTGACCATCCTGGGGCTGCTCAGCGGTGGCGGCCCCCCCGCGCAGGTGCAGTCGCAGGGGCCCGCCCAGCGCCCGCCGGCGGATGACACCATGGCCCGTTTTGTCTCGACCGTGCTGGCGGATACCGAGGACGTGTGGAAGGCCGTGTTCCGCCAGGGTGGCGGCAGCTACCAGGAACCGCGCCTGGTGCTGTTTCGCGGAGCCACGCCCACGGCCTGCGGCACGGGCCAGGCGGCCATGGGGCCGTTCTATTGCCCGGCCGACCAGAAGGTCTACATCGATCTCGGTTTCTACGAGACCCTCAAGAGCCGCCTGGGCGCCCCGGGCGATTTCGCGCAGGCCTACGTGATCGCGCATGAGGTGGGCCACCACGTGCAGAACCAGCTGGGCATCAGCGGCAAGGTGGACCAGATGCGCGGGCGCGTGAGCAAGACGGAATACAACGCGCTGTCGGTGCGCCTGGAACTGCAGGCCGACTGCTTCGCGGGCGTGTGGGCCCACCATGCGCAGAACGCGCGCCAGATCCTGGAGCAGGGCGATGTGGAGGAGGCCATGAACGCGGCCGCCAAGATTGGCGACGATGCGCTGCAGCGCTCGAGCGGCGGCGCGGTGGTCCCCGAGAGCTTTACCCATGGCACCAGCGCCCAGCGCCAGCGCTGGTTCAACAACGGGCTCCAAAACGGCAGCGTCAAGGCCTGCGACACCTTCTCGGCCCGCAGCCTGTAGCGCGCTGGCCGCCGCGGCGGGTTGCACCCGGTGTCCGGCGGCCCGCAAGCCCTGAGAAAAAACACGGTTGCCATGTCCGCCACCGCCTTGTCTTCGACGGCTTCGACCCACGGTCCCTCCGGCGGCGCCAGCAGCGGGGTGGCCGGGCCCCTGCCGCAGCCGCCCTCCTCGGGGGTCGCGGCGGCATGGTCGGCCGCGGCGGTCACGGTGCCCCATGCGGTGGGGCTGGGCCTGCTGGCGTTCGCACCGCTGGCGGGCGACTACCCGCTGGCGGCACTGGCGCTGTGGTCCGCCGCGCTGCCGGGGCTGCTGCTCACGCTGGCCGCGCCGCGCGCCGGCGTGGTGTATGCGCCCACCACCGTGGTCGCGCTGCTGTTCGCGGCGGTGCTGGCCACCGCCCACGGCGCGGCCCCCGCGCTGGGCCTGAGCGCGCGCCAGGTGCTGGCCGTGAGCGGGGCGACGGTGGGGCTGGCCTTCGTGTTCCAGTGGCTGCTGGGTGTATTGCGGCTCGCTTCCGTGGCGCGGTTCCTGCCGATCTCGGTGACCCACGGCTTCGCCGCGGGGGTGGGCTTGTCCATGGTGGTGGGCCAGGTGCGCAATGGGTTTGGCGCGGGGCCCGACGCGCTGTGGGACGCGCGCACCGGCTGGCATGCGCTGGCGGCCGCGGCCGTGGTGGCCATCGCCTGGGCGCTGCGCCACCGCTGGCCCCGTTCGCCGGGCCTGCTGTCCGCGGTGGTCCTGGTCACGCTGGGGGTGGCGCTGGCCGGGCTGTGGGGCGGCGGCCTGGGGGCCGTGTTCGCACCCGCCGTGCAGCCCAGCAGCTTCGCCGGGCCGCTGTGGCCCGACTGGACGGGCATCCCCTGGATGGCGCTGGCCCAGCAGGAGGGCTCGGCGCTGGTCGTGCTGGCCTTGCTGATGGCCCTGGTCAACAGCCTGGAGATCCTGGTGTTCAACCAGGAGCTGGAACTGGAGCACGGGCTGCGCGGCAATGCCAACCTGGCCCTGCGCCGCGAGAGCCTGCTCGGAGCGCTGTGCGGCCTGGCCGGAATGATCCCCGCATCGACCAGCGCATCGCGTTCGCGCATCGTGCTGGCGCAGGCCGGGGCCTCGCGCGACGCGCCGCGGTGGCATGCGGCGATCATGCTGGGCGTGGCCGCCACGGGCGCATGGTGGCTGCACTGGGTGCCCATGGCCTGCCTGGCGGGAGGCCTGGTGCTGGCGGGGCTGCTGCAGGTGCCTGGCCTCATGTGGTCGCTGCGCTATGCGCGCAGCTCGCGCGTGACCTGGGCGCAGAGCTGGCTGGTGGCGCTGGTGTTCGCCGTCATGGGCGGCGTGGGCGCGCTGGTGGCGGGCCTGGTCGTGGCCACGTTCGTGCTGCTGCACGACTCGGCCGCCAAGGTGCTGCGGCATGTGCGGCTCGATGGCGAACTGCGCTCGCGCCGCCTGCGCCGGGCCGGGTCCGACACCTGGCTCGTTCCGCGCATGAACCAGATCGCCGTCTTTGAGCTGCAGGGAGTGATGTCGTTTGGCGTGGCCGCCCACCTGGCCGAGCAGGTGCGTTTGCTGCTGCAGCCGCGCCACCGGTGGGTGATTCTCGATGCGGGGCGCGTGCCCGCGTGGGACAGCACCGCGCTCGCGCAGCTGCGCGCCCTGGTGCGCGACCTGGGCCACCAGGGCATCGCGGCGGCCGTGGCGGCGCTGGACCCCCTGGCCGCCGAACAGGCCAGGGACCATGTGCGCTCCTTTTCCGATGTGGACCGGGCCCTGGAATGGGCGGAGGCCGGCATCCTGTCGCAGCGGCCCATCGAGCAGCGCCCGGCCCATCCCGCCCGGGACCTGCTGGGCGAGATCGGGGAAGGCGTGCCGCGCGCGGCGAGCGACGCCCTGCTGGCCTTGCTCGAGCGCGAGACGGTGCCGGCACGCGGCGTGGTCTTCAATGCGGGCGACACCGACCACGACCTGCTCGTGGTGCAGTCGGGCCACATCACCCTGGTCACGCAGTGGCCCCCGGAAAAGGGGCTGCGCCTGGCCACCGTCGGTCCGGGCATGGCATTTGGCGAGATGGCGTTCCTCAATGGGGCGGCCCGCAGCGCCAGCGCCGGGGCCGAGCGGGGCAGCGCACACCTGGTGCGCCTGTCCCGCGCGCATTTCGACGCGTGGGCCCGCCAGTACCCGGAGGCGGCGCTCACGGTGATGAATAACCTCGCCCAGATCGGGGCGAGGCGCCTGGCGGCCACCACCCGCCAGCTGCGGGCGGTGCTGGAGTAGTTTTCCGTCCAGATGGCATGCAGCGCTTGTCCCTTATGCGCTGGCAGCTATCAAAAACATAGTGAATGGCCGTCGTGCGTGCCCTGCACCACGGCTGCCGACGTGCCGCCAAAACGCTAAAAATGGCATTTTGGGCCACCGGTGCGACAATAGAGGGCTAAATGACAAGTTCCTTTTCCAATCTATCGCTGGCCGAGCCGCTGGCGCGCGCCGTGGCCGAAATGGGCTACGAGTCCATGACGCCTATCCAGGCGCAGGCCATTCCGGTGGTGCTCACCGGCCAGGACGTGATGGGCGCGGCCCAGACCGGCACCGGCAAGACGGCGGCGTTCTCGCTGCCCCTGCTGCAACGCCTGCTCAAGCACGAGAGCAGTTCCACCTCTCCCGCCCGCCACCCCGTGCGTGCGCTGGTGCTGCTGCCCACGCGGGAGCTGGCCGACCAGGTCGCCCAGCAGATCGCGCTGTACGCCAAGTACACCAAGCTGCGCAGCACCGTGGTGTTCGGCGGCATGGACATGAAGCCGCAGACCATCGAGCTCAAGAAGGGCGTCGAAGTGCTGGTGGCCACGCCGGGCCGACTGCTCGACCACATCGAGGCCAAGAACGCGGTGCTCAACCAGGTCGAGTACGTGGTGCTCGACGAGGCCGACCGCATGCTGGACATCGGTTTCCTGCCCGACCTGCAGCGCATCCTGTCCTACCTGCCCAAGCAGCGCACCACGCTCTTGTTCAGCGCCACGTTCTCGCCCGAGATCAAGCGCCTGGCCGGCAGCTACCTGCAGAACCCCGTCACCATCGAGGTGGCCCGCCCGAATGAGACGGCCTCCACGGTGGAGCAGCGCTTCTACAGCGCCAACGACGACGACAAGCGCCGCGCCATCCACCAGGTCCTCAAGACCCGGGGCTTGAAGCAGGCCTTCATCTTCGTGAACAGCAAGCTCGGCTGTGCCCGCCTGGCGCGCAGCCTGGAGCGCGAAGGCCTCAAGACGGCCGCGCTGCACGGCGACAAGAGCCAGGACGAGCGCCTGAAGGCCCTGGAAGCGTTCAAGAAGGGTGAAGTGGACCTGCTGGTGTGCACCGACGTGGCCGCCCGCGGCCTCGACATCAAGGACGTGCCGGCGGTGTTCAACTTCGACGTGCCGTTCAACGCCGAAGACTACGTGCACCGCATTGGCCGCACGGGCCGTGCGGGCGCCTCGGGCCTGGCGGTCACGCTGGTGTCGGGCAGCGATGCCCGCCTGGTGGCCGACATCGAGAAGCTGATCAAGAAAAAGATCGAACTCGAAGCCATCGAATACGAGGAAGACCAGCCGCGTGGCCGCATCAACGACGGCCGCCGCGCCTGGCGCGAAGCGGGCGAGACGGGCGACGGGCGCGATGCGATCTCGGCGGGCCCCCGCCGCGAGCGTGAACGTGAGCGCGACCACCGTGGCGGCCGCGAATCCCGCGAGACACGCGAGCAGCACCGGGGCTTCCGTCCTGCGGTCGCTTCGCGCGATCCCTTCTTCGAGAAACCGTACGAGGCCAGCACCGCCGCCGATGCGGCCCCTGCCTGGGAAGCCGCCAAGTCGGCGCCGCGCAGCAGCGTGTCGGCCAACATCAAGCCCAAGCGCAAGGTGGCCGCGCTGTTCAAGGCAGTTCAGCCGCAGACCGAGACGTCGGCACAATAATTGGGTGAAATTGGCCGCTGGCGCTTGATGAGCAAGCGCTGGATGCTCTATTTTTGATAGTGCATTGAGATCGTGGCTACGGCTGCGGTGGGCCTGCATGGACGGCGTGGTCCTGCCGCCTGCCCGGGGCCAATGACCGCAGCAGCGCCGCGTCGATGGCGCTGAACCCCAAGACCCGCCCACCACGCCGCTGCGCAAAGTGCTGCGCCGCGGCAGCGTCGGCAAAGGCCGGCAGGTTGCCCGCGCGCATGGGCCCTCGCGCGGAAGATCCATGGACATACAGCGCCTGCCGGGCATCCAGCCACGCGCCGGTGTCCGCATCGGTGACGTAGCGGGCCACGATGGCCTGCGCCGTGCGCCCACGCGCATAGTGGCCCACGTTGCCCAGGTACATCATCAGGCTCAGGGGCGAATCCAGGAACTGGGCGTCCCCGTCCGCAAAAATGACCTGCGCCGCCCAGTCGCGCGCGCGGGCCGGGAACATGCCGCACACGGGGCAGCGTGCCTCGGGGGGCACTTCGCGAGCGGCCTGCGGCGGCTGGCCCAGCGCGGGGTCGTACGGCGTCGTCGGGGCCACCACGCACACATCGTCGCCCACCATCGCGGCATCGGCGGCTGCCGCCGGGGCGCGGCGCCACCTCGGGGGCCATTGCCAGGCCCCCAGGCTGGCGGTGCCCAGCAGCACCGCCGCCAGCGCCATGCGCCGCGTGGGCGCGCGGGACGGGGCGCGGGCCGAGGGGGCCGGCCGTGGGGGCATGGGGGGCTGCATCGCCTACATCCGCGTGTCGTGCAGTGCCCCGCCGCTCAGGTCCACCATGGCGGGCGTGATCTCGGCAAAGCGCAGCACCTTGCCGCCGTATTCGGCGGCGAACTTCTTCGCGTCGGCCTCTTGCGCGAAGCTGCCGATGGTGGGGCCCATGGAGCCGTGGCGCTTGCCGCCCACCACGTAGAGGGCGGTCTTGCCGTCGATCCAGTGGCCCTGCGGGGCATTCCAGTCGGCCTGGCCCATGTCCTGCACATACACGGCCTGCACGGCGCGCACCTGCTCGCCGGCCAGCAGGGTGCTGAAAAGCTCCACCGTGTCGCAAAAGAACGAGGGCCTGTCCTGCCCCGCGAAACGCACCTGCGCCTTGGGGCCAGGGTAGTCGGCGAGCAGCATGCCGTCGAGTTCGCAGCTGGTGGTGCGGTCGATCTCCACGGGCTGCAGGGACTGCGCGCTGTTGTCCGCCTGGCTGCAGCCGGTCAGGCCCGCGAGGCCGGTGAGCGTGCCCAGCGATGCGAGGGCCGCCCAGCCCAGCAGTTGGCGCCGCGTGGCGCAGGCGCATTGATATTGGTTGTGGGTTTTTTTCGTCATGGCTTGAATCTCCAGCTCGCCAGGCCCAGCGGCACCACGATCCAGCCCGCCATCACCGCGCCCATCAGCCATGGCTTGGCCAGGGCGGGGGGCACGATGCTGGTCAGGCCGTACAGGGTGCGCACGTCGTCGAGCGAGAACACGTTGAGGATGCGGAAAACGTCGGCCGGGTTGAGCAGCAGCAGGTAGGCCATGGCCTCGCCGCCGACGCTGCCGCCCGTGGCCACCAGGGCGCCCAGCAGCAGCAGGTCGAACACCAGCACAAAAAAGAACCAGGCGGCAATCGCCAGGCCCGAGGCGCGTGTGCGCTCGTGCGTGAGCACCGAGAGCAGCACCGCCATGCTCAGGAACGCCAGCCCCAGCAGCACCGAGCTGATCATGAAGCCGCCGTAGTGGAACAGCGCAGCCCCGCTGAACTGCCGCACCAGCAGCACCGCCACCAGACCGAACCCCGCCAGCGTCGAGAGCGTGAGCGCCGCCGCCAGCCCCAGGTACTTGCCCAGCAGCAGCTCCAGCCGCGTGATGGGCAATGACAGCAGCAGGTCGAGCGAGCCGCGCTCGCGCTCGCCCACGATGGCGTCGAAGCCCAGCAGCAGCGCGATCAGCGGGATGAGGTAGATGACCAGGCTGACCAGGCTGGCGATGGTGAATTCGATGGAACGAAAGCCCACCGTGCCCTGCTGCGCGCCGCCAAAGTAGGCGATGGCCAGCGAGAACACGGTGAACACCAGTGCCACGGCCAGCACCCAGCGGTTGCGCATGCGGTCGCGGAACTCTTTGCCCGCGATGGTGAAGATTTGTTGGAATTCCATGGCTAGCCCTTGCGCAGGTCGAAGTACACATCCTCCAGCGAGGGCTCCTGGATCTGCAGGTCCTGCAGCGCGGCGCCCAGCGGGGCCAGCGCACCCAGCACGGCCATCTTGCTGCCGCGCGGGCAGTCCACGTGCAGGCCTTCCGGCGTTTCCGTCCCGGTGACGCCGGGCACGGCAGCGAGCAGTCCCAGCGCGGCAGGCCGGTCGGCCGCGGCCAGCGTGAGGTGGATGGTCAGCGGCATGTGCGCCTGCTCGCGCAGCGCCTGCACGCTGCCCAGGGCCTGCAGCTTGCCGGAGGCCAGGATGGCCAGGCGGTCCACGCGCTCCTGCAGTTCGGCCAGGATGTGCGAGGTGATGACGATGGTCACGCCACCCGCCTGCAGCCCGCGCAGCGTGGCGTAGAAGTCGCGGATGGCCTGCGGGTCCAGGCCGTTGGTGGGCTCGTCGAGCAGCAGCACCCGGGGCTCGCCCAGCAGGGCCTGTGCAAACCCCAGGCGCTGGCGCATGCCCTTGGAGTATTCGCGCACGGCGCGGTTGCCCGCGTGGGCCAGGCCCACGCGTTCCAGCAGCGCGGGGCATTGCGTGAGGGGCGCACCCTTGAGGCGGGCGAAGAAACGCAGCGTTTCCAGCCCGTTCAGGTTGTCGTAGAGCACCACGTTCTCGGGCAGGTAGCCCAGGTGGCGGCGGGCGGCGCGAAAGTCGCGGCCCTGCACCGTGGCGCCGCCCACCCGGATCTCGCCCGAGGTGGCGGGCGTGAGGCCCAGGATCATCTTGAACAGCGTGCTCTTGCCCGCGCCGTTGTGGCCGATGAGGCCAAAGATCTCGCCGCGCGCGATGCGCAGGTCGATGCCGTCCACGGCGTGCAGTGCGCCGTAATGCTTGTGCGCGCCCCGCACCTCGATGGCGGGGGGCTCGCTCAGGTCAATGGGGGGAGGGTTGCGTGTCACGCTGAAAATTCCGTTGGGGTTGGTTCGGTTGCATGCGGGGTTTTGGGTCCACCACGGTGGGCACGCGCAGCACCGGAAACTGCTGGCCCACCAGGCGCAGCGCCTGCACGGCAGGGCTGGCCAGCAGCAGCTTGATGGCGGGGTGGCGCCAGGTCAGGCGGTCCACCATGTCGTTGGCCTCGTAGGGCACGTCGCCCACGCCGTTGCCGTCGCGGTCCCAGCCCAGGTAGTTGCTCCAGTGGTTGCCGCCCTCGGTGCCCCAGCGCTCGTCGCGGGCGCCCACATAGCGCACCTGCTCGCGGTTGCCGATGAAGTCGTTGCCTTCGACCTTGTTGTTTTTGGAGCCGGCCGACAGGTGCACGCCCACCGTGTTGCGGGTCACCAGGTTGCCGCGCAGGGTGATGTACTCCACGTCGTAGATGAAGAAGCCTCGGGCGTTTTCGGCCACCACGTTGTTCTCGATCACCGAGTCCTGCAGGGTGCGCAGCATGATGCCGTGGTCGCTGTTGCCCCAGGCGCGGTTGTTGCGCACCACCTGGTCGCGCACCTCCATCAGCGCCAGGCCGCCACGGTTGAGGTAGGTATCGTTGTCCTCCCACAGGTTGTAGTAGGAGTTCATGTAGTGCGTGCCGTAGCGGCTGTGGTGCAGCCGGTTGCCGCGAAACACCGCGTGGTGCGACACGTCCACATACAGCGCGTCGCGCACAAAGCTGATGTGATTGCCCTCGATGCGTGCGCCCGTGGTGTTGTACAGCTGTACGCCGTTGCCGCGCTGCGACGAGTTCACATCGCGCAGGCCGGTGATGGTGTTGTGCAGCACCTGTACATCGTTGGCCTTCTCGATCCACAGGCCGAACAGGTTGTAGGTGAGGTCGTTGTGGCGCACCACGGCGCGGTGTGCACCGGGGTAGATGTAGATGCCCGCGTTCTGGTCCTTGAGGCTGGTGCCCGAGTCGCGCACGATCAGGCCTTCGATCACCACGTCAGGTGCGGTGACGCGGATGGTGTCGCCCGCCTGCCCGCCGGTGAGCGTGGGGCGGTCGATGCCGCGCAGGGTCAGGGCCTTGTCGATGCGCAGGTTCACGTGGTAGAAGCCCCGCTGCACCTCCACCGTGTCGCCTGGCGCCGCAGCCATGATGGCGGCCTGCAGGTCCTGGCCGGGGCGCACCAACACGGTGGCAGCGTGGGCGGGCAGGGCCAGCAGACACGCAGCCAGCGCCACGCATGCGGTGAATGCGGTTGCGGCAAGGGAGGGCTTCATCACGCCAATCCCACCACGGCCTTGATGGCCAGGAAGAGTGCTGCGCCGATCAGCAGGTTCTTGAAGCCCACATAGCTCAGCATGTCCATCACGCCCGCCCGGCGGTACTGGCCCTGCCACCAGGGGCCGTCCTTCACATAGCGCTTGCCCGACAGGCGGATCAGCACCTCGTACACGCTCCAGCCAAACCACCAGCCGATGATGGCGCCCGACGACAACGTGCCCAGGGCGGTCATCACCCAGGCCACGCTGGCGGCCACGGCCAGCGAGAAGCCCGCGATCTGCAGGCCACGGCCTGATGCCCAGCCTTCGCGGCTCCAGGGCCACAGGTGGTCCACCAGCTCCAGCCAGATCCAGCGCAGGCCTTGGCTTCCAGCCTTGTGGGCGGGGTGTGCAGGCGTTGTGGGCATGCGCGGGTCGGGCCCCTGGGCGGCCTTGGCCGAGATCTGGTCCTGCACCGTGGCAGGGTGGATCGGGATGAAATAGCCGTTCTTGCCGATGGGCGTGATTTCCAGGCCGTCCTTTTCGCGGCGCTTGCGCTCCTTGGCCAGGGGCGGGCAGCCCTTGGTGTCGGTGTAGAGAATCATGCAGTCCAGGCAGTGCAGGCACTCGCGGTGGTCGATGCGGCCATCGGCGTCAATCGCCTGGGCGCCGCAGCCCACGGCGCAGGCCTTGCAGCTGTTGCAGTCCTGCTTGCGCTTGAGGCCAAACCAGCGGAACGTGCTGGGCATGGCCAGCGAGGCGCCCAGTGGGCAGATGTATTTGCAATAGGGCCGCTCGATGAAAATCGACACGCCCAGGATGGCCGCCACGAACAGGCTGTAGGGCCAGGCGCGGTTCATCACACCGACCAGGAAGGTGGTCTTGAACGGCTCCACCTCGGCCAGCTTTTCGGCCAGTCCCATGGAGAACATCGACACCACCAGCAGCCCGAAGAACACCGCGTACTTGACCCACTTGAGCCGGTCGTGCCACTTTGGCGGCAGCTGGGTCTGAAAGCGCTTGAGGCCCAGGGCACGCGCGACCTTGTAGATGCCCTCCTGCAGCGAGCCGAACGGACACATCCAGCCGCAGAACAACCCGCGCCCGAACAGGAACACGGTGACGATGATGAAGATCCAGAACAGGAAGATGAACGGGTCGGACAGGAACAGCGACCAGGTCCACTGGAACAGCAGCGAATGGAACCAGGTCAGCACCTGCGTGATGGAGGGCTGCGCCATGGCGCCAAAACCGATCCAGCCAATGCTGAGTGCCCAGAAGCTGTACTTGAAGCCGTTGACGGGCCATTTGTTCTTGTGGGTGGACAGGCGCGTGAGCTTCTCGCGCAGGGCGTACACCACGGTCACGGCGATCAGCAGCGCGGCGAACAGCGCGATCTCCACCGCGCGCGACTTCCACACGCGCACCCAGGGGGCGTCGGGCTCGTCGAGGGTGGGGCGCCCGCCTTGCAGCATGGCGGCGGGCAGCCAGTAGGGCGTGTCGAAGCTGGTGAAGCTGCGCGCGCCCGTGGCGCGGTCCACGCGGTTGCCCAGAAAGCTCAGCTTCCACGGGTAGGCGGCCGAGAACGCGGGTGAGCGGATGATGAAAATGACCGACTCGTTGTAGCTGGGCGCGCCTGCGGCCTCGATGCCATACAGATTGAGCGCGTCCAGGTCGCGGAAGGTGAACGAATCCGCCCCCTGGCGCACCTGCACACGGTCGTAGATGCCGCCGCGCACGAAGCCCGAGCCCTTGAACGACTCCTTGCCGCCGGTGCGGATGATGAAGAAGGCGTGTTCGCCCTCCTTGAGCTGCAGGCGCAGGTTGTTCCAGCCGTTCTCGCCCAGCAGGCTCTTGCCAATGTCGGGGTGGTTCAGGTCGCCAAACCACAGCTCGATGAAGGGCTCGGGGCCCTTGTCCAGGCCCACTTGTTCGGGCGCCACCCGCAGGCGCTGTACGGTGCGTTGCTGCACCAGCTCGGCCCAGCTCAGGCGTTTGCCGGTTTCCGCATAGCGGGCCGGCTCGCGCACCGTGGGCGCGAGGATGCCCACCTGCCGCGCCACGGCCGAGCCCGAGGCCATCATGACCTGGTTCTGCGCGATGACGGTGACCGTAGCGCCCGAGATGGCGTCGAGGCCCAGCACGTTTTCATCGGGGCGCGACTGGCCCACCTCGATCTTGTCGGCCACCGACTTGCCCAGGTACTGGGCGTTGAACTTGAGCAGTGCGGATTCTGGGATGCCCAGCAGCAGGATGGGCTCGGAATGCTTGAGCACCTTCACGCCCACGAAGCGGCCCTCCTTGTCCATGCCGATCAGCGTGACCACGGGCTTGCCCGAGTAGGCGGGGGTGTCCGTGATGTCGGTGGACAGCATCACATAGCCCAGCAGCTTTTTCTGGGCACTGTTGTTGTCGTAGGCCTCCACATAGGGCGGCTGGCCCTTGCGTTCAGAAAAATGACTGGCGCCGGGAAACACGTCCTTGCACGGCACCAGCGCGCACATGTCGCGCGCGGTAGCGAGTTCCGCAGGCAGCTCGGCCTCGTAGGCGCCTGCGGCGGCATGGGCGCGCGGCGCCAGCCAAAGGGCTGCCAGAAAGACCAGAAGAAGCGTGGCGAACTGCCGACGGAGGGATGTCATGAAACTATCTTTTTGATAGCTGCTAGCGCTTATCCAGTAAGCGGTAGAGCACGATTTGGCATAAAAAATGAGCGTAGCCTGCGCAACTGGCGCGGCCCAAGCCAGCGACCGCTGCGCAAGGGCCGCCCCGCCGCGCTGGCGGTGTCCCCCTTCCGCAGCGCGTAGCGCTGCAAGAGAAGGGGGAAGGCGCGCAGCGCCTCAGGGGGATGCCGCCTGGCTATGCTTCCACAATCATCCGCGTGCGCATCTCCAGGTGGAGTGCATGGCAGAAGTGCGTGCAGTAGCACCAGAACACACCGGGCTTGTCGGCCACGAAGGACACGGACGCGGTCTCCAGCGGATTCACGATGAAGTTCACGTTGTAGTTCGGGATCGCGAAGCCGTGCGTCAGGTCTTCGATCTTGTCCAGGTTGGTCAGGATCAGCGTGACCTCGTCACCCTTCTTGAGCTTGAACTCGCGCAGGCTGAAGGCCGGGGCTTGCGAAGTCATCTTCACGGTGACCTTCTTGCCGTTGCGGAACACGCCGGACTCCTTGGGATCCTTGACGGCCAGCGGGAACTCGTCGAGCGTGTAGACCTGCTTGGGGCGCACCAGGTCGCGCTTGAAGATGATGAAGTCGTGCGGCTCGCCGCGCACGGGGTGGTCGGCCATCAGCACCATCTTCTCGCCCGAGATGTCGATGAGCTGCTCGTTCTCGGGGTGCAGCGGGCCCACGGGCAGGAAGCGGTCCTTGGAGAACTTGCAGCCCACGGCCAGGAACTTGCCGTCGGCGGCCTTGGTCTCGGACTGCGAGGCGTTCAAGTGGCCCGGCTGGTATTGCACATCGAGGCGGTCCACCACGTACTTGGCGGTCTTGTCGCCCGCGTGGAACTTGATGGCGGCCTCCACGTTCCACTTCACGACCTGGCTGTCCAGGAAGAGCGTGGTGTAGGCATTGCCACGGCCGTCGAAGGCGGTGTGCAGCGGACCCAGGCCCAGCTCCACCTCGGCCACGATGGCGGAGTCCAGCTTTTCGAGCTTGCCGTCGAAGTAGTCGAGCACCTTGGCCAGCTCGATCACGGTGCCGGTGGGCGAGAGCTTGCCGGCGCAGATGAAGTACTTGCCATCGGGGCTGGCGTTCACGCCGTGCGGGTTCTTGGGCACCGACACGTACGCGGTAAGCGCCGTCTTGGGGTCCTTGTTCGCCTCGTGGGTGCCGTCCACCACGGGCACCTTGCTGGTGCCGATGGTCTTGAACTTGCCAGCCTTCACGGCGGCCTCGATGCGGCCCACGTTGAAGAACAGGCAGGCGTCGCGTTCGGCGGCCATCATGTCCTCGTACTTCGCGCCCATCTCCACGTTGTACTGGTTGGTGGCCGCGAGCTTGCCGTCGTACGACGTGGCGACCAGGTCGCAGTTGCCGTCGATCAGCACTTGCCAGCGCACTTCCATCGTTTCTGCATCGACGCAGCTGAACATGGAGCGGTACTTGCTCGAATCTTCCGTGCCGGTGTTGGGCATGGGAATGGCGAATTCACCGCCGCAGAACACGCGCGTGGTGTAGTTGATGGCCGGGTCCACCGGGTCGGCCTTGTCCGGGAAGATGCCGTGGAAGCCCTGCACGTTGGGCAGCTCGGTGATCTTGTCGCAGATGAAATAGTCAAGGCGGATGCGCGCGATGCGGCTGTTGATCTTGTCGTTGATCCAGGCGTAGCGGCCGTCGTAGTTGCCGTCCTTGTACGAGGCGTGCGTGTGGTGGGTGTCGGCCACCGTGTACTTCAGGCTGCCATCGGGCTTGGTGCCCATGATCTTCTTGCTCTCGTTGGTCACGCCCCAGCCCACGAGCGCGTCGGGCACGAAACAGGGGATGCGTGTGATCTCGCGGCCCGAGGGCAGGCCCAGCACGCGCATGTCGCCTGTGTGGCCACCGCTCCACAGGCCGTAGTACGTGTCCAGCTCGCCCGGCTTCAGGTGCGGGTTCGCGCCGGTGCCGGCATGGCCTGCCGCGGACGCGGCCGGAGCGGGTGCCGCGGGGGTGGCCGCATTGGGCTTTTCGGTGCAGGCGGCGACGCCGGCGGTCAATCCGACCAGGGCCGCCGTGTTGATGAAGCTGCGTCGGCCCATGCCGGCGGCGGGTTGCGGACTGTCTTTTCTCTCGTTCATGGTTTTTCCTCTTTTGAGATGGCTCAGTTGAAAAAGGGGGGCGCCCGGGCGGGCGGGTGGGTCCGTGCGCTGGCGGCCATGCAGCGGCGCAGGGGCGCGCGGGGCGTGCCATCGGGCGGGGCCGTGAAGGCCTGTGCGGCGGCGGGTGCCACGGGCGGCGCGTCGGCGGCCAGGCACAGCGGGCATTGCATGCCGGCGGAGTCGGTGGAGACCAGCCCGTCGGCGGTCCGCAGGAAAAGCTGGGCGCCGCCACTGCCCGCGCAGATGAGTTCGACGGCCTGTGGCTGCAGCATGGGCGAGGCCACCGCGGCACCGAGCGCCATGACGAACCACGCCAGCACCCACAGGCGCAGTGATCGGAGGGCGTGGTGATCTTGCATGGCCTGGATAATAGATTCACATAATATGAATCAATTTGATCTGGATCATGCTTCGGCGGGGCCCGCACCTGCCCAAAACTGCCTCTTGCACCTACAGTCAATACGCCAGCCTGAAGAGGGCCCGGGCATGGCCCGCAGGGCTGCTTTCAGGTTGCACCGTGGACGCGTTTCGCGCGGGGCCACGGGCTCTTTGGACTGGTTGTTTCAATGACGAAGAACAGGATGTATGCGATGCAAAAGAAAACCGTGATGGTCGCCGTGGCGATCCTGGCTGCACTGCTGGCCGGCTGTGGCGACAAGAAGCCGGAGCCCGCCCCGGCCGCGGCCCCCGCTGCCACGGCGGCACCGGCCCCCGCGCCCGCGGCGGCCCCTGCCGCCCCGGCCGCCGCAGAGAACGAACTGGGCAAGAGCGTGTTTGGCAAGACCTGCGCCATGTGCCATGCCGCTGGCGTGGCCGGTGCCCCCAAGCCGGGCGACAAGGCCGACTGGGGTCCGCGCATCGCCCAGGGCAAGGACACGCTGTACAAGCATGCGATCGAGGGCTTTACCGGGGCCAAGGGCATGATGCCCGCCAAGGGGGGCTCCGCCAACCTGACCGATGCCGAGGTCAAGGCCGCCGTGGACTTCATGGCCGACAAGTCGCTCTGACCGGAGGCGCCATGCAGCAAGCATCTGTGCGCCCCCACGGCCTGTCGCGCCGCCGCCTGGTGATGGCGCTGCCCTTGCTGGGCGGCGCGGTCTGGAGTGCGGGAGCGGCCGCAGGTGGACGGGGGTTGTCTGAACGCAGCTCGCGGCCCCTGATGGGCACGCAGGTGGACATGGCGGTGGAGGGCGTTGACCGCGCGCTGCTGCGCCAGGCCATGGACCGGGCCTATGCGGAGATGCAGAGGCTGGAGGCGCTCATGAGCCGCTACCAGCCCCGCAGCGTGGTCAGCCGCATCAACCTCGCGGCGGGCATCATGCCCGTGGCGGTGCCACCCGAAGTCATGGCGGTGCTGCAGGGCGCGCAGCGCGTGTCGGCGATGAGCCGTGGGGCCTTTGATGTGACCGTGGGGGCTTTCAAATCCTGGAACTTTGGTCCCGGCGACAAGGTGGTGCCCGGCGCCAGCGAGATCGCGCGGCAGCTGCCGCTGGTGGATGCGCGCGGCCTGGTGCTGGATGGGGCCGCAGGCACGGCCTTCCTGGCCCGTCAGGGCATGGCGCTGGACCTGGGCGGCATCGCCAAGCTCCCGATCCTGGAAGCCGGCATGAACATGCTGCGCTCCGAGGGGGTCGAGAACGCCATGATCAACGGCGGCGGCGATGTGCTGACCCAGGGGTTGTGGCAGGGCCGGCCCTGGCGCGTGGGGCTGCGCGACCCGCGTTCCCCGGAGCATCTGCTGGGCGTGGTGGCCGTGGCGGGCACCGGTGTGGTGGCCTCGTCGGGCGACTATGAACGTTTCTTCTTCCACGAAGGCCGGCGCCAGCACCATGTGCTCAATCCGCGCACCGGCCGCCCGTCATCGGGCGTGCATGGCGTGAGCCTGGTGGCGCGGGATGTGGCGGCCGTCAACGGCCTGGGCGCCGCGCTGATGGTGCGGGGCCCGCAGGCGGGCAGGGCACTGGCGCAGCGCATGCCGGGGCTGGCCGTGCTGATCGCCGGGCAGGACGGCGGGGTCTGGCAGTCGGCGGCCATGTCGGCCCTGCTGGAGCCCGTGCCGTCCTGAGGGTGCATTCAGCCCGGGGCCTGGGCCTGCTCGCAGTGCACCTGCAGCAGTTCGCGCTCCGCCAGCGTCGCGCCAAAGCGCACGGCGCTCAGGCAGCCGCCCCACACGCAGCCCGTGTCCAGCCCCAGCAGATCGTTGCGGTGGAGCCAGCCCAGCGTGGACCAGTGGCCGAAGGCCACCAGCGTGCCCGCGGTGCGCCGGCCCGGCACGTCGAACCAGGGCATCAGGCCGGGCGGTGCGGCATCCGCGCTTTCGGTGCTTTCGAAATCCATCACGCCGTCGGCCGAGCAAAAGCGCAGCCGGGTGAGCGCGTTCACGATCACGCGTAGGCGGTCAGCGCCTGTCAGGTCGTCCCGCCACTGGTCGGGGGTGTTGCCGTACATCGCGTGCAAAAAACCGGGCAGATCGGGGCCGCGCAATACCGCGTGCACTTCATCCGCGTATCCCAGGGTATCTGCGGCAGACCAGGCGGGCAGCACGCCCGCATGCACTATCAGCAGCGCCTGCCCGGCATGCGTGTGGGCACGGGCCAGTGGCTGCTGGCGCACCCAGTCAAGCAACGCAGCGCGGTCGGGGGCGTCCAGCACGGTGCCCAGCGTGTCGCGCCGCGAGGGCTTGCGCGCGCCGTGTGCGGCGGCCAGCAGGTGCAGGTCGTGGTTGCCCAGCAGGCAGCGCAGGGCGTCGCCCTGGGCCATGCAGCGGCGCAGGACCGCGGCGGAGTCCGGCCCCCGGTTGACGAGGTCGCCCAGCAGGTAGACGGTGTCGCGGCTGGGCGAAAAGCCGATCACGTCGAGCAGGTGCCCGAGGGCGCTGTCGCAGCCCTGAATGTCCCCGATACAGTAAAGTGCCATGGTGTGTTTCTTATCCGGTGAAGCATGGATTTTCTGCTGATCGCGCTGCTGACCTTGCTCAATGGCGTGTTCGCGATGTCTGAACTCGCCCTGGCGTCCAGCCGCAAGTCGCGCCTGGCCACCATGGCCGAGGCCGGTGACAAGGGCGCGCAGGCGGCCCTGGCGCTGCTGGACAACCCCACGCAGTTCCTCTCGTCCGTCCAGGTGGGCATCACGTCCATCGGCATGCTCAACGGCATCATTGGCGAGGCGGCCTTCAGCGACGGCCTGGGTATCTGGCTGCAGGAGGCCGGAATGCCCGCCCGCCCCGCCGGCATCGCGGCCACCGCGCTGGTGGTGACGGTCATCACCTTCATCACCATCGTGTTTGGCGAGCTGGTGCCCAAGCGCATCGGCCAGCTTTATCCGGAAACTGTGTCCCGGGTGGTCGCGCGCCCCATGGCCTGGGTGGCGAAGGTGGCCAAGCCATTCGTGCGGCTGCTCTCGCTCTCGACGCAGGGCGTGCTGGCGCTGATGCGCGTGGACAACGCGGCGGGGCGCGCCGTCACCGAGGAGGAGATCGTGGCCAGCCTGGAAGAGGGCCGCGATGCCGGGGTGATCGAGCACCATGAGCACCAGATGGTGCGCAACGTGTTCCGGCTCGATGACCGGCCGCTCACCTCGCTCATGGTGCCCCGCAGCGACGTGGCCTGGCTGGATGCCGGACTGACGGTGGCCGAGGGGTTGCGCATGGCCGGCAGCGGCGGGGAGCAGGGCGCGCATTCCTGGTATCCGGTGTGCCGGGGCTCGCTGGATGAGGTGGTGGGGCTCCTGAGCGTGGCGCGCCTTCTCGAACTCGGCCCGCAGGCGCAGGGGCTGCTCGAGCGCCATGCGCAGCCCGCGGCTTTCCTTCCGGAAACGCTGAGCGGCATGGAGCTGCTGGAGCAGTTTCGCGCGCGCTCGGGGCGCATGGTGTTTGTGGTCGATGAATATGGCGTGGTGCAGGGCATCATGACCCCGCGCGATTTACTCGAAGCCATTACCGGCGAATTGCAGCCGGGCGCGGCCACGGACGCATGGGCCACCGCGCGGGGCGATGGCACCTGGCTGCTCGACGGCCTGGTGCCGGTGGCCGAGCTCAAGGCGCGGCTGGATATTCGGGATTTACCCGGTGAAGGGCGGGGGCGCTATAACACCTTGGCCGGCCTTTTGATGGCGGAAACCGGACATTTGCCTGCCATTGGCGAGAGAATCGGCTGCGCCGGATGGATATTTGAAGTGCTCGAGCTCGACGGCAAGCGCATCGACAAGGTATTGGCGCAGCCGGAGCCACCGGCCGCCTCCAGTCTCTGAAAGGCCCGGCACCAATACCCCGCCGCAGGGTGCCATTCATTATGGGCATGGCGGGTAATATGGAAATTCCATGAATTTGAAGGGATGGATGGCAAAGGCGGCAGATTATTCATATAATTCATCCGTCACACTTTCCTCCACCCTGAACCCTGACACCATGACCACCAGCTATAAAGAACTGTTGAAGCAGCGCGAAGCCCTTGAGCAACAAATCAGCGAGGCCCGCCGGCGTGAATTGTCGGACGCGGTGTCCCAGGTTCGTTCCCTGGTGGCCGAATATGGCCTGACCGCCCAGGACGTGTTTCCCGCGGGCAAGGCCGCTGGCAAGGCCACGGGGCGCAGCTCCACCGCTGGCACCAAGGTGGCTCCCAAGTACCGCAATCCCGCCACGGGCGAAACCTGGACGGGCCGTGGCAAGGCGCCCAAGTGGATTCAAAACGAGAGCCGCGAGAAGTTTGCCATTTAAAAAGGCGGCAAACCGCTGCCGCCAGGAATTCTTCAGGCATATCGGATGGCCTGATTCGCCTGAAGGCCCGGTACGGCATGGCTGCACAGCCATCGCACAGAAAATAAAGCCCGCACCCGCGGGCTTTTTTTATGCGCCATTTACTTCGTGCATTCAGCGAATGAGTCCGGGTACCCCGGGGCCTCTTGGGGCAGCGGCGGCGGGGCAGGGATTTTTTATGGGCTCGCGGCCGCTGAAGGCCCTTCGAGCCCATTGGTATCACGCGGGTTCCTGCGGATGTGGTTGCGAGGCCACCTTGCGCAAAACCTCCGCCGTGAAATCGTCGGCCGGAAAGAATGATTCCACGGCCAGTTCCTGCAGGGTCACGTCCACCGGGGTGCCAAATATCGTGGTCGTGCTGATGAGCGAGAGCATTCCGTGCACGCTTTCAAAGCAGAACGGCATTACCACGCCCAGCATTTCACCCGCCAGAACCGGCGCGCCCGGTGCCTGCGGCGCGGGATATTCCTGCAATTCGGCCTGCAGGGCGATCAGCGCCGGGTCGGCGGTGGCCTGTATTTGCTGGCGCAGGCGTTCAAACAGGTGGGCCCGCCATTGCGGCAGATTGGCGATGCGGGGGGCCAGGCCCTGGGGATGCAGGCTCAGGCGAAACACGTTGATCGGGGGCGCGAGCAGTTCCGGGCTCACGTGCGAGGCCAGCAGGGCCTGGGCGGCCTGGTTCGCCGCCACCACGTTCCAGCAGCGGTCGAGCGCGATGGCGGGGCAGGGTTCGTGCCCCTTGAGCACCAGCTCGACGGCCTGGCGCGCCGCCGCGAGGGCGGGGTCGTCCAGTGCGCGCTCACGGTACATCGGCGCGTAGCCGGCCGCCACGAGCAGGGCATTGCGCTCGCGCAGCGGGATGGCCAGCCGTTCGCACAGGCGCAGCACCATGTCGCGACTCGGGTTGGTGCGTCCGGTTTCCATGAAGCTCACATGCCGCGTGGAGATGTCGGCCTCGTCGGCCAGTTCCAGCTGGCTCAGGTGCCGCTGCTGGCGCCAGGTGCGCAGATGGTCGCCAAACGATGCGGGCCCCGGCGGCGCCGCGCGGTGCGGCAGGCTGGGGCGCACAGGGCGGTGCGAAGGGGGGGATGTGGAGGTCATGGGCCACATCCTAGGGGGAAAGAGCGTGCAGGCCATTACCTGCCAGGTCATCGACGCGGTGCACCGGGACGGGAACGATGCAGGCCTGTTCTTCATTTTTTTACCCACCAAGGAGTCTTCCATGTTCAACCTGATGTCTTCCCCCCGATTCCTGCGCGCCGTGGTCTGGTTCGATGCCTCCACCGGTGTGCTGCTCGGTGCCATGCACCTGCTGCTGACGGCGCCGCTGGCCGGGTGGCTGGGCCTCGCGCCGGGGCTGCTGCAGGCCTCGGGCGTGCTGCTGCTGGGCTACGCCGCCCTGGCCACCGCCATCGCGCGGTCCGAGCCCATGCCCCGTGGCTGGCTGTGGGTGCTGATCGTTGGCAACTTCGCCTGGGCGCTGGCCAGTCTGGCGCTGCTGCTGGGCTCCGCGGCCGCGCCCACCTTGCTGGGCCAGGCCTATCTGCTGGTGCACGTGGTGTCCGTCGCCCTGCTGGCCGAACTGCAGTGGATGGGCGTGCGCCGCCTGCCCGCATGGGCCGCCGCTTGACGGGTATTCATCTTTTGCTCTTGAATTGATAGCATTTGGCGCTTGTCGCACAAGCGCCAGGGGCATTCTTGATTCATCTTCCATGCGGCGGCGGCGTGGGCCGGAGCACCGGCCTGCGCCGCACCGGCACCGGGGCCCGGCGGCCCGCATAGCCCCACGATTGCACCGTCACGCAGGACTGCCAGAATAGGCCTTGTTGCCTTTCACAGGAGTTCGCCATGGCCTCATCGCCCAAGCCCGCCCGTCACGCGTTTGCCAACACCCTCAAGAGTTTCAGGACAGCGTCCGGCAAGGAGGGCCAGTTCTACTCCCTGCCCGCGCTGGCCCGGCAGTTTCCCCAGATCCACCGCCTGCCCGTGTCGATTCGCATCGTGCTCGAATCGGTGCTGCGCAACTGCGATGGCCGCAAGGTGACCGCCGAGCATGTCAAGGAGTTGGCCCACTGGGTGCCCAAGGCAGACCGCAAGGACGAAATTCCCTTTGTGGTCTCGCGCGTGGTGCTGCAGGACTTCACCGGCGTGCCGCTGCTGGCCGACCTGGCCGCCATGCGCAGCGTGGCCGTGAAGCTGGGCAAGAACCCCAAGAAGATCGAGCCGCTGGTGCCCGTGGACCTGGTGGTGGACCACTCGATCATGATCGACCACTACGGCAAGAAGAATTCGCTCGACCTGAACATGAAGCTCGAGTTCCAGCGCAACCGCGAGCGCTACGAGTTCATGAAATGGGGCATGCAGGCGTTCGACACCTTCGGCGTGGTGCCTCCGGGCTTTGGCATCGTGCACCAGGTGAACCTCGAATACCTGGCGCGCGGCGTGCACAAGCGCAAGGACGGCGTCTACTACCCCGACACCCTGGTGGGCACCGACAGCCACACCACCATGATCAACGGCATCGGCGTGGTGGGCTGGGGCGTGGGCGGCATCGAGGCCGAGGCCGCCATGCTGGGCCAGCCGGTGTACTTCCTCACGCCCGACGTGGTGGGCTTCGAGCTCACGGGCCAGCTGCGCGAGGGCGTGACGGCCACCGACCTCGTGCTCACGGTGACCGAGATCCTGCGCCAGCACAAGGTGGTGGGCAAGTTCGTGGAGTTCTTTGGCGAGGGCACACGCACGCTGTCGCTGCCCGACCGCGCCACCATCGGGAACATGGCGCCCGAGTACGGCGCCACCATGGGCTTCTTCCCGGTGGATGAAAAGACCATCGACTACTTCCAGGGCACGGGCCGCACCAAGGGCGAGATCGAGGCCTTCGAGGCGTACTTCAAGGCCCAGGGCCTGTTCGGCGTGCCGCTGGCGGGCGAGATCGACTACTCGCAGGTCGTGCGGCTGAACCTGGGCGACGTCACGCCCAGCCTGGCGGGCCCCAAGCGCCCGCAGGACCGCATCGAGCTGGGCAAGGTCTGCAGCCAGTTCGCCGACCTGTTCAGCAAGCCCATCGCGCAAAACGGCTTCAACCGCCCGGCCGAGCTGCTGCACACCCGCCACCATGTGCGCCCGTCCGATGCGCCGGCCGAGGTGAGCGCACCCGCCGAGAAGCCCCTGCCTTCCGGCGCGCCGCGCTTCGTGGTGGAGATGGAGCACAACAAGCCCACCCTGGCCGCCGCGCACGCCGAGGTGCCCGCCCAGCAGGCCAGCCGCGCTGGCGACGTGACCCTGGGCAACGGCGACGTGCTGATCGCCGCCATCACCAGCTGCACCAACACCAGCAACCCCAGCGTGCTGCTGGCCGCGGGCCTGCTGGCCAAGAAGGCGGTGGAGGCGGGGCTCAAGGTCAAGCCGCACATCAAGACATCGCTGGCGCCCGGCTCGCGCATCGTCACTGAATACCTCACGCAGGCCGGCCTGCTGCCCTACCTGGAAAAGCTGGGCTTCGCGCTCGCCGGCTACGGCTGCACGACCTGCATCGGCAATGCGGGCGACCTCACGCCCGAGCTGAATGAGGCCATCACCAGCAACGACCTCGTGTGCGCGGCCGTGCTCTCGGGCAACCGCAACTTCGAGGCGCGCATCCACCCCAACCTCAAGGCCAACTTCCTGGCCAGCCCGCCGCTGGTGGTGGCCTACGCCATCGCCGGCACCGTGCTCAAGGACCTGATGACGGAGCCCGTCGGCAAGGGCAAGGGCGGGCGCGACGTCTACCTGGGCGACATCTGGCCGACCAGCGACGAGATCCACCAGCTGATGAAGTTCGCGATGAACGGCAAGGCCTTCCGCGAGAACTACGCCAAGGTGGGCTCCGACCCCGGCAAGCTCTGGGAAAAGATCAAGGGCGTGGGCGGCAATGCCTACACCTGGCCCGCCAGCACCTACATCGCCGAGCCGCCGTTTTTTGCCCAGTTTGCTCTTGAAAAAGGAGCTGCCAGCGCAGATGCATCAAGCGCTGGCGGCCAAAATGACGCAAAGCTTCCGTCCGTGCTGGGTGCGCGCATCATGGCGCTGTTCGGCGACTCCATCACCACCGACCACATCTCGCCCGCAGGCTCCATCAAGGAAAGCTCGCCCGCGGGCCAGTGGCTGCTGCAGCACGGCGTGATGAAGCAGGACTTCAACAGCTATGGCGCGCGGCGCGGCAACCATGACGTGATGATGCGCGGCACCTTCGCCAACGTGCGCATCAAGAACCTCATGATTGCCCCCACGGCCGACGGCTCCCGCGAGGAGGGCGGCGTCACGGTGTTCCAGAACGAGGGCGCGCTGCAGGGCGAGAAGATGTTCATCTTCGACGCCGCCATGCAGTACATCGCCCAGCGCACCCCCACGGTCATCTTCGCCGGCGAGGAATACGGCACGGGCTCCAGCCGCGACTGGGCGGCCAAGGGCACGCAGCTGCTGGGCATCAAGGCCGTGGTGGCGCGCAGCTTCGAGCGCATCCACCGCTCCAACCTGGTGGGCATGGGCGTGCTGCCCCTGCAGTTCCGGGCGGGCGAGTCGTGGGAGACGCTGGGGCTCACCGGCAGCGAGGTGATCGATGTGGTGCCGGACCCCGCGCTCACCCCGCAAAGCGATGCGCAGCTCGTCATCCGCCGCGCGGACGGCTCGCGCCAGGAGGTCACGGTCACGCTGCGCATCGACACGCCGATCGAGGTGGACTACTACCAGGCGGGCGGCATCCTGCCCTTTGTGCTGCGCCAGCTGCTGGCCGGCTGAAGATGATGCGGGAGTGGCCGGCGCTGCGGCGCCGCGCCCCGGGGGCCGCGCGCCCAGTCAGCCGTGTGCCAGGGAGACCGTAAAGAATGTGAATGCCTGCTTACTCGCCGATACACTTGTGACGTTGTGTCGAAATAGAGTCCCGCACTGCCTCACGCCCGTATGCCCCCTTCCACCCGCTTCAGGCCCTATCGCGCGCTGCTGACGGACACACCAGCCGTCACGGTGGTGCTGGTGGTGGCCGCGCTGGCGGCCGTGATGGTGCCGCTGGCGCAGATGATGGGCGATGGCGCGGGTTCCCAGCACGGCCTGGAGCCTTTCATGGAACTGGTGGCCGTGCTGCTCGGGCTGCTGGTGGTGTCGGTATCGCTGCACACCCTCGAAGCCCCCGAGCAAACCCGTGCCAACGTGCTGGTGGCGGGTTTCGGCGTGGCGGCGGCATGCAATTTTCTCCACGGCGTGCTGGCGCATTCGACCTCGGTCCACATGCCCACGGGCACGGCCGGCATCTCGCTGTGGCTCAGCAGCTGGGCCCGGGTGGCGGAGACGCTCACCCTGCTGCTCACGGCGGTGCACCTCACCGCCGCGGGCCCTGCCAAGGCGTGGCTGGCCGCCTCCGCCGGCATGGCGCTGCTGCTGCTGGGAACGGCGCTGGGGCCGCTGCCCGCATCGTTTGCGCAGGCCGCGGGCGGAGCCTTGCGGCAGTACCTGGCGTTCGGGCTCGTGCTGGTGCTGGCGGCGGTGGCCCTGCTGCTGCACCGCGATGCGGTGCGCCGGGGGCAGGCGCGCGAGCGCGTTTTCGCCTGGGCGGCGGCGGCCTTCGCCTGCGGTGAACTTTCGGTGGGCCTGCTGGGCGGCCATTCTCCCGTGGGCGGCCCGCTCGCCCACGGCTGGCGCATCGTGGCCTATGCGCTCCTGTACCAGGCGGTGTTCAACGCGGGCATCCGCCAGCCGTTTGCGCGTGTGCAGGAGGCCGAGCGGCTGCTGCGCGAAAGCCAGGGCCGCCTGTCGCTGCTTGGGCGCAACCTGCCCCACAGCGTGCTGTACCAGGTGGTGCGCGAGCACGACGGGCGCACGCACTTCGTCCACATGGGCGAGGCCATTGCCCGCCTCAACGGGGTCAGCGTCGAGGACGTGGTGCGCAACCCCAGCGTCCTGTACGGGCAGATCCTCGAGGAAGACCGCGCGCGCCTGCTGCGGGCCCAGGAGAACTCCTTCGTGAACATGGCGGCGGTGGAAGAGGTCTTCCGGATGCGCCGCCCGGACGGCCAGCTGCGCTGGATGCACCTGAGCGCCTCGCCGCGCCGGCTCGACGATGGCCGGGTGATGTGGGACGGTGTGCAGACCGATATCACCGCGCACCACCTGGCCGAGGAAGCCTCCCACGCGCACGAGGCCCTGATGGCCAACATGCTGCGGCAAGTGCCTGGCGGGGTGGCACGGCTGGACCGCGATTTGCGCGTGCTCTACGTCAACGAACAGCAGGCCCGCTGGCTGCACCGCGAGCCCGCGCAGCTGCAGGGGCAATTGCTGAGGGATGTGCTGGAGCCCGAAGTGATGCAGCGCATGCAGCCTCATTTCGACAAGGCGTTCGCGGGCGAGGCGGCGGTGTTCGAGAACCGCATCGACGGACCCGGCGGCACCCAGTGCCACCACACCACCATCGCCCCCGAAAGCGTGACGGACCAGAGTGTGCCCGCCGTGGTGCTGTTCGCCTACGACCTCACCGAGCTCAAGCGCATCGAGGAAGAGCTTGCGCACCAGAAGGCACACCTTGCGCGCGTGGTCAACGCCATGCCCGACATGGTGTTCCTCAAGGACGCGCAGGGTGTCTACCTGTCGGTCAACCCCGTGTTCGAGCGCTTTGCCGGGCGGCCGGAGCGCCAGATCGTGGGTTGCAGCGATTTCGATCTGGTGGCGCAGCCGGAGGCCGAGCGGTTCCGCAACTACGACCTGCGCGCCATGCAGGCCTGGCAGCCGCTGGTGTACGAGGAAACGCTCACTTTCGCCGAGGATGGCTACCAGGGCCAGTTCGAGACCATCAAGACCCCCATCCGCGACCTGCACGGCCGCGTGACCGGCGTGCTGGGCGTGTGCCGCGACATCACGGACCGCAAGCGAGCGGAGCAGGAGATCGAGCGCCTGGCGTTCTTCGACGCGCTGACGGGCCTGCCCAA